>NZ_WBYT01000001.1:0-740817 GCF_013283255.1 Marinobacterium sp. xm-m-383 | reverse complement strand
GTGTGGGGTTTCCCCATGTGAGAGTAGGTCATTGCCAGGCACCTAACATAGAAAAAGGGTCATCCGTTCGGATGGCCCTTTTTTTATGTTTGGCAGCAAGGAGACTTCTGAGCGAATGCCCATGTGACAACCCATGCCCCAACGGGGCGGGGTTGAGGCGCTGCAAGCGTCGCGAAGCGATGACGAGCAACGCTCGGCACCTATTGTAGGTCATTGAGAGCTTCGTAAAGGATCTCTGCCAAATCCATCGCGGCCTTTGCAAGACCGCTCCAACGGTTTTAATAAAGATCTCTGCCAACGTCAACAGCGGATGACAGGCTGAAGGCCAGTCACCGTAGCTTCGTAGTGAATTAAGCACACCAGTGACAGGCTGAAGGCCAGTCACCGTAGTTCCGTAGCGAGTTAAGCACACCAGTGACAGGCTTTAGCCTGTCACCTGCTCTCCAATCACGCTCCCAACCTTCGCAGCCTTTGCAAGACCGCTCCAACGTCTCAACTTTCTCCCCCTACCATGCCCATTTAATGCTATATTTACTCTCATCTAATCAACGCGTTTTGGAGTGGTATAGCGTGTATTCTGAAGAAGACATTCGTCGTCTTACTTGGCAGTCTCGTCGTGGTATGTGGGAACTGGATCTGCTGTTTGTTCCGTTCATGGAGAATCATTTTCGGGACCAATCAGTTGAGGATCAAGATCGCTTTGTGAAGCTTCTTGATTGTGAGGATCAGGAGCTTTTTCTCTGGTTCATGCAGCGTGAAAAGCCGGCTGACCCAGATATGGAGAGGGCGGTCACTGTGGTGTTGGATTGTGTTCGCGCCAGTAAGGTTTGATCTTATTGAATCTAAAGCCAAACGTCTGTTTACGTTTGGCTTTTTTGTTTTAGTCGGTTTAACCCCTTTACTCACCGGTGCATCGACTGCGGTGTATCTTCTGTTACTTACCTTCTCACTATGGGTCTATCGTGCTTTGGCTCCATTTGAGCGCTTTACCGGCTTTGTTTGGAATGCCGATAAAGATAGGTTTTGCCTGTTTATAGATGAGAAGATGTTAGTGACAGCTCCACCTGTTCAAATTATAAACTTAAGGTTTGTTCTCTTTATTAAAGTACAACCATTAGAGCGTGCATTACCCGTTTGGATTTGTGTCTGGTTTGACCAATTACCAGAGAGTGGGTGGCGGCGCTTATCGGTTATTTCTCAATACGCGCCTATTGCTGCTAAGCGTTAACGCCCCAGAAGTAGTTTTCCGGCACCAGAACGGTGTCATAAAGATCAGGTGACTGTTCTGGGTAGTCGAGCGTGTAGTGAAGGCCACGTGATTCAGTGCGTTTCATAGCACAGCGGATAATTAATTCCGAGACGGTCACTAGATTACGAAGCTCGATCAGATACTTACTCACTTTATAGTTGCTGTAGTACTCATTGATCTCATCGTTCAATAGATCGATACGGTGCTGTGCTCGCTGTAGGCGTTTATCAGTACGTACAATACCCACGTAGTCCCACATAAAACGGCGCAGTTCATCCCAGTTGTGCGAGATTATGACATCTTCGTCTGAGTTAACTACCTGTGAGTCATCCCAGTTAGGGACTTCTGGGAAGGCTTCTCCACTCTCTTGTAGCAGTGATGCCACCTGTTCAGCCGCGGATTTACCGTACACGATACACTCAAGTAGAGAGTTTGACGCTAATCGGTTTGCGCCATGAAGGCCTGTAAACGCGGTCTCACCAATGGCAAAGAGTCCTTTGATATCGGTCTGGCCATTTATGTCGGTCATGACACCGCCACAGGTGTAGTGTGCAGCTGGTACTACGGGTATCGGTTCCTTAGTAATGTCGATCCCAAGTTCTAAACAGCGCTCATAAATGGTTGGGAAGTGCTCTTTAATGAAATCTGCGGGTTTGTGAGAAATATCCAAGTGAACATATTCACAACCAACACGTTTCATCTCAAAGTCGATGGCGCGGGCGACGATATCGCGTGGTGCCAGTTCGGCTCTCTCATCAAAACGGTGCATGAAACGGGTGCCGTTAGGTAGTTTCAGAATACCGCCTTCGCCACGGATCGCTTCGGTGACCAAAAAGCTCTGTGCCTTAGGGTGATAAAGGTAGGTAGGGTGAAACTGATTAAACTCTAGGTTTGCAACTCGGCAGCCTGCTCGCCAAGCCATTGCAATACCATCGCCGGATGCGACGCCGTTCGGGTTGGTGTTATAGAGGTAAGCCTTAGAGGCACCGCCAGTTGCTAATATGACGGTTCGAGCAAGAAACAGATCAACGCTCTCTGTCTCTTGGTTGTAGACATAGGCACCTACACACGCATCTTCACCTAAGCCTAATTTACGACGGGTGATCAGGTCGATCGCAATTCGATCTTCAAACAGCTCAATGTTGCTGGCCGACCTTGCTTGGCTGATTAGAGTTTGTTGAATCGCTTTGCCTGTTGCATCGGCCGAGTGAAGTACACGGCGATGTGAGTGGCCGCCTTCTCGTGTTAAATGATACTGCTCTTCCTGTCGTGTGAAAGGTACACCCTGATCAATTAGCCATTGAATGCCTTTGGGGCCATCTTTTACGGTGTGTTGAACAGAGTCTAAGTGTCCAAGGTTGGCACCAGCAACCAGGGTGTCGTTGATGTGGTTTTCGGTTTGATCTTTTGGATCAAAAACACCGGCAATTCCACCCTGTGCCCACCAGGTAGCACCATGCTCTAATTTACCCTTGCTCAAGACGTGTGCCTTCAGGTTAGACGGTAAATTTAGTGCGGCTGTTAAACCGGCTGCGCCACTGCCAATGATCAGTACATCTGCTTCAAATCGTGCCATCTGTTTTGACTTATTGAGACCGTAAAAAAGAGCTCTATTATGCGAGTGTGTTTAGCTCTTGGTAAGGGGTTTGTAAAAAAACTTCAATAATTGGGGAACTTTTCTACATTTTTTGAATCTTAGTCTGTGTAAGAGATTGATCGGCTTGATATTAGGTTGGTGTAACAATCATACTGTCATCCTCCGAAGCCCTTTGGCATTGACTAGGATAGAGAGTGAACGATACCAACCACAAGATAACCGATCAGATGCTTGTTGAGCGTGTACAGGCAGGTGATCAGCGTGCGTTTGATCTGCTCGTGAAGCGTTATCAGCATAAGATTATTGCACTGGTAGGGCGTTACATTCACGATCAATCAGAGTCGTTGGATGTTGCACAAGAGACGTTCATTAAGGCTTATAAGGCTCTTAAGAACTTTAGAGGTGAAAGTGCCTTTTACACTTGGCTGTATCGTATAGCCATTAACACTGCGAAGAACTATTTAGTCGCAAGAAGTAAAAGACCGCCTGATAGAGATTTAGATTTTCAAGATCTAGAGAGCGACACAGAGCTTAGAGATCTTGAAACACCAGAAAATAGTTTGCATCGAGATGAGATGTTCGAGGTGATGACCCGAACGCTCGAGCAACTTCCTGAAGAGCTTCGAGTGGCGTTAACACTGAGAGAGCTTGAAGGGATGAGCTACGATGAGATCTCCGAAGTAATGGGGTGTCCAATTGGCACCGTCAGATCAAGGATCCATCGAGCTCGTGAAGCGATTGATAATGAGTTGAAACCAATGCTCTCTAACTAGAGCAAATGAGGATCAAATATGTCGAGCAATAGAGAAAGTCTTTCTGCATTGATGGACTCGGAGGCAACTGAATTTGAGTTGCGTCGTGCTCTTAAACATTACGACGAGAACAGTGAAGACGCTCAAGTATGGCGTCGTTACCACCTCGCTCGAACCTTGATGCGTGAACAGAGCATCAACTCTACTGTTGATATCTCCTCTCAAGTCATGGCCTCTATTTCAGAAGAGCAATCAACTCAGGTTGAAGAGACAAAAACCTCTAGTTGGAGTGCGGTAGGTAGTATGGCTATTGCTGCATCCCTTACCCTAGCTGTCATGATTGGTTTGAACAGCGCTCAGCTGGGTGAGCCGAGCGCATTGGCATCCAGTGGCTACCTAGAGCGTAATCAAGGTTCTTCAGATCTTATGCGCACATCCCTTGCTTCAGGCGTTGAAGCGGTGCAAGAGAGTAAACCAACTCTCGAAGTGATTCGTCTATCTGAAGGTCTTCGCGGTCAGATCGATGAGCATATTGCACTGTTAAACAGCACTGGGACTGACTGGCAGGTTAACTGGCTACCCGATGGTTTTGCTGAAGTATCAGAACGAGTGACTGGTAACAGTCAATCTAAGCTCTACAAAAAGGGTGATCAGGTGCTAAGTGTGGTGATTAAACCGGCTGAAGCAGTCTCTGCATCGGAAGGCGCCTTAAGCGCACAAGGTTTGGTGGCTGTCGGTCGTTTAGTTGATGATCGTTTTGTCTCGGTAGTGGGTGATTTGTCACTGACGGATGCTGATAAAGTGGCTGCAAGCGTGGTGGTCGCTAGCAATTAATTCATGATCGAAGAGCGTGCGACGGTTCTCCGTTCTGAGGCCGATCAGGTTTGGGTAGAGGTGAGTCGCCAAAGTGCTTGTGCATCCTGTGCAAGCTCATCGACTTGTGGCCAGAAACGCCTCAGCGATTGGTTCCCAACCAAACGCGTTGAAGTTCTAATCGATAACCCCAGTCGACTTATTGTATCGCCAGGCCAAGAGGTTTGGGTTGGATTGGAAGAGGGTGCCTTGGTAGGTGCCTCTGTTACCGTCTACCTTATACCGCTGGTCGGTATGATCCTTCTGCCAATTTTGGCGAGATTTTTAAACTTTTCAGAATTTTTTCAGATAGTTGGCGCTATCCTTGGATTCATAGTCGGCTTGTTCATTGGCCGTAATATGGGTTTAAGAGGCGTAGCATCAGGGCAGTATCAGCCACGTTTGCTTCGCTAAGGTTTTTACCTAAGGAGTAAATATGACCTTTCTTCGATCAATTACCTTCGTAGCGGGTATCGCTATTTCATCCTTGGCGATGGCCAAGCAGTTACCCGATTTCACGGATTTAGTGAAAACGCTGTCGCCATCGGTCGTCAATATAAGCACGATTCAAGAACAGAAACAGAGTTCTCGTTCGGCTATGCCCCACAACTTCAACGACCAGGAAGTGCCAGAGATCTTCCGCGACTTCTTCAGGGGTTTTCAGCAGCCACCTGGGCAGCAGCCTCGTATGCATCCACAATCGCTGGGCTCGGGCTTTATTATTTCGGATGATGGCTACATTTTGACCAATCACCATGTGATCGATAAAGCTGAGAAAGTTCTGGTTAGACTGAATGATCGACGCGAAATTGAGGCAGAGATTATTGGTTCTGATCAACGTTCAGATGTGGCGCTACTCAAGGTCGATGCTAAAGATCTACCGGCACTGGAGATCGGTAGCTCTTCTGAGCTTGAAGTGGGTGAGTGGGTACTGGCTATTGGCAGTCCTTTTGGTTTTGACTCAACCGTCACTGCCGGTATTGTCAGCGCTAAGGAGAGAGCCCTTCCAGGTGACTCTTATGTTCCTTTTATTCAAACCGATGTGGCGATCAACCCAGGCAACTCCGGAGGCCCGCTATTCAATCTAGATGGCGAAGTGGTCGGTATCAACTCGCAGATATATACCCGCTCAGGTGGCTTCATGGGGGTCTCTTTCTCCATTCCCATCGATGTGGCTATGGAGGTTGCCAATCAGCTTAAAGAGAAGGGTAGCGTCTCTCGAGGTTGGTTGGGTGTGATTATTCAAGAGGTTACACGTGACCTTGCTGAATCATTCGGCTTAGATAAACCATCAGGTGCGCTGGTTGCACAGGTGTTAAGTGATAGTCCTGCAGAAGAGGCAGGGTTTGAAGCGGGTGATGTCATCGTTAAATTTAATGGCCGTGAGATCGGTTTGTCAGCCGAGCTACCTGCTCAGGTTGGTCGTATTGCACCGGGCGAAACAGCGGATGTCGAGGTGTTCCGTTCAGGTAGATCAGTCAACTTGAAAGTGACGATTGGTGAGCTTCCCTCAAATGAAGAGTTAGCCGCTAACCGAGCACAACCTGAGCCTAAAGAGAGAAAGTCTCTGGGCTTGGTGGTTCAAGATATGACGTCTGAAATCAAAGAGCGTACCGGTGTTGATGCAGGGGTCTATGTTGAATCAGTTGGACAAGGTCCTGCGGCCAATGCCGGCGTACGTCAGGGTGATGTGATCACTATGCTAGCCGGTCAGTCAATTAGCTCAGTGGAGCAACTGGCCGATATAGTGGCCGACTTGCCAGATGACAAAGCGGTGCCACTTCGAGTGATTCGTGGCGGTAATCCAGTCTTTTTAGCAATGCGTCTCGAGTGAACCTAGTGGATCGTTGAAAAGATCCTCTGCAGGGGCCTTAATGGCCCCTGTTTTCTATCTATAGGGCATGAATTCGAGTAGAATTGTGCGCTAAATTTTCTTTGTCGTTCCAAGAGTATAGGTTTTACACAGAGTGAGTGAACTAGATCACATTCGTAACTTCAGTATCATTGCACACATCGACCACGGTAAGTCGACGTTAGCCGATCGCATTATTCAAATTTGTGGCGGTCTGTCTGATCGTGAAATGGCTGAACAGGTCCTCGATTCAATGGATATCGAGCGCGAACGTGGCATCACCATCAAAGCTCAAAGTGTCACCTTGGACTACAAAGCGCGCAACGGTGAAACTTACCAGTTGAACTTCATCGATACGCCGGGACACGTCGACTTCTCTTATGAAGTTTCACGCTCACTCTATGCATGTGAAGGTGCACTTCTTGTTGTCGATGCCGCGCAAGGTGTTGAAGCGCAGTCGGTAGCCAACTGTTACACCGCGATAGAGCAGGGCCTTGAGGTTCTACCTGTCTTGAACAAAATGGATCTACCTCAGGCTGAACCCGAAGTGGTTCGTCAGGAGATTGAAGAGGTGATCGGTATCGACGCTTCAGCTGCGGTCCCTTGTTCAGCTAAAACGGGTATGGGCGTTGAAGATGTTCTAGAGGCGCTGATCGATGTAATCCCACCACCACAAGGTGACCGCGAAGCACCACTTCAAGCCCTAATTATCGACTCCTGGTTTGATAACTACCTAGGGGTCGTCTCACTGGTTCGTGTGACTCAAGGAACCTTGCGTCGTAAAGATCGCATCATGGTTAAATCGACTGGCATGAACTACCAGGCTGAGATGGTCGGTATCTTTACACCAAAACAGGTGAAAACTGACATCTTACAAGCAGGTGAAGTAGGCTTCGTTGTTGCCGGCATCAAAGATATTCACGGTGCACCGGTGGGTGATACCTTGACGCATCAAAAGACACCTGATGTTGATGCACTGCCAGGTTTCCAAAAAGTTCAACCACAGGTTTATGCCGGTCTATTCCCAACGAGTTCTGATGACTATGAAGACTTCCGTGAAGCGCTCGACAAGCTAACGCTTAATGATGCCTCTCTCTTCTTCGAGCCTGAAACATCGGATGCACTTGGCTTTGGTTTCCGTTGTGGCTTCTTGGGTATGCTTCACATGGAGATCATCCAAGAGCGTCTTGAGCGCGAATACGATCTCGATCTGATTACAACAGCCCCAACGGTTGTCTACGAAGTGGAGATGAACAACGGCGATATCATCTACATTGACAGCCCATCGAAACTGCCAGACCCAGGCGGCATTCGTGAGATGCGTGAGCCGATCGTGACAGCGAATATCCTTGTGCCTCAGGACTACCTTGGCCAAGTCATTGGCTTGTGTGTGGAGAAGCGCGGTATTCAGAAGAACATGCAGTTTGTTGGTAAGCAGGTTCAGTTAAGTTATGAACTGCCAATGGCCGAAGTGGTATTGGACTTCTTTGACCGTTTGAAATCGGTATCACGTGGATACGCTTCCCTTGAGTACAACTTCACCCGTTTCGAGGCCGCTAAGCTGGTTCGAATGGATATTCTCATTAACGGTGAGAAAGTGGATGCTTTGGCCGTTATCCTTCACCGCGATAACTCAATGTACCGCGGCCGTCTGCTCTGTGAAAAGATGAAAGACCTTATTCCACGTCAGATGTTCGATGTCGCTATTCAAGCGGCTCTGGGTGGTAAGATCATTGCTCGTACAACGGTTAAAGCTCTGCGCAAGAACGTTTTAGCAAAATGTTACGGTGGTGACGTGAGCCGTAAGAAGAAACTGCTCGCTAAGCAGAAAGAGGGTAAGAAGCGCATGAAGCAGGTGGGTCGAGTTGAGATCCCGCAAGATGCATTCCTAGCCGTACTGAAGGTAGACAGCTGAGGCTAATATGAACTTAGATTTTGCACTGATTCTGGTCGTAGTTACATTAGTTACAGGCCTGCTATGGTTATTGGATATCGCCTTTTTTGCGCCCTCTAGAAAACGCCAAGAGTCGCAAATGGTGGAAGAGGGTTTCGAAGAACCTAAGGTTAATAAACCCTACTGGGCTGAACTCTCTAGCTCTATCTTTCCGGTATTAGCGGCTGTTTTGATTCTTCGTTCATTTCTATACGAACCCTTTCAAATCCCTTCAGGTTCGATGCTGCCGACGCTGAAAGTTGGTGACTTCATTTTGGTGAATAAATACCACTACGGTCTTCGTACACCGGTTGGAAACATCAAGTTTGTTGATAATAACGAGCCGCAACGTGGCGACGTTATGGTATTTAAATACCCTCAAAACCCAAGCGTGTACTATATTAAACGTGTGATAGGTCTTCCGGGTGACGAGATTGTTTACAAAGATAAGATGCTCTTTGTGAACGGTGAGCCGCAGAATCAAACGTTGATTGCTCAAATACCAGCGATCAACCCCAAGCGTCTTCAAGTTGAAGAGCAGCTAGGCGATGTTGCGCACGAGATCTATCGCGATGTAAATGCACGTGTAATGAATGGTGGCTGGCGTGTGCCAGAGGGTCACTACTTTATGATGGGCGATAACCGCGATAACAGTAATGACAGCCGTTATTGGGGTTTTGTTCCTGATGAATTGATCGTCGGTAAAGCGGTGAGTGTTTGGATGCATTGGGCTCAACTATTGAGCATTCCAGATTTCACGGCGATGCGATCCATTCAGTAAATAATACTGAGGTTGAGTATGGATAAGCACATTCGACAAAAGGGCATCAGTACACTATCGATACTGTTACTGCTTATTGTTGGCTCAGTTGGCTTTAGCCTTGGGTTTAAACTGCTAGCGCCTTACTCAACCCATACAACCGTGGTCAGCATTATTGAAGATATTATTGCTGACCCGGCTGAACTCTCAAAAAGTCGCGCCGAGATTCGTCGTGATATCGAGCGTCGATTTACGATTAATCAAGTAGCTCTGCCTGGACGTGACGCTTTGCAGATCACTCAGGATACTGGTGAACTGATATTCACGCTGGACTATGAAGAGCGCGTCCCACTGTACGGCAACATTGATGCTGTCGTTGTTTTTAAAGATGAATTTAAAGCGATAAAACCTTGATACGACCTGTCTCAGAGTTGGCTAGAAAGCTTGGCCACACCTACCAAGATGAATCCCTGCTTGAATTGGCGTTAACGCACCGAAGCTGTGGTAAGCGCAACAATGAACGCCTGGAATTTTTGGGCGATTCAATCCTAAACTTTGTCATAGCTAATGCGCTGTTTGAGCAGTTTGAACAGGCTAAAGAGGGTGAAATGAGCCGTCTTAGAGCAAAGTTGGTGAAAGGTGAAACTCTTGCAGAGATCGGTCGTGAGCTAGGTTTGGGTGATTATCTTCGCCTTGGTTCGGGTGAGTTAAAGAGTGGTGGTTTCCGTCGCGACTCAATTTTGGCTGATGCGGTAGAGGCGATCATTGGATCCATTCACTTGGACAGTGATTTTGAGACGTCTAAACAGTTCATCTTAGGGTTGTTCAAAGAGCGTTTAGCAGCGATCGATCTTAAAAAGTCAGTCAAAGACTCTAAAACGCGCCTTCAAGAGTTTATGCAGTCACGACGTAAGCCGCTACCTGATTACCAACTGGATAAAGTCGTTGGTGAGGCGCATGATCAGACCTTCTATATCTCTTGTCAGGTTCAACTGTTGGATCAAAGCTGCAAGGGTGTTGGATCCAGCCGCCGCCAGGCAGAACAAGAAGCCGCTCGTGCTGCACTGATTGCACTAGGGCAGGAGTAATCATGGAAGCGAATACACGCTGTGGCTATGTTGCTATTGTTGGCCGACCGAATGTGGGTAAGAGCACACTGCTCAACCATATCCTTGGTCAAAAGCTGAGCATCACCTCAAAAAAACCTCAAACGACTCGTCATCAGATTCTTGGTATTAAAACCGAAGAGGATCTGCAGGTTATCTACGTTGATACACCCGGGCTACACAACGACGCTACAGGTAAAGCACTGAACCGTTACATGAACAAAGCCGCCTCTGAGGCGCTGCGTCATGTCGATCTAGTCGTCTTTATTGTCGATCGTACCGCTTGGACCGAAGAGGATGAGATCGTACTCTCTAAGTTGGAGAAGCTTCGTTGCCCAGTCATATTGGCGGTTAATAAAGTGGATCTACTCAAGGATAAAGAGTCGCTTCTCCCTTGGATCGAAACGCTCAATAGCAAACGCCATTTTGATCAGATCGTGCCTATCTCTGCTCACAAAGGGCATAACGTCGATCAACTAGAGCGTGCCGTTGAATCCTACATGCCGGAAGGGATGCACTTCTACCCTGAAGATCAGATCACCGACCGTAGCTCCCGTTTTGTCGCGGCAGAGCTTGTGCGTGAAAAACTGATGCGTAATCTAGGGGATGAAGTCCCTTACGGAACCACGGTTGAGATCGAAGAGTTTACTCAAGATGAACGTGGTCTGTTGACCATCAGTGCACTGATTCTTGTTGAGCGAGAGGGGCAAAAACGTATTGTTATCGGTGATAAGGGTGAGCGAATTAAAGTGATCGGTCGTGACGCTCGCATCGATATGGAACGCATGTTTGATGCCAAGGTCATGCTGAACCTTTGGGTTAAAGTGAAACGCGGCTGGGCAGACAACGAACGTGCCCTAGCAAGCCTTGGATATCATCACGACTAAATGAACAGTCGCACTGAACAGGTCGCAGCGTTTGTTCTTCACTCGCGTCCCTATCGTGAAACCAGTGCACTTGTCGATCTATTTACACTCGAGTATGGCAAAGTATCAGTAGTTGCTCGAGGTGTGCGCAGGCCAGGCTCAAAGTTACGCCATACGCTTCAACCCTTTACAGTATTGGCCGTTCGATTTGCAGGCCAGTCAGAGCTTAAAACGCTTCATCAAGCCGAATTGGCAGAACTACTCCCCACGTTGACTGGCAAAGCGTTAATGTGTGGCTTGTACGCCAATGAACTACTGGAGCGTTTGCTTCAACCCTTAGAGGCGACACCTAAGTTATTCCTCAATTACAAAGTGCTGCTTAATGATCTGCTTCAATCTCAAGATCACGAGGTGAGTTTACGGCTATTTGAGCAGGCGCTACTGAAGGAGTTAGGGAGTTGGAGCGATCTGTCAGGCTGTCATCAGCCGTACTACCGTTATGATGTTGTGCAGGGGATAAGTGCGGTAGATGAGGTTGCCTCGGCGCATTTCACAGGTGATCAGCTTCGTTCCATTGAACAAGGTGAGTATACTGATCCCAGCGTTAAGAAAGCGGCAAAGTATTTAATGAGAGAGCTCTTAAAAGAGCAGTTAGGTGACAAGCCGTTGCGATCAAGAGAGTTGTTTCAACCGAGATCTAAAGAGAGAAAAGGAGAGAGTGAGTGATCCAGCCAAATCGTATTTTATTAGGTGTGAACATCGATCACATTGCGACTCTTCGTCAAGCTCGTGGTACTCAATACCCAGACCCTGTCTATGCAGCGTCTATTGCTGAGCACGCTGGCGCCGATGGTATTACGGTGCACCTTCGTGAGGACCGTCGCCACATTCAAGATCGTGACATTCGTCTATTGGCGCAAACGCTTCAGACTCGTATGAATTTTGAGATGGCGGTTACTGATGAGATGGTCAGTTTTGCTGAAGAGATCAAACCTGCACACGCCTGTTTAGTGCCAGAGAAACGCGAAGAGTTAACGACTGAAGGCGGTCTGGATGTACTTGGTCATGAAATTCACATTCAGTCGGCGTGTCAGCGCTTGGCGAGAGCCGGAGTCGAAGTCTCACTCTTTATCGATCCTGATCAGGCACAAATTGATGCGGCTAAACGTGTGGGAGCTCCAGTGATTGAACTGCATACTGGTGCTTACGCTGAGGCAGAAGGCCAAGAGCAGTTAGACGAGCTTGAACGACTTAAAGAGGCAGCAACCTATGCTCACTCAATAGGTCTGGTGGTCAACGCTGGTCATGGTCTGCACTACCATAACGTAGAGCCGATTGCTGAAATTCCAGAGTTCAATGAGCTAAACATTGGTCATGCGATCATCGCCCGTTCACTCTTTGTCGGCTTGGATCAAGCGGTTCGTGAAATGCGTGATCTGATGCTTAATGCCAGAGCGATGGCCAGTTAAATGCTTGTTGGAACCGGTGTCGATATTCTTGAAATCTCTAGAGTGGAGCGCGCACTTGAGCGAACTCCCGGTTTTGCTGAGAGAATATTGACCCCCACTGAGTTGGAAGCGTTCAACCAATCTAGCCAACCCGCGCGTTTTTTAGCTAAACGCTTTGCAGCGAAGGAAGCGGCCGTTAAAGCCTTGGGTACAGGTATCGCTAAAGGCGTTAGCTGGCAGCACCTCGAGGTGGTTAAGAACAGTGCAGGTCGCCCTGATCTGTTGGTGACTGACAAAGCTCTAGAACACGCCGAGGTGCTTGGCATTACCCGGTGGTTTTTAAGCTACAGTGATGAGCAGCACTATGTGGTTGCTCAAGTAATCGCTCAGGCTTAATTCACCATTTCGATGGTGGAATTCCCCTGATATAATCGAATAATAAAATCAATTCTTATAACGGATTAGAGATGAGCTCAACTCAATACCCTACTATCGCTGAGCTGGTTGGCAATACACCGCTAGTCAGACTGCAACGTATCGAAGCGCCAAATAACAACACCATTCTCTGTAAATTAGAGGGTAATAACCCTGCGGGCTCCGTTAAGGATCGTCCTGCCTTGAGTATGATCACTCTAGCCGAAGAGCGAGGCGAGATCGCACCAGGTGATACATTGATCGAGGCGACTTCTGGCAATACCGGTATCGCGTTGGCGATGGCCGCTGCAATCAAGGGGTATACGCTTAAACTGATCATGCCGAATAACATGAGCGAAGAGCGTAAATCGGCTATGAGTGCTTATGGTGCAGAGTTGATTGAGGTGACAAAAGAGGAGGGCATGGAAGGTGCTCGAGACTTGGCCGAGGCAATGCAAGCGCGTGGTGAAGGCAAGGTTCTAAATCAGTTTGGTAACTTAGATAATCCTGAAGCGCACTACCGCACAACAGGGCCTGAAATCTGGCAACAAACCTCAGGAACTATCACACACTTTGTCAGCTCTATGGGAACTACAGGTACCATCATGGGGACCTCGCGCTACCTTAAAGAGCAGAATCCAAGCGTTCAAATTGTTGGTCTTCAACCCTCTGAAGGGTCTCAAATCCCTGGCATACGTCGTTGGCCAAAAGAGTATCTACCAACGATATTCGAAGAGAGTCGTGTCGATCGTGTATTGGATGTTGATCAGGCGGATGCTGAAGTCATGATGCGTCGTTTAGCGACCGAAGAGGGTATTTTCTGTGGTGTTTCGTCAGGTGGTTCCGTTGCTGGCGCGCTAAGATTGGCTCAAGAGGTTGAAAATGCAGTAATCGTCGCCATTATTTGTGATAGAGGCGATCGTTATCTTTCGACAGGTGTCTTCTCTAAGTCATCATAGGTTAAGCCCCGTCGTTCTAATATTGACGCCGTTTTTATGAGTTTGAGCTAGGGTATCAGCTCGCTACTCGCAATACAGGAGTAGCCTACATTGGTTAAGGTTCGTGACGATCAACCGGTCCGTGAAGATGGATCCGTTGATCTGGATCGTTGGTTAGAGATTCTATCTAACCGTTATACATTCGAAGATGAAGCGCGTTTCCGTCAGGCATGCGAATTAGTTGAAGCCTCCTTGAATGAAGAGAGCTCAACTCATGATGTCTGGTCACTGGGGCAAAACGCCTATCTTACTGGTCTGGAGATGGTCCAGATCCTCGTTGACCTGCAGCAGACAGAAGAGGCTCTGGTAGCCGGTGTGCTTTACCGTGCAGTGCGAGAAGAGCGACTATCAATCGACCGGGTTAAAGCTAAATTCGGTGCTGAAATCGCTCGTCTTCTGCGCGGTGTCTTGCAGATGGCTGCAATTGGCAGTCGCAAAAATCCACGTGATGAAGAGGGCGTGTTAGGCACTGGCGGCAGTCAGGTCGACAACGTTCGTAAGATGCTGGTCGCCATGGTGGACGATGTTCGCGTTGCACTCATCAAACTGGCTGAGCGGACCTGCGCGATTCGTGCAGTAAAAGATGCGGATCGACGTAAACGTTACATCGTTGCACGTGAAGTGTTCGATATTTACGCCCCATTAGCGCATCGGTTGGGTATCGGCCACATCAAATGGGAATTAGAAGATCTCTCATTTCGATATCTAAAACCTAATGATTACAAACACATAGCAAAGCTACTTGCTGAAAAGCGTCTTGCGCGTCAAGAGTACATCGACAGTGTCATTAAGCTGCTCGAAGAGAAACTTGTAGAGGTAGGTATTGATGGTCAGGTTTCTGGCCGCGCTAAACACATCTACAGTATCTGGCGAAAGATGCAGCGTAAGAATATCGAATTCAATCAGGTTTACGATGTCCGTGCCCTGCGTATATTGGTGCCAGAAATTCGTGATTGTTACACCGTGCTGGGCATAGTTCATGGCGCATGGCGAAATATCCCGCACGAATTTGATGACTACATCGCATCACCAAAACCCAACGGTTATCGTTCACTGCATACCGCGGTATTCGGTCCTGAATCACAGGCAGTAGAGATTCAGATTCGCACCTTTGACATGCATGAAGAGGCTGAGCTAGGTGTCTGTGCTCACCACCTCTACAAAGGGACAGATACAGCGAGTCGCGCCGATGGCTATGAAGAGAAGATCTCTTGGTTACGCCAGGTTCTCGAGTGGCATGACGAACTGGGCGATACTGAATCATTGGGTGATATTCTCCACTCCGATGTGACCCAGGATCGTGTCTATGTATTCACGCCAGAAGGGCACGTCATTGATCTTCCTGCTGGCGCTACCCCAGTTGATTTTGCTTACCGTGTGCACACGGAAATCGGTCACCGCTGTCGAGGTGCACGTGTCTCGGGTCGTATTGTTCCGCTCAACCGCGCGCTGCAGACTGGTGATCAAGTTGAGATCATGACAGGCCCAGAAGAGCGCCCAAGTCGTGATTGGCTCAACACCAACCTAGGTTATGTAAAAACCTCTAAGGGTAGAGCTAAGATTGCTCATTGGTTTAAGACTCAGGCTCGTGATCAAAATGTGGATGCGGGTAAAGAGATGATTCAGCGTGAGTTTAAGCGATTGGCATTAGACGCCACTGAGGTAGACCTATCGGATATCGCACAACGTCTTAAGTTCCTTTCCAATGAGAACATGTTTGCGGCACTCGGTGCTGGCGATCTAAGAATCTCGCAAGTGATCTCAGCTGCACAAGCGCGTGAAGAGCAGGCCGAACGTGAATCACAATTGGATCTGGATGTTCCTGCTTCGTCACCAAAACAGAGTAGGTCGAGTGACTCTGGTGTCCATGTTGTTGGCGTCGGCAGCTTGATGACTCAATTTGCTAGTTGTTGTAAGCCGATTCACGGCGATGCCATTGCTGGATTCGTGACACAGGGCCGCGGCGTCTCGATCCACCGTGAAGATTGTAAAGAGCTACAACACCTGCGCGAGGTGGAGCCCAGTAAAATTGTTCAAGTGGCTTGGGAAGAGGAGGCTGAAGCCACCTACCCAGTCGATATTGTCATAGAGGCCTTTGACCGGTCTGGACTGTTGCGCGATGTTATGACCATCTTAGCGAACGAGCGAATCAATATATTGTCGGCTAACACACTGACGGATAAGAGTAGCAACGAAGCGAATTTGGCGCTGACCCTAGAGATCGGTCGACTCGATAAGCTTGGCAAGGTGATGGATAAGATCAATCAAATTCCGAATGTCAGTGACGTTCGCCGTGAACGCTCAGGGGTTCATTAATGAGTGATCGCTATACCCTGGATGACCTCATCTACCTGATGGAGCGTTTGCGTGACCCAAAAGCCGGTTGTCCATGGGATTTGGAACAGACCTTTGCTTCAATCGTGCCTCATACCCTCGAAGAGGCTTATGAAGTCGCTGATACCATCGAACGACAGGATTGGCCTCATCTAAAAGATGAGTTGGGCGATCTACTGTTTCAGGTCATCTTCTATTCGCAACTGGGTAAAGAACAATCCCTATTTGATCTTCATGAAGTGGTTGATCAACTCTGCAGTAAGCTGCTGCGTCGCCACCCTCACGTCTTTCCAACAGGTCAGTTACGTGACAGTGCAGAGTCGATCGAAATAGATCAGCAAACTGTGAATGCACAGTGGGAGCGGATCAAAGAGCAGGAGCGCGAAAGCAAAGATCGCGCCCGTGTTTTAGATGAGGTACCAACGACACTGCCGGCTATGAGTCGTGCCGTAAAGCTAACCAAGCGTGCCTCTAAGGTAGGGTTTGATTGGGATGATGCTACCGGCGTGCTGGATAAGATTGAAGAGGAGATCCAAGAGCTCCGCGAAGCGATGCAGCAAGGTGATTTGGATGCGGTTCGCGAAGAGTTAGGCGACCTACTATTTGTTAACGCCAACCTTGCACGAAAATTATCAGTCGATCCCGAGCAGGCTGTTCGTAATACCAACCTTAAATTTGAACGTCGCTTCAACCATGTCGAGGATAGGGTGCTAGCCAGTGGTAAGGATTGGAGAGAGTTTACGCTTGAAGAGCTAGACGCTTGGTGGGATGAAGCCAAAAAGATCGAGAAATCTAAAAAATAGGTTTGATAGAGTCTTTGGCACTATTCGCTTAAAGCCTAATAGTGATTCAGTTCTCAAGCTCTATACAGCCATGCTAATATGCGTGGCTTGCTCGGGATAAGTGATTCCCTTGAGCGCACTTTAAACAGCTTTATAAAGTGCTAAAGGTGACACCGCACGGCTATGGTCGAATTGTGTAATAGCCACACCTAAATTAATGTCAGCGGTAAGAATTTTAATGCTGCGCCCAGGCGCAGCGTATTTTTTTAAGGAGAAAATTAATGCGAATGATACTTCTCGGTGCACCAGGTGCCGGTAAGGGTACTCAGGCTCAGTACAT
Source organism: Marinobacterium sp. xm-m-383 (assembly GCF_013283255.1). Taxonomy (NCBI): domain Bacteria; kingdom Pseudomonadati; phylum Pseudomonadota; class Gammaproteobacteria; order Oceanospirillales; family Oceanospirillaceae; genus Marinobacterium; species Marinobacterium sp. xm-m-383. The sequence continues at coordinate 723,534 of NZ_WBYT01000001.1, read as the reverse complement.
CACTGAGAAATACGGTATCCCACAGATCTCTACTGGGGACATGCTACGTGCAGCCGTAAAAGCGGGTACGCCTCTAGGTGTTGAAGCCAAGAAGGTTATGGACGCAGGTGGTCTGGTATCAGACGACATCATCATCGGCCTAGTTAAAGAGCGCATTGCAGAATCAGATTGTGCTAACGGTTTCCTATTCGACGGCTTCCCGCGCACTATTCCTCAAGCAGATGCTCTGAAAGAAGCTGGCGTTGCTCTAGATGCAGTCGTTGAAATTGACGTCGCAGATGAAGAGATCATCAAGCGTATGTCGGGTCGTCGTGTACACCCTGGTTCAGGTCGTACTTATCACGTCGTATTTAACCCACCTAAAACAGAGGGTAAAGATGACGTAACAGGTGAAGACCTTGTACAGCGTGAAGATGACCAAGAAGAGACAGTTCGCGCTCGCCTAAACGTTTACCATGATCAGACTAAACCTCTAATCGGTTATTACCGTGGTTGGGCTGATGAAGATGCTGCAACTGCGCCAAAATACGTATACGTAGAGGGCGTGGGTAGCGTTGACCAGATCCGTGATCGAGTATTCGAAGGCCTAGCTTGATATCAGAGCTACGGTAAATTAAACCGCACTTATTAGTGCGGTTTTTTTATGCCTACAGGGGGTTTTATTCTCATTCTAAAAGTCTCTTTAAAGGCAGCATTCGACCCAAAGCTGACATTAACGCCTTGCTAGGTGGCCTGAAAAGTAGCTATAACTGCCCCTCTTAGCCAGGTATAGCAGACGCAGTACACTTGAGTAACTTATTAGATGCACTGGATTAATGTGCGCTAGTTTTTGAAAGCAAGTTGAGAACAACAACGCCACTAACGATTAACCCCATCCCAACATATCCCCAAAGGTCAAGTTTTTGACCGTGCATAAACCATGCGACTAGAGTAACTAAAACTATGCCAAGCCCTGACCAAATTGCATATGCAATACCAACAGGGATTGATTTCAGAGTAAGTGAAAGTAAATAGAAAGCTGCGCCATAACCAATAATAACAAGCATAGATGGGGCGATTTTAGTAAAACCTTCACTCGACTTCAGACTAGATGTTGCAATTACTTCACAAATAATTGCAGCGGATAAAAACAACCAGTTTTTCAAGGTTTGCTCCAATGTATATATATTGCGATAGAGTAAACTAACCCTTTAATAATGTGCACTCTTGTTCTTTTGGAGAGACTGTGAGCACATGTACATCTAACATTTCAATTCTAAGACGGTTTGATTTGCCGTTTACTATATACCTATAAAGCATATGATTATTTATGTCCTCTTTTGGCACCTGGCAGACTAAGCAAATGGATGAACAGTCCGAGGATAATATCCCGCCTTGAGCGTCTGGCAGGTGAAATATTTATAGGTTTTGGCTTGAAGCGAGCCCCTTCGAGGTATTAGCAGAGACGGCAGCTTTGTGCCGTTAGACGTAGCCCCGCTTAGCGGTCAAACACGACCCAAAGCTGCCACTGACAATTCAAATGGGTTGCACCTGACGTACTTCGTATATAAGTGCGCAGCAAATAATACAGTTACTAGAAAAAACCTTTAATATCTTTATTTTACTATGCGGATGTATTCCTCAGAGGGAAAAGAATGTCGGAGATCAATTCTACTATTACAGAAGGTAAATCAATGCTGATAAGTTTTGCCGACTGGGAAAATCTTTCTACTGATGATCAGTGGTGTAAGCCTGTAGCGTTCAATTCGGCTGCTGATGAGATCAGCTATGTATTTGATCGATACGAGAATTATGGAGCATCACATGTTGAGTATCTGGTTAATCCTAAAAGGAAAACCTTTGAATATCTTCTGACCGACAGGCTTTATAGAGGGTTGATCGACGAAATGCCTATCAGGTTTTATGATTATAGCCTCCTGAGAAAAGATTATCTGGAAGCCGTGATGGAACGAGGACTAGATGAAAATATTTTCAGGCGGTACAAAGAGATAGAAGATCAGAAACTGGCGAAACTATTCAAATGGCTCTCCGATATTTATGAAATTGAAAATGACTGCTTTGAACTGATACAGACATTTTTCGAAAGATTTGAAACCTATGAATCGTATTTAAAATTTATAGAAGTAATGCAGAAAGATACTGCTACTCAGAAAACTGAAAACGAATCATATAAGGTGTTACTTGATCAACTTTCAAGCATCTAAGGCGATTCGGGGCTTGCCAATGTTTTAATTGGCTAGATTCTGACTTAATTCGCAGCTGTAAACGACTGCTATGTGCCGTTAAGAGACAAAAAAGGAGAGCATTAAACTCTCCTTTTTTTATTTGCTAGCCTCTTCGACTTAGTTTCGAATCAGGTGATCAAAGGCGGATAGAGAGGCTGTAGCACCGGCACCCATCGAGATGATGATCTGTTTGTAAGGCACGGTGGTTGCATCACCCGCTGCGAATACGCCTGGTACATTGGTAGCACCGCGATCATCGATCTGGATCTCACCAAATTTGGTTAGCTCAACGGCACTCTCTTTTAACCACTCAGTATTTGGCACTAAGCCGATCTGAACAAATACACCTTCTAGCTCAACGCTGTGAGATTCGCCAGAGGTGCGGTCGGTATAGATCAAGCCGTTAACCTTACCATTCGCTCCAGTGATCTCTGTGGTTTGCGCGTTCTTGATAATGGTGACATTAGAGAGCGAGTTTGCTTTGTCTTGCAACACTTGGTCTGCACGAAGTGTGTCACCAAATTCTAAAACGGTTACTTCACTGACCACACCGGCAAGATCGATAGCTGCTTCGATGCCTGAGTTGCCGCCACCAATAACAGCTACGCGCTTACCTTTAAACAGTGGGCCATCACAGTGTGGACAGTAGGCAACGCCTTTGCCTTTGTATTCCGCTTCACCTGGGACACCCATCTCACGCCAGCGGGCGCCCGTCGCCATAATAATGGTTTTCGACTGTAGGTTTGCACCGCTCTCTAAGTTCAGTTGATGTAGGCCATCGGCTTCAGAGAGGCCCGCTGCGCGTTGCGCCGTGATGATATCTACGTTGTACTCTTTAACGTGCTGTTCCATGTTAGAGACCAGTTTTGGTCCCTCTGTGTAGGGAACTGAGATTAGGTTCTCAATGCCCATGGTGTCTTGAACCTGACCACCAAATCGCTCGGCGACTAAACCGGTGCGAATCCCTTTGCGAGCTGCATAGATAGCAGCGGCTGCACCTGCAGGACCGCCACCTACAACGAGTACATCGTATGGGTCGCGTTCCGATAGCGCTTCTGCTTCGCGCTCAGCACCGGCAGTATCAAGCTTCGCTAGAATCTCTTTGAGCTCAGTACGCCCTTGGGTAAATAGTTCACCGTTCAGGAATACAGCGGGTACGGCCATCACCTCACGCTCTTCTACTTCAGATTGGTAGAGTGCGCCATCGATCATCGTGCTGGTGATGTTTGGATTTAGGCGTGCCATCAGGTTTAGAGCTTGCACCAAATCCGGACAGTTTTGACAAGAGAGCGAGATGTAAGTTTCAAAATGGAACTCACCCTCAAGGCTCTTAATCTGACTCTGAACCTCTTCAGGCTCTTTGCTTGGGTGTCCACCGGCTTGAAGAAGAGCAAGAATCAGAGTTGTAAATTCGTGACCCATTGGAATACCGGAGAACACAACACGTGGTTCAGCATCGGCTTCACCAAGAATGGCCATGCTTGGCACTCGGTGATGATCCCAATCAGTTAGCGTAATTTTGTCGCTACGCTCAGCGAGCGTTGTCGCGAGCTCTCTAAGTTCGTTACCTTTTGCTGAGTCGTCAGCAGCTAACTTAAGCTCAATCGGTTGTTTGATGTAGCTAAGGTACTGGTCCAACTGTTGGACAATATTTGGCTCTAGCATGATGACCTCATGAATAAAAAATAACTAAGCTTTAGAGAGAAACGAGGCTGCGAGTGCAGCCTCGGGAAAGGACTTAGGTCCGATTAGATCTTACCAACAAGATCCAAAGATGGTGCTAGAGTCTCAGCGCCTTCTTTCCATTTAGCAGGACATACTTCGCCTGGGTGAGCAGCAACGTACTGTGCAGCTTTGATCTTGCGAAGAAGTTCTGATGCGTCACGGCCTACAGAACCAGAGTTGATCTCAACGATCTGAATTTTACCTTCTGGATCGATAACGAAAGTACCGCGCTCAGCAAGACCTGCTTCCTCGATCATTACGTCGAAGTTGCGAGAGATCTGGCCAGTTGGATCGCCGATCATTGGGTAAGTGATTTTACCGATCGTCTCAGAAGAGTCGTGCCATGCTTTGTGAGTGAAGTGAGTATCAGTTGATACTGCGTAGATCTCAACACCGATCTTCTGGAACTCAGCGTAGCTGTCTGCAAGGTCACCTAGCTCTGTTGGGCAGATGAACGTGAAATCTGCTGGGTAGAAGAAAACAACAGACCACTTACCTTTAAGGTCAGCTTCTGAAACTTCTACGAATTCGCCAGCGTGGAATGCTGTTGCGTTAAATGGTTTAACTTCCTGGTTAATGTAAGCAGACATTCTGTCTTCTCCTTGGTTGGTTAAATTGTCATGTTTCAAGAATGCGACGAATCTTAAAGTTCGCCGACAAAAAGGTAAAATTAATTGTAACTAATGATGTTATTAATAAATGCTATCAGGCAGTCTCTTTTTCAAGGGCTGATGCAGAAATTAATTCGCGGGTGTAATCCGTCGAAGGGGCATTAAAAATAGCCTCTGCAGTGCCAGATTCAACCACTTTGCCACCTTTCATCACCATAACGCGGTGACTTAACGCTTTTATGACAGCGAGATCGTGGCTAATAAAAAGATAGCTTAGTTTATATTGGCGTTGCAGGGATTGAAGTAGATCAATGACCTGTTTTTGAACCGTTCTGTCGAGGGCAGAGGTCGGCTCATCTAACACGATTAATTTAGGCTTTAATACCAGTGCTCGCGCGATGGCGATTCGTTGTCGCTGGCCACCTGAGAACTCATGCGGGTAGCGATGTCTAGATTCTGGATCTAGCTGCACATCCAGAAGGGCTTGAATGACAGCGGCTTCTCTCTGTTCAGGTGAGAAACTCTGTTGTACTTCCAGCCCCTCACTAATGATCTCTGCCACAGTCATTCTCGGGCTGAGGCTACCGAAGGGATCTTGGAAAACGATCTGGGCAACACGGCGATGAGGTCGCATCTCCTTTTGGTTGAGCGAATCAACACGTCTGCCATCTAGCCATATCTCACCTTCGCTTTTGGTCAGTTTCAGAAGGGCAAAGGCCAGGGTTGATTTACCTGACCCTGATTCACCGACAATACCCAATGTCTCGCCCTTTTTGATCTGCAGATCGATGCCGTCAACCGCTTTAATGTGATCATAAACGCGTTTTAGAAGGCCCTGAGTTTTAGGAAACCAGACTCGAATGTTTTTAGCTTCTAACAAGGTGTTAGCGTCTGCTTCAACAGCAGCGAGGTCGCGCACAGGTTCTGCATTGAGCAGTGTGTTTGTGTAGGGGTGGTTGGGTGCATTAAACAGTGTAAGAGTATCTCCCTGCTCAACGACCTTTCCCTGTTGCATGACGAGAATTCGATCGGCGTAACGCTGCACAACATTCAGATCGTGAGTGATGATCAGTATGGCCATTCCCAATTTTTGTTGCAGTGCCATCAGCAGATCTAATATCTGCTTCTGTATCGTGACATCCAACGCAGTGGTGGGTTCGTCGGCAATTAGAATCTCGGGTTCGTTGGCTAATGCCATCGCAATCATGACACGCTGGCGCTGACCGCCTGATAGCTCGTGGGGGTAACTTTTCAAACGGGATTCAGGTGATGGGATACCCACCAGCTCTAGAAGCTCTATCACTCGTGTACGGGCCTTAGAGCCCGATAATCCCTTATGCAGTTTAAGCGATTCAGCTATCTGTTTCTCGATGCTATGAAGCGGATTAAGAGAGGTCATCGGCTCCTGAAAAATGTAGCTGATTCGGTGGCCTCTTATTGATCGAAGTTCGGCTTCTGTTGCGTCCTGAAGATCTTTCCCCTGGAAAACGATCGAGTCTGCTTGTATCTCTGTCTGCTCAGGCAGCAGTTTCAATAGCGACAGGGCTGAGACCGATTTGCCTGAACCCGATTCGCCAACAATCGCCAGTGTTTCACCTGCGTGTAGAGAAAAACTTAGATTCTCTACAGCTGCTTCAGGCTGATCAGGAAATCGAATCGATAAATGTTTTACGTCTAGAATCGGTTTCATCGGCTCTGTTTCCTGGGATCAAACGCGTCACGAACACCTTCACCAATAAAGATCAGTAACGTCAGCATGATAGAGAGTGATAAGAAAGCGGTCACACCTAACCAAGGTGCATGAAGATTCTCTTTGCCCTGTGCCACAAGTTCACCTAAGGATGGCGAACCGGGTGGTAGGCCAAAGCCAAGAAAGTCGAGCGCGGTTAATGTCACCAGTGCACCATTAAAGATGAAGGGCATAAACGTCAGAGTCGCAACCATAGCATTGGGAAGGACATGCTTAAACATGATGACTGAGTTCGGTTGCCCTAGAGCCCTTGCTGCTCTGACATACTCTAGGTTGCGTGCACGCAAGAATTCAGCGCGCACCACATCCACCAAATTCATCCATGAGAAGAGCAACATAATCCCTAGCAACCACCAGAAATTAGGCTCCACTAGGCTGGCTAGAATGATCAATAGGAAGAGAACCGGCAGACCGGACCAGATCTCAATGAAACGCTGCATCAATAGATCGATCTTGCCTCCGTAATACCCCTGTAAAGCACCCGCCACAACGCCAATAACTGAGCTGGCAAGGGTCAGGACCGTGGCAAACAGTATCGAGATACGAAAACCGTAGATCAATCTTGCCGCGACATCACGCCCCTGGTCATCAGTGCCTAACCAGTTGTCGGTAGTAGGCGGAGAGGGGGCCGGTTGGTCCAAGTTAAAATTGATTGTGTCGTAGCTGAACGGGATAACGGGCCACCATAGAGTGCCGTTTTGCTCCTCAATCAGTTCAGTAATATAGGGATCGCGGTAGTCGACCGGTGCATCAAAGTCACCGCCAAAATCGGTCTCTGTATAGTTTTCCATTAACGGATAGAACAGCCCTTGATCCGTTTTGATTAGGATCGGTTTGTCATTTGCGATCAATTCAGCAAAGAGCGACAGGGTAAACAGCAACATAAAGATCCAAAACGAGTAGTAGGCTCGTCGGTTGCTTTTAAACTGTGCAATGCGTCGCTGAGTAATGGGTGATGCCATCGTTTAACCCTCTCGACTCTCAAAATCGATACGAGGATCGACAAGGGTATAGGTGATGTCTGATACCAGCTTTAATAGAAGCCCCACTAGGGTGAAGATGTAGAGCGTACCGAAAATAACAGGGTAATCTCGGTTGATAACCGCCTCATAGCCAAGCAGCCCTAAACCATCCAGTGAGAAGATCACCTCAATCAACATCGATCCTGTGAAGAAAATACCAATCAATGCAGCAGGCATACCCGCTATGATCAGTAGCATGGCATTTCGGAATACATGGCCGTAAAGAACCTGATGCTCGGTTAAACCCTTAGCCCGAGCGGTCAGTGCATACTGCTTATGGATCTCATCAAGGAAGGTGTTTTTAGTCAGCATGGTCAGCGTTGCGAAGCTGGAAATAACGGACTCTAGGATTGGTAGAGCAAGGTGCCAGAAGTAATCCCCGATTTTTTCGATCAGAGTCATCTCTTCAAATCCGGGTGAAGTTAAGCCTCGCAACGGAAACCACTCAAAGTAGGTGCCGCCGGCAAATAGTACGATCAGTAAAATAGCAAACAAGAAGTTTGGGATCGCGTAGCCAACAATGATGATGCTGGAACTCCAGATATCAAACGGGGAGCCATCTCGAACCGCTTTTCGAATGCCTAAAGGAATGGAGACTAGGTAGGTGATCAGTGTGGTCCATAGCCCAAGAGAGATCGAGACAGGCATCTTTTCGATAATCAGATCAACCACCGGTTTATCACTGAAAAAACTACGGCCAAAATCGAAGGTTAGATAGTCTGTCAGCATCTTAAAAAACCGCTCATGGGCCGGCTTGTCAAAGCCATAGAGTTGTTCGATCTCAGCAACCAGTGCGGGGTCCATGCCTTGGGCACCCCGATATTTTGAATCGCCGCCTTGTGCATCGGCGCTGATATCTGAACGCTCTCCTGAACCAATACGACTGGTCGCATCAACCGAAAAACCCTGTAGGTGAGCGAGAGCTTGTTCAACCGGTCCACCAGGCGCCAGTTGAATAATTAGGAAGTTCAACAGCAAGATACCGAACAGCGTCGGTATCATGAGCAGTAATCGTCGAACAATGTACGCTGCCATTATGGCTTAGCCCACCAGGTATCCAGTCCAATGGTGTAGGTGGGGCGAATCGCAGGTAACTCAAATTTATCCCAGTAGGCGACACGGTGTGAGTCGATGTGGAACTGAGGCACCACAAAATGGTTCCACTGCAATACTCGATCCAGTGCTCGAGCACGCAGCACAAGCTGCTCACGATCCGGAGCTTGAATCAGAAGCTCCACTAACTGATCAATCGCGGGATCTTTGATGCCGATTAGATTTCTGCTACCGGGTTGATCGGCGGCTTCCGATCCCCAAAATTCGCGCTGCTCATTGCCTGGTGAGCTGCTCTGTCCAAAGCTGCCGACGATCATGTCGAAGTCAGTTGAACGAAGACGATTAATATACTGGGATACATCAACGATGCGGATGCTGACCTGCATCCCCAGTTTCTCTAGATTTTGAATAAAGGGTGCAACGACGCGTTCAAAATCCTTTTGCACCAGTAGTATTTCGAAATTGAATGAATCTCCGGCATCATTAACCAATTTGCCATCTTTTAGTGTCCAGCCAGCCTCTTTTAAAAGTTTAAGTGCTGTGCGAAGTTGAGTTCGGTTGCGCCCATCCCCTTTGGTGGTTGGCGCTTGGTAAACGGTTGTAAACACCTCATCCGGAATCTGGCCTCTGAACGGCTCTAAAATGGCCAACTCTTTTTCACTGGGTAGTTCAGTGGCGGCCATCTCTGAATTAGAGAAGAAACTGTGACTGCGAGTGTATGCGCTGTAAAACAGGTTGGCATTGGTCCACTCAAAATCGAAGCCGTGTGCGATGGCTGATCGAACACGAGGATCACTGAACTTGTCGAGGCGCGTATTCATGATAAAGGCTTGCATACCAGCCGGGTTGGCATCAGCAATCAGCTCCTTCTTAATACGACCCTCATCAAATGCCGGGCCCGTATAGCTGGTCGCCCAGTTTTTAGAGGAGTTCTCCTCTCTAAAGTCATACTCTTCAGCTTTGAATGCCTCCAGTGCGACGGTGCTGTCACGGTAGTAATCAAACTGCATGGCATCAAAGTTGTAGCGACCGCGGTTAACCGGAAGGTCGGTTCCCCAATAATCTGGGTTGCGCTTGTAGGTAATGGTTCTACCCGCTTCAAAAGAGTCTACAACGTAGGGCCCTGAACCCAAGATAGGGTCCAGCGAAGGCTTGGTGAAGTCTCGTTCTTTCCAATAGTTCGCAGAGAGAATAGGGACCTCGCCAATGATCAATGGCAATTCGCGGTTCTCTTCACTGCCAAACTCAAAACGGACAGTATGGTCTGTAATAGCGGTGATTGAACGGATGTCGCGGTAGTAAGCTTTGTAGAAGGGTGAGCCCTGTTCACGCAATAGTCTGAAGGTCTCGATGACATCGATTGCTGTCACAGGGGTACCATCGCTGAAACGTGCCTGCTTACGAAGATCAAACTCAACCCAGGCTCTGGATTCAGGCATACGGACCGCTTCGGCTAGTAAGCCGTACTGAGTGAAGGGTTCGTCGTAAGAGCGAGCCATCAGGGTGTCAAAGGTTAATCCGGTACCATCCGCTGCTGTGCCTTTGATAATAAAAGGGTTAAAGCTATCAAAAGTGCCGTTGGCGGCCTGTTTAAAAACTCCGCCTTTAGGTGCTTCTGGGTTAACGTACTCAAAATGACTAAACCCTGCATCGTATTTCAGGTCGCCGTGCATCGCGATCCCGTGCGAAGACTCGACACTGGCATGAGCCGTCAGTGCAACGGCGAATGAGAGAATGGCGCCTATTTTTTTTATGGAATTTTTTTGAATAGAACCCAAAGCCACGGAAACCTCCAACGAAACAGTTTATAAAACTATACGTTAGAAATAGGGTGCAAGGGTTAAAAATTCAACTTATTTTGTTGAATTGAGTGACTCAGCAAGCTTTTCCAGTTGCTGATGACGTTCGCCACGAGGCGTCTCTTGGCTTTTAAGCTGCTGATCCAACTCCATCAGCTTAGTCAGCTTAATTTGATCGCCCATCGAGAGACTGCGAATGAGGTCTTGATCAACCCATTCGCGGATGCGTTTCATCACAACTACTTTGAAGAACACAGCTAGAACCACCGAGATTACGATGATTGCAATGCCTAAAGTATCCATTAGCCCTGCTCAGGTTGTTTAACGCGAAGGGGTTGGCCTGGCATCAATAGGGTATCGATGCTGATGTCGTTCCATTTAAGCAGTTGCTGAACACTGATGTTGTGGCGCTGCGCAATGACGCTGAGGTTATCACCCTTGCGGACCAAGTACTGTGCAGTTGAAGAGGCTTGAGCATCGGCTTTGAAAATCGCTAAACGCTCACCAATTTTAAGCGTCTTAGAGGTGCCAAAGTTGTTCCAGCGAGCGATCGACTTGTGATCAACGCCGTAGATTTTCGCAATTTTCCAGAGCGAATCACCGGATTTAACCGTGTGAAGAATCTTTTTACTGCCTGCGGGTGCGCTCTTGCGGATACTGGCGGTGCGACGTTGCGTATCACTCAAGCGGTACTGGCTGGCATCAACCAGCGCTGATGGGATCAATAGAGATTGGCCAACGCGAATCAGAGAACTTTTCAAATCATTCGAGGTCTGAATGGTCGAAATGTTTGTGTTAAAGCGCTTAGCGATGACCGATAAGCTATCGCCAGGCTTAACTTCGTAACGAGCCCAGTTGATTCTGTCTGAAGGGGCGAGTGATGCTAGTTCGGTTTTAAAGCGCGCCGCGTTATCAACCGGAACCAATAGCTGGTGCGGGCCTTCTGGGTCCGTAGCCCATTGTGAAAATCCCGCGTTGAGCCTGTAGATCTCATCCAGTTCCACTCCGCTCAACTCAGCAGCGCGTGACAGATCAATCTGCCCCCCAGTATCGACGATTTCAAAATAGGGTTTGTCTGCAAGAGGTGCTAAAGCAAGACCATGCTTCTCGGGGTTTTTGAACACCTCAGAGATCGCTAGAATTTTAGGGACGTAGTGGCGAGTCTCACGCGGCAGTTTTAGATTCCAAAAATCGGTTGGCTTGCCGGCTTTTTTATTGCGTTTAACTGCACGACCTACGGTTCCCTCACCGGCGTTGTAAGCGGCCATGGCCAACAACCAATCCCCATCGAGGTAGTCGTGCAGATACTCTAGGTAGTTCAATGCCGCATGCGTTGATGCAACAATGTCGCGTCGACCGTCGTACCACCAGTTACGTTTAAGACCGAAATGATCGCCGGTTGCTGGCATGAACTGCCATGCTCCAGACGCTTTAGCCGGTGATTTGGCAAATGGGTCGTAAGAGGACTCTACTGCTGGTATTAGAGCGATCTCTGCCGGCATGCCACGTTTGATCACTTCATGCAGTACAAAGTGGTAGTAACGAGAGGCGCGGCCTGTTAAGCGGTTCAAATATTTGTCGTGCTCAACATACCAATCGATATGCTGTTGAACGACCTTTTTGTCCAGGTTGTGGTTGAGTCGCATGTTGTTGCGGGTTATTTCCCACAAGTCTGCTTTCTTTGGATCTTTCTCAAGTTCTAGAAGTACCGATTTAATCGGGGCTTCATCCCACTCTGGCTTCACTTTGGGTTCGGTACGCTGAACAAGAACAGGCTCGCTCTCAAGCACCTGGACAGGCTCGGTTGGACTCTGCTGTGCGCTCTGTTGTGTCGCGACGGTCTGACAGCCTGCGAGTGTGATCGCAAGGGCGCCAACCATCAGTGTCGATTTCAACTTTGCCATAGTGCCTTTCTGGACATTTATACCGAAAATTTAAAGCCGCAATTCTACCTGTGAGGGGCTATTGGGTCAATTTCATTAATTTTCTGTTAAGGAATAAAAAGTCCACTTCATAGATCACTATTTAGAAGCTGTTCTTCCATTCTCGCAGTGCCGCCAAGGTCTCGACTCCAGCAGAGAGTGTTTGGTTAGAATAGTGGCTGGCGCTTTGAATCAATGCCGCTTCACGCGTTCGCATGTAGGGGTTTATCTGGCGTTCTAATCCGATGCTGCTTGGCAGTGTCGGTCTGTTATCGGATCTTAGCTGTTCGCATCGAGTGATCGCTTGGTCGATGTCACTATTTTCTGGGTCAGCGGCTTTGGCAAAGGCCAGGTTGGCTAGAGAGTACTCATGCGTACAGTAGACCTCGGTCGCATCCGGTAGGCTTGCAAAGTAGTCCATTGCTTTTTGCATCTGATCTGCACTTCCCTCAAACAGGCGACCGCAGCCAGCTAAAAACAGTGTATCGCCACAGAACAGCTGCGGTGTATCGCCGTTAACTAAGTAGGCGATATGATCCAGAGTGTGTGCAGGGACAGCTTTGATACATAGAGACGCCCCAAACAGCTCAATGGAGTCTCCGTCAGATAGAGGGTGTGTTACACCAGGAAACTTTGACTCAGATGAGCCGTAAACAGGCACTGAGTATCGCGCATTCAAGGCGTCAACACCGCCAGTATGATCTCGGTGGTGATGGGTGACTAGGATAGCAGCCAATGTTTTGTTGGATTGAGTCAGATGCTGTTCAACCACATCCGCATCACCTGGATCGACAACGGCAATGGATGAGTCATCAGGTGATTCGATGACCCAGATATAGTTATCGTCAAATGCGGGTAATGGGGTTAGCTTAAACATCCTGAACTCCGAGGCTGAAATTTCCCCTCAGGTTACCTAGAATAGAGATCAATGAGAACCTCATTTGAAGGTGAAAACGATGAGTAGTGTGACTGATTTGAACGCAGTCAGCGAACTGCAAGCCTGGTACGACTCAGAGTTGGGGCAGCAGTTTTTGGCACAAGAGCGCCAGATGATCGAGCGTGCATTGCTCTCCGTGCAGGGCAGTCGTCTATTACAGGTTACTTTGGACGGTCGTCAGTGGCTCTGTGATACAGCCAGAGCTCAGCACGCTGTATTGGTTGCTCCTAGAGTTGAGCTAGGGATGGAAGAACGAACCCTAATTGCAACGCCAGAAGAGCTGCCCGTGCAGTCGGCGGTCATTGATATTTTGGTATTGCACCATGCTCATGAGTTTTCTGCGGATCCACACCAAGTTATTCGTGAAGCGGCCCGTATCCTTCGCCCTGGTGGTCATCTGATTTTGTTGGGTTTTAATCCGACCTCCTGGTTAGGGTTGCACTCACAGTTTAAGAGAAATCAGGGCGCCCCTTGGCGTGCCCAATTTATCTCGCAACACCGTTTAGGCGATTGGTTTAAGTTGCTGCAGCTCTCATCCTTAGGTGGGGACTCTAAAGAGTTCAACTACCCTCTGGAGAGTAACCAGTGGCGGCAACGGATCAGGCCTGTGGCCAAGGTGATTAAGGCGTTGCCGTTTAAATCAGGCAACCTGTTCACAATAACAGCAAGAAAAGATGTAGCGGGACTCACACCACTGCAACCGCAGTGGAATCGTCGTCTACTTGGCAAGTTACAAGTGATAGAATCTAAAGCAACAAGTGCTGGTGTAAGGCGAAATAAGAGTTGAAAGTAGTCAAGATATATACCGACGGGGCCTGTAAAGGTAATCCTGGGCCTGGTGGTTGGGGTGCGCTATTAAGTTATGGCGGTGCTGAGAAAGAGATGTGGGGTGGGGAGCATGAAACCACCAATAATCGCATGGAGATCATGGCGGCTATCGAATCGCTAGAGTGTTTAAAACGACCCTCTAAGGTAATTCTCTACACAGATTCGGAATACCTGCGCAAAGGGATCACAGAGTGGATCCACGGCTGGATGAAGCGAAATTGGAAAAACTCCCAGGGCAAGCCGGTTAAAAATGCCGAGCTTTGGCAGCGACTTCATCAGGCGACACAACAACATGACATTGAGTGGCGATGGGTTAAGGGCCATAGTGGTGATCCAGGTAATGAACGAGCCGATCAGTTGGCTAATCGCGGATATGAGGAACAGCTCTAATGAGTCGTCAAATTGTACTCGATACTGAAACCACCGGTCTTGAGCCCGAAGAGGGTCACAACATCATCGAGATCGGTTGTGTGGAGATGGTGGCACGCCGCTTAACCGGTAACAACTACCATCAATACATTCTGCCCGATCGTGAGGTTGATGCTGAGGCGATGCAGGTCCACGGCATTACCAATGAATTTTTGGCAGACAAGCCTAAGTTCAATGTTGTGATGCACGAATTCATTGAATACGTGCGTGGTGCCGAACTGATCATCCATAACGCGTCGTTCGATGTCGGCTTCATTAATAAGGAGTTTGAGCGCAACGGGATTAAAGAGCGCATCGAAGAGTTCTGTACGATTACCGACAGCTTAGCCTTAGCGCGTAAAAAACACCCTGGTCAGAAGAACAACCTAGATGCTCTCTGTCGTCGGTACTTTATAGATAACTCGCACCGTGAATTGCACGGCGCCTTGCTCGACTCTGAAATCCTAGCCGATGTCTATTTGGCGATTACGGGTGGTCAAACCGCCTTGAGTCTATCGGTGGATGGGCAAGATGAAGAGGGTGGTGGACAGCGAATCAGACGCCTTACTCCTGAACAGGTTTCTGGTCTTAAAGTGTTGAAAGCGAGTGAAGATGACCTCACTGAGCACGAACGTTTTTTGGATATGCTGGATAAGAAATCAGACGGCGCTGTGTGGCGAAACCTTTCTCAGGAGTCATGAGACTCTAGCCATTCAATCAAACGTTGAATGGCGTTGCCACGCGTGCGACTCAACTGCCTTTCCAAGCCAAGGTCCGTTAGGTAAGTCTTGATCTGTTCGACAGTGGATCCCTGATCAATCTGGTGCTTAAAAAGCTGAATCAGAGCAGTAATCTGACGGCTCTCTGAGCACCCATCGAACTGAATAAAACCCTTTTCACTACTCAGTTTTAGCCAAGTCTGACTGGCACAACCTGTGACGAGATTTTCTGGTCGCTTTAGGCTTGGGTCTATTGAGACTGATCCCAAACTCATCAGTGCATTCAGTCGTGTTGGCCAATCTTTCGCTTGCTCAACCTGTTCTATCCAAAGCTTTGCTGAATCGCTATTCGATGTCTCATCACTCGTCACAGGTTGATGGCTACAGAGTGAACGCAAAAGGGCGATACAAGTGTCTAGCTCTTCAATTGTGTTATAAAACGCTAAAGAGATGCGCACAGAAGAGTGCAATCCAAATGACTGCATGAGCGGTTGCGCGCAGTGGCTACCGGCACGAACAGCGATGCCCTGTGCATCGAGTTGAGCGGCTATGTCGTCGGCATTGATCGTCTCATGATAGAAACTCACAATGGGTAAGCTGAACTCTCCAGCAGGGAGTATTTTAATCCCCTCTATGGATTTGAGTCCCTGCAAGAGGTGACTGGTCAGTTGCTGCTCGTGCTCTTCTATCTCTGCACGGTCTAGATTGTTTAGGTACTCAGCGGCAGCTGCCAATCCAATGGCGCCGGCAATATCGGGCGTGCCCGCTTCAAAGCGCAGCGGCGCCTCGGCATACTGGGTCTCAGTTAAGCTGACCGACTCAATCATCTCGCCGCCAACTTGCCAAGGGGGCATTGCATTAAGCAGAGCCTCTTTCCCGTAAAGAACCCCAATACCGGTCGGACCAAACATCTTGTGACCCGAAAACGCATAAAAATCAGCGTCAAGATCCTGCATGTCCAAGACCAGGTGCGGTGCCGCTTGAGCCCCATCGATCAGAGTCGTTAGGCCCTCTCTCTTGGCCAGTTTTACCATCTCTTTAATGGGGTAGACGGTGCCTAGGACATTGGAGGCGTGGGGTAGTGCCACCAGTTTTGGATTGAGTTTAAGGTAGCTTTGGTACTGATCTGAATTGAGTTCACCTGACGCTGTCAGTTCGATGACGTCTAAGTGGGCGCCAACCTGCTGCGCTAATCGCTGAAACGGAAGAATCGCAGCGTGATGAGCAGAGATAGCGATAACAATGCGATCACCTGCCTTGAGAATGGGTCTTAGGTAACTCTCGGCGACGAGATTGAGACCTTCGGTTGCACCTCGAGTCCAGACAATTTCATTGGGTTTAGCATTAATGAACTGTGCTAATTGACCTCGAGCCTGTTCAAAGTGTGCGGTTGCTAGGCTGCTCAGGTGGTGAGCCGCACGGTGAACATTGGCATTCTCTTTCCGATAAAACTGAGTTATTGCATCGATCACTTCGCGCGGTTTTTGAGTGGTAGCCCCGTTATCGAAGTAGATCAGGGGGTTCCCATCAACTCGTGTATTGAGGATAGGAAAGCTCGAACGTATTCGTCGCAGGGTTTGGCTGTCCATCAGTGACTGGTTTGCTCACGCAGCCAGCGACTCTGCCAGCGTGTATACATCATCGCAGCGGTAAACAGAGTCGAAATCAACAACACTTCAATCACACCATAGAGGGCTAAATGGGGTTGGATAGCCGTCAGTACACTGCCCAAGAAATAGAGCAGCAATACGAAGCAGAGCCAAGCGTGAGGACGCGGTGTGCCCTTTAATATAGCGGGTGTAAAACCGATCAGTGGCAGTAAGTGAACCAGCCAAATCACCCAAGGGTTATCTCCAGAACTCGGTGCTAACCATAAGAAACGTAGAGTGTAGAAGATTAAAAGGGCGATAAAGCTGACACGGGTAATTAAACCACTGATTGACGCTTTGCGTTGTAGAGACATGTTAACTCCTTTAACGACTGCTCAAACGCTGCGCTAGGGTACCTAAACGTTTACCCTGAGCGACGGCAATTCTCTGTTCGTCTTGTGATAGGCGGTGACTGTTTTGCGATACCTGACTGGCACCGTAAGGTGTGCCACCACGGGTGGTTGAGTGCAGTTCAGCAACATTATAGGGAACACCGACTAACAGCATTCCTTGATGGATCAAAGGCAGAGCCATAGAGAGCAGCGTACTCTCTTGACCGCCATGCAGTGAGCTGGATGAGGTGAACAGTGTTGCCGGTTTATCGATCAGCGAGCCAGACAGCCACTCTGACGTGGTCGTCTCGATAAATGCGCTTAACGCACTGGCCATATGACCAAACCGGGTTGGACTTCCTAATGCTAGGCCTGAGCACTCTCTTAAATCGTCCTGTGTGACATAGAGTGTCCCTTCACTATCTGCGAGGTCAGACGTTTCTGCATCCGGAACGGTTCTTATTTGAGCGTTAATACCAGATTGTTCAATGCCCAGTGCGATCGATTCAGCCAGCGCACGGGTCGCGCCATGACGACTGTAGAATAGAACCAGTACGTACGGCGCAGACATATTACAGAATCTCTAATACTTGCTCAGGAGGGCGGCCAATGCGCGCCTTGTCACCGTTGATCACAACGGGACGCTCCATCAGTTTTGGGTACTCAACCATAGCGGCAATCAATGCATCAGCTGAGGACTCTTTAGTCAGACCGGCCAACTTGAACTCATCCTCTTTGGTGCGGACTAAGTCGATAGGTGTGACACCCAGTGCAGCGATCAGTTGGCGCAGCTCATCGGCGGATAGAGGCTCTTTTAAATATTCACGAACGGTGAGTTCAGCACCTTGCTCTTCAACCAGTGCCAAAGTTTGACGTGATTTAGAACAGCGAGGGTTGTGAAGAATAGTGATGCTCATTGAAATAGTTCCTTATTGGCCCAGTTTCGCGATCAGCGCGTCCACGGCATTATCCAGTGGAAGATCAGAGGCTTTAGCGTCACGACGGCCTTTGTACTCAAGTTGGCCGGCTGCAATACCGCGGTCAGAGATCACCAGGCGGTGTGGAATGCCTGTTAGCTCCATGTCAGCAAATTTAACCCCTGGGCGCTCTTTGCGGTCGTCTAGTAGTACATCAACGCCCTTAGCCTTCAGTTCTGAGTAGAGTTTGTCCGATAACGCTTTTACGTCATCAGATTTATCGTAGTTCAGTGGTACCAGAGCAACGGTGAAAGGTGCTAGGGATTCAGGCCAGATGATGCCGTTCTCATCGTGATTCTGCTCAATGGCAGCTGCAACGACACGAGTAACACCGATACCGTAACAACCCATAGTCATTGGCACCGCTTTTCCGTTTTCATCCAATACCGTTGCATTCATCGCTTCGGAGTACTTCAAGCCCAACTGGAAAATGTGTCCCACTTCGATACCGCGACGAATGTTCAGCGTACCTTTGCCGTCTGGACTTGGATCGCCAACCTGCACGTTGCGAAGGTCTGCAACGCGTGGGGTTGGAAGATCACGCTCCCAGTTAATTCCGAAATAGTGTTTACCATCGATGTTAGCACCGGCACCAAAGTCCGACGCGCACGCCACTGCACGATCAATAACGATTGGCATAGGAAGGTTGACTGGACCAAGGGAGCCTGGACCAGCGCCCACAATCGCGCGAATCTCTTCTTCAGTCGCCATAGTCAGAGGAGAGGCAACTTCAGGCTGCTTCTCGGCCTTAATCTCATTTAACTCATGGTCGCCACGAACCAGAAGGGCAACTATGTCTGAATCAACCTCATCTGACGCTTTGACCATTAAGGTTTTAATCGTCTTCTCGATCGGTAGGTTGTGCTGTTCAACGAGCGCGGCAATGGTTTTAGCATCAGGCGTGTCAACCAAACGCATCTCTTCTGTAGGTGCATCCGGAGCGGCTTTAGGTGCGATTGCTTCCGCCATTTCAACATTGGCTGCGTAATCGCTGCTGTCAGAGAAGGCGATATCATCTTCACCAGAAGCGGCAAGAACGTGAAACTCATGAGAGCCGGTACCCCCAATAGAACCGTTATCGGCAATGACTGGACGGTAATCTAGGTTAAGGCGGTCGAAGATGCGAACGTAAGCATCAAAGTAGTCGTCGTAGGTCTTCTGTAGTGACTCTTGGTTGATGTGGAAGGAGTAGCCATCCTTCATAACAAATTCACGTGAGCGCATTACACCGAAACGCGGACGAATCTCATCACGGAATTTGGTTTGAATTTGGTAAAAGTTAGCCGGTAGCTGTTTGTAACTCTTAAGCTGGTTGCGAACCAGATCGGTAATCACCTCTTCGTGAGTCGGTCCAACACAGAAATCACGCTGGTGACGATCTTTCAAACGGAGCAGTTCAGGTCCGTACTGTTCCCAGCGGCCTGACTCTTGCCACAATTCAGCCGGCTGAATCGCAGGCATCAGTAGCTCCTGAGCACCCGAAGCATCGAGCTCTTCGCGAATGATCTTTTCAACCTTGCGCAGTGTTTTAAGACCCATCGGTAGCCAGGTGTATAGGCCTGATGCCAGTTTGCGGATGAGGCCCGCACGAAGCATTAACTGATGACTGATAACCTCTGCATCAGCAGGAGTCTCTTTGACGGTCGCAATAAGAAATTGACTAGCACGCATGGTGAAATTGTTTCCAGCTCAAATAAAAAGAGCCCATAGTTTAAGGATGGGCTCTTTCGGCTACAAGTTTTAAAAACAATTATGCGGTTTCAGATACTAAATCTAGCTCTTCTAACATCGCTTCTAAGCGATCAATTTCCGTCTCATTAAAGACTGGGATGCCAGACTCAATGACCTCTTGCGCTGCAATACCAGCGCCAGACGCCTCTTTACCACTGAAGGCAGCGCCTGAGATGTCGCGATTACCACAGGCTGGGCTATCTGCTTTCATCAAAGCCGCAACGCACCCCTCTCGCTTTGCCAGTTCTGCTGTGAGCTCGGCGCCAAGAACAAACTGCGGAGTAACGTCTTCGCCTTCATCTGTGATGACTTCAACCGGAATACGACGAGCAATAGTGGCGTAGGGGCGAGGGACAGTGAGACCACCGGCGACCTCGGGACAGATCCTAACGAGGCGATCTTCGTTTTGTAGCCTCTCTAGCAGGGGGTGATTAATGAGGTTGTGACGTCCATCGTATCGAACGTTTTCGCCCAAAAGACAGGCGCTGATAAGCACTTTATTCATAAATGTGTGACCGTGTTTTTTTATTATTGTGTCGTAGATGTCGCTGTACGACGATTTAGTGGTTGGCGATCATACAGAAGTGGAAAGGGGAAGTCAGCCTGTGAGTCTCAATCAATGGTCTTACACAGGCTGTTAGGCTGTTTAAGCCTCTGGACGGGCGTCCACCATAAAGGTTGCTTCACCCGTTGCGATTACCTTGTCGCCAACATAAACGTTGGTGTCACAAAGGACACGACGACGGCGTTCATTGATCTCTTTAACGGTGATTTCTGCTCTCGCTGTTTGCCCGATAAAAAGGGGTGCCTTGAACTTAATCTGCTGATCAACATAGATCGCTCCAGGTCCAGGAAGTTTCGTACCGGCCACAGTAGAGATTAATGCCGCACTTAGCATGCCGTGGGCAATGCGCTGGCCGAATGGAGTTGTCGCCGCATACTCTTCGTTGATGTGTACAGGATTGGTGTCACCCGAAATGCCTGCAAAGCCATAGACATCTGCCTCAGAAATGGTCTTTGCAAAACTGTCGCTCATACCAACTTCAAGGTCTTCTAAGTAGTAGCCGTGTAAATTATCCATAAATCATCCTAAACAGTGTGGAATTGGGTTTTTGCAACAGGTTACTCACTTTTTCATGGGGTGCAAGAGAGGTTTCAAGATTCCCCAGTGGGGATAAATCAGGTATCTTTGCGTTACGTTATATTGAATGGACTAAACTTTCTACCATGATCATTAAACCAAAAATTCGCGGTTTCATCTGCACAACAACTCACCCAACAGGCTGTGAAGCAAACATTCGCGAGCAAATTGCGAA
Organism: Marinobacterium sp. xm-m-383; assembly: GCF_013283255.1. Classification (NCBI taxonomy): domain Bacteria; kingdom Pseudomonadati; phylum Pseudomonadota; class Gammaproteobacteria; order Oceanospirillales; family Oceanospirillaceae; genus Marinobacterium; species Marinobacterium sp. xm-m-383. The sequence goes on along the minus strand of NZ_WBYT01000001.1, from coordinate 702,530 downwards.
GACTCAAGCGCAAGGAACGATTGATGGTCCTAAGCGTGTACTTATTGTAGGTGCATCATCGGGTTATGGTTTGAGTTCACGTATAACAGCAGCCTTTGGTGCGGGTGCTTCTACCATTGGTGTCTTCTTTGAAAAAGAGGGAACCGAGAAGAAACCAGGTACCGCGGGTTGGTATAACTCGGCGAGTTTTGAAAAGCTGGCCCACGAAGCAGGGCTTTACGCTAAATCGATTAACGGCGACGCTTTCTCTCATGAAGCGAAAGCGAAAACCATTGAGATGATCAAAGAGGACTTAGGTCAAATTGATCTTGTGGTCTATTCGCTGGCGTCTCCTGTTCGTAAAATGCCAGACTCTGGTGAGGTGATTCGTTCTGCCTTGAAGCCGATCGGTGAGGTCTACCGTTCAACAGCGATCGATACTAACAAAGATGTCATCATCGAAGCGGAAGTCGAACCAGCCAATCAAGAAGAGATCGACGCAACCGTCAAAGTGATGGGCGGTCAGGATTGGGAGCTTTGGATCGAAGCTCTGGATGAAGCAGGAGTTTTGGCTGACGGTGCTAAAACCGTTGCTTACAGCTACATTGGTACCGATATCACTTGGCCGATCTACTGGCACGGTACCCTTGGTAAAGCGAAGCAGGATTTGGATCGTGCTGCCTCTGAATTGAATGCGCGCTTGTCGAAAAAGGGTGGTCAAGCAAACGTAGGGGTTCTTAAGTCCGTTGTGACACAGGCCTCGTCTGCTATTCCTGTGATGCCACTCTATCTAGCTATGGTGTTCAAAATCATGCGTGCTGAAGGTGTTCATGAAGGGTGCCAAGAGCAGATTGACCGACTATTCCGCACCGGTCTCTACGGTGACAGCTGCGAAATGGACGAAGGCAACCGCTTCCGTCTAGATGATTGGGAGCTTCGTGACAGTATTCAAACGGCGTGTAAAGCCCTATGGCCAGATGTCACTTCTGAAAATCTGTTTGAATTGACCGATTACCAACTCTACAAAGATGAGTTCTTGAAGCTGTTCGGCTTCGGTATTGACGGTGTTGATTACGACGCTGAAGTGGATACTTTGGTTCCGTTCAAGCCACTCGAATTGTCTTAATACAAGTCAACTCAAAAAAAACCGGCTATGTGCCGGTTTTTTATTGTCAGTTGCTACAGGTGATCGTAAAGCCCATAGAGTGCGTATGGATTTTTCTGATTTCAGTCTTGGTGCACTCACATAAGATTGGCTACACTGTCACCATCAAACATTTAGAGCGTTTTTTAGATGAAATACAAAGGCTTTCCAAAATTTTCTCATAGCCAGAAAGATAAAATCGGCGTCCTTGTGACCAATCTGGGTACACCGGATGCACCGACTCCCAAAGCGCTTAAACGCTACCTTAAGGAGTTTCTTTGGGATCCTCGTGTCGTGGAAGTTCCGCGTCCAATTTGGTGGATGGTTCTCAATCTTATCATCTTAAATATACGCCCGAAGCGTTCTGCTGAAGCCTACTCAACCGTGTGGACGGACGAAGGCTCACCGCTTCTTACTCATACTAAAAATCAGACAGAAGCTATCCGTAACCATTTTGAATCGCTGTATGGCGATCGCGTCGTGGTTGATTTTGCGATGCGTTATGGCAATCCATCGATTGAATCAGTGCTAGATCGCATGCAAGAAGCGGGTGTTCGAAAGTTAGTAGTGTTGCCACTCTATCCGCAATACAGCGCTTCAACGACCGCTTCTACCTTTGATGCGGTAGCGAGTGATTTTCAAAAACGCCGTCTGATTCCAGATTTCCGTTTTATTCAGCAGTACGCTGATGAACCTGCTTACATTGAGGCGGTAGCAGAGAAGATCCAAGCTCATTGGGCTGAGCATGGGCGAGCGGATAAACTCATTCTCTCTTATCATGGTGTACCAAAACGATACCTTTTAAATGGCGATCCGTACCACTGTCAGTGTCATAAAACGACACGACTGATTGCCGATCGTTTGGGGTTAGAAGAGGGGGAGTACATGACCTGCTTCCAGTCTCGATTTGGTCGCGAAGAGTGGTTGAAGCCATATACTGATGAGACGCTTAAATCCCTACCTGGCCAGGGTGTGAAATCTGTTCAGGTGGTCTGCCCTGGGTTTTCGTCTGATTGTCTTGAGACCATTGAAGAGATCGGTGAAGAGAACCGCGAATATTTCGAAGAGGCGGGTGGTGAGCGTTATGAATACATTGAAGCGCTAAACTCTGATGCATCACACATTAACATGCTGTGTGGATTGATTGATCGTGAACTTCAAGGGTGGATCTCCAAACCTGAAGATGATTATCAATTACGAGCATCCGAAGCCAAAGCTAAAGGCGCGGAACAGTAGAGTTTGTTCTGCGCTAAAAAGCACTTTGCCTAGTGAATACTTTAGGCCACAATAGAATCTAATCTATTGGATCAGGAGGTCTGTGATGTCTGCTACGAAACCGCACCCTAAATTTCTTGAAGCGATGAGTCAGTTGTCACAGATGGACGAAGATGAGCGATTATCAGAGGCGAACAAAGAGCTGTTTGATCAAGCGATCAAGTACGCCCCACTCGATATTCAGCCTCAATTGATTGCGATTCAGAAAAAGTACGAAACCCCACTGCACTGATTGCTCGTTTATTGATCACTCCAATGCGACAGCTGGGACTTTAACCTCTCAATTTTAGCTTCAGCTCGATCCTCTCTAATTTTCGGTGGCGTATCAGTTGTGCGTCGCCCACCGTAAGACTGAACGGTCACTTGCCCATGTTTGACCTCGCTGGCGCGTTTAACACTGTTAGCGCGTCGATCAAAAGGTGAAGTACGACGTTCGGGGCCTTCATAGGCATCATGAATCGCCTGTCGCCACCAGTCATAAGCCGCATCATAAGAGACCAGTAGTTCGCTGGCGCGCTCTCCAGAGGGGAATTCCCAAAAGTAACGTATCTTTCCTTCTACAAGGTCACGAATAAGATAAGCGTCTTTGAGCTGGTTGAGCAGTGTCATGTTTAGTCCGTTAAATGGATTGTCTGGAATCTTTTCATAAGAGTAGACTATAAATCTGTGTTCTTAAACGGAAGTCTTTCAGATAAGTAAGATTTTTGTGATGACAGATAGTCCCGCTCCTCATCAACGAAGTTAGCGATCGCTTTGTGAAATTCTGGGTGATTAACCCAATGTACAGAGTGAGTAAATATAGGTTCAAAACCGCGCTTAATCTTATGTTCTCCCTGTGCACCTGAGTCAAAGCGCTTGAGCTGTCGTGCAATGCAGTAGTCGATCCCCTGGTAGTAGCAGGTCTCGAAGTGCAGCGCGTCATACTCTTCATAACAGCCCCAATAGCGACCATAGAGCGTACTGCTGTCATGGAAGGATAGGGCGCCCGCAACGATTTTTCCGTCAAGTTGTGCAAAGACAAACAGCATCTGCTCGGGCATGGTGTGCACTAATTCGGTAAAGAAACTCTCATTTAGGTAGGGCTCACGTCCCCGTTTAAGGTAGGTGAGTGAGTAGAGTTCGTAAAACTGCTGAAGTTGATCTTGGGTAATATCTGAACCTGAGAGGTGAATGAATTTAAACGCCTCGGTTTTTTCGCGCTCTTTACGCAGCTCTTTGCGTTTTCGAGAAGTGAGCCCTTCTAGGAAGTGGTTAAAGTCACGATAATCTCTATTAAACCACTGATACTGCAGTCCGCTTCTGATTAACAAATCCCTAGGCAGAGCGCTTTTTATCGATGAGTCGTTTGGAAAGAGAAGGTGCCAGCTCTCTAATTTGTACTCGCTAGCAAAGGTTTTAATCGCTTGGGATATTCTCTGTAGAGACTCTTCAGCTTTCAGTTTACCTACCCATCTCGGGCCGGTTGATGGCGTAAAAGGGACTGCGCTTAGAAGCTTTGGATAGTAGTTTAAGCCGGATTGATGGAAAGCGTTTGCCCAACTCTGATCAAAAACATACTCACCCCAAGAGTGGTATTTAATATAGAGAGGGAGATAGATAATCGTCTCACCCTCCTCAATTAATTCTAAGTGACAGGGTTGCCAACCCTGTTCCGTCGAAACAGACCCTGAATGTTCCATCGCGGCCAAGAATTCATGACGCAGAAAGGGATAGTCGGAATCCTTAAGTTCATTCCAACGATGCTTATCAATACTATTAATGGATTGATGAGTCCTAATTTCCATCTGCTTGGTCTATATTTAAGAAAAGGTTAGGTCGTTACGAGGAGTATATAGAAATGGATGAACTAGAACTCGAATTTCAGTTAGATGCTCAACTTGCTGCGGATACGATTAAGTTGGGTGATTTCCCGCTCTCTTCGGTTTTGCTGATGAATGATAGCCAATATCCTTGGCTGATTCTTGTACCTCGTCGTGCGGGTATGACAGAGATCTACCATCTCAGTGCAGAGGATCAACAGCAGATGCTGCTGGAGACCAGTGCACTGGCTCAAGCGTTATCCGATATCTTCGCGGCCAAAAAGATGAATGTTGCGAATCTAGGTAACATGGTTTCCCAATTGCATATACATGTTATCGCCCGGTTAGAGAGTGATCCTGCTTGGCCAGGACCAGTCTGGGGGAAAGTGCCAGCACAGCCTTACAGCTCAGATGAGCTAGCCTCTGTCAAAGAGCGTTTGGATGCCTTGTTAACCGGTGAAGTTGAGTTTAGAGCGGTATAATCAGCGTTTGACAGGTTGAAAACCAGTTACCGCTCTTCGTAGATAGTTTGACGTCCCAAAGGTGACAGGCCTTAAGCCTGTCACCCGCTCTAGAATCCACAAGATACTCTTTGAAATACCAAAAATTGCCCTGTAATAGCCTGTTAATTCAGGTATAATTCTCGCCTTTCGGCCATAGGCCTAACCATTTTAGTTAATACTCGTTTCAGCGGGTTTTAGTAGATAGGACAGCAGAGTTATGCGCAGCCACTATTGCGGCGATCTTCGTGAAGAACATATTGGACAAGAAATTACCCTGGCAGGTTGGGTGCACCGTCGTCGTGACCACGGTGGCGTAATCTTCCTAGATCTTCGTGATCGTGAGGGTTTGACACAGGTTGTGTTTGATCCAGATCGCGAAGAGAGTTTCGCGTTGGCGGATAGCTGCCGTAACGAGTTCGTAGTTGAGGTTAAAGGCCTTGTTCGTGCTCGGCCAGAGGGTACTACCAACCCGGATATGCCAACGGGTGCTATCGAGGTGCTGGGTAAAGAGCTGATCATCCTGAACAAGGCTGAAACTCCTCCTTTTCAGTTGGATGAGCACCAGCAAGTGGGTGAAGATGTTCGTCTTCGTCACCGCTACGTCGATCTCCGCCGTCCAGAGATTCAAGAGAAGCTTCGTTTCCGCTCTAAAGTGACTCACCAGGTTCGTGCTTACCTTGAAGATCAAGGTTTCCTAGATATCGAAACGCCGATCCTGACTCGTGCCACCCCAGAGGGTGCTCGTGACTACCTAGTTCCAAGCCGTACTCATGAAGGTAGCTTCTTTGCACTGCCTCAGTCACCACAGCTATTTAAACAGCTCCTTATGGTCTCTGGCTTTGATCGCTACTACCAAATTGCTAAGTGTTTCCGTGACGAAGATTTGCGTGCGGATCGTCAGCCAGAGTTCACTCAGATCGATATCGAGACCTCGTTCCTTGATGAACACGAGGTGATGGCAATCACTGAAAACATGATCCGTGGGCTGTTCAAAGATCAATTGAACATCGATCTAGGCGAGTTCCCGCACATGCCATACTCTGAGGCGATGCAGCGTTTTGGTTCTGATAAGCCAGATCTGCGCATTCCTATGGAGCTGGTTGATGTTGCAGATCTGGTCGCAAGTGTCGACTTTAAAGTGTTTGCTGGCCCAGCAACGGATCCAAAAGGTCGCGTCGCGGCTCTTAAAGTACCGGGCGGTTCTGAGCTGACTCGTAAGCAGATTGATGAGTACACTAAGTATGTATCAATCTACGGTGCGAAAGGTTTGGCGTGGATCAAAGTGAATGATCTAGCGGCTGGCGCTGAAGGCCTTCAGTCTCCAATCGTTAAGTTCTTGGGTGCAGAGATTGCGCTGCAGATTATGGAGCGCCTTGAAGCGAAAGATGGTGATCTTGTCTTCTTCGGTGCGGATAAAGCCAACATCGTTAACGAAGCCTTGGGTGCGCTGCGTATCAAAGTGGGTGAAGACCTTAACATGCTTGAGCGTGAGTGGGCGCCACTATGGGTTGTCGACTTCCCAATGTTCGAAGAGAACTCCGATGGCAGCATGACAGCGCTTCACCACCCATTCACAGCACCGAGCTGTTCACCAGAAGAGTTGATTGCTCAGCCTGAAGGTCAGCTGTCACGTGCCTACGACATGGTTCTTAACGGTTGTGAGCTTGGTGGTGGTTCGGTTCGTATCCACGATCAAGAGATGCAGAAAGCGGTCTTCAAAGTACTGGGTATCAGTGATGAAGAGGCGGACGAGAAGTTTGGATTCCTATTGAACGCGCTTAAGTTTGGTGCGCCACCACACGCGGGTCTGGCATTTGGTCTTGACCGTCTGATTATGCTGATGACGGGTTCTACTTCGATTCGTGAAGTGATCGCCTTCCCTAAAACTCAGTCAGCGGCTTGTCCAATGACTGAAGCACCGGGTGAAGTGAGCGCGGCTCAACTGCGTGACCTAAACATCAAGTTGCGTAAAACACCTTAATCGAGTGTTTGATTAAAAAAAACCGGCAGTAAGCCGGTTTTTTTGTGTCTCTGGAAAATGCTGAAAGACTTACAACTCGCAGATGCGAGTTGATCGCGGTTTTTCGCTGCGCTCAAATTCGCTCCTACAGTCGAGCTACGCAGAGAGATCGTTGCAAAGTCCTACTATAGGAGCGTATTGGCGCCCCGCGCCAAACCGCGATCGATTGGACTTGCTAATCGAATTTAATGCTCCGGTGACTGGCTTTAGCCTGTCAACCGCTGTCTGTTTAAGGTATTGGTCTCAATCACAACTACTGTTAGTATATACAGCATTAAAACAATCTCTACGACAGGCGACCGATGCTGATATTGGGAATCGACCCAGGTTCAAGAATTACCGGATACGGCATCATCAATGCTCAGGGTAATAAGGCTGAGTACGTTGCCAGTGGTTGTATCAAAATCGCAGATGCGACCCTTCCTGATAAGTTAAACCAAGTCTTTAGCGGTGTCTCTGAACTGATTGAGCGCTACCAGCCTCAAGAGTGTGCGATAGAGCAGGTCTTTATGTCTCGTAACGCTGACTCTGCGCTTAAGCTCGGGCAGGCTAGAGGGGCAGCTATCGTAGCGGCCGTCAATCGAGGCGTAGAGGTTCATGAATATGCGGCACGCCTGGTGAAGCAGGCAGTAGCTGGAACTGGCGCTGCGGATAAGGGGCAGGTCCAGATGATGGTGCAACGTATTTTGTCACTTCCGGGGTTGCCACAGATCGATGCGGCTGATGGGTTGGCCATCGCACTTTGTCATGCCTATACCCGTCAAGGCTTAATAGCGACAGCGGGAACTCGTCGTTCAGTAAAAGGGCGATGGAGATTGTAGATGCTTTCGAATAATATCAATGCGTTACTTTATTGAGGTCAGATTGTGATAGGTCGTTTAACAGGTGAATTGGTAGAGAAGTCACCTCCAGAGTTGCTGATAGATGTTTCCGGTGTCGGTTATGAACTGGAAGCGTCCATGAATACCTTCTACAAATTGCCGGATGTCGGCACCTTTGTAACGCTGTATACACACTTCGTTGTGCGTGAAGATGCACAGCTTCTTTATGGATTTGCCGACAAAAACGAACGCACTCTGTTTCGAACCCTGATCAAGGTGAATGGGGTGGGGCCTAAGTTGGCGTTGACCATTCTTTCGGGTATCTCCGTCCAAGAGTTCATTCGAACGGTTCAGCATGAGGACAGTACAGCCCTGGTACGTCTGCCGGGTGTCGGTAAAAAAACCGCTGAGCGTTTAATCATCGAGATGAAGGATAAGCTGGATCGACTTGAGCTACCGACCCGTGTTGAAGCGGAACTGAGTGATTTTGCAATGCCCATCGTGGATGCGAAGCCTACCGTCGATTACAGAGCAGATGCAGAGACGGCACTGGTCGCATTGGGTTATAAACCGCTGCAAGCAACTAAGGCGATTGAAAAAGCGGTCACCGAATTGGGTGAGACGGCCGATACAGAATCGTTGATTCGTCAGGCACTTAAGATGATGGTGGCAAGCTAAGATGCAGATTGAACCTGATCGTTTTATATCGCCGGTTAAGACACCCAATGAAGAGGTGCATGATCGCGCGGTTCGCCCTAAGACACTTCAAGACTATGAAGGTCAGCCGCAAGTTCGAGAGCAGATGGAGATCTTCATCCATGCCGCTCGCAAGCGTAATGAAGCACTGGATCATACTCTGATCTTTGGCCCGCCAGGATTGGGTAAAACCACACTGGCCAATATTATTGCCAATGAGATGGGCAGTGAAATTAAAACCACCTCTGGCCCTGTTTTAGAGAAAGCGGGTGATATTGCAGCTCTTCTGACCAATCTTGAGCCGGGAGATGTGCTCTTCATAGACGAGATTCATCGACTCAGTGCCAGTGTCGAAGAGGTACTCTATCCCGCGATGGAGGACTACCAGCTCGATATCATGATCGGTGAAGGCCCAGCTGCACGATCGATCAAACTGGAACTGCCCCCCTTTACGTTAGTCGGTGCTACGACACGTGCCGGCTTATTGACGTCACCACTGCGTGATCGTTTCGGTATTGTGCAGCGGTTAGAGTTCTATTCGATTGCCGATCTGACCAATATTGTCATGCGAACGGCACGTTTAAGTGGTTCTGAAATCGATGAGGGTGGTGCGCACGAGATTGCACGTCGTTCTCGCGGTACTCCTCGTATTGCCAACCGGCTCCTGCGCCGTGCACGTGACTTCTCTGAAGTGAAAGGGGATGGGCGTATCACCGAAGAGATGGCTGATCTGGCATTGAATATGCTCAATGTCGATCAACATGGTTTTGATCACATGGACCGTCGAATGCTGCTCGCCATGCTAGAAAAGTTTGGTGGTGGTCCTGTTGGTGTGGACAGTCTTGCGGCAGCCATTAGCGAAGAGCGTGACACCATCGAAGACGTTCTCGAGCCCTATTTGATTCAGCAAGGTTTTGTCATGCGCACGCCAAGAGGGCGGGTGCTAACCGACCATGCTTACCGATACTTTGGTGTCGATAAGCCTGAAGGAAACTAGTTTATTATGGCGTTTCAGTGGCCTGTCAGAGTCTACATAGAAGATACCGATTTTGGCGGTATTGTTTACTACGTTAATTATCTAAAATTTATGGAGCGTGCTCGGACGGAGTTGTTGCGTTCGGCGGGTTGGTCGCAGCAGGAACTGTCACAGCAAAATTTAATTTTTGTGGTAGGTTCAGTCGAAGCGCAGTATTTAGCGCCGGCTAAGCTTGATGATTCGTTAATTGTCAGAACGACCGTCAAAAAACCGCAAGGTGCACGCGTTAAATTTCTGCAAGCTGTTGTTAAGGAGGGGTCTGATAGAGTCCTCTGCCAAGCAGAAGTTGAAGTGATATCCGTCACTGGAGCCATGCGTCCGAAACGCTGGCCAAAAGAGTTAATTACATCAATCACCCAAGCGCATCCGGAAGCTTGGGATTAACAGGAGTTGAGTGTGGAAGATCAGCTGTCGATTTGGAGCCTCGTATTTGGTGCGAGTTTCGTCGTCCAGTTAGTTATGTTGTCGCTATTGGCGGCTTCGTTTTTATCTTGGGTTGTTATCTTTCAACGTCGCCGCGTCATTAGCGGTGCACAAAAAGCGTTTAAAGCATTTGAAGAGCGTTTTTGGTCGGGTGCCGATTTAGGTCAGCTTTACCGAGAAGCCAATGCTGAACCTAATTCAGAGAGCGGAGCTGAAAATATTTTCCGTGCCGGACTCAAAGAGTTTACACGCCTGACACAGCAGTCAAATGCTGATCCGGATATGGTGATGAACGGTGTACAGCGAGCCATGCGTGTCGCAATGGCTCGTGAAGAGGAGAAGCTCGAAGCGCACCTTCCTTTCCTTGCAACGGTGGGTTCTACCAGCCCCTATGTCGGTCTGTTTGGAACTGTGTGGGGTATCATGAATGCGTTTCGTGGTCTGGCTAACGTTCAGCAAGCGACGCTTGCCTCGGTTGCTCCAGGTATTTCAGAGGCCTTGGTCGCGACGGCTATAGGTCTGTTTGCGGCGATTCCTGCAGTGGTGGCCTACAACCGTTACTCAGCATCGGTGGATTCTTTGTTGAACAGTTACGAAACCTTTGCCGATGAGTTCTCTAGTATTCTCTACCGTCGCGTTCATGCTCGTTAAGGGTAAAAGATGATTAGGCGTCAGCGCGCAAAGCGCAAATTGAATGCAGAGATTAACGTCGTTCCCTATATCGATGTGACCTTGGTTCTGCTGATTATCTTTATGGTGACAGCCCCAATGTTGACTCAAGGCGTTGATGTGGAACTTCCGAAAGCCTCCTCTGAGCCTGTAGAGACTCAAGATGAAGAGCCTTTGATCGTGACGGTCGATGCAGAAGGGCTCTACTACATCAATTTGGGTGAAGATGAGACGGTTCCGAAAAGCGCCGAACAGATAGCGGGTCAGATCAGGCAGATACTCTCGGTTAACCCAGGAAAAATGATGTTGGTTCGAGGTGATCGCCAAGCGAGCTATGATCAGGTGGTTCAGTTAATGGTGCTATTACAGGGTGCTGGAGCTGAACGAGTCGGTTTGGTGACGGAGTAGATCTTTGTTCGATCGTAGTTATCTTCTGCCAACCCTTTTTGCTGCACTGGTTCATGCACTGGTGTTGGTGGTTATTTCAGGGGTTTGGATCGGTCAAGAGGTGGATCGTAAAGCGCAGCCGCGACATATCGAGGCTCGAATGGTCGATCTTTCGGCTCTGGCTGAAAAGAAAGCCGCTGAAGAGAAATTGATGAAAGATAAAGCGGCTGCAGAGGCTGCGAAGAAAAAAGCCGCGGAACGAGCCAAGAAAGCCAAAGCCGATGAGGCTAAGCGCAAGAAAGCAGCGGACGCTAAACGTAAAGCGGATGCTAAAAAAGCCGCTGATAAGAAAAAAGCCGATGAAGCTAAGCGCAAAAAAGCGGCTGAAGAGAAAAAGAGAGCAGAGGCTGAACGTAAAGCGGCAGAGCGTAAAAAAGCTGAAGCGGCTAAGAAAAAAGCCGATGCAGAGGCTAAAAAAGCCAAATTAAAAGCCGCAGAAGAGGCTAAGAAAAAGGCGGAAGCTAAGAAGCGTCAAGCGGAAGAGGCTAAACGCAAAGCAGCCCAAGAGGCTAAACGAAAAGCTGATGCAGAACGTAAGGCACGAGAGCAAGCCGAAGCAAAACGTCGCGAAGAGCTGGCAAGGCAGCGTGCCGCAGCAGCTGAAAGAGCAGCACAAACGGTCGCAGATGTAGGTGCCTACATTCGAACGCTAACAGAAGATAACTGGCGTCTGCCCTCTACAGCTCGTAACGGGATGACAGCGACCGTACGGATTCACTTCTTCCCATCGGGTGAGGTGGATCTGGCTGAGATTATTAAAAGCAGTGGTGACATGGCTTACGATCGATCAGTACTACAGGCGATTGAGCGTGTAGGGCAGTATGAGTTGATTGCAAGCGTCGATCCGATTACGTTTGAGCGTAATTTGCGTAGAGTGTTAATTGAATTTAGACCTGAGGGATTGAGATGGTAAATCTTTACCAATTTAAAAGCCTGATTTTTGTTCTGTTGTGGGCGCCACTAATCGTTAAAGCTGAATTGGTTGTCGAAGTGACACAGGGTCTTTCTGAGCCAACACCAGTAGCGGTTGTCCCTTTTAAGTGGACAGGGCAGGGTGCGCTTCCAGAAGATGTGGCACAGATTGTCGATCAGGATCTGTCACGTTCAGGTCTATTCACTACTTTACCAAGATCAGCGATGTTAAGCCTGCCTTCTGAGCGAAGCCAGGTCTTCTTCCGTGATTGGCGAATGACGAAGAGTGACTTCCTTGTGGTTGGTAAAATCGAGCCGATCTCTGCGACACGCGTTAGCCTTCGTTATGAACTTTATGATGTTCTTAAAGAGGAGAACATCATGATCCAGCCTCTAGAGAGTGACATTAACCAACTTAGAGATGCGGCTCACTTTATTGCGGATCAGATCTATCAGGCACTGACAGGCAATCGTGGTGCTTTTTCAACTCGCATCGTCTACGTCACCGCTGAACAGTTGACCAGTCAAACCTCTCGCTACCGTCTTGAGATGGCTGACTGGGATGGCAACCGTCCGCGTGTAATTTTAGAGTCACGCGAACCGATCATGTCACCGAGCTGGTCCGCGGATGGCAAGAAGATCGCTTACGTTTCGTTTGAAACGGGTCGTCCATCAATCTATGTTCAGTACCTGGCAACCGGGAAACGCGAACGAATCCAATCATTCTCCGGCTTGAATGGTGCGCCGGCTTGGTCACCTGATGGCAATAAGCTAGCACTGGTGCTCTCTAAAGACGGTAATGCCGAGATCTATGTGTTGGATGTGACCTCGGGTCAGTTGCAACGAGTGACTAATCACTATGGGATCGATACCGAGCCAAGCTGGGCGCCCGATGGTGAGTCGCTCTTCTTCACCTCTGACCGAGGAGGGTCGCCACAGATCTATCGTCTATTCTTGGCGACACGTCAAATGACTCGAGTAACCTACGAAGGAAACTACAACGCCCGTGCCAGCATGACCCCTGACGGTCGCTTCCTAGCGTTGATTCACCGCTCAGGTGGGTCAGGTAATCGCTTCTCTGTTGCGGTATTGGATCTAAAGACTGATCGACTCGATATTCTGACAGAGACCGGTTTGGAAGAGTCTCCCACCATTGCGCCTAATGCCAGCGTAGTCCTTTATGCAACGCAAGAGGGTAATCAAGGTGTGCTATCAGCAGTCTCTTTGGATGGTCAGGTACGATTTAGAATGCCGAATACTCGTGGTGATGTTCGCGCTCCAGCATGGAGTCCCTACCTTTATTAATCTTGGTAGTTTAATTCCACACAACCGGGCAGGTTATTCCTGCCCGGCATAAACACCCCCGCCTTCAGTTTTAAAAAGCATCTATATAACAAACCGTTAACTGTTTATTCAAAATTAGTTAGCTGTTTGTCCTGTAAATTAACTACATAATCACTGAAAGCCCCTCTCCCTCTGTAGCGGCAATAAACCTCTGTCAGGTATAATTTGCGCGATTTTGGGAAAGGTCCGTCTGTACGATTGAGCTTCAAAAGAGCGAGATGGTTTCAGTACGAGGCTTTAAAAATTTTTAGCGGATTGGAATAAAGCGAATGATCAAGATCAGAAAGGGTCTAGATCTGCCTATCACAGGTGCACCAGAACAGAAGGTATCTCCTTCAGCTGATGTTAAAACTGTGGCGCTTCTAGGAGCCGATTACGTTGGTCTAAAACCAACGATGATGGTTCGGGAAGGGGATCGAGTAAAACTCGGTCAGGTGATCTTTACTGATAAGAAGAATGATGGCGTTCAATTCACAGCTCCTGGTGCAGGGGTTGTTACTGCGATTAATCGCGGTGAACGTCGAGTGCTACAGTCAGTCGTCATTGAATTGGATTCAGACGAAGACGCAGTTGAGTTTTCTAGTTACGCAGCTTCTGAGCTTGCCTCTTTAGAAGAGTCTCAGGTTCGTGAAAACCTAATTGCTTCAGGCTTGTGGGCTTCTCTAAGAACTCGTCCTTTCGGTAAGGTGCCAGCAGTCGATGCGGTACCAAGCTCGATCTTTGTGACTGCGATGGACACCAATCCATTAGCGATGGACCCAAACGTTGTTCTAAATGCCGAAAAAGAGGCGTTTGAACAGGGTCTAACTGTTCTGACTCGCATCCAAGCCAACAACGTTTATCTCTGTGCAGCTCCAGGTACAGAGCTACCTTCAGTATCAGGTGTTACAACAGAAACCTTTGAAGGTACTCACCCTGCCGGCAACGTAGGTACACACATTCACTTCCTTGATCCGGTTCACCGTAACAAGCAGGTATGGTACTTGGGTTACCAAGATGTGATCGCGATTGGTAAGTTATTTACAACGGGTCGTTTGAGCACTGAGCGTTACCTATCTTTAGCGGGTCCTCAGGTTGAAGTGCCTACGCTGCTTAAAACACGTGTTGGTGCGTCACTTGATGAGTTGACGGCTGGTCAGCTTAAAGCTGGCGATAACCGTGTGATCAATGGCTCTGTTTGGAATGGTGCTAAAGCGTCTGGTCCAACCGCTTACCTTGCGCGTTACGCCAACCAGGTAAGCGTTCTTCGTGAAGGCACAGAACGTGAATTCATGGGTTGGGTAGCACCAGGCACAGAGAAATTCTCTGTGATGAACATGTTTGTATCTATGTTCAAGCCGGGTAAAAAGTTTGCCTTTACTACAACAACAAACGGTTCAGAACGTGCCATGGTTCCTACTGGTCAGTTTGAACGTTTGATGCCCCTAGATATTCTTCCAACTCAACTGCTTCGTTCACTGGTTGTCGGCGATATCGCTGTTGCTATGGACCTTGGTTGTCTTGAGCTGGAAGAGGAAGATCTGGCGCTCTGTACTTTTGCCTGCCCAGGTAAATATGAGTACGGCGAGATCCTTCGTGACAACCTTTCTCGTATAGAGAAAGAAGCCTAAGGAGGAGAAGATTATGAGCTTACGTGGTTTTTTTGATTCTTTAGAACCTCACTTCCACAAAGGTGGTAAGTACGAGAACTGGTACGCACTCTACGAAGCGGTAGATACCATTTTCTACACGCCAGGTGCCGTGACTAAGACAGCCTCACACGTTCGTGATGCGGTTGACCTAAAACGTATGATGATCCTGGTTTGGATGTGTACCTTCCCTGCGGTATTTGCTGGCCTGTACAATGTTGGCTTCCAAGCAAACAGCGCAATGGAAGTGCTTGGCCTGACCGAAGCGGAAGGCTGGCGGGGTGCTGTAATTTCTGCTCTTGCAGGTTACGACGCAACAAGCGCCTGGGATAACATCCTACATGGTGCCATGTACTGGCTACCCATCTATGCAACGACCTTTATTGTAGGTGGCTTCTGGGAAGTCCTATTTGCAATGAAGCGTGGCCATGAAGTGAACGAAGGTTTCTTCGTAACTTCGATCCTTTTCTCACTGATTCTTCCTCCGACTGTTCCGCTATGGCAGGTCGCACTGGGCATCAGCTTTGGTGTTGTTATCGGTAAAGAGGTGTTCGGTGGTACTGGTAAAAACTTCCTTAACCCAGCACTGACAGGCCGTGCATTCCTATTCTTTGCTTACCCAGCACAGATGTCAGGTGATGCGATCTGGACCGCAGTTGATGGCTTCTCAGGTGCAACACCGCTTGGTCTAGCCGCTGCAGGTGGTATCGAGGGCGTTCTTGCTGCAAACGTGA
Source organism: Marinobacterium sp. xm-m-383 (assembly GCF_013283255.1). NCBI lineage: Bacteria > Pseudomonadati > Pseudomonadota > Gammaproteobacteria > Oceanospirillales > Oceanospirillaceae > Marinobacterium > Marinobacterium sp. xm-m-383. The sequence goes on along the minus strand of NZ_WBYT01000001.1, from coordinate 687,100 downwards.
CTTGGATGGATGCTTTCCTAGGCTCGATTCAAGGTTCAGTGGGTGAAACCTCAACATTGGCGATCATGATTGGTGGTGCAGTGTTGCTGTTTGCTCGTGTTGCCGCGTGGCGAATTGTTGCCGGTGTTTTCCTCGGCATGGTTGCGACCACGTTACTGTTCAATGCGATCGGTTCTGAAACCAATCCAATGTTCAGCGTTCCTTTCTACTGGCATCTTGTTATGGGTGGATTCGCGTTCGGTATGTTCTTTATGGCGACCGACCCAGTTTCTGGCTCAATGACGGATAAAGGTAAGTGGGTTTTTGGTGCTCTAATCGGCGTGATGGTTGTTCTTATCCGCGTGGTTAACCCAGCATTCCCAGAAGGTATGATGCTCGCGATCCTATTCGCGAACCTCTTTGCGCCGCTCATCGATAATTTCGTGGTGCAAGCGAACATCAAACGGAGGATCGCACGTAATGTCGGCTAATAACGATACGATTAGCAAAACGGTTACGGTAACCGTTCTGCTATGTGTAATCTGTTCGGTAGTGGTGTCAGCAGCAGCTGTCATCCTTAAACCCAAACAGGTTGCTAACAAAGATCTTGACCGTAAGACAAACATTCTTGCGGCAGCGGGTCTTCTTCAACCAGGCAAATCGGTTGATGAGCTGTTCGCACAGATCACAACCAAAGTTGTTGATATGGAAACAGGCAAGTTCACTGATGCAGTAGACGGTGCTAAGTTCGATATCCAGAAGGCGGCTAAAGACCCTGCGCTATCAAAATCACTGTCGCGTGAAGATGATAAAGCGTCGATCAAGCGTCAGCCTAACTTCATGCCAGTCTACGTTGTAGAAGGCAATAACGGTGCACTGGATAAGATCATCCTGCCTGTTCACGGATACGGTCTTTGGTCAACGCTGTACGGCTTCCTAGCATTGGAAGGTGATCTAAATACAGTGGTCGGTCTAGGCTTCTACTCACACGCAGAGACTCCGGGTCTTGGTGGTGAGGTGGACAACCCAGCTTGGAAAGCGATCTGGCCGGGCAAAAAAGTCTACGCCAATGACATGCAGAAGCCAGAGCTTCAGCTGATCAAAGGTAAGGTTGATGCATCGACAGTTAACGCTGAGTACAAAGTTGACGGCCTTTCAGGTGCAACGTTGACGGGTAACGGTGTCACTAACCTTGTTCAATTCTGGATGGGCAAAAACGGCTACGCTCCGTTCTTGGCTAACCTTCGTGCAGGAGACGCTTAATCATGGCTAAGTCAAAAGAGATCTTGACGACCCCTATCTTTAAGGACAACCCAATTGCACTGCAAATCTTGGGTGTATGTTCTGCACTAGCGGTTACGTCAAACATGGCAACGGCACTGGTTATGTCGTTGGCTGTTATTGTGGTTACCGCATTCTCGAACATGTTCGTGTCGATTATTCGTAACCATATCCCGGGTAACATCCGTATCATCGTTCAGATGACGATCATTGCATCCTTGGTAATCGTTGTTGACCAGTTCCTGAAAGCCTACGCTTACGATATCTCTAAGCAGCTTTCGGTATTCGTTGGTTTGATCATCACTAACTGTATCGTAATGGGTCGTGCAGAAGCCTTCGCGATGAAGAACCCACCACTACCAAGCTTCTTAGATGGTATTGGTAACGGTCTTGGTTACGGCGCTGTATTGATGTTTGTCGGTTTCTTCCGCGAACTCTTTGGTGCAGGTTCACTGTTCGGTATCGAGATTCTTCCGCTAGTCACTAATGGTGGTTGGTACCAGAGCAACGGTCTATTGTTGCTTCCTCCAAGTGCCTTCTTCCTAATCGGTATCTTCATCTGGATCATCCGCTCTTGGGATCCAAAACAAGTTGAGGCGCCAGATTTTGAAATGGCGGCTAACACTAAAGGAGGTTCTCACTAATGGAACAGATGATCAGTCTTGCCGTTAAGGCGATCTTCGTTGAGAACATGGCGCTCGCATTCTTCTTGGGAATGTGTACCTTCTTGGCGATCTCTAAGAAGGTTCAAACAGCCTTTGGTTTAGGTGTAGCCGTTATCGTTGTATTGGCGATTACGACTCCAGTAAACAACCTGATCTTCAACCTATTGCTTCGTGAAGGGGCATTGGCTTGGGCGGGTTACCCAGAAGTTGACCTTAGCTTCCTAGGTTACATCTCTTACATCGGCGTTATCGCTGCGATCGTTCAGATCCTAGAGATGTTCCTAGATAAATTCGTTCCAGCGCTTTACAACGCGTTGGGTGTCTTCCTACCACTGATCACAGTTAACTGTGCAATCATGGGTGCTGCGCTGTTCATGGTTGAGCGTGACTACACCTTTGGTGAGAGTGTTGTTTACGGCACGAGCGCAGGTATCGGTTGGGCACTTGCGATCACAGCCTTGGCTGGTATTCGTGAGAAGCTGAAGTACTCAGATGTACCAGAGGGTCTACGTGGTCTAGGTATCACCTTCATCACTGTCGGTCTGATGTCGCTAGGCTTCATGTCATTCTCTGGCGTGTCTCTGTAACTGGTCTACTAGGAGAGGAATGAATTAGCTATGAATGCAGAAATCATCCTAGGCGTGGTGATGTTTACAGTCGTGGTACTGGCACTGGTTGCTATTATCTTGGCTGCCCGCGCTAAGCTGGTTAGCTCCGGCAATGTAACAATTGAAATTAACGGTGATCCTGAAAAAACAATCACAGTGCCTGCAGGCGGTAAATTGCTGCAGACTCTAGCGGACAAGGGTGTATTCCTTGCCTCTGCTTGTGGTGGTGGCGGTACCTGTGCCCAGTGTAAGTGTGAAGTTCATGAAGGTGGCGGTTCTATGTTGCCTACTGAAGAGTCACACTTCACAATGCGTGAAGCAAAAGAGGGCTGGCGTCTAAGCTGTCAGGTGCCTGTTAAACAGGACATGAAGATTCATGTTGAAGATGATGTCTTCGGCGTTAAGAAGTGGACCTGTACGGTTGACTCTAACCCGAACGTCGCAACCTTCATCAAAGAGCTGACCCTGCGTCTGCCTGAAGGCGAGAACGTCGACTTCCGTGCAGGGGGTTACGTTCAGCTAGAGTGTCCACCACACACCGTAAACTACAAAGACTTCGCAATCGAGGAAGAGTACCACCCAGATTGGGATAAGTTCGATATCTGGCGTTACGTCTCTAAAGTCGACGAAACAACGATTCGTGCTTACTCTATGGCGAACTACCCTGAAGAGCGCGGTGTGGTTAAGTTTAATATCCGTATTGCAACGCCACCTCCAGGTCGTGACGACGTGCCACCTGGCATCATGTCATCGTACGTATTTAGCCTGAAACCAGGTGATACGATTGATGTTTACGGTCCATTCGGTGAGTTCTTCGCTCGCGAGACTGACAATGAGATGGTCTTCATCGGTGGTGGTGCAGGTATGGCGCCGATGCGCTCACACATCTTTGATCAGCTTAAGCGTCTAAACTCTAAGCGTAAGATCTCTTTCTGGTATGGTGCACGTTCTGTTCGTGAAGCCTTCTACACAGAAGAGTTCGACAAGTTGGCTGAAGAGAATGAAAACTTCGAATGGCACCTAGCTCTGTCTGATCCACTTCCAGAAGATAACTGGGAAGGTCTGACTGGCTTCATCCATAACGTCCTTCTAGAGAACTACTTGAAGGATCATGAAGCGCCAGAAGATTGTGAGTACTACATGTGTGGACCACCAATGATGAACGCAGCGGTGATCGACATGCTACTCAACCTAGGTGTTGAACGTGAGAACATCATGCTTGACGACTTCGGTGGCTAATAGATGATTTCAGGTTTTCAAAGCCTTATTAAATGGCCGGTAGCTATGCTACTGGCCGTTTTTGTTCTAACGGGCTGTAACTTTTTTGAAAATGAGAAGGTGGTTGGCATTGATGGTCAAACCATGGGCACTACCTTCAGTATGCGCTGGGTTGACCTTAATGAAGATCGAATCAACGATATTCGCAATCGTGCCGGTAAGGTTCTAGCAACCGTTAATCAGCAGATGTCGACCTACATTCCTAATAGTGAACTCTCGACCTTTAATAAGCTTCCTGCAGGCAGTGAGATGGAAGTCTCAGACGCGCTGGCAGCGGTTGTAGAGCAGTCATTGACGATCAGTGAACGATCCGGCGGGGCGTTTGATGTCACAGTGGGTCCGTTGGTTAACCTTTGGGGCTTTGGGCCCAATGGCCGTATCGAAAAGGCACCTACCGAGGCAGAGATCGCTTCGTTGAAGGAACGTATTGGTTACCAAAAAGTCGAGGTTTTAAAAGACCCCACTCGTTTGCGAAAATTAGGACAGCAGTATGTTGATCTGTCGGCCATCGCTAAAGGCTACGGCGTTGATCAACTGGCTGAGACTCTCGAAGCCGAAGGTATTTACAACTATTTGGTTGAGATCGGCGGTGAGCTTCGCGCTAAAGGCTTGAAGCCAGATGGTTCACACTGGCGCATTGCCATTGAGTCACCGGCATCGATGGAGCGCAGTATCGGACGAATCATTAATGTTAAGGATACGGCGATTGCTACATCCGGTGATTACCGAAACTACTTTGAGGAAGGCGGTATCCGTTTTTCGCACACCATTAATCCTGAGACGGGTAAACCGATTACTCACCGCTTAGCGTCAGTAACCGTATTAACGCCGACCTGTGCTGAGGCGGATGCATTAGCAACGACCCTGATGGTCATGGGCGAAAACAGAGGCTTTGAGTTCGCCAAAGAAGAGGGGATAGCAGCCTACTTCTTATATAAGTCAGAGCAGGGTGATACATTTATCGAACAGGCAACAGCAGAGTTTGAAGCCTTTGTTCAAGAAGGAGAGTAAGCCATGGAAATTATGGTCATTACATTTATTGTTCTACTGGTTGTCATCGTTGGTATGTCAGTAGGCGTGATCTTCTCGAATAAGCCAATTAAGGGCTCTTGTGGTGGCATGAGTGCACTTGGCATGGATACAGTTTGTGATATCTGTGGCGGTCGTCCCGAAGATTGTGATGGCGAGCAAGACGCGGTCCAAAAGAAAGAGATTAATAAAGACGATCTAGCTTACGAAGTTAAGTAGATCGATCGACGATAACGACAAGGAAAGTTGAGGTACTAAATGGCAGCCTACGAATACGATGTAGTGGTAATTGGCTCGGGTCCTGCGGGTGAGGGTGCTGCAATGAATGCAGCTAAAAAAGGTCGCCGTGTAGCGGTGATCGAAGAGCAGTCCACAGTCGGCGGTAACTGTACTCATAAAGGTACCATCCCTTCTAAAGCGCTGCGTCACTCCGTTAAACAGATCATCGAGTTCAACACCAACCCAATGTTCCGTGATATCGGTGAACCACGCTGGTTCTCATTTCCTAAAGTGTTAAGTCGTGCCGAGAAGGTGATCTCTAATCAGGTCATGCTACGCACTAACTTCTATGCGCGCAATCGTGTTGATCTCTTCTTTGGTGAAGCCAAGCTGGTTTCAAACAGTGAAGTCAGTATTGTAGGTAATAACGGCAGTGCTGATACGCTCAAAGCGAAAAACATCATCATCGCAACGGGCTCCAGCCCATACTGTCCACCGGATGTTGATTTTAACCACCCACGTATCTACAACTCAGACACTGTGCTTAAACTCTGCCATACACCACGCAATATGGTGATCTACGGTGCCGGTGTTATCGGTTGTGAATACGCCTCTATCTTCAGTGGGTTAGGGGTGAAAGTGGATTTGATCGACAATCGTGATCGTCTTCTATCTTTTCTAGATGGCGAGATCTCTGATGCGTTGAGTTACCACCTACGCAACAACGGCGTCATGATTCGTCACAACGAAGAGTATGACAAGATTGAAGGGACAGAGAACGGTGTCGTAATCACCATGAAGTCTGGTAAGGTCCTTCGTACGGATGCCTTCCTATGGTGTAACGGTCGTACCGGCAATACCGCACAACTTGATCTTGATAAGGTCGGTTTGAAAGCCAACGGTCGCGGACAGTTGGATGTTGATGATCACTACCGTACGGAAGTCGATGGTATCTACGCTGTAGGTGATGTGATCGGCTGGCCTGGCCTGGCATCAGCAGCGCTTGATCAAGGGCGTGCCGCTTCAGAAGATATGTTGGATGCCGATGATTTTCGTTTTGTCAGTGAAGTGCCTTCAGGTATCTATACCATTCCAGAGATCAGCTCGATCGGTAAAACCGAAGAGGAGCTTACCTCGGCAGCGGTACCCTACGAAGTGGGTCAAGCCTTCTTTAAAGATACTGCGCGTGCTCAGATTTCCGGTGAACCCGTTGGTATGCTGAAAATCTTGTTCCACCGTGAATCTCTGGAAATTCTGGGTATCCACTGCTTTGGTGACCAAGCATCCGAGATCATCCACATCGGCCAAGCGATCATGGCACAAGAGGGTGAAGCGAATACTGTGAAGTACTTTGTAAACACCACCTTCAACTACCCAACCATGGCTGAAGCCTACCGTGTTGCTGCTCTTGCGGGCCTAAACCGATTAGAGAGTAAATAAACTATTCTATGGTTGTTAAGAGCGCCTTAGGGCGCTCTTTTTGTTTAAGCCAAAGATCTATAACGGTATAACTAAATTAGCTACAATGGTTCATTACTTCACCGAAGGGGTTTGAACCGTGAGCGAGCTGACACCACTGCATGAGTTAAGGTCTAAAATCGAAGAGATCATCGTCGGCCAAGAGTCTGTGATCGATCGTCTTCTTATTGCGTTACTCAGTGGCGGGCACGTGCTCCTTGAAGGCCCACCGGGTCTAGCTAAGACAACTCTGGTTCATTCTCTCGCCGCGGGAATGAATGCCCGTTTTCAGCGTGTTCAATTTACACCGGATCTTATGCCAGCCGATTTGACTGGCAGTGAAGTGTTCGATGCCAATAGTGGCAGCTTCCGTTTTATCGAAGGACCACTGTTTCATGAGGTGTTACTGGCTGATGAGATCAACCGTGCGCCACCTAAGGTGCAATCTGCACTGTTGGAAGCCATGGCCGAGCATCAAATCACGGTGGCCGGTAAAACCTATCCTCTGCCTCCTGTCTTTATGGTGTTGGCAACTCAAAACCCCCTAGAACAATCGGGTACCTACCCTCTGCCTGAAGCTCAACTGGATCGTTTCCTATTCAAGATCGTATTGGACTACCCAAGCATCGATGAAGAGATCGAGATCACTCGTCGAGCTCGTGCCGCCCAGGAGGGGCATGTCGAGGCCGACATGCAGGCCCTACTGACACCCAGTGAGCTTCTTGCCCTGAGAGAGTCGTTAAACAGTGTCTTTATTGAAGAAAGGGTAGAGCGGTTTGCGATAGAGTTGGTCTCTGCCACTCGTCGATTAAATCAATACATCCCAGAGTGGTGTGGTTATGTGAAAGCGGGTGCGTCGCCCCGCGCGTCGATTGCTCTGCTTCAGGCGGCGACCGCAAGAGCACTACTGAATCAGCGTGATTTTGTGCTTCCTGAGGATATTTATGCGCTTGCCGTTGATGTACTTCGTCATCGCTTGGTACTCAGCTTCTCGGCTAAGGCCGACGGGGTAACTGAAGAGGCAGTGATTCATCGTCTTTTAGAGACGCTCCCCGCGGTTTAACAGGTCTGTTGTGAACAGCTTAGTTGACCAACCACTGCTGACTCCTGATGAGATAGCACAACTGATTGCCTCTGGCGCTGCCTTGGCTTCACAGGTAGTAGGTCAGATTAATCAACGTCTAAACAGTGGTGCTAATAAAGCAGCATTATTAGGCAGTGGTACGGAATTTGATGACCTAAGGGTGTTTCAGTTTGGGGATGACCCTCGAAAGATCGATTGGCGCGCCTCTGCTCGATCTCAAGAGTGGTTAGTTAGATCCTACCGCAGTGAATTTCAGCAACCTCTTCAGTTGGTCGTTGATCGCAACTCAACCATGCGGTTTGGCACAAAGAAGCGTCTGAAAGTCACTCAAGCGGCTAGATTGTCACTCTGGTTAGCAGGTATTTACCATCAGCAAGATTATGCACTGGGTGCGTTTTTATTAGAGCAGAATGCCACTGTGTTTGACTCTAGGGTGGGGGATGACTGGCTCAACCTTCTCTGTGAGGCTTTGGTCTCGCCTGCACCGCCTTCGCAGAATTCAGCGATCAACTGGGATGCTGTTTTAACGCAACTTGTTTCTGATACACCCACCGGTGCTAAAGTCATTTTGATTTCAGATTTTAGATCGTTGAACTCAGATCACCGAGCGCTTTTAACTGAACTATCAGAAAAGAGATCATTGAGCGCGTTCCTCATTTCAGACCCCATGGAGAGAGATCCAAAGGCGCTGTTAGGTCGTGATTTGATCTGGGGTCCTAAGAGGTTCTGTGTCGATGACCAAGAGTCCATCGCTCGTATTCATCAAGCCTACTTGAATCGGTTGTTAGAGATTCAGGATCTAATGTCACAATCAGGCATCCCACTGATTGAGGTCTGTAGTTCGCTCGATCAGTTTACCCTGAGCCTGTTAGGTGGTGAGTATCATGAATGAAGCACCGTTAAGGCTGTTCGATATTTTGCCAATGGTTGACCACTCATCCAATCTGGCACTGACGGCTATACTCTCTCTGACAGTACTATTTACCCTATTTATTGCAATTTGGTACCGCTTTTTTACACCGCTGGCAAAGTTGCAGCGCGCACTATCAAATCAGTCAATGACGCCGCGTCAGGGCTGTCATCAATTAGCGGGAATCATGGTCATTGACACTGCCTTACTACAGGAACTGAACAGGTTGCGGTTTCAACCTGTTGAACCGACACTTGATGAAGTTCAAACATTGATCAAGAGGGCGCGACATGTTCTCTGATTGGGGAATGTTACAACCTCTTTGGTTGTTACTAACGCCTCTGATTTTGATTCTCTTTTGGCGTCGAAGAGACTCTGATGCGCCTTGGCCAGACCTACTGCAAAGAGAGAGAGTTCGTTACCCTCTTTATGGCGAACTGACTAATGAACAGCCGGAAGCATCGCAATACCAGCCTCGTCGTGAACGCCTATTGTTGATGTCGATGACATTATTCGTATTGGCTTTGGCGCAACCCGTTGTCTACCGTGACACCATTGAGCTACCAGATCAGAAAGATCCTGTAGACCTAGTGCTATTGGTGGATACTAACATCACGATGGTGCTGAAAGACTATTTTGACGGTCAACAGTCGATTGAAAGAATGAGCCTTACCAAAGAGCTCTTATCAGAGTTCGTTAATGGCTTTCAGGGTAATCGTATTGGCCTAAGTATTATGGGTAACCCTCCCTATCATTGGTTGCCGTTTACCGATGATCGAGACGCCGTGACACAAGCCATTGCTCGTATTAGGGTGACACTCGGCGGGCGTTTAAGCGACATGTCGGCTTCACTCAAGCTGGTCAGTGACAACTATCCAACGGATCTTAATCCTGTCGTTGTGATGGTGACCGACAGCGGTATGCAGTTGGGTGAAACCTCTCCACAAGCTGCTGCGAAAGCCCTAGCTGATGCCGGCTATACTCTCTATGTCATTGCGATAGGCTCGACTGAGCTCTCTCAGGAACAGAAAGCGCGTGCCGGATTTGTCTATGATCCCGTGGACCTCGCTCTGTTGGATGAAGTGGCTAAAGCGGGCGCCGGCAAGATGTTTCACGCTCTGAACATCGATGCTTTTGAAGAGGCTCTGCAAACCATTTCACGTGAGCAGACGACTCAGAATCGATCGATTAATACATTGCCCTTGGTGGAGCCGCTCTACCCCTGGTTTATTCTGTCTGGACTCACGCTGCTGATACTGATCTTTGTTAGGAGGAGCGTCTGATGGTTTATTGGCGCGAACCTCTTCTGCTATGGCTAATGCTATTGCCATTGGCGATTCTCGTTATCTCTACTGTTAGAGAAAAAAGGAGACTGACACAGCTGGTCGATGATGAGCTGCTCCCTTGGGTTCAGCCACCCAGTCGCTCTGGACAGGAGGGGTTAAAGCCGCTCTTATTGTCATCGGTTTGGGCGCTTTTGATCCTCTCATTAGCGGGACCTAGAACCCCCCAATTCATACCAAATGATCTTACATCAGCGCAGGATCGAGTCATTATCCTGTTGGATTATTCAGACTCCATGCGAGCGATAGATGCGCGAGGTATTCAGGGTGTGGTGCCTCGCATAACTGCAGCCACCGAGCTGGCAAACTCTTGGCTGGACCCTGATGTACAGATCGTTGAGACAGGTCTATTAGCTTTTTCTGGCAGTGCACACTGGCTATTAAAACCGACCATGGACAGTCATCTAATCCAACATTTTCTAGCTCAAGGTGATGAGTTTTATCTGCCCACTCTTGGGAGTAACCTAGTTGAGGCATTGTCGGCCATTCGGTCTCTGCCAAGGGGGCCTGATACAAAAAGCCATATAGTGCTTTTAACGGATGGAGATGTGCCTCTGGAAAACAGCGAGAGCATAGAGTCCGCTCTAGTATCCCTGCATGCCTCTATGCCGATGACACTGAATCTAATCGGGTTGGGCGGTGGAGAGCCTACTCAAGTACCCGGTCACCCTTCGGCAAACACTCAAATGAACATCACCTTTCTTAAATCGCTGGCGTCACTGCATCCTGATTTAAGCTACAGGACACCGGAATCCTTGTTAGGGCAGCCCTTGCTAAAGTGGCTCAATATTGAGTCTAGGCGTATCACTCCAGAGAACTACGCCCGAGTTGTCTGGTCTGAGTGGTTTTCGATACCGCTATTGATAGCACTTCTGCTCATAGTCGTTCTCATTCATCGTTCACCAACGAGGTGGTCGAATGGTTAGTCTAAAACGAGCTGCGCTATTCGGTTATGGCTTACTTTTGCTGTTAGTGATGCTGACCTATTGGGTGGTTCCGCAGTTTATTGAACCTTCGAAATATGAATCACAGTTTCAGCAAGCAGAAGCCTGCTATCGTCAGCAAGATTGGGAGTGCGCGCAGCTCAATTTTGCGTCGGCTGTCTGGTCCTCTGAATCGAATATTGATCGTGGGATTGCACTGTTTAACCTGGCGAATACTCACTTCTACCGAGGCGAATACACACAAGCTAAGTTGCTCTACCAAGAGGCAGAAGAGTTTGGGGTGGATGCGAAAAAAATAGCGGTGAACCTAGCCTTTGCGCGTTCACTCGAAGCATCAATGAAGCAGCTGTTATTGGATATTCAAAAGAGTGCCGATAAAGCCGATTGGCATAACGCTTCAGGTAACCTACCGATCGACCTTTTGGATCAGGTGGCCGAAGGTGTCTACCTTGGTGTCAGTCAGGAGCTTCCGGAAAATATACTTAACCTATCGGCCGATCAGGTCAAACCCCTGTTAATGGCCTCCATCGATCAGCATTTAGGCAGGCAGAGCGAGCTGGAGTACCAGCCACGCTGGATCAGAACTGAATCGACCGACTCCGGAACGACTGCAGAGTTATTGAGTCGTGTGATGCGCCTTGAGTTAGATTTACCTAATAGCATCGATCCAACTCCTATCAAAGTGGAGGGGGAACGGCCGTGGTAAAACTGTTATTGATGCTCGTCTTCAGCATCGGGCAGCTTCATGCTGCCAACTTGTCTATCCTGCCTGAAAAAGCTCAGATCGAGCAGGGCCGCTCTGTGATAGTCAATATCCTCTATGTTGGCCCCACCTCGCCAGATGAGTTGAATGTTAAGCGTTGGCAAACTCAGGTGTTTACAGAAAAAGGTTATCGTAAAGAGAGAGAATTGCCCGATGGGCAGGTAGAAGTAAAGCAGCGCCTTACACTCTTTCCAAGACAATCAGGTCTGCTAACCTTGGGCCCCCTAGCATTGGGTGGGGCTAAATCGCAGCGTTTTAATCTGATGGTGACACCTGCGGTGGTTAATAATGTAGACATTACACCTATCTGGGACACACTGCCGGAACAGATCTGGCAAGGCGAATCCATTGAGAGTTGTGTGAGTATGCCGTTATCTGAGCAACGCAACCGTATTAAGATTGAGTCGCTGGAAATTCCGGGAATCTCTACAGTGCAGACACTATCCAGAACAGGTTTATTTGAGGAGCAGCTCATCGCAAAACGGTGTTGGCGCTTCTCTGCCCAACAGTCTGGAAATTACCTCATTGAGTTACCACCCATTATCCAACGAGGGCGTGGCCGGTGGACTTTCTATCTACCAGCTCAGGTTATTGAAGTCTTACCTCTGCCAAGCTATCTGCCAAACAGCATCAGTATCGGCAAGCCGAATATTGAGGTACAGCAGGGTGAGCTTGGTTGGCGAATCAGTGTCCAGGTGGTTGCAGGGTCTTCGGCGCAAACCTTATGGGGTGTAAGAAGTGCGCTAGCCAGAGCGATGGCTATTTCTACAGATCAAATCATAGATTCTGAGGGTGAATTTTTTGTCCCCTATAAGCGCTGGTCGTTTGGCCAGATTGTCACAGTAAAACTCCCTTTTTTTAATACACTAACGGGGCGATTAGACACAGTTGATCTGCTGCTTAAAGCGCCCTGGAAATTACCAATGACCGCCATTGTGCTCTTATCGTTAGTCGCTGTCGCTATCCTCATTAAAGTGACTCTTTTAGCGGGAGCATTTAGGCAAAGAAGAGAAAGAGTGCAGGCGTTTAAACGTGCGATCTACTCAGCAACGACGGCTGATCAGCTTAGATCACTCGTGTTAGCCTGTGGTTGTGCTGGGGCAGAGCGTAGCGAGCGTTATAAAACCCTTCAACACTGGGCCGATGCGCAAGGTGATCAAGAGGCGACTTGGCTAGCTCACAGCATTAACCAATTGGCTTTTTCTAAAAGCGATCAAGCGCCTCTTGAAGAGATAAAACGAGCATTGATCAATCGATTAACTCTTTAGGTTTACCAATTGATCGCTCTTTTTAGAGTTCGCCTTTGATGACAATGTCATCTTTAGACACAGAAGCAATGTCACGATGTCCCATAAAGGCCATAGTCAATTCAGCCTCCTCATGGAAAATCTCTAACATTCTTGTCACACCCGCTTTACCCATAGCGCCTAGGCCATAGACCATAGGACGGCCGACCAACACGCCTTTAGCACCCAGTGCGCGAGCACGAATCACATCTTGGCCAGAGCGGATGCCACCATCCATCCAGACCTCGATCTGATCACCAACAGCATCAACAATCTCTGGGAGAACACTGATCGATGAGCGAGCACCATCTAACTGACGGCCACCGTGGTTTGAGACGACAATGGCGTCGGCACCTAGCTCGATACATTTCTTCGCATCCTCAGCTTCTAGAATGCCTTTGATGATCAAAGGGCCATCCCAAAGTTCACGGAAGAACTTCAAGTCGTCCCAATCTAGGTTGGGATCAAAGGATCCAGCGGTCCATTTCATAAGATCGTTCATGTCATCAACGCCGGTCGCACAGCCTTGAATGTTGCCAAACTCACGATTTTTAGTCCCCAACATGCCGAATGCCCAGCGTGGACGACGTGAAATATCTAAAATATTGGGGATAGTCAGGCGGGGTGGTGCGGTCATACCGTTGCGGTGATCTGCGTGGCGCTTACCAATCATCTGCAGATCCAGTGTAACGAGCAGAGCGGAACAGCCTGCCGCTTTAGCGCGTTCGATCAACTTCTTAGTGAATTCACGATCTTTCTGAACATAGAGCTGGAACCAGAAAGGCTTGGTGGTTGCTTCAGCGACCTTTTCAATAGAACAGATGCTCATGGTAGACAGAGTAAAAGGGACACCAAATGCCTCGGCAGCTTGTGCCGCTTTGATCTCACCATCAGCGTGCTGCATACCCAGAAGTCCAACCGGAGCCATCGCAACCGGCATGGAGACATCTTGTCCTACCATCTGAGTCGCTAGAGTGCGGGGTGCAAGATCACGCGCCACCCGTTGACGGAACAGAATTTTGTTAAAGTCAGAGTCGTTCATTGCCAACGTCTGTTGCGTCCATGATCCAGACTCACAGTAGCCTTGGAACATTTTAGGGACACGTTTGTGGTAGAGACGACGTAGATCAGATAGTTCGCAAATGATACTCATTGAAGGGCTCCTTAACTTTTTTTGCACTCTATCCTGTTGCAGAGTACTCTTGCAGAAAATAAACACCACTTGTCAGACCAGTTATGTCGATCACTTCTTCTCTGTTATCGCTATTGATGGATACCACTCGAGCAGGTGAAACCCTTCCGTCTGAGTCGAGGTTGGCCGCTCACTTTTCAGTATCGCGAAGTGCGATTAGGGAGGCTATGTCAGAGTTGCTTGCCGCCGGTCTGCTCATTAAACAGCAGGGACGTCTTACTCGTCTGGTTAACCCCTTAGAGAGTGTGGTTCTTAATTTACCGGTGAAAGCGGAGCCGACATTGAATGACGTTAGGGATGTGCTTGAGTTAAGAGCTTTTATTGAATCTGTGGCCGCTGGATGTTGTGCTGAAAACGCTTCGAAAAAGCAGATTGCAATCATTCGATCTGAGTTCGAGATGATGCAGCTGCGGAGTCAAAAGAACACGACATTGATTCGGGCAAAAGCGGATCTTCAGTTTCATATGCTGATCGCTAAATACAGCCACAACTTAGTAGTCGCTAGTTTAAGTGAACTCTTCTACAACCGTTATTTCTCTTCTATTTACAAGGCTTTAGATCTAACACTTAAACGTTATGGGCGATATCCTGAGCGGATTAATCCCCAGCATCAGCAGATATTCTCGGCTCTTGAACAGGGGGATCGGTTAGCTGCTGAGGAGGCGGCAAGAGAGCATGTGCTTTACACACGCTCTCTGTTGGAACTCGCTCGCTAACTCTCCCCGAGTTGATTGGAGACTGACTCGCCTCGGATGGCCCGAGTTAGATGAAGCTCAAGTACTGAGTTTAGCTTATCTTGGTCGATCGGCTTGGCAACGTAGTCGTCCATACCGGCCTGTCGCATGCGTTTAATGTCATCCTCAAAGGCTGCCGCAGTCAGAGCGATAATAGGGACTCTATCCATTGATCCTTTGGTCCGAATTAATGCAGCTGCTTCAAAACCATCCATAACAGGCATCTGGATGTCGGTAATGATCAGATCATAAGACTGACGTTCAACTTCATTGACCAGCTCTTGTCCGTTTTCAACAATCAGGTGATCAATGGGCAATTTTTGCAGTAGCTTATCGATGACCATTCGGTTGATCGGGTTGTCCTCTGCGACGATCACTTTTGCTCGTTGCTCAAAGTTGTTCAGTTCTGATGCTGTGCCCTCAGGCTCATTTATATTGGGTGTCTGGTGATGGTGCACCGGTATTCTCTCTTTGGGTAGAGAGATTCTAAAGCTGAATCGGCTGCCTTCACCTAGTGTAGACTCAATGTGAAGTCGCCCTCCCATTTTTTCGATTAACGATGAGGCAATGCTGAGCCCGAGCCCCGTACCTGTTCCTTTTCGTGAGAGCGAGTCGTCCAGTTGGACAAAGGGTTTGGCCAGACGTTCAATGTCATTTTGGGCCATGCCTGGGCCAGTATCCGATACAGAGATTTCTACACTGATATCCGCTTCTCGATCGTCTAGCAGATCTATTTTTAAGGTGACACTGCCTTGCTCAGTAAATTTGATGGCATTGTTACAGAGGTTGCTCACCACTTGGTAGAGTCGCACGTTATCAACCAACACCCACTGTTTGGCTAATTCGGGTTCTATCAGGGTTTTAAATTGAATCCCTTTCTCTTTGGCATTGGATTCAAAGCTTGATTGAACAAGTCCGGGTAGGTCTCCCATCATTTGTGCGATCGGGTGAAGTTCAACTTTGTTCTCTCTCAGTTTTGCTGCATCTAAAATATCATTCAAAATAGCCATCAGTTGCTGGCTAGAACGGCGCATAATCATCAAATAGGATAATTGCTCATCGTTAAGATCGGTTTCTTTCAATAGATCGAGCATCCCAAACATGCCAGTTAATGGCGTCCGAATTTCATGGGAGGCGGTGGCCAAAAACATATCTTTTGATTCGGTGGCTTTATTCGCCTCGATGAGGGCGAGTTCAAGTTCAGAGTTGGCTTGCTCTATATTAATCAACGCTTCTGCAATCTCTTTGCGTTGTTCAACAATTTCAGTCAAATCAACCAGTATGCGGGCAAAGTGCGTCTGTTCATTAATTTTGAATGAGGTAACGGATAAGTGAACATTGATTGGTTGGCCGCTCTTACTAACCGCCGTAACCTCACGTCCAATACCAATAATGTTTGTCTGCCCTGTCGAAATGTGGTTGCTCAGATAGCCGTCGTGATGTTTTGCAATTCCCTCTGGCATTAAGCAGCTGACGTTCTGTTGTTGTAGCTCTTTTTGGCTGTATCCAAACAGCTTTTCTGTTGCTGGATTACAGCGCTGGATCATACCCTTTGAGTCGATGGTGATCACAGATACTGGTAAAGCACTGAACAGAGCGTCTGTAAATTGTGACTGTTCAATTAGCCGGCGTTGGGCTTCTAGTTTATCAACTTGAGCTTTGGCGGCCTCATTAGCTTGACTCTCCAGTAGTTTCAGGTAGATCAGAGAGAGGCCCCCGATAAGCGCTACGATAATAAGTAGGACAATCTCAAAGAGTTGAGCATTATTGAGCTTATTGATGGACGCTAAATTGTCTTCCGCGATCTGTTTGGATCTCTTCTCTTCAACAGATCTTATCTGCAGTAGGTGATCTCTGAACTGCTGCTGTGTTGAGTAGTTGTAGATTGAGATACTATTTGCCGCACCAGTATTGGCTAGATCCACAGAGGGTTGTAACTCCGTGACCTCTTTGAATGCCTCGAGAATGGCTGAAATCTGTACTTTGCTTATTTCGTCAAGATTGAGGTTTAGCAGTTGATGTGAGGATTCAATGCCTCTCTAAGCAAATTGTTTTGCTTGGATCAGCCAAAAAAGCTCCTCGCGCATAACAAAATAGACCAGCTTCTCATCAAGTGCTCCAGGCGTCATGACCTTATACAGCTCAGTAAGATGCGGAATGAGTTGTGAATATCGATCATTCGAACTCTCTAAGCTATCACTCAAGCGTTTGAGTTCAATGGACGTCAGCGTTATGGCGGTGATGGTCATCGCTGCGATGATCAGTATTGAAATGATCAGTGTGAAAGATAAATTGCGTTTAAACATGTTCAATTATAAGCGGCTTAGTCACTGTTAAATTTACATAGTGATAAGCAATTTCTATGCCAATAGCTAATTAAGAATAATGATTTTTATACTTCTATGTTAGATCAGTTTTTAAATTTTGCCTGTGAACTTTATGAACAAAATGCTGTTTATAAAATTAATAATCCTTATCGCCACAAGCTTTTTCTTAAGAGTGGATTTTTTTAAATTCCCGTTAACTGTTCATCAAACTGCGATGTCAGTGTTCATAACAAGGAGAAGAAAATGAAACTAGCAAAAATTAAATTTCTAGCAGCAGGCGTTGCAATGAGCGTTGCCTCTTCTGCAATGGCGGCTGAGTGTATTGCACCTGCTAACCCAGGCGGTGGTTGGGACTTCACTTGTCGTCAAATCGGCAAAATCATGCATGACATCGGTGCCGTTAAAGATCCCGTTCAAGTCACTAACATGGCCGGTGCAGGCGGTGGTCTAGCGTACGCGCACGTGGTTAACGAGCGTAACGACGACGGTGATCTTATTGTTGCTGCTTCAACAGCTACTGCAACGCGTCTAGCTCAAAACGCTTACTCAGGTATGACGTCTGATCAGGTTCGTTTCCTAGGTGCTATCGGTGCTGACCCTGGCGTTATCGTGGTTGCTAAAGACTCGCCATACCAGACTCTGAATGAGCTTCTTGATGATGTTATTGCGAACCCAGGTAAGCACGCATTTGCCGGTGGATCAGCTGCAGGCGGTTACGATCACCTTAAAGTCCTAATGGCATTGAAACGTAAAGGTTTCACGGATATCCGTAAGGTTAAGTACATTGCTGTTGATGGTGACGCTGATGCGATCACTCAGACAGTTGGTGGCTTTACGTCAGCAATGACAGGTGACATCTCAGGTGTTGTAAGCTTCATCAAAAACGGCGACGTTCGCGTACTGGCTTCATTCACTGACGAGCGTATCGAAATTCCAGGTCTAGATGCTGTGATTCCAACGGCTAAAGAGCAGGGTATCGATGTTGTCGCGGTTAACTGGCGTGGTCTGTACACTCCAAAAGGTGCGTCTGAAGCTTCTTACAAGCAGTGGTCTGATGCGCTAGCTCAGGTTGCAGCCTCTAAAGAGTGGGCGGACGCTATGGAAGCAAACGGTCTTGTTAAGTTCACGAAAGTGGGCCCAGACTTCCAGAACTACCTAAACGGTGTGATGCAGGAAGTACAAGATATGTCTAAAGAGCTTGGTGTAATCAAGTAATGACAGATCGGATAACGGGGTTGATCGTCGTTGTGCTGGCGCTCGCGTATTTCGCGGGCGCCACTCAACTGCAAGAGCCTTTTTTCTCTGATCCTCTCGGCCCAAAAGCCTTCCCGATGATGATTGCGTCGGTAGCGGTAATCTGTGGTCTTGTGATGATCATGAAACCGGATCAAGAGCCAGAGTGGCCAGGTTTAACAACCTTTATGCACATTGGCTTTGCAGTTGTAGCGCTGGTTTTCTATGCCTACACACTTAAACCGCTGGGTTTCTTAGTTTCAACCGCGATAGCCGGTACCGCTGTATCCTATCTGATTGAAGCTAGAGCAAAAAATGCTGTGGTGACTGGAGTGCTTTTCTCAGGAGCGCTGTTCCTGATCTTTAAGTTCATCTTCGGTTTAAGTCTTTTCGCGCTACCGCGCTGGTTGATGGGGTAGGGTATGGATATCTTTGCAAATTTGGCCATTGGTTTTGATGTGGCGCTCTCGCCATTTACCCTGGCCCTTGCTATAGCAGGCTGTATCCTTGGAACGATGATCGGCTCTCTGCCGGGTCTAGGTCCATCGAACGGTGTTGCGATACTAATTCCTCTAACATTCTCATTTGGTCTAGATGCAACTCAGGCACTGGTGTTAATGACGAGTGTTTACTACGGCGCCATGTACGGCGGTCGTATCTCTTCGATTCTTCTGAATATCCCGGGTGATGAGCCGGCTATGATGACCTGTCTTGATGGGTATCCAATGGCCAAAGCAGGTCGCGCCGGAGATGCGTTGGTACTCTCAGGTGTCGCTTCGTTTGTCGGTGCACTGTTGGCGACCATTGGTTTAATGCTGCTTGCGCCGTTGTTGGCTCGTGTGGCTTACCAGTTCGGCCCGGCCGAGTACTTTGCGCTCTACATGCTGGCCTTTGCCACCTTAGGTGGTATCGGTTCTAACAACCAGGCTAAGGCAGCATTAGCCGTCTGTATCGGTCTGGGAATCGCGACTATTGGTGTGGATGCTTCAACGGGTATGACTCGCTTTACCGGCGATAACATGCACCTGTTTGATGGTATCGACTTCTTGGTAGCCATCGTTGGTCTTTTTGCGGTCTCTGAAGTACTGGTGTTTATTGAGTCACACGGTAAAGACTCTGCCATAGGCGTGAAACTAGAGAAAGTACGTATTCCTTGGGCTGACATTGCTCGCACTAAATGGACCATGCTAAAGGCAACAGTGATCGGCTTTATTGCAGGTCTATTGCCGGGTGCAGGTGCTTCCTTGGGTAGTTTCTTGGCGTATATGCAAGAGAAGTCATCGGTACGTGACAACTCGCAGTTCGGTAAAGGTGATCCACGTGGTATCGCTGCACCAGAGGCCGGTAACAATGCGGCGGCAGGGGGTGCGTTAGTACCTATGTTGACGCTAGGTGTTCCGGGTTCAGGTACAACAGCCGTTCTGCTAGCACTGTTGATGACGTTGAATATCACCCCAGGTCCCACGTTGTTTAACGATCGACCTGAGGTGGTTTGGGGTTTGATCGCCTCACTACTGATTGCCAACGTTGTACTGTTGGTGCTTAACGTCCCAATGGTGAAGATGTTCAGCCGAGTGCTACAGGTATCCCCTGCGATTCTGCTGCCAGGTGTGACCCTGGTTGCCTTTGTCGGTATCTACTCACTGACCGGTAGCTACTTCGATCTACTATTGATGATTGGCTTTGGTGTGCTGGGTTACCTGCTTCGCAAGATGGACATTCCTTCAGTACCGGTGATTCTGGGTATCCTGTTGGGTGGTCACATGGAAGTGAACCTGCGCCGTGCGATGGTGCTTTCTGATGGTGACTGGACCTATCTGTTCAGCAGTAACATCTCAGTCGGTCTATGGATTGCTGCTGTTCTTGGCTTCCTAGCGCCGTTCATCTTCCGTGGCAAATTGAAACCACCTACGCAGAGTAGCTAACCACGACAGGTTGGTAGATGCTCTAATAAAAAACGCTGATAAGACTCAGCGTTTTTTTGTTTATAGCCCTTTGTAGCGCCGTTCAGGTCGGCCGACCGTGCCATAGTTAATATCGGCATTGAGTCGCTCTTGTCCCACTAGATATTCCAAATAGCGTCTCGCGGTGGTGCGGCTAGAGCCAATGCGCTCGCCTACCTGTTCTGCACTTAAAGAGTCATGACTCTCCCTGAACACCGCAACGATTTTATCCAGTGTAATCTGGTCGATCCCCTTGGGTAGAGCTTCAAGTTTAAGGCTGCTGTTTTTGCTCTCTCTGTGACGCGAGAGCAGTTGATCAACATCTTGCTGAGACAGCTCGTTAGCTTGATTGGTAAGGATGGTTTTATGTGATCTGTACTGGTTTAAGGCGCCAGAGAGTCGATCAAAAACTAAGGGTTTCAGAACATAGTCAAACACACCCAGGCGCAGAGCCTCGGATAGGCTATCGACCTCTTTAGCGGCTGTAATCATGATGACGTCGGTTTGTGAGTCCCCTGAACGCAGGGTTTTAAGAAGATCTAAACCGCTTCCGTCAGGGAAGTGGATGTCTAACAGCACAAGATCCGGCTGGAAAACGTCGAGCATATCTTGTGCGTCTCGGGTTGAGTGGCTAATGCCTATGACGTCAAAGCCATCGATGCGCTCCACAAAACGTCGTTGAATTTCAGCAATCTGTGGATCATCTTCAGCGATCAGTATTTTCAATGTATCAGACATCCTTGCCACTCCTTGGTAGATAGAGGGTAAAACGGCTTCCGCCTGAGTGTGAGGCCTCAACAGTAATGTGGCCACCTAGGGCCTCTATGGTCTCTTGCACTAAAAATAGTCCTATGCCGCGACCTTCGCCTTTGCTGCTGACGCCTGAGGTAAATAGGTTGTTGATCTTGTTGGGATCAATACCCTCACCGTCATCTTCGACCTCAATAATGATATCCGAGCCCATATCGGTCATTGATAGACGTACCTCTTCGGAGTGGGCCGAAAGTGAGGCATCAAAAGCGTTATCAATGAGGTTGCCGATTAACGTCACCATCTGCTGTGATTCAATATGGGACGGAAGTTGGTGAAGCTGTGAACCCTCATCAATCTCAAGTGTCAGCCCTAGTTCATTCGCGCGATTGAATTTTCCGAGTATACAGCCTGCTACGACCGGATCTGCCACCGACTCTTTTAGCCAGGTTAATAGCTCCTGGTGCTCCTTAGTCTCCTGCCCAATAAGATCGAGCGCTTCCTGCTTGGCATCTAAGCTGATAAGACCTGCAATGGTGTGCAGTTTATTGGCGTATTCATGTGCTTGTGAACGAAGTGCTTCAGCATACTGGCGAATGCGGGTTAGCTTTCGGCTCACCTCCGTCAACTCATCTTTCGGGCGGAAGCTGGCAACCACACCCACCACCTGGTCCTCTTTAACGATGGGTAATCGGTTAATGATCAGCTGTCGGCCGTTGACGAGAGTCTCTCGGTCGTACTCGGCTTCACCGGTCTCAAGCAGCATGGGCATTCTTGAATCGGGAAGCACCTCACTGAGTGGGCGTCCTGAAACATCTTGATCATCAATCCCCAGTGTTCTCAAGGCTGCTCGGTTAAAGGTGGTGATTTCACCTTTTGAGTTAATGGAGATGATCCCTTCTCGAACCGACTCTAGCGTGGCGTTTCGCTCTAGGAATAGGGCAGCGATCTCGTGAGGTTCAAGGTCAAAAATGGCAGACCTAAAACGGCGTGCAATCCACATGGCCAACATAATCGATACCAAGAGTAGGGCAAAGGTGCCTACGATGACGGTGCCTTGATAGTTAAAGATGGTCTGGTCGATGGTTTTGGTTAAATAACCGACCGAAACCACGCCGACGATCTTACCCTGATCATCCAGCACCGGTGTCTTGCCTCGGATTGACTCCCCAAGGCTGCCAACGGCTTTAGAGATGTAGCTCTCACCGAGTTCCAGTGCGCGATAGTTATCACCACCCACCATCGGTTTTCCGATGCGTTCTGGTTTTGGGTGAACGAGACGTATGCCGTCAATGTCGCCAATAGAGATGAAACTGGCGTCGGTTGCTAATCTGAGGTCCGCTACAATGGCTTGGACAGCGTCACTATCACTTCGACTGACAGCGTCGCGAATAGAGGGGGTTTGAGAGATCATTGACGAGAGCTGCAGGGCGCGTTGACCGATCTGATCTTCGAGTGAATCCGCTAGATATCTTAGGGTGAAAATTCCCAACACAATCGCCTGCGTCAGGATCAATAGACTGACCAGTAGTGTTAAGCGGGTGCTGATTTTAAGGCGAGGTGCTTTCATCCCTGTGCTCTTATCATTTTTGTTGTCGCAATGATGCCACGATGCTTGATAAAAATCAGTCACTTCGTGGCTAACCATTGGGTTTTAAGCCGGATCAGGGTGGAGACTGGTTGGTTAGATCTGTATAATACTGCCCTTCAATTGAAACGCGCTTCGACTGAGTCGTTCGCACATAACTTACGTGGCCTGTCGTATGGGTCACCACTGAGCACTAGGATCTATAAATGCCTGTTATTACTCTTCCTGATTCAAGTAAACGTGAATTCGATCAGCCACTGTCTGTCTTTGATCTGGCGTCTGATATCGGCCCAGGTCTAGCGAAAGCTACCCTTGCTGGTCGAGTGAATGGTGAATTGGTTGATACCTCTTTTGTCATCGAGGCGGATGCAGACGTCTCTCTTATCACGGCGCGCGATGAAGAGGGTGTCGATATCATTCGTCACTCAACTGCGCACTTGATGGCGATGGCCGTTCAAGATCTTTTTCCTGGTGCTCAAGTGACGATTGGTCCAACGATCGATGACGGTTTCTACTACGATTTTGCTTATGAGCGTCCATTTACGCCAGAAGATCTAGAGAAGATCGAAAAGCGCATGGCGGAACTGGCTAAGTCGAATCTTCCTGTTGAGCGCTCAGTTATGAGCCGTCCTGACGCAGTGAAAATGTTTGAAGCGATGGGCGAGAAGTACAAGGTTGAGATCATTGAATCGATTCCTGGTGAAGAGGATCTCTCGTTCTACAAGCAGGGTGATTTCATCGATCTATGTCGTGGCCCACACGTGCCTAATACGGGCCACCTAAAAGTTTTCAAACTGATGAAAGTGGCTGGCGCTTACTGGCGCGGTGACGTTAAAAACGAGCAGCTAACTCGTATCTACGGCACAGCTTGGGGTGACAAGAAAGACCTTAAAGCCTACTTGCACCGCCTTGAAGAGGCAGAGAAGCGTGACCACCGTAAACTCGGTAAGCAGTTGAATCTGTTCCATCTTCAGGAAGAAGCACCAGGTATGGTGTTTTGGCATCCGAATGGCTGGACTCTTTGGCAGGCAGTGGAACAGTACATGCGTGAACAGCAGCGCAAACGTGGCTACCAAGAGATCAAGACACCGCAGGTGGTTGAACGTACTCTGTGGGAAAAATCAGGTCACTGGGATAAGTTCCAAGAGCAGATGTTCACGACCCACTCTGAGAGCCGTGACTTTGCCGTTAAGCCGATGAACTGCCCATGTCACATTCAAGTATTCAACCAGGGATTGCGTTCATACCGTGACCTACCTTTGCGTATGGCTGAATTTGGCTCGTGTCACCGCAATGAGCCATCTGGTGCACTGCACGGTATCATGCGTGTTCGTGGCTTCGTTCAAGATGATGGTCACACTTTCTGTGCTGAGGACTCTATTCAATCTGAGGTGGCTGAATTCATCGACTTCCTTCATGAGGTCTACACTGATTTTGGATTCAGCGACATTATCTACAAGCTCTCTACTCGCCCTGAGCAGCGCGTAGGTTCTGATGAAGTATGGGATAAAGCCGAAAAGGCGTTGGCTGACGCATTGGATGCAGCGGGTCTGGATTGGGAAGAGCTTCCTGGTGAAGGTGCCTTCTACGGTCCTAAGATTGAATTCTCACTACGTGACTGTCTGGGTCGTGTTTGGCAGTGTGGAACGATTCAGGTCGACTTCTCGATGCCGGGTCGACTCGATGCTCAGTTTGTTAACGAGAAGGGCGATCGTGAAACACCGGTTATGTTGCACCGTGCGATTCTAGGTTCGTTTGAGCGATTTATCGGTATTTTGATTGAGCACTACGCGGGGGCGCTGCCGACTTGGTTGTCTCCAGTGCAGGTTGCCGTCATGAATATCACCGATAAACAGTCAGATTTTGTCAATGAAGTGGTGTCTAAGCTGCAAAATAGCGGCATTAGAGCAATTTCGGACTTGAGAAATGAGAAGATCGGCTTTAAAATCCGCGAGCGCACTCTACAGAAAATCCCTTATCTTCTAGTAATCGGCGATAAAGAAGTTGAATCTGGCAGCGTTGCTGTACGCACACGCACAGGTGAAGATATGGGTGTATTTAGTGTTGAAGACTTTGCTAACTTGTTGATTCAAGAGAATAATCGCAAAGGTCGCAGCGAATAAAAACGCTTTAGGAGAAACTAGCTATCAAGCGTGATAACAAGCGCGGTCAAAAGAATTTGCCGCCAATTAATGAAAATATTCGAGCTCGTGAGTGTCGTTTAATCGGCGCTGACGG
The DNA here is from genome assembly GCF_013283255.1 of Marinobacterium sp. xm-m-383. Lineage (NCBI taxonomy): Bacteria > Pseudomonadati > Pseudomonadota > Gammaproteobacteria > Oceanospirillales > Oceanospirillaceae > Marinobacterium > Marinobacterium sp. xm-m-383. The sequence goes on along the minus strand of NZ_WBYT01000001.1, from coordinate 662,248 downwards.
AGAGCAGGTTGGTGTTGTAAGCCTTAATGAAGCGCTTCGTGCGGCTGAAGAGGCAGGATTGGATCTAGTACAGATCTCCGATTCCGACCCAATCGTCTGTAAGGTGATGGACTACGGTAAACACCTTTACGACCAGAAAAAACGTGCAAATGAGGCTAAGAAGAAACAGACTCAGATGCAGGTTAAAGAGATTAAGTTCCGTCCAGGGACTGATGTGGGGGATTATCAGGTAAAACTACGCAACCTGATACGTTTCCTAGAAGGTGGAGATAAGACCAAGATTACGATTCGCTTCCGCGGTCGTGAGATGGCGCACCAGGAGCTCGGAATGGAGCTTCTTAATCGAGTTGAAACGGATTTGGCAGACTACGGTACTGTTGAAGCTCGTCCTAAACTTGAAGGTCGTCAGATGGTCATGGTCATAGCTCCTAAGAAAAAGTAGTTGGTTCCAAACTAAGACCTGCCGTGCCATCCAGTATGGTGTTGCAGGTTTTGTTCGTTCCAACAGATAACTAACGAATGCGTGGAGAAAGTAAATGCCAAAGATTAAATCTGTCCGCGGTGCGGCAAAGCGTTTCAAGAAGACTGCTAATGGCTTCAAGCACAAGCAAGCCTTCAAAAGTCACATTCTGACCAAGAAGACTACTAAGCGTAAGCGTCAGCTACGCCCAATGCTTCAGGTACATGCAGCTGACCAGGCTCTGGTTAAGCGCATGCTTCCATACATTTAATTGGTTACGAATAGGATTAAGAAGGAGTTACCATGCCTCGCGTAAAACGTGGTGTACAAGCTCGTGCACGTCATAAAAAAGTATTGAAACAGGCTAAAGGTTACTACGGCGCTCGTAGTCGTGTATTCCGCGTAGCCAAACAAGCTGTCATCAAAGCGGGTCAGTACGCTTACCGTGACCGCCGTCAGCGCAAACGTCAGTTCCGTGCTCTGTGGATTGCTCGTATTAACGCAGCAGCTCGCATCAATGGTTTGTCGTACAGCCGTCTGATCGCTGGCCTTAAAAAGGCTAACGTTGAGATCGACCGTAAGGTACTGGCTGATCTGGCAGTGCATCAGCAAACAGCGTTTACCGCTGTTGTTGAAAAAGCAAAAGCAGCACTAGCCTAAGACAATCGTCACCCTAGGGTGATGAATTGATCGACTCAGATAGGGGAAGGGTGCTCGCTCTTCCCCTATTTTTGTATTTGGACCCAGAGAGTGGAGCCGTAAATGGAAAATCTTGACGCCCTGTTGGCGGAAGGAAAAGCCGCTGCTGAAGCAGCGAGCGATGTAAAAACTTTAGACGAAGTTCGTGTTCAGTACCTAGGTAAGAAGGGGCACCTTACCCAGCTATTGAAAGGGCTTGGTAAACTATCTAACGAAGAGCGTCCTGCTGCAGGTGCACGCATCAACGTGGCCAAAGAGGCGCTGTCCGATGTGCTGAATGCGCGTAAGAGCCTACTCGAAAATGCTGCACTTGAAGCGAAGTTGGCTGCAGAGAAGGTGGATGTCACGCTTCCTGGTCGTCAGCCAGAGTTGGGTGGCCTGCACCCAGTGACAAAAACGATGGATCGTATTGAAGCTTTCTTCAGTCGCATCGGTTACTCGGTAGAAGAGGGGCCTGAGATCGAAGATGATTACCACAACTTCGAAGCGCTCAACATTCCATCGCACCACCCAGCGCGTGCGATGCACGATACCTTCTATTTTGACGCTCACCGTCTGTTAAGAACCCACACTTCTCCAGTACAGGTTCGTACGATGGAGGCGCAGAAGCCGCCTATTCGTATTATCTGTCCAGGTCGTGTCTACCGTTGTGACTATGACCAGACCCACTCACCAATGTTCCATCAGGTTGAAGGTTTGATCATCGATAAGAACATCAGCTTTGCAGATCTTAAAGGTACGCTTGAACAGTTCTTACGTGAATTCTTTGAAGAGGATGTGCGTGTGCGTTTCCGTCCTTCCTACTTCCCATTTACTGAGCCTTCTATTGAAGTCGATATCGATCGCGGTGATGGTAAATGGCTAGAAGTACTAGGCTGTGGCATGGTTCATCCAAAAGTACTTGAGATGTCGGGTATCGACTCTGAAGAGTACACCGGATTTGCCTTTGGTATGGGGGTAGAGCGTTTCGCAATGCTGCGTTATGGCGTTGACGATCTACGACTATTCTTTGAAAACGATCTGCGCTTCCTAAGCCAGTTCAACTAATTCAGCCGATAGCAGACGAGAGTATTTAACTATGAAATTCAGTGAACAGTGGTTACGTGAACTGGTTCAGCCTGCCATCGATACGCAGGGTTTAGCGGATCAACTCAGCCTAGCAGGTTTAGAAGTTGATGAGATTGAGTCGGTTGCCAAAGAGTTTTCCGGTGTGGTTGTGGGTGAAGTTCTGAGTGCCGAGCAGCACCCAGATGCCGATAAACTGCGCGTATGTCAGGTAAGCGACGGTAGTGAGACCTTCCAAGTGGTGTGTGGTGCCCCCAACGCCCGTGCTGGAATCAAGACCGCTTTTGCAACGGTCGGTGCCGTTCTACCGGGTAACTTTAAGATTAAGAAAGCCAAGCTACGTGGTGTTGAATCCATGGGTATGCTCTGTGCTGAAGATGAGCTAGGCCTATCGGATGATCATGGCGGCATCATGGAGCTTCCAGCCGATGCTCCAGTCGGTCAGAGTGTCCGTGACTACCTTAATCTTGAAGATATGATTATCGATGTCGATTTGACGCCTAACCGTGGTGACTGCCTAGGTATGGTCGGTATGGCTCGTGAAGTGGGTGTATTGAATAAAGCCGCTGTGGCTGAGATCGATTGCTCTGCTGTTGCAGCAACCATTGGTGATACCGTTTCGATCGAGTTAGAAGCCGCTTCAGCTTGCCCTCGCTACTTGGGTCGTGTCATTCGTGGCATCGATATCAATGCACAGACGCCACGTTGGATGGTTGAGCGTTTAGAGCGTTCTGGCGTTCGCTCTATCGATCCTGTTGTCGATGTTACCAACTATGTGTTGCTTGAGTTAGGGCAGCCAATGCACGCTTTTGATCTGAATAAGATTGAAGGTGGTATTCGTGTTCGCATGGCCGAGCAGGGCGAAGCGCTAACACTGCTTGATGGCAGTGAGATTAAGCTGAACGCTGATACGCTAGTGATTGCCGATCACAATAAAGCAATTGCGATGGCGGGCATCATGGGGGGCGGTAACTCTGAAGTCTCTGAAGAGAGTAAAGATATTCTGCTTGAGTGTGCCTACTTTGACCCTATCGCGATTGCAGGTCGCGCACGAAACTATGGTCTGCATACGGATGCATCCCACCGTTACGAACGTGGTGTTGATTGGCAGTTACAGGCGCGTGCTATTGAGCGTGCGACAGCCTTGCTGATTGATATTGTCGGTGGTGAGGTTGGTCCGGTTATCCAGGCTGTATCTGAAACGAACTTGCCGAAGCCGGTCGCACTTGAACTGCGTCACCAGCGTGTCACTGATATGTTGGCACTTGAAATTCCAGCGGCAGAGATCGAAGAGATCCTAACGCGTCTAGGTCTTCAGTTGCGTGCTAATGGCGATGGCTCATGGATGGTTGCGGTTCCTAGCTACCGTTTTGATATCAGCATCGAAGTTGATCTGATTGAAGAGATTGCACGCGTTTACGGCTACAACAATCTGCCGTCTAACACACCCCGTGCCGAGCTTCCTCTGCCCTCAATCAAAGAGTCGAAACTAACGGCAAGCACCCTGCGTCGTCATTTGGTCTCTCGTGGATACCAAGAGGCGATTACCTACAGCTTCATCGAAGCGGGTCTAGCAAAACAGTTTGACGATCAGAATGAAGCGGTAGCGCTTGCTAACCCTATCTCTGCTGAAATGGCGGTTATGCGTACCACTATCTGGCCAGGTCTCTCTAAAGCAGTTGCTTATAACCAAGCGCGTCAACAGAGTCGAGTGCGTCTGTTCGAGATTGGTCAGTGTTTTATTGCCAATGGTGATGAGCTTGAACAAGAGAACAGCCTAGCGGGTATTATTTCGGGTAACCGTTCACCAGAATCGTGGATGGGTAAGAGCGACAAGGTCGATTTCTTTGATATCAAAGGTGATCTGGAATCCTTGTTTTCTTTGGGTGGCGATGCGAGCCAGTTTAAGCTGGTTGCCGATACTCACCATGCCCTTCACCCAGGTCAGTCAGCTCGCATTGAGAAGGCGGGCGTGACAGTGGGTTGGGTTGGTGCGATGCACCCAAGCTTACAGAAGAGCTTAGATCTTGCAGGTCCAGTCTATCTATTCGAGATGAAGCTATCATCTCTGTTGGAAGGGCGTCTACCTCGTTTTGCATCCCTCTCTAAATTCCCAGAGTCACGTCGTGATTTAGCGATGGTGATCGGTGCAGAGGTGAGCTTTGACTCGGTTCGTTCTATTGCGCAGTCAGAGGGCGGTGAGTTCCTAAAAGAGGTCATCCTATTTGACGTATATACCGGCCAAGGTATTGATGATGGACAAAAAAGTCTTGCTCTTGGCTTGACCTGGCAGCACCCATCGCGCACTCTTAACGAAGAAGAGATCAATGCATCAGTGCAAGCGGTCGTTGAAAAACTGACCTCTGATCTAGGTGCAGTATTGCGAGATTAAACCTAATAAAGGGGTTTGGTATGAGTGCGTTAACAAAAGCGGATATGGCAGAGCGTCTTTTTGAAGAACTCGGTCTAAACAAACGCGAAGCGAAAGAGATGGTTGAATCGATGTTCGATGAGATCAAAGAGAGTCTTTCGCATAACGAGCATGTCAAACTCTCGGGTTTTGGTAATTTTGATCTACGCGATAAGCGACAGCGTCCTGGACGTAACCCTAAGACGGGTGAAGAGGTGCCTATCTCTGCCCGTCGAGTGGTAACCTTCCGTCCGGGGCAAAAGCTTAAAGAGCGAGTAGAGCTGCATTCAGCTAAGCAACAATAATGTCGAGCGATCTTCCTACCATCCCAACCAAGCGTTACTTTACGATTGGTGAAGTCAGCAAGTTGTGTGATCTAAAGCCTCATGTGCTTCGCTACTGGGAGCAAGAGTTCGAACAAATTGAGCCGGTTAAACGCAGTAATCGCCGCTACTATCAGCACCAAGACATTCTTCTGATTCGTGAAATCAAGGGCCTTCTCTACGAACAAGGCCTTACTATTGCTGGAGCAAAACAGTATCTGACAGCAGGTAATACACACGATGATCAAGGGCGGTATAAGCAGTTGATTCGCCAATCGATTACCGAGCTGGAAGATATTCTTAAATCGATGAGAATTAACGCCAACTAGGCTTTAAACCCGAAAGCGCATCCTGTAACATGCGCGCCAAGTTTCCGGAATGTAGCGCAGCCTGGTAGCGCACCTGCATGGGGTGCAGGGGGTCGGAGGTTCGAATCCTCTCATTCCGACCATACAAACACAAAGGGCCACCCGTTAGGGTGGCCCTTTGTGTTTCTGGTGACTGGCTTTAGCCTGTCATCCGCTGTTGGCTTAAATGGACCCTCTGGAAAACGCTCATAAAGCCGATGACAGACTGAAGTCAGTCACGTCGCAGGCGATCAAAGCGCGGCCCCGAAGGGGCGAAATACAGGGGTGTATTTCGTAATCCTCTCATCTCAAATTCGCGACTTTTCGCTGTGCTCAAAATCGCTCCAACAGGAATAAAGTCACCCGTTAGGGTGGCCCTTTGTGTTTTCCGGTGACTGGCTTTAGCCTGTCATCCGCTGTCCGGTTAATTGGGTTGTCTGGAAAACGCTCATAGAGCCGATGACAGACTGAAGTCAGTCACGGAGGCTTCGAGACAAGCTGATGAGTTGTTCTTCTAGCACCTTACGCACCTCATCACTTATATCGTCCAACAGGCGTCTATTGATCTCGACAGACAGCCACTTAGCGGATCCCTCCTTGAAGGCGGTCTCAAAGTGTTCAGACGCTTTATTGACGTCTTTAGCAACGACTCTTCCAGTGAGGTAGTAGTAGCCTAGATTCCAGTGCGCGAAGGCGTGTTTTTTGGAAGCTGCGCCTTGGTATAGCTTAAACGCTCTCTCCCAATCGATCTCGGTACCTTCCCCGTTTTCGACCATCTGCGCTAAGTTGAACTGTGCGTTGGGTCCGCCTTTTTCAGCGGCTTGTGAAATGAGCTGATAGGCCAGTGCTGTCTGTTTCGGTACGCCAGGGTGTCCCTCCCGGTACATCTTTCCCAATCGAAAGGTTGCACCATTAAAGCCGGCCTCCGAGGCGCGTTTGAAATAGGATTCAGCCTTAACAGGATCTTGTTCCAGCCCTTTACCAAACAGATACATATAACCAAACAGAAAATTGCCTCTGGGGTCTTCATTGAGCTGAATATCACGAGCACCGGCGATAGCTTCTGAATACTGTTCACTGAACAGTGCTTGCCAGGTCTCCCTGAAACTGGCGGCTTGAAGAGGAGTGGTGAGAAGCAGAAATGCAACAGCGATCAGTTTCATCATTAGCTTAGCTCCCAGAACGCTTCAATCAATGGGTTTTTTAAGCTACGTGTTAGTGTAAATAGTCCGATCTCATAGGGTTTTAGAGCGGGTTGTACATCCAGTATTCTGATTCGCTCGACCAGTGGACTGTTATCCAAAACAATTTTGGGCACGACACCAATGCCGAACCCCAAGCTCACCATGCTGACGATCGCCTCGTTACCTGCAACCTGAGCATAGATATTGGGTGTGATGCCTTGCTCGTTTAACCAGTCGTCGACCCGACTTCGAGCAACACCCGCTTCAGAGAGAATCATAGGGGTGCTCTGCCAATCCTCAACGCTTTGTGGTGAGCTGTTGGGTAAGTTGGGTTGTGCCTCTGCCGGTGCAATAAATACTAAGGGAGATTGGGTAATCGGTTTAAATGAGAGGCTTTTGCTCAGGTTGTCGGGTTGAGCGGCAATGGTGATCTCCTCTATACCCTCTTGGATACGTGCAATGGCGCGATCAGGGTCCCCTGTATGAAGCTTAATCTCGATATGCGGATGTACTTGGCGAAAGCGGTTTAACAATTCGTACAGGAAGCTGTAACTAGCTGTTACCGAGCAGTAGATACTGATCTCACCGCTGAGCTGTCCTGTTTTGTCCGTCAATTCGCTGCGAATAATATTCCACTGACTGTAAGTTTCGCGGGCGTACTGTAGAAAGCGTTGCCCCTCTTGGGTAAGAACTACAGTCCGATTATCACGTTTGAACAGTTCTACGCCCAGCTCCTCTTCGAGTTGGCGAATGTTTCGAGAGAGGGCTGATAGACTGACATGGCACTCTTCACTGGCCCGTCCAAAGTGCAGAGTGTCGGCCAATGCTAAAAACTGTTTCAGATTCTTTAAATTCATGGGGGTAGTCTATCTAAATTGTCTATTGTTGCGCAAATCGGGATGTTGTGTTGCAAATATATCAATTTAAGAAACTATTGGTTTTGCTTATAATCTGCCCACTTTGATTAGAACTCTAGTCAGTTGTCCGTGTCGTTCAACGACGCACCTCCCAATTAAATTAGGATCTGTTTAGCATGGCTAACTACTTCAATACACTGCCACTACGTGAGCAGCTAGCGGAACTGGCAAAGTGCCGTTTCATGGATATGTCTGAATTTGCTGATGGCGTTGAAGCGCTTAAAGGCAAAAAAATGGTTGTAATAGGTTGTGGTGCGCAAGGCCTTAACCAGGGTCTTAACCTACGCGACTCAGGCCTAGATGTCTCTTACGCTCTGCGTCCTGAAGCGATTGCTGAAAAGCGTCAGTCATGGAAAAACGCAACGGACAACGGTTTCACTGTTGGTACTTACGAAGAGCTTATTCCTACTGCAGACGTCGTACTTAACCTAACTCCAGATAAGCAGCACACAGCCGTTGTTAACGCGGTGATGCCTCTGATGAAAGAGGGCGCTTGCCTATCTTACTCACACGGTTTCAACATCGTTGAAGAGGGTATGCAGATCCGTGACGACCTAACCGTTATCATGGTTGCACCTAAGTGTCCTGGTTCAGAAGTACGTGCTGAGTACGTGCGTGGCTTCGGTGTACCTACACTGATCGCGGTTCACGAAGATAATGATCCTAAGGGTGAAGGTCTAGCACTGGCTAAAGCTTACGCTGTAGGTACTGGCGGTCACAAAGCGGGCGTTCTAATGTCATCGTTCATCGCAGAAGTTAAGTCTGACCTTATGGGTGAACAGACTATCCTTTGTGGTATGTTGCAGACTGGTTCGATCCTATGTTTCGACAAGATGGTTGAAGAGGGTATCGACGCTGGTTACGCATCTAAGTTGATTCAGTACGGTTGGGAAACCATCACTGAAGCACTTAAGTACGGCGGCGTTACCAACATGCTAGACCGTCTATCTAACCCAGCTAAGATCAAGTGTTTCGACCTTGCTGAAGAGCTAAAAGTGATCATGCGTCCGCTTTACAACAAGCACCAGGATGACATCATCGACGGCACTTTCTCACGTGTCATGATGGAGGATTGGGCGAACGATGACGCTAATCTTCTTAAATGGCGTGCAGAGACTGCAGAGACTAACTTCGAGAAGACTCCAGCAGGCGACGTAGAGATCTCTGAGCAAGAGTACTTCGACAAAGGCATCCTTATGGTTGCTATGGTCAAAGCAGGTGTTGAGCTTGCATTCGAAACAATGACGGCTGCTGGTATCATCGCTGAGTCTGCGTACTACGAGTCACTTCACGAGACTCCACTAATCGCAAACACTATCGCTCGTAAGAAGCTTTACGAAATGAACGCAACAATCTCTGATACTGCAGAGTACGGCTGTTACCTATACAACCACGCGTGTGTTCCGCTACTAGCTGACTTCATGAAGGGCATCAAGTCTGACGTTATCGGTAAAGGCCTAGATCTTGACGACAACGGCGTAGATAACGCTCGTCTAATCGAAGTTAACGCTGCACTACGCGCTCACCCAGTTGAAGCGATCGGTACAGTTCTTCGTGGCCACATGGCTGACATGAAGAAGATCGTTTAATTTTAGATAAAATTTAAACGACTCAAAGCCGAGTGCCTCGCAAGGAGTACTCGGCTTTATGCTTTTTATAAACTCTATTTGTTGATTAGGAATCCCCATGTCGACATCCATTCACATTGAAAACCTTGACGTAAACTTTGATGAACGCTTTGACCTTAAAGGGGTCGATTGGACCATTGAGCCCAATCAGCATTGGGTCATCACCGGTACCAATGGTTCTGGTAAGTCGGCGCTTGCAGCGGTGTTAGCAGGGTTTGGTGATGCATTGAATGGATCCATAGAGGGAGTCCCAAATAGAGTTGGACTCGTTTCATTCGAAGCTCAGGCAGAGTTGATCAAACAGGAGCTTAAAAAGGATGACGCCGATATTTTAGATGTCATCTCAGAAGGAACCCCCGTTCGGGAAATGATCTTTGAGCATTGTGAAGATCAACTGTTAGCGGCTGAATTAGTCGAGCAGTTCGGTTTGTCGCCGCTGTTGGATAGAGCATTCCGCAAGCTTTCGACCGGTGAGAGCCGCAAGATGATGTTGGTCCGTGCGTTGGCCAATAACCCAGAGCTTCTTATTTTAGATGAGCCATTTGATGGGTTAGATGCTGATACGCTTGCGATGCTGCAGCAGCATTTAGCCAGCATCATTGATACCACGCCGATGATACTGGTGTTAAACCGCTTCGACGAAATGCCTGATTTTATTACTCATGTTGCCTACATGGAGAAGGTGGGTAACGATGCGGGACGTCTAGCATTTCAGGTCGATCGCAGCGATGAATCGGCTTATGCAGAGCTATACCAACTGCTTCACTTGAAAACGACAGATCTAGAGGTTCCACCGGCGGATCCTGCTAACCCGCTTCCAGAACTGAATCCGAATGATCCACTGGTCAAACTGACCGATATCTCGATCAAATACAGTGATGCAGTAATTGTTGAGGGCTTCAACTGGACGATAAATCCTGGCCAACATTGGCAACTGAGCGGTCCAAACGGCAGTGGTAAAACAGGTGTGCTCTCATTGATTACTGGCGATCACCCGCAGTGTTACGTCAACGACATCTTTGTGTTCGGTTTTCAGCGCGGTAACGGCGAGAGTATCTGGCAGATTAAGCAGTTTATTGGTTATGTGTCGACCGCACTGCAATGGGAGTATCGTGTCAGCATCAGTTGTAAAAATGTCATTATCTCGGGCTTCTTTGACAGCATTGGTATGTACACCAAATCAACCGATAATCAGAAGATGATTGCCGATCAGTGGCTTGCACTGCTGGGTATGCAGGATCGCGCCGATGTGCCGTTCAACAAGCTCTCTTACGGTGATCAGCGACTCTTGTTGATTGCGCGCGCCATGGTAAAACATCCACCGCTATTAATTCTGGATGAGCCCTGTCTAGGGCTAGATGATATGAACCGACAGTTGGTATTGGCTCTGATTGAGAAGATCTGTGAGGGTAACGAGACGACCGTCTTGTATGTAAACCACCACGCTGAAGATCAAATCAAAGGGATAGAGCACTTTATGGCGATGCAGAAACGCCAATCCTAATCCGTTAACGAACCACCCATAGTGCAATGAGTAGTGCGGTTGGAATAAGATTTTTAGTAGTTATTGACGGTCCAATATACCTGTGTACGCAATGTTTCTTAAGAGTGGGGATTAAATGAAATATCCAGAAGCCCGCGAATGCGCTGTGACAAAGCTTGTGCTGATAGACCTTTTTTACACACCACGGTAGCACCAGCACTGTAGGCAATTCGCTCCATTTCTGGATCAGCGTGTGATGACAGAACAAAGACAGGTATTTTATGTTCGCTCAAATCATGGCGGATATAACGGGTAATCTCGATACCGTTCATTGAATACATGACAATGTCGACAACCACTAGATCTGGCAGTTGACCGGTGTCACTCAATTTATGAAGCGCCTGTTCGCCACTTTTTGCGACATTTACATCTGCTAATGTATCTAGAGCTCCACTGATGAAATCTTGAGAAAACTCATCGTCATCAACAATTAGTACTCTTGGCTTCCGGGTGTTGTCTGTCATTTTTTTATCTACTTTATGCTATGAATTCATCCTAGCACTGATTGAATCAGTTCAATACTGCACAGATTATGTTTCTGGTATAAATAGGAAAAATTTAGAATAAGAGTCTCTTCTAATGAGTAATCAGATTAGTGTTTTTAGTACCCCGGATATAAGTGATCTACCTGAAGATATCCGTGATCTTATTTTAACGGTTCAGGAAAAGTCCGGTTTCGTTCCTAATGTTTTTCTGGCATTGGCTAGGAGGCCAGAAGAGTTTCGTGCGTTCATTGCTTATCATGATGCGCTTATGGAGCGGGAATCAGGGCTGACAAAGGCTGAACGTGAGATGATTGTGGTGGCCACTAGCAGCCTGAACCAATGCCAATATTGTGTCGTTGCGCACGGCGCAATTTTGAGAATACGTGCGAAAAATCCATTGATTGCCGATCAGATAGTTGCCAACTACCGTAAAGCAGATATTACTGGCCGCCAGCGCGCCATGTTGGACTTTGCCATGAAGGTCGCTCAATCAGCTAATGAGGTCGGTGAGGCAGACTTTGATAGGCTGCATGCTCAGGGGTTCAGTGATGATGATATTTGGGATATCACGTCAATCACAGGGTTGTTTGGCTTCTCTAATCGCATGGCCAATGTCATGAGTTTGCGCCCTAATGATGAATTTTACAGTTTAGGTCGCTAGTAAGGATTGTTATGAAAAAACAGGTAATTGCTTCACTATTTGTTGGCTCTTTAACCCTAGTTTCAAGCGGAGTATGGGCAGAAGATTGTAAGGTTAAAACCTATGTTTCAGCGAGTGAAGAGCTTTCCGAACATGTAGCAGATCTATATGGATTCGAACGTAAGCCCTCATTGGGCTACTTGACGATCACTTGCGTTGATCCTGTGACTTTCGGTTCTTATCAATTTGAGGATCCAAAGGTAAGAGTGTCAGGATCAACAGGAGACGTGGTATTAGAGATGCGTGAGTTTTATGAAGGAATGCGCATCATGTACACCGCTAACTTTCCGTTCACCCATGGTGAGGTGACTCGATTCAGTGTTGTAACTGATCTCAAAGAGACAGACGCTCAACTCAATCATCAGTTTGAACAGCGTCTGTTTAATCGCTAACTATTAGCTTAAAGGGACGATCAACACAGGTATTACACTGTGGCTCATGACTTTGCGTGACGTTGAGCCCAATAACATGTGCTGAAGGGTCGCATGGGTCCGTACACCCATGACAATCATATCCGCATTGATCTTGTCAGCTGTATCGATGATGACTTGCCAAGGTGTGCCTTGATCGACGCAGGTGGCAATGTCGCTCGGATTAATGGACCCTTCTGGAACCTCGTCCTCGCAAAACGCTTTGATGCGTTGTTCCACTTTTTCCATCAAACGGGCAGAGCCACTTCTCTCTAACTCATTAAGCTCATCACGATCGATGACATTTTGTAGAACAGCAGCTGCGCCGTCACTGATCTTCTCTACGGCGTGCAAGTAGGTGAGTTTGGCATCGTACAGCTCGGCGAGTTTAACAGCGTGTCGAAACGCAGGGCGTGAGCCATCATTAATGTCTGATGCGTAAAGAATATTGTTTACGGCAGGTAGCATAACACTCTCCAGATTGGGTCTAATGCCTGTACTTTAGAGAGTGTTTAGTAGGGTGTCAGAAAAAGAACATCTTTGTCTGATTTAGAGCAATTTTAAATCGGGATTTTGTCAATTCCATCCGCCACGGTGTCGATTGACTCGTCAATTGGGTCACCGACCACGGGTACAACAGAGATGATTGCCCCACCAACGCGCATAGGTACCGTCACGACTTTAGTAAGTACACAGCCTTGAAGAGTCAGGGCTGCAAGGGATAAGGTAATGAGCTTAATATTCATGCGAGCACTATACCTTAAAAATGCCTATAAAAGTGGCTATGTTCGCAGAGTGCTTAAAGAAAAAATGAACGGTGATAAGAGGTAGTAAATGGTGCCGGCACCAAGAGTCGAACTCGGGACCTACTGATTACAAGTCAGTTGCTCTACCAACTGAGCTATACCGGCACAAAGAGATGGTCGGAGTAGTAGGATTCGAACCTACGACCCTCTGCTCCCAAAGCAGATGCGCTACCAGGCTGCGCTATACTCCGACGAGGAGTGAGAAAAAGTGGTCGGAGTAGTAGGATTCGAACCTACGACCCTCTGCTCCCAAAGCAGATGCGCTACCAGGCTGCGCTATACTCCGACTTTTTCTCTTGTTGAGTAAAGTTGGCTCCTCGAGCTGGACTCGAACCAGCGACCAATAGATTAACAGTCTACTGCTCTACCAACTGAGCTATCGAGGAACTGTTTGCTCAACTGAGGGCGCATATACTAATTACGGGGCGGACCTTCGTCAAGCGCTCATTTGAACTTTTTCCTACTATTTCTTCAGGTATAATCTTTCGAATAAATAATAAGTTAGCTGACACCTCTGTTAGTCCACAAAGAGTACAAAAAATGACCAGAATTCCAGGAAAAGATGCCCCGCTTGAAGAGTCGATCGAGCGCATGAGTCAGGGGCTGAAGGATCTTGGTTTTGACATAGAGGAGGTGAGTTGGCTCAATCCTGTGCCTCACGTCTGGTCACTGCATATTCGTGATCGTCACTGCCCACTATTATTTACTAACGGTAAAGGGTCTACTCCGGAAGCCTGTCTTGCCAGTGCGCTGGGCGAGTTCTATGAACGATTGAGTACTAATTACTTTTTTGTCGATTACTTTTTCGGTCAAGATATTTCCGATGGTGAGTTTGTTCACTATCCCAATGAGCGCTGGTTCCCAGCCTCTGCAGGTCAATGGCCAGAAGGCCTGCTGGATCAAAACAGCCGAAATCACTACGACCCTGATGAGGAGCTCAGTGCCGATATGTTGGTCGACCTAAACTCGGGTCGAGCTGATAGAGGTGTGTGCGCTTTACCCTTTGTTCGTCAGTCGGATAAACAGACAGTCTGGTTTCCAGTCAATGTGTTGGAGAATCTCTATGTCTCCAATGGTATGGCTGCCGGCAATAATCTCTTTGAAGCGCGCGTTCAAGCGCTGTCTGAGATTTTTGAGCGTCATATAAAGAACACCATTATCTCCAGTGGTATTACACTGCCGCGCATTCCGGCTAAGGTGATTGCACAATATCCTCGCATCGAAGCATCCATCAAAGCACTGCGTGTTCAAGGATTTTTGGTTGATGTGCGTGACGCCTCTCTTGGGGGAAAATACCCTCTGGTAAATGTCACGCTCTTTAATCGCAATGATGGTGGCTGTTTCGCTTCATTTGGTGCTCACCCTAAGTTTGAAGTGGCACTGGAGCGAACCGTCACTGAGTTGTTGCAGGGTAGGGCTTTGGACTCTCTGAACGATTTCCCGCACCCAACCTTTGATATTGATGAGGCGGCAGAGCCTCAAAACTTGGAGACGCACTTTATCGACTCCAGTGGGGTTGTCGCATGGGATATGTTCGCCGATGAGCCTGATTACCCCTTTACCGAGTGGAATATAGAGGGAAGTTCTGAGGATGAGTTTGACGAGCTCTGTCGAATCATTCATGGCGTAGATTTACAGATCTATATTGCTGACTATCAACACCTTGGGCTCGATTGTTGCAGGATTTTGGTCCCAGGGATGTCAGAGATCTATCCTGTTGATGAGTTAATTTGGCGAAACAACAATCTAGCTGCGCCTCTGCGATCACGACTGTTATCGCCCGCTCAACTTGATCAGGAGATGGCGTTGGATCTGTTGGAAGAGTTAGAGCAGGGTGGATTTGATGATCAACAGCGTCTTGCTAAGCTGTTAGGGGTCGCAACGGACTCTGATTCGCCCTGGGATCGTGTTCGCATTGGGGATATTAAGTTCAAGCTCGCGCTTAAGTCTGGCGAGTTAGAGTTAGCCCTAGAGCAAGTTGACTGGATGTTAAACTTTGGTCACCTAACAGACGATGAGATTAAATTGCACCGCTGTCTTTCTGAATTGATACGATTAGAGATAGATTCCAATCGTGAACGAGAACAGTATGAACGCCCATTGGTTGCGCTCTATGGTGAAGCGCTATACCAAGAAGCTCTGGCTAATATTGCTGGAGAGAAGCTGTTCGATGCTCTGTCCGGGCTTGATGAGACACTCTCTAACCTAAACACTCATCACTCTCTGCTAACAGTCTATAAGCGTTTGCATGATGTGAAGTCAGGTTCTTATGAAAAACGGTATTAAGACAATAGGGACAGTCAGCACAGTTGCGGTCGCAGAGGCTCTATTTAGATGCTAGTTTTAATTTGTGATTGTCCCTTGGCTGTCTAGTTCGATTCCTATTATTAGCAGCACAATTCAGGACCCGCAGTGGGTGCTTTTTTTTTCCACAAAAAAGGCCAGCATCCGCTGACCTTTTATCCTATGGGCAGTTAACCCTTATCGACCATTAACCTGCGATCAGTGAGCCTACAAAAATTAGGGCGGGTGAAATCGCGATCAGTAGAAAGACTAGATCCAGTGCCCATACAGTTGCCGGTGTGTGATCTTTTGAAATAGCAGCCATTTGCTTGCTCCTTCTGTTTGTTTGGTTAATTGTAGATTACGCCTTTCTAATATAGCCGCATTGATATGTGTCAAAAGATTCATTTGTCTTCAATTTGTAACAAAACGCTGAAATAATTCTGTCATCTTATGAAGGAGTATTTTATGCGCGTTGGTATCAATGGGTTTGGTCGAATGGGCCGTCTGACAGCTCGTGTACTGTTTGATAGTGCGGATGTGGAGATTGTTCAGATCAATGATCCCGCTGGGGATGCGGCAACCTTGGCTCACCTTATGAATTTCGATTCCGTTCATGGACGTTGGAGCAGAGAGGCACTTCCCGTTGATGGTGGCATGCAGGTGGCAGATCAGTTCATTGCCGTTAGCTCGCACAAGACCATTGATGAGACCAACTGGAGTGGCTGTGACCTGGTCATAGAGGCGTCAGGGAAGTTCAAATCAAAAGAGGCACTCCAGCCCTACCTTGATCAAGGGGTTAAGCGTGTCGTCGTCACTGCGCCGGTCAAGCAAGAGGGTGTGCTGGACTGTGTCATGGGGGTGAATGATGACCTATTTGACCCTGAGCAGCATCGAATTGTGACAGCCGCCTCTTGTACTACCAACTGTCTAGCACCTGCGGTGAAGGTAATTCATGAGAATTTAGGTATTAAACACGGTTCTATGACGACCATTCATGATATTACCAATACCCAGACTATTATTGATGCTCCGCACAAAGATCTGCGTCGTGCTCGCTCTTGTGGTACCAGTTTGATTCCCACCACAACCGGTTCGGCGACGGCAATTACGCATATATTCCCAGACCTAAAAGGTAAGTTGAACGGCCACGCGATACGTGTACCTCTAACCAATGCATCGATTACAGACTGTGTCTTTGAGGTCAACAGAGCGACCAGTGTTGAAGAGGTTAATCATTTGCTTAAATCCGCATCAGAGAGCTATTTAGCAGGCATTTTGGGCTATGAAGAGCGTCCACTGGTTTCGATCGATTACAAGACGGATCCTCGTTCAAGTGTCGTCGATGCGCTCTCGACCATGGTGGTTAACGACACTCAGGTGAAACTCTACCTCTGGTATGACAATGAGTGGGGCTACGCGAACCGTACGGCCGAACTGGCCCTTAAAGTCGGTCTGGCGAAGTAAGTAGGGGATAGTTGGAGCGGTCTTAAAAAGGCCGCGACGCCAATCCAGGTCCAGTGACTGACTTTAGTCTGTCATCTGCACTATCATTTGGCACTATTTTGTAGAGCGGAAGACAGGCTGAAAGCCAGTCACCGAGTTTGAGTAGTCCGACCCTAATTGAGTTGCGTAATCTCTTTAACTACTTTAAGGAGGCTGCGTGACTCAAATCGCCATTTTTCCCATTCCCGACTGTGTCACCTTTCCTGGCACAGTGTTTCCGTTGCATGTATTTGAACCTCGTTACCGACAGATGATCAATCACTGTTTGGAGACAGGTATGCCGGTAGCGATTTGTCACACACAAAAAGAGATCAGTCCTGCCAAATCGGGATTGCCTCTGAAAGAGGCGTTGCAGACAAACCAAGCAACCTATCGACCCTACACAGTGTTTAGTGCTGGTCAGTGCGAGCTGATTAAGCAGTTAGATGATGGGCGTCTAGTGGTGGATGTCCATATCGATCAGCGATACCGTTTGGGTCAATCACTGCAGCAGATTCCCTACTCGGTGTATGAGTGTCAACCAATGGCTGATCGTGAGATGACTGAAGATGAGTTATCAGAAGCGATTGAGCTGGTTGATAAGGTGCGCCATCGTGTACTGGCAATGGTGCAAGGTGATAGCCGAGCGGCCAATAAATTGAGAGACATTCTCAATCAAGAGGAGTGGTTAACAAAATCGCCACAAGCGTTCAGTTTTGAGCTGTTTGGATTAATTCGATTTGATGCTCACTATTTGCAGCAAGCACTGGAGATGGAGAGTGCGGTGGAGCGACTCAGATTCACACTGGATTTAATGAATCGCTGACCTAGGGAATCTGCGAATAAGTTTCGCATCTTCTCTGCGGGACTTGTTCGCAGGTTTCTTACTCCCAAACTTCTCGGATAGGCTCTCCGAAATCGTCGTAAATGACTTTGCGTTTAGGTTTACTCAGTTTTCTAGCTAATTTAGGGCGCTCTTTGATTAGGCGTCTTGCATCGATGGTCTGCAACACACCCTCGCAGGGGGTTCTCGACTCGCGCGGTTTGCCGTCATTAAAGACGGGGCGTATCAGTCCTCCGTGCGGAACTCCACTCTGACCCTGAGGAATCTCTTTAACCTCGCCACCAGAGCGCAGAAAATCCTGAACTTGCTGTTCAAGCTCGGCGCGGATCTGGGCTTTGGTCTTTTTGTCGAACATGATTCCATCCAAATAGGTCAGCCGAGTATTGTAAGGCTTTGCGCAGTGGTTGGCGATATCTATTGAGTGGCTGGTCTGGCGGATGACAGGCTGAAAGCCAGTCACCGCAGCTCCGAAGCCAAGTCGCTAAACCAGTGACTGGCTTTAGCCTGTCATCTGCCCTTGATGCTACACCCAACTGTCTTGGCAATTTTGTTAAGGCGTTGCGTCAGACAACTCCGAGTTGCTGTGCTGTTTCAAAAACTCGTTGGAGAGTTCAAACGTGACTTTGCGGCGTTGAATAGGGCAGTTGAATGCCAATTTGACAGCAAATAACTGCATGCCTGCTAGGTTTTTGTTGTCACTTCCGTAGCGTGGATCACCCATAACAGGGTGGTCGATCTGATTGAGATGACGTCGGATCTGGTGTGTTCGCCCGGTCAGTATCTCTACATAGAGATCCGAATAGTCACGATCGGAGTTGTAGTGCAGTCGGGTGAATTTGGTATGGGCCGGTTTGCCATCCAGTTTATTGATGATTTCACCGGACTCGGGTGCCTGCCCTGAGACAAGACAGCGGTAAAATTTTTCAACCTTACGGTTTTGGAATTCGCGCGAGATGGCGCCTGCAACACCCTGTTTATGAGCGATCACGATCAGACCTGCCGTTTCACGATCCAAACGGTGTATTAAAAACGAAGCGCGTTTCGGTTCAAGTGTTTGCTCGGCTAAACGAGTAATGGCAAGGTGATCACACCAGTCATTTCCCTGTGCAACCATACCGGCTGGTTTGAACCAGACAGAGTAACCTTGAGCATCCACCAAACATTGCGCGCCTTCTGGTTTACGGCCTAAGAGTTCAGAATCGTAAAAGAGAGAGATCCGATCGTTTTTTTGCAGAATCTCCTTGGCCTTACGCAGGCGCTTACGACCTTTTTGGCCACGCTTCAGCCAGCAGGCACCTTTACTCAGTGCGTCCTTAATTTTCTGTTTGGAGATTGCGGTCTCTTGCGCCAGAAAGTCGGTGACATTGCTGCCGGCTTGTTCAGTGGTGATGGATTTTTCGAACTCTATTTTCATAAAAATTCGGCACCCGAAGGTGCCGTTATCTCGTCTTGTTGAATCAGTCTTTTACGACATCGATGTAGTAGTGATCGACGCCGTTTATGTTCTCTCGCACTAGTCCGTGACAGTCTGTTTCGAAGCCAGGGAACTGGGCGTTAAATTCGCGAACAAACTTCAAGTAGTCAACGATGGTTGAGTTAAAGCGCTCACCCGGTATAAGCAGTGGTATGCCCGGTGGGTAAGGTGTCACGAGCATGGCGGTGGTTCGACCCTCTAGTTCATCGATTGAGACACGTTCAACTTCACGGTGCGCCATCTTCGACCAGGCATCTGCCGGTGTCATAGCAGGCTCAATCTTAGAGAGGTACATCTCTGTCGTGATTTTTGCGACATTGTACTTGCGGTAGATGTCGTGCAGTGAGTGACAAAGATCACGCAGACCAATGCGCTGATATTCAGGGTGCTGTGCGACAAATTCAGGCATAACCCGCCACATGGGTAGGTTGTTATCAAAGTCATCTTTGAACTGCTGAAGTTCAGTCACCATGGAGTTCCAGCGGCCCTTAGTGATGCCGATGGTGAACATGATGAAGAATGAGTAGAGTCCCGTTTTTTCAATGATAATGCCGTGCTCTGCAAGGTATTTGCTCACAATCGCCGCGGGAATGCCGTGCTCATCAAACTCACCATGGATGTTCAATCCCGGTGTGATAATGGTCGCCTTAATTGGGTCGAGCATGTTAAAGCCAGACTCAATCTTGCCAAAGCCGTGCCAAGTGTCTTCTTCATGGATGACCCAAGCATCACGATCGCCAAGACCTTCATCATCCCACTTCTGAGGCCCCCAAACCTTGAACCACCAGTCGTTCTCACCAAACTCTTTTTCAACCTTAACCATGGCGCGACGGAAGTCGATCGCTTCATACAAGGACTCCTCGACCAGTGCTGTACCACCGGGAGGCTCCATCATCGCAGCGGCAACATCACAAGAGGCGATGATCGCATACTGAGGGCTGGTCGATGAGTGCATCAGGTAGGACTCGTTGAATCGGAAGGTATCCAGCTTACGATTCTTAGCGTCCTGTACTAGGATCTGAGAGGCCTGTGACAAACCTGCCAACAGTTTGTGCGTTGACTGTGTTGCAAACACCAGGGTGTCGTCAGAGCGTTCACGGCTCTCTGTGCCGCCAATCGCGTGCATGTGGTTGTAAAACTTGTGGAATGCTGCGTGAGGCAGCCAAGCTTCGTCAAAGTGCAGCGTATCAATGGTGTCGCCCAGCATCGCTTTGATCGTCTCTACGTTGTAGAGAATGCCATCATAGGTCGATTGCGTCAGTGTCAGTACGCGAGGTTTTTTGTTCAGTGCTTCACGAGCAAAGGGGTTCTCTTCGATCTTGCGACGAATCGTCTCGGGATCAAACTCACTCTTTGGAATCGGTCCGATAATGCCGTAGTGGTTACGAGTTGGCATTAGGAAGACCGGTATCGCACCACACATGATGATCGAATGCAGAATCGATTTATGACAGTTACGATCCACTACCACAATATCGCCAGGGGCAACGGTTGAATGCCAGACTACTTTGTTCGACGTCGAGGTACCGTTAGTGACAAAGAAGAGATGATCAGCGCCAAATATGCGCGCAGCACTCTGCTCTGAATCTGAAACAGGGCCTGTGTGGTCCAGAAGCTGTCCAAGCTCTTCAACCGCATTACAGACATCGGCACGCAGCATGTTCTCCCCGAAGAATTGGTGGAACATCTGCCCAACCGGACTTTTCAAAAAGGCAACACCGCCCGAGTGTCCTGGGCAGTGCCAAGAGTATGAAGAGTCGCTTGCGTAGTTCATCAACGCATTGAAGAAGGGCGGTGCTAGTGATTCGAGGTACTTTTTCGCTTCACGAATAATGTGGCGTGCAACGAACTCGGCAGTGTCTTCGAACATATGGATGAAGCCGTGAAGCTCACGCAAAATATCATTCGTCACATGACGAGAGGTACGAGTTTCACCGTACAAGAAGATTGGGATCTCGTTATTACGCTTGCGAACTTCGCTAATAAAGTCGCGGATGTTATTCAGTACTTCGTCGGACAGATCATCCGTTTCACCCGAATCAAACTCCTCATCATCGACAGAGATGATGAAGCAGCTGGCGCGGCTCGCCTGTTGAGCAAATGCTGTAAGATCGCCGTAGCTGGTTAAGCCGACAACCTCCATACCCTCTTTTTCAATAGCGGCTGCAAGGTCACGAATGCCTGAGCCAGAGATGTTTTCAGAACGGAAATCTTCGTCAATGATGACGACAGGGAAACGAAATTTCATCCACAACGCCTTTAAGGTGGTGAAACGAATCCGCTTCGGTGAGATAGGTCACTCTGCGGTACTGATGGGCCATGTTGGCCCGCTTTAAAGCAGATAATAACAAGCTTTCATGTTAGGTAAAACAGTTCTTGTGGCAGGGTGGTTGAGGGCTGTTTTTTGACTCAAGGGTTAAAGATTTTTCTTTTACGCCAAAGTCTCATCTAAGAGGCCTATACAGCACTCCTTTTTTTGTTAGAATCGATGGTTATTCGATTTGCTGCCTATTGAATGGGCAGCCCTCAAATGGTGGATTTTTAGTGCTTTTCAATAAGCTACCAGACGATATATTTGCGCCGCTCTCTGGGCAGAATAGACAGGTTTACCAGTCTGTTCTTCTTGAATTGGCCGATCTCTTCTTTGATGAAGATCTTATAGACCCCTTTATTGCCAAAGATTTAGTCCGTTCAACCATCGAAAATGCCGTTGTTAAGCTTGGTGTTCGTCGCTGGGTGGCTGAGTCTGAAGAGGAGGCGGAGCTGCCTACCTCTAGCGCAGATTACACAAACCGTATCTACCGACGCCTAGTGCAAACGGGCTGGTTAGAGGAAGAGCAGAAGATCTATCGCACCTATGTGTTGCTCTCTCCTTCGGTCAGTTACCTGTTGCGTAACCTGGTTTCGATCGCGCGTTTGGAAAAACGCAGTTACGGTGGCACCGTTCTTAACGTGCTGTCGTCTCTGGAATCGGCCATCAATGATCCGGTGGGTCGTGGTATTACCCTATCGGAAGCGGCAGACACAGCAGCCGAGTTCAGTGCACACCTGACCGATATGATGTTGGGTCTGCGCGAACTTAAAATATCATTGGCTGAGTCGCATAACCCGCAAGAGATTGTCCGTGGCTTCTTTGATCGTTTCGTTGAGCACATTCTTGTTTCTGACTATAAGACGTTGAAAACAAAGAACAACCCCTTCCGTTTTAGACGTCAAATTCTCTCTTTATTGCGTGATCTTCAGTTCGATACGCTGAAGGTAGAGATGCTGACTGAGCACTATCAGATGCAGTATGAAATCGAATCTGAAACTGCGGAAGCGATGGTGCACCAGCACATCAATCGCATCATCCGGATCTTCGAGTCGGTCGACCAGCGTCTGGCGATCATTGATGATTTCCGTTACCAGCTAGAGAAACGGGTAGCCGACACAGTTCGTTACATGGACAAGACAACGCCGGGTATGGCGGCTCGACTGTCGCGTGTCATTGCCAAATTGGCGGAGAAAGATGGTCGGGAGATACCACCGGTTCAGTCGCTTGATCAGTATGGCTTTATCTCGCCTTCGTCCATTCGCTCGCCAGTGCGTCGACGTGTTGAGACAGCGCCTAGAGTCATTACCCAACAGCAGATCGATCCTAAGGTTCTTTACATGCGTCAGCTCTTCAAAGAGTGGAAGGCACGCCGTGAGGTGAAAGTGGATCGAATTGAGGCCTACCTAGATCGTCACTTTTTAAATGGTGAAACCCTGGTCTCGGCGTCTGAATTTACCATTGATTCAATCGAAGATTACATCTGCTTCAGCTATGTGCGACACCTAAATTCGTTAGGTAAGAAAGCGCGTAAGACAGCTGAACGCTACCAAATAGAATTTGATGAAGAGTACGTGCGCGTTGCCGATATGGTGGAGTGCCGTGGTTTCAAAATACACAGGAACAACGCCTGATGCTTGGTGATTTACAAAAAGCGCTGACGCGCAATGAAAAGAGTACAGAAGCCGATTTCGTTCGCGCTGCAAACTCACTACTGACAAACCAGTTCCTCTATGCGGATCGCCCTGCACAGCGTGATACTTATTTCCTTATTTCGCAGAATATGGAGTACTTCCGTAACCTGTTCGCGGCACTGGGTTGGTCTCTGGTCTATCAACCTGATGAAGCCTATTTGGGTGTGCTACCCCAGGGTGAAGAGCGAGTCATGCGATTGAAGCTCGATGAGTCTCTGTTGATGCTCTGTATGCGTCAAATGTATGAACAGAAACTGGAAAATTTCGAAGTAGAGAGCGGTAAGGCGTACACCACGTCTGATGATCTGTTGAGCACTTACGAGAGTTTAACCGGTAAAGAGATCCCTAATGAGACGCGTCTAAAAGAGATCCTGTCGCTCTTCTCACGTCACGGTTTGATTGAACGCGGCAAGGCGAATGAGACCGACCCTAAAAACATTCCAATCGGCATCTACCCCACCATTCGTCAAGTGGTGGTCGAAGATTACATCCGACAGCTTGAGGCGCTCTGTGACATCGAAAGCGCTGATGCGGCCTTGATGGATGATATTGCTGACACTCCAGAGGAGTCGATCGAAGAGGTGAGTGAGCCAGCTGATGAGTCAGTGGAGTCAGAAGAGAAGGGTGCAGTAGAGGAGTCTGACGATGAAACAGCTTAATCGCATCGTTCTAGTTAACTGGTATGTATTGGGTGCTCAAGAGATCCCGATCAAAGGTAATGTCGCGATTGTAGGTCCTAACGGCTCAGGTAAATCGTCACTACTGGACGCCATGCAGACCATTTTGATGGGTGGCCATAAGCGCCACTTAAGTTTTAACGCCTCGGCGGGTGAAAAGTCTGAGCGTTCACTGCGCACCTACTGTCTCGGTTTTATGGATGATGGTGGTAAAAGCAACAGTGCCCGTGAAGATTCTATCAGCTATCTGGCGATGAGCTTCTTTGATACTGAGACGGCACAAGAGAGCTGTATTGGTGTTGCGATCAGTGCATCAACCGCCAGCCCAGATGAAGAGGTTTTGGGTCGCTTTATTCTGCCTAACTTCTCTGTTTCGCTGGATGACTTTAGTCGAAAAGAGGGCGGTGGTCGTATGCCGCGTCCTTGGAATGAAGTTCGTGAAAGCCTGCTTAAACAGTGTCCGGATATGACGCTAGAGAAGCGTGCAAGCCGCTACATTCGTGAGGTTGTGACCCACTTGAGTCACGATCCAGCGATGCCGAATGACGATGACAAATTCATCAAGAACTTCAAAAACGCTCTTAAATTTGTACCCATTGATAGTCCGACTCGATTCGTTCGCGAGTTTGTCTTGGATGAGAACGTAGTGCATGTCGGAGCCTTCCGTAAATCGCTGGATGAGTATCGAGCGATGGAGGAGAAGACGCGTGATGTGGCTAACCGTATTGATGAACTGGTTAAAGTACAAGAGCTCTGCCAGGGTATCAGTCGTAACATCAAAAACGCCGTCGAGTACGAGTGGGTTGTTCACGAGTCACGTTTTGAAAGCGCCGACCTTCGTAAAGAGGAGGCTGAAGAGCGTCTAGAGAAGTGGCAAGAGCAAGAGGCGGAAGTTGAGCGAGAGCTAACCAATATTGGTGCTGATCTCAATCAGGTTATGCAGGATCTTGCCAACGCACGTGCAGCGCTAAACAACACCGATGCTGCGCATCAGATTAACGCGATGGAATCTTCTATACGCGTTGGTCAACACGAACTCAATGTCATCGAAGAGCGCATTCAGAAGGCCTACTCGCTGATGCGCACAGCGGTGAGCTTTAATCAGAATCGTGAGTTCTTGCCTGAAGAGTTTGCAGCACTGGTGGATCAAGCATCAGAGATCTGGCGCTCGGGTGAAAACCTAATGGCAGACGCTTGGCCTTCAGATCCTGTCAGCGTCGATAACACGCTAAACGCAATGCGTAAGTCGATTGAGAACGTTCGTCGTAAAGTGTCGCGTCGTTATGAAGAGTCAGTTATCCGTATTTCTGAACTGCGCGCTCAGATACAGAACCAGAAGAGTGCCGTAGAACAGCTTCAGCAGGGGCGCGCCCCCGTTCGTCGTAACACGGCTGAATTGATGGAGCTGTTGAGTGAGTACGGTATCGACTCAACACCCATTTGTGAGTTGGTTGATATTACCGATGACAAGTGGCGCATTGCAATTGAGTCCTTCTTAGGTGCTCGCCGCGAAGCATTGGTCGTCGATCCTGATCGTGTCAAAGAGGCGATTACACTCTACCGCCGTAAAGGGCGTCACCTGAAAGGCTGTCGTATCATCAACACCACTAAATCGGGTGACTGGTTACACCGCACTAAGCCAGGTTCTCTGGCTCAGTTTATCGAGTCTGACTCTGACGATGCCCGCGCATTTATGAATCGCGCACTGGGCGGTGTCATGGCGGTTGAGACGGAAGCGGAGCTTTTGAAACAGGAGCGTGCGTTGACCTATGACTGCATGTTGCAGACCGAAGGTTCAACCACATCAATTAATGAACTGACACCAATTATGGGTATTCGTCGTCGTGGTGATCAACTTGAACTGCAGGGCAAGCAGGTCGATCAGCTGGTCAATGAGTTCACACTGCTAGGTCGTCAGCACGAATCTCTAGAGAAGCTACGTGATGCGTTAATAAGCCTTGATGGCGGTCTGTCTCAAGTGAACGAGCCTCTGTTTGATTTGACAGAACAGCGTAAGAAACTGACGCATCAGATTGAAGGGTACCAGCAGACTATTGTCGATCTCCGTAACCATGACGATACCGGTATTCAGCAGCGCATTGCCGATCTGGCGGCTAAGCAGAAAGAGACCGAGTCCACTCAAGCTGCGTTGATGGATAAACTGCAAAAAGCCCGTACAGGCCTGATCCGTGATACTGCTCAGCTAGAGGTGCTAGAGACCGATCTAACAGAGCATGCTGAAGCGCGTGCAGCCTGTGAAGCGAAGAATGAGTTCGACGCTCAGTCTGCGCAGGAGAAACGCGACTACCTCGATGAGAGCTGTGATGGTGAGTTGGAACGCATCATCTTCGAAGCGGCCAAGAAAGCTCAGTCTGAACTGGCTCTGCATGAGAAGAAAAAGAACGGTGTCCGTGATGCCGTTGCACAGTATAAAGCGCGTCACCACGGTGGCGGTTTGACTCACCATGAGTTGGATAAGGTTGGACCAGACTCCAGTCATGAAGATCTCGAGGGTTACGTTAACGAGACCGTTGAGGCACTCCGTGAATCTGAATTGGCAGAGTACACAGAGAAGGCCGAGCGAGCTCGTCTAGAGGCTGAGTCTGCTTTCCGTTCTGACTTCGTGGCCCATCTGAATGACCAGATCAATAAGATTCGTGATCTGATCCGTGAGCTAAACTCGCACTTGAAGAACCGTCCTTTCCATAAAGAGATGTACAGCTTTGAGATGTCACCTAACCCTGAGTTGAAAGACATTCTTGAATTGGTTGAGGCCTATACGCAGCTCGATTCTGCCAATGTGGGCTCGTTGTTTGATATGAAGTTTGATGACAATGCGCAGCACAAGGATGCTCTAGAACGAATTCACGAAGTACTTAAAGATGAAGGCGAGAGCAGTCTGCTTCAGGACTACCGTAACTTCTACAACTTCGAGTTGGTGGTTAAAGATCTTGACGGCAATCGTAAGACAACCCTGTCGCAGCGTATCAAGACCGGTTCCGGTGGTGAGCACCAGGTACCGTTCTACGTCGCGATGGCGGCCGCCTTGGGTGCGACCTACCGCCTAAAAGAGGGTAGTGATGGTAAGCCTGTTGGTGGCTTCAGCCTGTCGGTATTCGATGAGGCGTTCAACAAGCTGGATTCAGAGAACACCGTTACCTCGCTTGGCTTCATGAGTGATTTGGGTCTCCAAACCATTATTGCTGCGCCGGATGAGAAGTACTCTCTGCTCAGTACTTGCATGGATACTATCATTAACGTCTGTCGTGACGGTCGTGTGGTCGACATTGATGTCGAGTTCCCAACGGATCTTGGTAAAGCGCTATTGGCGTCTGATCACCCTTACAAGGTAATGGCAGAAGAGGAAGCGGCGGAGCTTTAACAAATAGCGTCGCGGCCTCAATGAGACCGCTCCAACAGGTATTAATCGAGGCCTCTTAAGATCGCTCCAACAACTTAAGTGTCGGAACCTTATCGAAGATGAGGCGATCGATTGCCCGAAAAGGGGACTGGCCCAGGTCAGACCCCTTTTTTATTGTTCCTTTTCCACTCAGCGAAATCTACTAGTGCTCCCTTTGTGCAACTGCGGTATAGTCAGGTTATATGGTTATAAGTAAATCTATGTATTGGAGAGTCTATGCGTTTGATCAACCGCTCGGGTATTAGCATTAAACCCAAGGCTCCTTTTCATGAGTGGCTTTTGGCGGGCTCAGAAGAGCCGGTTCCTTCACTAGAGGAGCTGCGCAGTGAAGCCAACCTCTACCTCTTTGATGAGGTCGATTCTGATGAGGATTTCACCTCAGAGATTGAACAGCACTGGTTGACGATCTTTGAGAACGAACTCTCTGCCTGGGATGAGTTTCAGGATTTTTGGCCCAAACCGCTCTCGCTTGATCTCTTTAAGAGTTGGTTTGACATCGATTTACAACTGATGAGTTTTGATTTGAGCGATCAGCCCCTGATGCGGGCTAATCTGGATATAGAGTAAGGAGTCTCTGATGGTTGTCGCACAGCAGCAACACGGATTGGAATGGCATGAAGACCGTGATTGGCTCTATGACGAGCTGCACTCGCGCCCGTTCCAGCGCATTTCAGGGGATGCCAGTATTACCCACATTGCGGTGCTGGCAAACCAACAGGAGCGTGCCATTCAGAGTCAGCACATCCAGCGCTTGCTAGATACCCTCAACATCGAACACGACGGAGTGGATCAGGCGTGTAATATCTACACAGCGGGCGATCTGCGCATCCGTTGGGAGCAGCATCTCGAGTTTACGTCACTGACCATCACCGATTCACGTGAAGGGGTAGCGTCGACACAACCCTTTTTCACAACGGCGTTGGATCGACTGCCAGACGGCTGGTTAAGTAACTACCCAGGTAAAGCGGTAGCCGCTTTTCATATGCGCATTCAGAACATTCAGGGTGATGAACTACCAGAGCCCAAAGATGTTCGCTCTCAGCTCGATGATATGCAGATGATCGGCAGTCTGCCACAGAATGGTGCAGCACAAATCTGGACGACATTTAGAACGCACAGCGACAACTTTGGCCGTTTCCTAATCTTCAATAACAGCATGTCGAAAGGGCAGATGGGCCGAATGGTGCAGCGTGTAATTGAAGTTGAGACCTACCGTTTGTTAGCGCTGCTCGGTCTTCGCGAAGCGCGTAAGCTGTCACCGGTTGTTGCTGATATGGATAATCGAATGGCCGATCTGACGCGTCGCTTGTCAACGGGTGATAACTCAGATGACAGTCAGCTTTTGACAGAGCTCATCAACCTATCGGCCGATATTGAAGCTGAACGTGCGAGAACCACCTTCCGTTTCAATGCTAGCCGCTCATACCATGATGTTATGGCGGCACGATTGGATGAATTGCGTGAGGATGAGGTCTCTGGTCACCTGACCTTGAAAGAGTTTTTGATCCGTCGATTGACGCCTGCTGTGCGTGGCTGTGAGACCATGCACAATCGACTCGACGACCTATCGCGTCGTGTAAACCGCGCAGCCGATATGATGCGTACCCGAGTTGAGATGGCGATTGAGAACCAGAACCAAGAGCTACTGAGCTCCATGGATCGTCGATCCAAGATACAGCTAATGATGCAGCATACGGTAGAGGGTCTGTCGGTTGCTGCGATCAGCTACTACGCAGTTGGCCTAGTCAAGTACCTCATTGATGCGGTGCATGGTGCCGGTGTCGATTTCGATAAGAGTCTTGCAACTGGTGTCTCTGTCCCACTGGTGATTGGTGCGGTATGGTTCATTACTCGTAAAATTCAAAACCGATTTAAGAAACTCGCTGAAGTGAAAACCGAATCAACAGCGAAAGGGGATCAGTAAGGTGTCAGTAGAAGATCAGATCCAAACCCTGCTCAATGAAGGCCTTAATCTAGTTCACATGGAGTTAGAGAACGAAAGCCACATGCACGGTGGTAACCGTTTGGATACTCACTTCAAGCTCGTCGCCGTTAGCGATGATTTTGAAGGTAAGCGCCTAATTCAGCGCCATCAAACCATTTTTGGTCTGCTGTCAGACCTTATGCAAAACCCCATTCATGCACTCTCAATGCATCTATACACCCAAGCAGAGTGGGCCGAAAAGTCTGGTTTAGTTCCAGACAGCCCCAAGTGTATGGGTGGTTCAATGCACGATAAGTAGTGTTTCGGTGACAGGCCTTCAGCCTGTCATCCGCAGGTTAGCTTTACTACCTTTCTGGAAATCGCTGGGAAAGTGGATGTCAGGCTAAAGCCAGACACCGGTGCTAATAGCTAAATTCACATTAAGACCTATCGCGGCCTTTTCTAGACCGCTCCAACAATGTGCCAGATTCAAATCCCGTGCCAGTCGTCCACGTCCGATCGAGAGTGAGTACGATGATTTTTTACGGTTAAGAGTTCAATCGGCTGAGGCCGGGATGGCCGAAGTCTGCAACGGAGGCAGGAGCCGACTTATTGCCATGGAAGGCATGTATTCCGTTAATGCAGGAGCAATTAACGGTTTGCAGTGTCCTATTGGACTTCAGTGAAAAATCATTGAACGGAGCGTGCCGCAGGCCGAGTGAGCGTGGTCAGTTTTTGCTTACTTTTTGCTGACCAAAAAGTAAGGCTGGCCGCCTTTAGGCGAGTAGAATGTTTTAAAGTAGAGGTGACAGGCTGAAAGCCAGTCACCACCTAAAGGGCAGGTTACTTCGTAACCTCAGCAAACAGATCAAAATACTCTGGGAAGGTTTTGCTGGTACAGCCCGGGTCATTGATGATGATCTCGCTGTTGCCGAATGATGCGAGTGAGAAGCACATGGCCATGCGGTGATCATCGTAGGTATCGATCGCGGCGCTCTGGATTTCGGCTGGTGGTGTAATCTCGATGAAATCTTCACCTTCCACCACTTCCGCACCCACTTTACGCAGTTCGGTTGCCATTGCGGCTAGGCGATCGGTCTCTTTGACGCGCCAGTTGTAGACATTACGAATGGCTGTAGGGCCTTTTGCGAACAGGGCGGTTGTGGCAATCGTCATTGCAGCATCGGGAATGGCGTTCAGATCCAGGTCTACACCGTTCAGTTCGCCTTTAGAGACCTCTACCCAAGTTGGGCCATAAGTGACCTTAGCACCCATCTTACCGAGCACTTCAGCGAAGGCTTTGTCGCCTTGTACCGATTCAGAACCGACGCCGTAGACGCGAATCGTTCCGCCAGCAATAGCCGCTGCAGCTAGGAAGTAGGAGGCTGATGAGGCATCACCTTCAACCATCACTTCACCGGGCGACTGGTAAGTCTGTCCGGCTCTAACGACAAAGCTCTGGTAGTTGTTGTTCTCGACCTCAACACCAAACAGCTTCATCGAGTGCAGGGTGATATCGATGTAAGGCTTAGAGACCAGCTCGCCATCGACAACGATCTCTAGATCCTGCTGTGCCATTGGAGCGGCCATCAGTAGCGCAGTCAAGAATTGGCTCGAGATGTTGCCTCGAATCG
The DNA here is from genome assembly GCF_013283255.1 of Marinobacterium sp. xm-m-383. Classification (NCBI taxonomy): domain Bacteria; kingdom Pseudomonadati; phylum Pseudomonadota; class Gammaproteobacteria; order Oceanospirillales; family Oceanospirillaceae; genus Marinobacterium; species Marinobacterium sp. xm-m-383. The sequence continues at coordinate 631,524 of NZ_WBYT01000001.1, read as the reverse complement.
ATACTCGTCCGCCTTTTAGCTGTTGAGCGTTAATCTTTAGTGGCGGGTAGCCTTCATCTTTTAGGTACTCAATATCAGCGCCAATTTGACGCAGAGCATCAACCAAGTCCTCGATAGGACGCTCGTACATGCGAGGTTCACCGGTCAGTGTGAACTCACCTAAACCAAGGCACAGTGCGGCGGTTAGTGGGCGCATTGCAGTACCGGCGTTGCCCAGGAACATCTCAGCACTTTGCTGCTTGAAAGGACCTGCCACACCGGTGACAACGCACGAGCGACGATCATCAGCTAGCTCATAAGAGACACCCAACGTTTTTAGTGCATTCAGCATGTGGGTAACGTCTGCGCTGTCTAGCAGGTTGGTTACCTTGGTTTCACCTTCCGCCAGTGCAGCTAGAAGAAGAATTCGGTTTGATAGGCTTTTTGAGCCTGGCAGTTGAACGTCACCGTTTGCAAAATCGCGAGGTTGGAGTGAAAGAGTTTCCATAATCTTAAAAGTGTAGTTGATCGCCAAAAAAGGATCGAAAAAGGTACAGGTAAACGTCTGTTAAGTCCATTGTTCAGAGAGATTCGTTTTAATTGATTTCAATCAATGGACGATGGAGAAGAGTAGGGCATATTAGAACCATCAACACTGTATGGAATTAGGAGTAAAAAATGATCGGAGAACACCACGATCTAGTTCATGAACTTCCAGAGTACCGCGAACGTATTCATGAGCTTAAAACATCAAACAACCACTTCTCTCGTCTGTTTGATGAGTACCACGAAATTACTAAGCAGGCTGAGCTTGCTGCAGCTGAAGTTGAACCGACCACGACCAGTCGTGAAGAGGAACTTAAAAAGCGTCGTCTTGAACTGAAAGATGAGCTTTTCAAAATGCTTCAGGGTTAACCCTTTTCATTGTCCTTTCGTTGCTTGAACGTTACCCGTCTTTTTAGGCGGGTTTTTTTTGCTTCAATTTTTTGTTGGAGCGATCTTAAAAAGGTCGCGATATTCTGAACTGCTATTTGTCCAGGTTTCTCATAGCAATAAAAAACCCGCACTAGGCGGGTTTTTTTAATGGGGTAGGCTGTTATGCCCAATCACCTGGGTAGTCAGCGAAACCTGGGTTGTCAGAGACACCCACCACTTTAGGGTTGTTCACCTTAGGTAGTTTGATCACCATGTTCTCATCGCGTTCTGCTTTTAGGTAGTCAGCAATGATATCCCAGAGTAGTCGACCCTCTGGTGTGCGGTTAACAGTTGCCCAACCAGAGACGCTGTAGTTCTTGTCATCAGCAATCACTTCACCGTTGTCTAGGCGTACTTCAGAGATACGCTGGCCAAGTGGTTTGGTTGGATCGATGGTGTAGTCAAGACCACCCACGCGAACCATGTCGCCACCTGATTGTAGGTATGGATCTGGATCGAATAGGTTGTCGGCAACGCCTTCAAGCATCTCTTTGATCGCTTTACCAGTCATCTCTTGAACGTAAGTTTCAGAGTAGGTTGTTGCACACTGGCTCATGACATCTTCCATTGTGATCCACTCACCCTCTAGAGTAGTGGTACCCCAACGAACGCCGGCTGATAGTGCGATGTCTGCCTTGTACTCCCAACGAAGTGCGTTACAGATAACTTGGTCCCAAGTGCCCATGAAGTTACCGCGACGGTAAAGAGTACGATCCGCTTTAGCCAGTTTCTCTTGAAGAATCTCTTCGAAGGTTTTGCCGACACGGATTGGGTTGTTCTGCCACTTCTTGTTACGCGCTTCGATGATGTTCTCATCGTAACGACCTTGGCGCATCTGGTTGATGTACGCTTCCATCTCACCGTCAGCTTCAAGCCAATCAGAGATAACAGGTAGCTGTTTGTAAGTCATGTTGGTGATCTGGCCATCTTCGATCGAGAAGTCCATACAGCCGACAAACTTACCGTTTGAACCTGCGTTGGTTACCCAACATTCGCCACCGTCAACGTTCTTAACTTTGATCGGTTGTGGAACACCATCGTGAGTGTGACCGCCGAATACAGCATTCAGGCCAGGAACACGTTCAGCCATCTTGATGTCGACGTCCATACCGTTGTGCGATACAAGAACAACCGCGTCTGGCTGCTCCTCTTCACGGATCTGCTGAACAAGCTCGATCATCTCTGGTTCACGAAGACCGAAAGACCAGTCTGGGAAGAACTCTTTAGGGTTGGCGTTTGAGGTACGTGGGAAGGCTTGGCCTACTACAGCGATACGCTTGCCGTTGATCTCTTTAATCACGTATGGCTGGAACGCATGACCCGTATCTTCGTCGTACAGACCACGGCCATCGAAACGCTCAACCATTTCGTAGTACTCATCACCAAACAGTGAGTCTTCTAGTACTTTAACGTTCTGACCGATGAAGTCACCTTTGAACAGAGCAACGTTCGAAAGAACTTCCTCTTCACGGTAGGTGAACTCCCAGTGACCAACCATAACGTCGATGCCAAGAATGTTAGATGCCTCAACCATGTCGACACCACGTGTCCACAGTGAAGTACCCGATCCCTGCCATAGGTCACCACCATCAAGGGTTAGTGTGTTTTGGCGTCCGCCCGCTTGATCGCGTAGACGATCTAGAAGTGTTTTAACGTGTGCGAAACCGCCCGTACGACCGTACTTCTTAGCTTCTTCTAGGAAGTTAAGGTAGGTGTATGCGTAAGCTTCAGGAGAGTTCTCTGAAAGACCCATCTCCTTAAGGAAATTTTTGCCGACAACGTGTGGTGGACGACCAAATGCATCACCGACACCAAGGTTGACGTTTGGCTCACGGAAGTAGACAGGCTTTAGCTGGCCGTGAACGTCTGTAATGTGAAGGATACGAACATCACCTTCCATTGGAACATCATAAAATCCGCTTGGAGCAGTGTTGCTTGCTAGCGCGCGAGAAGTGTAAATTGCTGGTAGGCTTCCTGCTGCAGCAGCGGCGGCCATAGCCTTCAATAGTTGACGACGATTCATAGTTATCTTAGTTTCCCACTCTTCTTAAAGGGCCCACAGGCTGAAATCCACCAAAAGCACGCATGCTTATTACTAGAGACATACCAGTGAGACTAATTCCAGGCATTTTCGTTATATGCACATTAGTTACATCCTTATTCTACCCAGTTAGGGCTGATGTTGTGAAGCCTGCATTGATAGAGATCTCTGCAAATACGACTGAAGTGGTAGAGATTGAGATCCGTGCCAGCCTCGAAGCACTTCTGACCGGTATCAATGGACAGTATCGAAACACTCAAGAGGCGCCTAACTCAGATCAATACGACCATTACCGTGCAATGGAGTCGGCAGAGCTTGAGGCGGAGTTTAAAAAGTTCATGCCGACGCTCCTAGAGGGTGTTGAGTTGAAGCTTGATGGAACGCCCGCTGAGTTGCAGCTAAAAGAGCTAGTCGTGCCACCCCCAGGCTATACCAAGGTGCCTCGCAATAGTGTGATTATCTTGAAAGGGCGAATCCCCCGGGAGACTCAAAGTCTAACCTGGTACTACCCCATGGCGTTTGGCGATCATGCGACTCGAGTCAGACAGGTAGATGAGGCCAATAACGAGTGGCACTGGTCGTCACACCAGTGGGTAAAAGAGGATAAGCCAACTGAACCGTTCATGCTGAATGAGGTGTTTGCCAAACCGAGTTTTGCGCAGGTGGTGAAAACTTACACCCTAGGTGGTTTTCAGCACATTCTTCCCAAAGGGTTGGATCACATCCTGTTCGTACTGGGGATCTTCCTACTGAGTCGTCGTTTAAAGCCGATTGCCCTACAGATTACGATGTTTACCATTGCCCACTCGATTACCTTGGCAATGGGTACTTTGGAGATTATTTCGATCTCGCCTCGTATCGTAGAGCCTCTGGTTGCGTTATCGATCGCCTACGTTGCTATAGAGAATCTCTTCTCATCCAAAATTAATCGTTTCCGTCTTCCCGTCGTGTTCGGTTTCGGTCTGCTTCATGGTCTCGGCTTTGCCACCATGCTGTCGGAGTTTGGGATGCCGACGGATGATTTTGTAGCTGCGTTATTAGCCTTTAATGTTGGCGTTGAGTTGGGCCAGCTCGCCGTGGTGTTGATTGCCTATTTTGGTGTCGCTTACTGGTTTAGCTCAGAGAAACTCTACCACCGTATTGTTGTGGTTCCGGCTTCACTGGTGATCGGTATCATGGGAATGATCTGGTTTGTTGATCGACTCGCCATTTTTTAATGCAGAATTCGTGCTTTCTGTCTAAGCTTAATCTATCAATAACGATTGGGAGTCTGTTATGCGAATGAATAGAGTGTTGATTGGTGCAGTGGCCGCAGTTGCATTAACTGGTTGTATGCAGCAGAACCTGCAAGGAACAGCCTACACCGCTGCCGATGCACGCCAGGTTCAGACGGTTGAGTACGCGACTGTCGAGCAGGTGACACCGGTGATCATTAATGGTGATCCTAACAATCCTGTTGGTGTGGGTGCTGGTGCTATTGTCGGTGGTATTGCAGGCTCAACCATTGGTGGCGGTAAAGGATCATCTATTGCGACGGTCTTGGGTGCAGTAGCCGGCGGTATTGCTGGTTCTAAAATCCAAGAGAACAGCTCACAAACTCAAGGGCAAGAGATTCAGTTGTTAATGGATAAGGGTGGTCGCATCTCCATCGTCCAGGGTGTGCAGAACAATCTCTTCTTCAGACCGGGCGATAAGGTTCGTGTGTTGCGCTCTGGCAATACCGTTCGTGTCAGCTATTAATGAAGCAGCCTAAGCTCAACTCGATTCATCACGCGGCGATTATCTGCAGTGACTACCAACGATCCAAGCAGTTCTACACAGAACTTCTTGGATTGACGGTATTGGATGAGAATTATCGAGCTGAGCGTGACTCTTACAAGCTTGATCTAGCGCTACCGGATGGTGGCCAGGTTGAACTCTTCTCAATGCCCGGAGCTCCGCAACGTTTGAGTTACCCTGAAGCTCAGGGGTTGCGCCATTTGGCCTTCGCCGTAAGCGATATTGAGGTGTGGGTCGAATGGTTGGCTGACAATGGGGTAGGGCATGAGCCGGTAAGGGTTGACCCTTATACCGGCAAGCGTTTTCTCTTTTTTGCTGATCCGGATGACCTGCCGTTAGAGTTGTACGAGCAGGCCTAACTGAATCCTTTGAAGAGAGGTCTACTTCTCTGGTGCGTTAAACTGTAGGTAGAGATCGATCAGGATTTCTGGGATCTGTTCACACATCTCTTCGCTTAACGCGCGATCTTTACGAATATCTTTTACTTCACCTTCATCGAATAGATCGGATGCGACCATAATCGGTAGTAGAAGGCCGGCCACCGACTCTTCGTCATCACTGAACCAGGCCTCTTCATTGCTGAAAACGCCTTCCATAAAGGCTTCAGCCCAGAGTGTGATCTCAGGAATCTCATCCTCTTCGTCAGTTTCAAGGCTGAGATCACAAGGCAGGTAGATTTCCTGATCGCTGTAGAGATCGTTGGCGATGGTAGAGTTCAATTTTCTCAACAGGTTCTCTATTTCTGCCTGTTGCTCTGCGCTACTCCAGTTAGGCTTCTCGTCGAAGATAAGCGTCATCCACGTCGACTCGTCGACTTTTTCAGGTGCGATATTAAGAGCGCATAAAAGCCCGTGTGCACCGACTAGATCAAGAGCGGTCTCTGCCACCGCTTCAGAGTCTAAAAAGTTCTCTAGTTGATCCAGTTCGTCTTCGCTAATTAGAGCTACACTTTGATTCATTACTGTTTTCCATAGATTGAATCTTTTAATTGTACCCCGATCTCGATTAAGTGCCTATGTTTGAGTGACTTAATCCACGGCATATCCGATAATGAGCGCATGATTGAACAAGCCCGCCATCAACTGTTACACACCTTCGGTTTTAATGAGTTTCGTGATCCGCAGCAGTCCGTCGTAGAGACCCTGTTAGAGGGGCAGGATGCACTCGTGATTATGCCGACTGGCGGAGGTAAATCCCTCTGTTATCAGCTACCCGCTCTTGTCAGATCGGGTGTTGGGGTGGTGGTGTCGCCGCTGATCGCTTTGATGCAAGATCAAGTCAGTGCGCTGTCACAGTTAGGTATACGCGCAGGTTGTCTCAATTCGGCCATCGATTTTAACCAGTTACAGGCCACAGAGCAGGCGCTGTTAAATGGTGAGCTGGATCTGCTTTATGTCGCACCCGAGCGCCTTCTTCAACCAAGAACCCTGTCACTGTTGCAGCAATCACAACTTGCTCTGTTTGCGATTGATGAAGCGCACTGTGTCTCGCAATGGGGGCATGACTTTAGACCTGAGTATCTTCAATTAGGTTCTCTAGCGGAACGTTTCCCTAATGTGCCTCGGGTGGCGCTGACCGCCACGGCGGATGCTCGAACTCAGCAGGAGATCATTGATAAACTGCAACTTCAGACCGGTCGTGTCTTTATTAAGGGGTTCGATCGTCCCAATATTCGCTATCGCATCATGCAGAAGGATCGTGCAAGGGAGCAGCTTCTCAACTTTATTCGCACCGAGCATGCCCAGGATGCCGGTGTGGTCTACTGCATGTCCCGCAAGCGTGTGGAAGATACTGCCGCTTGGCTATCTGAAAAGGGTTTTAATGCACTGCCTTACCATGCCGGATTGAATGCACAACTGCGTGAGCATCATCAGCACCGATTCCTGACGGAGGAGGGGGTGATTATGGTCGCGACGATCGCTTTTGGTATGGGGATCGATAAGCCCAATGTTCGTTTCGTGGCTCATCTGGATCTACCGAAATCGGTAGAGGCCTACTATCAAGAGACCGGTCGTGCCGGTCGAGACGGTGAGCCGGCCAACGCTTGGATGGTTTATGGCCTTCAGGATGTGATCTTTCAAAGGCAGATGTTGGAATCAGGGCAGGCGCCTGATGAGCAGAAGCGTATAGAGCGACAAAAGCTTGAGGCGATGTTGGGGCTGTGTGAGATCACCAGTTGTCGACGTCAGGTGTTGCTCTCCTATTTTGGTGAGACAGAGCACCAGCCCTGTGGTAACTGTGACAACTGCCTAGAACCCCCCGAGGTATGGGATGGTACAGAGGCGGCTCGGAAAGCGCTGTCGGCTATTTATCGTTCCGGTCAGCAGTTTGGCGTTAATGCGATTATCGAAATTTTACATGCGGAACATTCGGATCGTTCGCGTGATCGCGGTCTCGATAAGCTCTCGGTTTGGGGTATTGGTAAAGAGATCGATAAAAACACCTGGCGATCAGTGTTTCGACAGCTGGTGGCTCAAGGGTTGGTACAAGTATCTGCAGAGCATGGTTCGCTCTCCTTAGCTGAGAAATGCCGTCCGTTGCTGAAAGGCGAGACGGAGATCCAGTTACGCAAAGATAAACGCAAGTTGCGCACATCGATGGCCAGTGGGCGCTCTCGTAAACCAGAGATGCAGCTGGATGATCAGGAATTTAAACTCTGGGAAGGTCTCCGAGCCTGTCGTAAACAGCTCTCTGACGAACAAAATGTGCCACCTTATGTCATCTTCCATGATGCTACCTTGATGGAGATGGTGGAGCGCAAACCAACCTCGCTGATTCAGATGCGTCGTATATCTGGGATTGGTGATCGTAAACTGGAACTCTACGGCGATGCCTTCCTAGAGGTTATTAACGAGTCGCTCTCCAATGAACGCGAGAAAGAGGTGGATTACCAGAAGGAGGAGGTGCTACAGCTCTATCGTGCTGGCATGACCACCGATCAAGTGGCTAGGCAGGTTCATCTATCCGAACAGCAGGTGTTCAATATTCTGGCGCACTGGATCGCTTTGGGTGATCTCGCGTTAACGGACGTGGTTGAACTGCCTCTATCAGAGATCAGTCAAATTGAGCAGCAGATTTTGGAAAGCTCAAGTATACATGGCGCGTCACTCAAACCCGTTTTTGAGCACTTCTCTAACGTCTACAGTTTGGGCGTATTACGCTGCGTTCAGGCAGCAATGGAGTAGGGTTGAATGGCTTGGGAGTTACTGCTCGCTGCATTTATCTCTTCAACGCTTTTGCCCGGTGGTTCCGAGCTATTGCTGGCATGGTACGTTGCTGAAAACCCTGCGAACTTCTACCCACTTCTCTTGACTGCGATTGTCGGTAATTTGGCCGGATCGATGCTCTCCTTCTTTATGGGGTGGTTAATCGCTCTGAAATACCCTCTGACACTGTTGGACAAGCCACAGCATCAAAGAGCGAAACGCTGGATAGGGAAATACGGTGCTGTGATACTGCTGCTGGCTTGGTTACCTGTAGTGGGAGATCCGCTCTGTCTAATGGCTGGTTGGTTGCGCCTAAATCCGCTAAGCAGTTTTCTGTTTATACTGATCGGAAAGTCGATACGCTACTTTGTCATCGCATGGCTGGCGCTTGAGGTCGCTGTCTGATGTGGAGTTGGCGGACAATCTCCTATATTGCGCTGATGTTGCTGGCGCTCGTGTTGTGGCTTAATCGCTTGCAGAGTGAGTCGATAACGCCCGATTGGCAAGAGCCGGTCTCACTGCGAATCTATCCTGTGAATGCGGATCAAACGATCGCAACAGCAGAGTACCTTGCAACGCTATCTGATGACGATTTTAACGACATCGAGCAGTTCTTCTCTGATGAGTCTAGGCGCTACGGTCTTCCCCTTGAAAAGCCTCTGTCGGTCGAGCTCTATCCTGTGGTCACGTCACTTCCGCCTGAAGCGCCAGAATCTGCGAGTATTTTGGACTCTCTATGGTGGGGTTTGCGAATGCGCTTGTGGGTGGCTGGGAATGATCAGTTTGATGCGGATGACAATACTATTCGTGTCTTCATGAACTACTATTCACCAACGCTTAATAGCACCATGAAACACTCCTTGGGTTTGCAAAAGGGTAGGATCGGGCTGGTAAATGGTTTCGCGTCAGATCGTTTTCAGGGCTTGAATCACTTTGTAGCGGTCCATGAGGCGCTGCATACTTTGGGGGCTTTGGATCGTTATGATCCCGAAACCGCTGAGCCGGTTTGGCCGGATGGATTTGCCGACCCTGTTCAAGTGCCGCTCTATCCTCAATCTCGAGCTGAGGTGATGGGGGGTAGGATTCCGCTTGTGCCCGGAGTGGCTGTATTACCCTCCGATTTGAGTTTTGCTCACATAGGGCCCGCGACTGCCAGTGAAATAGGTTGGCTCGATGCGTTAGGCGATCAGTAAGGGCTGTCGCTTTGTTGCCTTTTCGTTATACTTGCGCCGCCATTTAACTAGGCAAAACATTATTTAGATCGGATAGACCATGAAAGACGACACCCAGCAAGATGAGCTCAATCGCAAGCAGAAGCTTCGCTTCAATAAGCTGCATAAGCGACTCAGACGTGAAATGGGACAGGCGATAGAGGCCTTCAACATGATCGAGCAGGGCGATAAGGTGATGGTCTGTCTGTCCGGTGGTAAAGACTCCTACACGCTTCTCGATATTCTGATCAACCTACAGAAAAGTGCGCCGATCCACTTTGATCTGGTTGCCGTCAACATGGATCAGAAACAGCCGGGATACCCTGAACACATTCTTCCAGCCTACCTCGACTCTTTAGATATTGAGTACCACATCATCGAGAAAGATACCTACTCGGTGGTTAAGTCGGTTATTCCTGAGGGCAAGACCACCTGTGGTCTCTGCTCGCGTCTGCGCCGCGGCACGCTGTATGGCTTTGCAGATGAGATCGGTGCCAACAAGATAGCGCTAGGACATCACCGTGATGACATTATTGAGACGCTGTTCTTAAACATGTTCCATGGCGGTAAGCTGAAGGGGATGCCGCCCAAGCTGGTCTCAGATGATGGAAAAAATATGGTGATACGCCCGCTGAGCTACTCGCGTGAAAAGGATATTGCCGAGTACGCTGAGATAAAGGGCTTCCCGATCATTCCTTGCAACTTGTGTGGCTCGCAAGAGAATCTGCAGCGTGCATCCATTAAAGAGATGTTGAATCAGTGGGATAAGCAGTTTCCGGGTCGTATTGAGTCTATGTTCAGGGCGATGTGCAATGTCGTTCCGTCGCATCTGGCCGATGAGCAGCTGTTTGATTTTAAATCCCTCAAAACCGGATATGCTCACGGTATTGAGGATGAGTCAACCATTCTAAAATTGACTACATCACACGCCGATACAGTTGACAAACAGTCGGCCGTTCAAGTGGTCGAAAAGATAGAAATCACCTCCCTGTAAAAGGCTGCAAATCTTCTAAAATCCCGATTTTTATTATGTTGCACCGCACTAGTCCTTTAGGCTAATGCCGATAGCTTATTGATGGTCATAAGTTTCCTGTGTGGTAGGTTAATCCTTGTAGTTCCGTGGGTTTGGCTGTCATTTTATTGTCACTAAACCGACTTATATCGATTCGTTATAGCTAAAAGCTTTATATAGCTATAATTAATTTGCATATATGGTGATTGGGAACGTAGAATTCGTTCCGCTAGAACTAATTTTGATAATTCACAAACAGCCGGGAGGCAATTGATGGCCAAAATCATCAAAGGGCCGACGACACGTGAGCTAATGTCCCAGCTTGCGAGCGAGTCAGAAGGACTCTCTACTAACGATCGTCGTGATTTTCTCCGCAAGGGTATCGCTGCTGTAGGCGGTGTTGCTGCTGCTAGTGTCGCAGGCACTGCAACGGCATCTGATGCTCTACTTAACTCAAACAACTTGCCACCAAATGAGCCAACTTGGGGTAAGCAGCTAGGTCACGGTGTTATTGAATACCCGTACGGCAACCCTTCGAAATTCGAAAGTGATGTTGTTCGTCGTACCGTACCTTGGTTGACAGCTGAGTCTATCTCTTCAATCTCAATGACACCTCTTCACGAGCTGAAAGGTATCATTACGCCAAACGGACTTGTGTTCGAGCGCTACCACGGTGGTGTTCCAACAATTAATCCTGAAGAGCACCGTCTAATCATCCACGGCCTTGTTGAGCGCCCACTGATCTTCACTATGGAAGATCTAATGCGCTTCCCATCTGAGTCGCACATCAAGTTCCTTGAGTGTCCAGCGAACGGTGGTATGGAGTGGCGTGGTGCGCAGATGGAAGCGCTTCAGTTTACACACGGCATGTTAAGCTGCTGTGAGTGGACAGGTGTTCCTCTACGCGTTCTTCTTGAAGAAGCGGGCGTTAAACCAGAAGGTAAGTGGGTACTTGCTGAAGGTGCTGACGGTGCGCACATGTCTCGTTCTATCCCAATCGAGAAGTGTCTTGATGATGCTCTGATTGTTTACGCACAGAACGGTGAGATGCTTCGTCCAGAACAGGGTTACCCAGTTCGTCTTCTTAACCCAGGTTGGGAAGGTAATACCTCTATTAAATGGCTTCGTCGTCTTGAAGTCGGTGATAAGCCTTGGCACCACCGTGAAGAGACGTCTAAGTACACAGACCTCATGGCTGATGGCCGTGCGCGTCGCTTTACATTCGTTCAGGAAACTAACTCGGTTATCACTAGCCCATGTCCTGAAAAACCAATCCTTAGCCCAGGCATGATCGAGATCGAAGGTCTTGCATGGTCTGGTCGTGGTAAGATCAAACAGGTAGATATCTCGTTCGACGGCGGTGTCTCTTGGACGCCAGCTAACCTGAAAGGTCTAGTTCTTGAAAAAGCTCTGACTCGCTTCAGTCTTGTGACTAAGTGGGATGGTCAGCCATGGTTGCTACAAGCGCGTGCGATCGATGAGACAGGTTACGTACAGCCAACACTTAAGCAGCTTCGTGAAGTTCGTGGTGTTGAGTCTATCTACCACAAGAACGCTATCCATACTTGGAAAGTTGCTAACACTGGGGAGGTTTCGAATGTTCAACTCTCTTAAGCCAACCCTAGTTGCTGCTGCAGTTGCCGGCTCACTAGTTGCTGGTTCTGTAAACGCGGGTGAATCATTCGGCTTCGGTCGTACCGCGACTGCTGAAGAGATCGCTGGTTGGGACATCGATGTACGTCCTGACGGTATGGGTCTTCCAGTAGGTGAAGGTTCGGTAGAAGACGGTGAAGGTCTTTACGAAGCTAAATGTGCTGTGTGTCACGGTCTATTTGGTGAAGGTGAAGGCCGTTGGCCAGTGCTTGTAGGTGGTCAGGGTACTCTTGCTCAGGACCGTCCTACTAAAACTGTAGGCTCTTACTGGCCTTTCGCTTCGACTCTTTACGATTACATCTACCGTGCGATGCCATTTACGGCTCCACGTTCATTGACTCCGAATGAGACATACGCAATCTCTGCGTACATTCTGTACATGAACGAGATCGTAGAAGATGACTTCGTACTAACAAATGAAAACCTTGCTGACATCAAGATGCCAAACGAAGAGAATTTCTTCGTAGATCCGCGTCCTGATGTTAAGAACACGCGTTGTATGTCTGACTGTAAAGATCCTAATGCGATCATGATCACCGGTACTATCGGTGGTGTAACCCCAGTCGGTCACTTCGTTGAAGGTGCTGACGGTCCTGCCGCTTCTCACGAAGAGCAACACGCTCTTGAGCAAGCGAAAGAGAAAGAGCGTCTAAAAGCACTGGGTGTTGAAGTTGAAGAGGAGTCTCACTCTGCTAAGCCTGCTGAGCTATCAGCTGCTGCTAAAGAGGGTAAGGCGACTTACGAAGGTGCTTGTGCCGCATGTCACGGTATGGGTATCGCAGGCGCACCTAAGCTAGGTGATCAGGCTGCATGGGAAGCACGTATCGCACAAGGTATGGATGTCCTAGTAGACCACGCGATCAATGGCTACCAGGGTGATAACGGCATTATGCCAGCGAAAGGTGGTCGTATGGACCTATCTGACGAAGCTGTCGCTAATGCGGTTGCCTACATGGCAGAATCTAGTCAATAATTGACGGATGGCGGGGCGGTTAACGCCGCCCTGTTTTTTATAATAACAAGCACGAAAGTGCACGATCACTGAAGGAGTGACCATGCGAAAGTTGATCTCAGCCCTAGCAGTTGCAGGTGTAGCATTCACCGGTTCTGCAGTCGCGGGTTCACATAGCGAAGCGATGATCAAAGAAGGCCAAGCAATCTACCACGGTAAGTCACGTGGTAACTGTGTTGCTTGTCACAACATTCAAGATCCTATTACCAACCAAGCTGGTAACCAGGGACCTATGATTATTGCTATGAAAGCACGCTACCCAAATAAAGCTGAGCTTCGTGCTCAAATTTGGGATGCTACTGCGAAGAATCCTCTGTCTATCATGCCACCAATGGGTAAGCATAATATTTTGACAGAAGATGAAATCGACGCAGTCGTAGAATACATTTATCAGTACTAATTAGACTCGATTTAGGTGGAGTAAAATGAGCATGAATCGTCGTACAGTTGTAAAAGCGATCGCTGCAAGCGGTGCGCTAATCGGTCTAGGTGCAATGATGCCACGCGTGGCAGTTGCTGCATGGAATAAAGATGCATTTAACGCAAAATCACAAGCTGATGCGCTAAACGCACTATACGGAAGCGCTGCAGAAGCAAGTGCTGACGTAATGTTGAAAGCTCCAGATATCGCTGAGAACGGTGCAGTTGTACCTGTATCAGTTGAATCTAAGCTGGCTAACGTTGAATCAATGGCTATCTTTGTAGAGCAGAACCCAACGCCTCTAGCGGCTGAGTTCGGTATCCCTGCTGGTACTGCTGCAGACGTGTCTACTCGTGTACGCATGGGTAAAACAACTAACGTAACTGCAGTTGTTAAGGCTGGTGGCAAGACTTACAGCGCTACCAAAGAAGTTAAAGTCACTATCGGTGGCTGTGGCGGTTAATAAGCGGTTTAGATTAGGAGAAGTATAATGGCTAAGATTTTTCGAGTTAAAGCTAGCGCACGTGGCGGTAAAACTACCGTTAAAATGATGGCTAAACACAACATGGATACAGGTCTTCAAAAGGGTAAAGATGGTAATCTTATCCCAGCTAAGTTCCTGGATACTGTGTCTGTTTCTCACGGCGGCAAAGTCGTGTTTGAAGCGAACCTAAACACAGCTATCTCTAAAAACCCATACCTAGCATTCACTTTCGAAGGTGGCGCTAAGGGTGAAGAACTATCTGTTGCTTGGTCTGAAAACACAGGCGCAACTGGCACCGAATCTGCAAAGATCAAGTAATTGATCTCTGCTTACGGAGGACGCATGAATATAATAAAAAGCACACTACTTGGTTTGAGTGTTGCAGCTGCTAGCCAAATGGCAATGGCAGCAACTACGGGAGCTACTGTCGCAACTGTCGATCCAGAAGCTGACCGCATTGCACTGCAAGAATATATGAAAAACCGTTTCCCAGACACTCCAATGAGTGAGTACGTAAACGGTATCTATGCTGTTGACGCTGCGTCTCGTGCGCAGTGGGAAGAGATTGAAGAGTTCCCTCCTTACGAGCTAGACCTCGAAAAGGGTGAAGAGCTATTCAATACGCCTTTCGCAAACGGCAAAGGTTACGCTGACTGTTTCGAAAACGGTGGTATTGGCATTCGTCAAAACTTCCCTTACTGGAACGACGAGCGTAAAACAGTTGTAACTCTAGAGATGGCTATCAACGAGTGTCGTATGACAAACGGTGAGAAGCCACTAGGCTGGAAGAAGGGTGCTATTGCAGAGATCTCTGCATACATGGCCTACACTTCACGCGGCAACGAGTTTGCAATTGAGATTCCAAATGATGAGGCGAAAGCAGCTTACCTTGATGGTAAGAAGTTCTTCTACTCTAAGCGTGGTCAGTTGAACCTATCATGTGCTGACTGTCACTTGACTGGTACTAACCGTTTGGTCCGTGCCGACCTTCCAAGCCCAGCGCTAGGACACACTACACACTTCCCTGTAGTACGTTCTAAATGGGGTAACATCGGTACACTACACCGTCGTTACGAAGGCTGTCACCGTGACTCTCGTTCAGAGTACTTGAAGCCACAAAGCGAAACTTTCCGTAACCTTGAGTACTTCCAGACTTACATGTCTAACGGTCTCATCGTTAACGGTCCTGGCGCACGTAAGTAAGGGGCAAACAGATGAAAAAGATCATTTCGATCGCAGCTGTTGCTGCACTTACACTGAGCTCTATGGCTTCTGCTCAAAGCTTCAGTGAAGCATTTGATGCAGCTCGTGCCCTTCAAGGTGCTAACGGCACGTTTGAATGGAACGGCAAGAAGTACAGCACACAGACAATCGAAGAAGCTTTGGCATCGAAACCAGCTAACGCTGAAAATGCTCAAGCACTATTCGATGCTGCTAAGGCTAAGTACAAAGAGTCACAAGAAGCAGGCTTTGCTTGGCGTGATACTAAAAAGTACTTGAAAGAGTCTAAAGAGGCGATTGCTGCTGGTGAATTCCAGAAAGCAATGGATCTTGCTGCTCGTGCTCACTACCAAGCACGTAAGGGTGTAGAGCAGCGTGACTACGCTGAAAAACATTGGATTGATGCAGTTCCTCCGTTGAACTAATCATATTCCTTACAAAAACCCGGTTATTGTGCCGGGTTTTTTTGTGCCAAAATTTTATATGACATTTTGTGATTAGGTTATTGTTTTTGGTAATAATGGTGCTATGATACTTACATCTTTCCAGAGCGTGATTTATCACTCTCTTCTTGTGAATGATTTAACCGTTTTCGCAGTGATCTTTGGGGCCTTTGGCCCCATTTTTTTGCCTTAACTCCACATCATTAAGATCGATAACATCGTAGGTGTAGCCAGTGTGAGCGCAACATTGGGGCCCATCAATTGATTGAGTTTCGTCTGATTAGCGGCATTGTTTAAAACCAAAATAGAGAGCCTGATCGCGGCGGTTGAAACAACCACACCAACTAGTAGCCCAAATAGATCTGTTCCCATTGTCTGAATAAGCAGTACCATCCCAGCGATCATAACCGAGTTAAATAGGGTGTATACCTTGGCGCCGGTATGGCGTCCATAAGCGATGAGCAGGTGGTATCGGCCTGAGGCACTGTCTGCATCGATATCCGGGTATTGATTCAATAGCAGTAAATTGTTCACTAGACAGAATGGAATGATGGACGCCAGCACAGCCTGCTCTGCCAGACCGCCGGTCAGGCTAATGTGGGTACCCAAAACCATGATCGGCCCAAAGCCAATTCCCGCAGAGATTAGGCAAGCGATTGGGTGTCTGTTCAGTACCGGGGTGTAGGTTAAAACAATAAAGAGACCCAAAATCCCCAAAGGCATTAACAGAGCAAGGTTCTGTTGCATTAAATAGAGCCCAGACAGCGTGCACAGTGAAAGCAGTGTTAATGCGACACTTTTAACCTCTTTAGCAGACTCAGGATGGCTGGGAAGCGCACCACTGCCGCCACTGAAGGGGGTTCGATCAGTGGTTAAGTCTAAGCCTGAGCAGTAGTCATGGTACTCATTGAGCATGTTGACGCTTATGTGAGCCAATAGCGCAGTGATAAGAACTAGTGCAGCTAATCCAAGATTTATGGATGTGACCTGGCTCGCCGTTGCGATGCCTAACAAGACACAGACGAAGGTAAGGATTAAGAAGTTGGGTCGTGCAGTCGCAATCAGAGTGGCAATTCGACGGTTCACAGCTGGGAGCCTCTATAAGGTTGGTGTCCCTATTGTAGAATCTAGGCGAAGCCGAAGCGAATGTGATTGGATGGATGAGTATCGCGGCCTTTGCAAGACCGCTCCAACAGGATGCTTTTGTTGGAGCCTTATCGAAGATGAGGCGATTTTTTTTAGAGAATCGCGGCCTTTGCAAGACCGCTCCAACTGGATGCTTTTGTTGGAGCCTTATCCAAGATGAGGCGATTGGGGTCTGACCTTCGGTCTGACCCCATTGTTCGACTATTTATCTAAAGCGTTAAACCACTGCCCGAGCATGACGCGCTCTTCCGGTAGCATGCCCGTTAGGTTGCCTAAAGGCATCGCCTGAGTCGCGACAGACTGTGCATGAATGCGTGCAGCGCTCATTAGAACATCCTCTTCTGTCTCCAGAATGACACCGGCAGGGGGAGCAGTGAACATCTCACTGGTTGGGTTCTTAGCGTGACAGCTAGTGCAGCGCTCATAGACGATCTGAGTCGCTTGCGCCAGGGTGACGTTGTTACTGCTTAGGGTAGCTTCCATACCTCGATTAGGGTGCGTCACATAAGCAAGGCAGATCATACCCAGAGCCGCGAAGGGGAGTGTCCATGCAAATTTTTGACTCTCGTGGCGGGTATTGAAGTAGTGGCGAACACCGACACTCAACAACGCAATCGCAAATAGAATGGCCCAGTTCCACTCATGGCCATAGGTGCTTGGGTAGTGGTTGCTGATCATAATGAACAGCACTGGCAGCGTCAGGTAGTTGTTGTGGCGAGAGCGAAGCAGGGCACGAGCGGGCTGTTTTGGATCAGGTTCGCGACCCTCTTTAATTGCTGCAACCAGATCACGCTGTCCCGGCATGATGACGCGGAATACGTTACCCACCATCATGGTGCCGGTAATGGCGCCGATGTGAATGTAGGCAGCACGACCACTGAACACCTGAGTAAAGGCCCAGGCCGCAATAATCAGCAGCATCAGTAGAACCAATCCAAGCAGTGCCGGTTGTTTACCTAAGGGTGATTCACACAAGAAATCATAAATAAACCAACCTGCGATCAGTGACGCGATACTGATCGCAATGCCTTCCCATGCAGTTAGGCCTGAGCCAGGGGCGAGTAGGTAGAGTTCGCCATTTAGGTAGTAGACAACTGCCAACAAGGTAAAACCAGAGAGGAAGGTGGTGTACGCTTCCCATTTAAACCAGTGTAGGTTTTCCGGCATCTGTGGCGGGGCAAGTTTGTACTTCTCTAGATGGTAGATACCACCACCGTGGATGGCCCATAGATCGCCCGATAGACCCTCTCTAGGACTCTTACGGTTTAGGTTGTTCTCCAACCAGACAAAGTAGAAAGAGGCACCAATCCACGCGATACCAACGATCATGTGTATCCAGCGGACCAGTAGGTTGAGCCATTCTGTGTAGTGCGGATCCATATCGACCTCTAAGCGTTTAAATGATTAATATCTGCATCGAGAAGAGTGATCTCTCCGTCAGCAAAAAAGTGTTCGTCGCAGTTATTACCTTCGCCTTTGCGGTCAACGATCAGAAAATCACTGCCGTTCTCTAGCGCTAGGATAGGGTGATGCCACACCCCTTTACCGTAGTTCAGACCCTGACGCCCGTTGCTAATAAAAGCGCGAATATCGTTTGGGTTAGGCTGATCTGCAGGTGGCGCGACGACGATCAGAAAGCGTTGGCGCTCCATCGGGATGAAGGCTTGACTCCCCTGAGGGTGGCGCTCAAGCATCTTGATTTCGAGCGGGTAACTTAAGGTATCTGCCTTGAAGATACTGATAATGGCTTGGTCCTCTTGGCGATTCAGTTCAACCGTTGCCAATTGATGAAACCGCTGAGTTGAGCCATTGTTAATAGGAAAGTGATCAGAGCCTTCCGTCTCGATTACTTGGCCAAAAGGTTCAAAAGCCTCTTTTGTTAACGGTTCAATGGTCAGAGATCTCATCATTCACTCCTATTAAAGGGTTGGTTTACCAAAGACTCTTAAGCGCGACACACCACCATCTGGGTGGATGTTGAGCTTAACGTGAGTAATCGGTCCAAACTCAGGATCTACAGAAAATTTGTGAATCGAGTCGGCGCTTAGCTTCTGGTTAGGTAAGAGTGTTTTCCAAAACAGGCTCTGAGTGGCGATCTGTTCAGGTGAACCGCCACGAACATAGGCCGCTTGAATGTCACAGCTGTCAGGGAAGTTGCCTTTAAAGTGAGCAGTATCGATCTCGATCTCCTCTGCAACCCCTGGACTACCTAATGCCAGAATGACCCAGTCATAGCCTGGTGAGCGGCGGCGTGCTGTCTCCCAGCCATCACCCATATTAACGCCACGGCCAGGATTGGTTAGGTTGCCCATTTTCCCGAAATGCTCATCACTACAGGATAGGGCACAACCGCCATTCAGTGCCGAGACTAGATCGATGCTTTGTGAGTTGTCGACCGAATCCCAGTCGATAAACGGACGTCCATAGACTCGGAAACGCGCAATGCCACCGTCTGGGTAGATGTTTAGGCGAACGTGAGACCAAGGCTGATCGTTGTTCACTTCAAATAGGTGTTCGCTATCGCCCTGAAGATCGACCGATGGAAGCAGTGTGTACCACTTAGTTTTATCATCTGGATCCTGATCTGGCGAGTAACAGACATCGACAGAAGCTGACGGAGGAAAGTTTCCGGTAAAGAAGTTTGTGTTGATCTCTATGGCTTGAATCATGCCCGGTGCGCCAAGACGAATGATTGCATAGTCATAACCTTCAAAACGCTTGCGGCGTGATTCCCAGCCATCCATCCACTTACCAGCATCATCGTAAACACCCTCTTTCCAGACAGGGGGTTCAGGATTTAGCATGCGGTTCACTTCGGCGAACCAGTCATCGGTAACAAAGGTCGCTTTGGCTCCTAGGCGAGCATCTGCAAGGTTAACTAAGCGTTTCAGTTTCTGTTCGTTCATCTATACAACCTCACAAATCGGCCAGACGGAATGCGGCAATTTTATTTATTTCGGCTAACGCTTGAGCAAACTCTTGCTCTGGCGAGTTATTGATACGCTCCTCAAAGCCAGAGAGGATTGCATGTTTGTTGCTCCCTTTAACGGCCATGATAAATGGAAATTGGAATTTGGCTTTGTAGGCATCATTGAGCTCGGTAAAGCGAGCAAACTCCTCGTCGGTTAGTGTATCGATACCCGCGCTGGCCTGTTCTGACGTCGATTCAGCCGTTAGTTTGCCTGCTCGTGCCGCTTTGCCGGCTAAGTCAGGGTGGGCAACAATGACACCGAGCTGCTCCTCATGGCTAGCACTCAAGAAACAGTCGGCCATTAAGTGGTGAAGCGCATCAATGAGATCGTGCTCTGCTGTGATCCCTTGATCAAATGCTTGTTCAGCAATCCAAGCGGAGTGCTCATAGATGCCACCAAATTTGGTGACGAATTCCTGTTTTGTTAGCTCGCTAGGCGATCCAAATGCAAAGGTGACACTCATCATTAAGCCTCAGGTTTGTGGTATTGATGCCAGTGACGGGCAATATCGATGCGACGTGCGTACCAGACCTTGTCATGACTTTGAACGTAATCTAAGAAACGTTGCAGCGCGGCAATACGTCCAGGGCGACCCAGCAGACGACAGTGCATGCCGATCGATAGCATTTTAGGGGATGTCTCACCCTCTGCGTAGAGGACATCAAAGGCATCTTTTAAGTATTGGAAAAAGTGTTCTCCGGTATTGAAGCCTTGCACCTGCGCAAAACGCATATCGTTGGTATCCAGTGTGTAGGGGACAACGAGATGTTTGCCTTTCGGTCCATCGACCCAGTAGGGCAGGTCATCAGCGTAGGAGTCGGAGTCGTAAAGAAATCCACCTTCTTCCATAACTAACTGACGAGTGTTGGGGCTATCTCGACCGGTGTACCAACCCAGTGGGCGTTGTCCGGTTACTCGCTCGATGATCTCAATGGCTTCCTGCATCTCTTGACGCTCTTGCTCCATCGGCATCTCTTGGTAGGTAATCCATTTTAGAGCGTGTGAACAGATCTCATATCCAGCATCAACGAACGCTTGGGTGACATCAGGGTGGCGTTCCAATGCAGTCGCAACACCAAAAATGGTCAGAGGGATATCCCGTTTTTGGAAGGTATCTAATAAGCGCCATACACCGGCGCGACTTCCGTACTCATAGATCGACTCCATACTCATATGGCGTTGACCTGGGAAGGGGACAGCGGAAGGCATTTCCGAAAGAAAGGCTTCAGACTCTGAGTCGCCATGAAGAATGCAGCGCTCGCCTCCCTCTTCGTAGTTGAGTACAAATGAGAGAGCAATGCGCGATTCATTCGGCCAAGCTGCGTGCGGTGGATTCTTTCCGTAACCGACCAGATCGCGAGGGTAGTTGTTCATACCTAAAACTCCAATATTGATGAGCAGATTGTATACAATTTGTCAGTCAGGTAAATAGCGTAAAAGCATTAAACAGGCTCTAATCATGCAGATAATGCCAATTATCCGATAGACTTTAGTCGACTATTGCTCTATTTGTTAGATTTTATGTATACAAATCGGTATACATAATTAATCAATATTGAGGATTTCATATGAACGGTTATCTAACAACTCATGTTTTAGACACTGCCAACGGTTGTCCTGGTGAAGGGATTGAGCTAACCCTTTTTAAGGTTGAAGAGGGGCAATTAATCGAAGTGGTTTCTGCAGTGACGAATGACGACGGTCGTGTTGATTCTCCAATTCTTCCTAAGGGGGAGTGTGTCAAAGGGGTCTATGAGTTGCACTTCATGGCGGGTGATTACTTTAGACGTCGCGGCACTGAGCTCGCTGAGCCTGCTTTTTTGGATCAGGTTGTTATCCGTTTCGGTATTGCTGACGAAGAAGCGCACTACCATGTACCGCTTCTGATCTCGCCCTACAGTTACTCAACTTACCGCGGTAGCTAAGTAAGAGTTTTCACAGTGGTTGAGCCTAAATCCACACGTCAAAAATCTAAGACTCAAGATCAGCATATCTACGAGGAGATTTTTGACGCTATTTTAGAGCAACGGCTCTGGCCCGGTACTCGCCTGAAAGAGGAGTCCTTGGGTGAAATCTTTGGTGTATCTAGAACCATTATACGACGCACGCTCAGTCGTTTAGCCCACGAGCGTGTAGCAGTTTTTGAACCCAACCGTGGTGCCTTTGTTGCTGAACCCGATGTCTTGGATGCTCGTCAGATTCTAGATGCTCGTCGTCTTATGGAGTTAGCCATTGTTGAGAGGGTGGCAGAGCGTGCCTCGTCGATCAAAGGTGAATTTAAGAAACTCTATGATCTGATCGAGCAGGAGCATAAAAGCAGTGCGGCTGCCGACAAAGGGACGGCCATTCGTTTGTCGGGTGAATTCCACCTAGAGTTAGCAAGACTCTCGGGCAATAAACCCCTGGAGGGGTTTCTTCACTCCCTGGTACCGCAAACCTCGTTAATTATCGCCCTCTATCAGGCCAAAGAGGGGAGTCGTTGTGCCATTGATGAGCACAGTCGTCTGCTGGATGCGCTGAAGCTCGGTGATGCCGAGGAGGCGAAACGTTTAATGGGTGAGCACCTAGATCATATTGAAGAGCGTTTGGCTCTGGATGAGTCACCGGGTAATCGCAATTTGGCTAAGGTGTTTGGGCGCCGAGCTGAAAAAGCTGGCGCATAACGGTGCGTCAAGTTAAATTGGATGCACATAAAAGGTGCAACAGCTTAAGTTTCTGACCTATTGGTTAATGATTTATCCATTTATATCAATGGGTTAGTGATGTTGGCATTTTATGTGCTAACAAAAAATAAGAAAGCTGCATTGAGCAGTTGTTTGTAGGCAATAATGAGCAATGAAAAGATTTCGGCAGCGCAGATGCGCGACCCGAATTACACCCCACCGATGCATCTAGCAATTCCGCTAGGCATTCAACACGTACTGGCGATGTTTATCGCAAACGTAACCCCAGCGATCATCGTTGCGGGTGCAGCGGGATTTGGCTTTGGTTCAAATTCACCTGACTTCCCTAACATGATCTACATGATGCAGATGTGTATGCTCCTTGCGGGTGTTACAACACTGCTTCAGACAATTGGTGCAGGCCCTGTGGGTGCACGTCTTCCGATTGTGCAAGGTACCAGTTTCGCATTCATTCCTATTCTTATCCCATTGGTAGCGGGTAAGGGTGTAGAAGCGATGGCTATGGTGACCGGTGGTGTCCTAGTCGGTGGTCTATTCCAAGCAGCGCTAGCGCCATTTATTGGTCGCCTTCGTTTTGCTTTGCCTCCATTGGTAACTGGTCTGATCGTGCTGATGATCGGTTTGTCACTTCTTAAAGTGGGTATTCAGTACGCGGCAGGTGGCGTTCCGGCGATTGGTAAGCCTGAGTTTGGTTCGTTAGAGAACTGGACTGTTGCTGGTACCGTTATTGTGGTGACCCTAGGTCTGAAATTCTACGGTAAAGGCATGATCAGCTCAGCGGCTATATTGATCGGTCTGATTGCAGGTTACGTTCTGGCCTACTTTATGGGTATGGTTAACTTCGGTAACGTCGGCCGTGCTGCAAGCTTTGCGCTGCCACAGCTCTTCCCATTCGGAATCGAGTTCGGCGCAGGTGCCATCATCGGTATCGCACTTATGTCATTCATCTCTGCGATTGAGACAGTGGGTGACGTATCGGGTATCACCAAAGGTGGTGCGGATCGTGAAGCAACTGATACTGAGATCAAAGGCGCAACTTATGCAGACGGTCTAGGTACAGCGCTATCTGCTCTAGCTGGTGCACTGCCAAATACATCTTTCTCGCAAAACGTTGGTCTGATCGCAATGACGCGTATGATGAGTCGTCACGTGGCAACCATTGGTGCGATCTTCCTGATCGTTTGTGGTCTGATCCCTAAAGTGGGTGCTCTCATCTCTACTGTGCCAATCGAAGTATTGGGTGGTGGTGTTATCGTGATGTTCGGCATGGTTGCCTCTTCAGGTATGAAGATGCTGGCTGATGTGGATTGGAACAGCCGTAACATGGTGATCTTTGCAGTATTACTATCACTTGGCCTGGGTCTAATGCAGGTTCCAGAAGCGCTTCAGCACCTAGACGGTACAGTTAAGGCGCTTTTAACAACAGGTCTACTACCAGCAGCAGTCTGCGCCATCGTACTCAACCTGTTTATGCCTCATCCTAAGAAGGAAGAGGAGTAAGTTTTTAACTTACCTTTCTAATCGATCAAAGGCCCCTTATGGGGCCTTTTCAGTTGGAGCCTTATCACAGATGAGGCGATTTTTATCAGCACGCATCGCGGCCTTTTCAAGACCGCTCCAACGGTTCGCACGCTGAATTGATGTTGGAGCCTCATCGAAGATGAGGCGATTTATATCGGTAAAAATCGCGGCCTTTTCAAGACCGCTCCAACGGTTCGCACGCTGAATTGATGTTGGAGCCTCATCGAAGATGAGGCGATTTATATCGGTAAAAATCGCGGCCTTTTTAAGACCGCTCCAACGGTTCGCGTGCCGAGTTGATGTTGGAGCCTTATCGTAGATGAGGCGATCGTTTCTGACTGCGGATGACAGGCTGAAGCCAGTCACGGCAGCTCCGTAGTTGAGTTCTCGCCTGTCAGCCGCTATATGGCTAATCCCACAACCCCAAACAAGTGCACCAAAATACCCTTAAAAATTTACTTTTGCGATCTTTTGGTGCGCATTCCTGTCGCAAATGTCACTTAATGGTGCACTGCAAAATCTCTTCATATGCGTCAAATAGAATAATATTAATTGTTTATCTTATTGTTTTTAAACATAAATAAAATTAATTTACGGACTATTTCAAAAACTGGCACGCACTCTGCAATAAGAAAAACATCTAGGTTACTAATCAAAGGAGAAGACCCTGATGTCTAAATCAACTATGTTTAAATCTGCTGCGCTAGCCTTAGCTGTTTCTGCAACGAATCTTGCAATGGCGGCTGATACGATCAAAGTGGGCGTGCTTCACTCACTGTCGGGCACAATGGCGATCAGTGAGACAACACTGAAAGACACCATGCTGATGCTGATCGAAGAGCAGAACAAGAAGGGCGGTTTGCTAGGTAAACAACTTGAGCCTGTGGTTGTCGACCCAGCGTCTAACTGGCCACTGTTTGCTGAGAAAGCACGTGAGCTAGTTGAGAAAGAGAAGGTGGACGCGATCTTCGGTTGTTGGACATCGGTGTCACGTAAATCGGTTCTTCCGGTTATTGAAGAGCTAGACAGCCTCATGTTCTACCCAGTTCAGTACGAAGGTGAAGAGTCGTCTAAAAACGTCTTCTACACAGGTGCTGCGCCAAACCAGCAGGCGATTCCAGCGGTTGATTACCTAATGAACGAGTTGGGTGTTGAGCGTTGGGTGCTAGCCGGTACTGACTATGTCTACCCACGTACAACTAACAAAATCTTGGATGCTTACCTAAAAGCGGCGGGTGTTGCTGAAGAGGACATCATGGTGAACTACACGCCATTCGGTCACTCTGATTGGCAGTCGATTGTATCGGACATTAAAAAGTTCGGTTCAGCGGGTAAGAAGACTGCGGTTGTCTCTACCATTAACGGCGATGCCAACGTACCTTTCTACAAAGAGCTAGGTTCACAGGGCATCAGCTCTGAAGATATTCCAGTGGTTGCTTTCTCTGTCGGTGAAGAGGAGCTATCTGGTATGGATACTGGACCGCTTGTAGGTCACCTAGCTGCTTGGAACTACTTCATGAGCGTTGATAGTGAAGTGAACGATGAGTTTATCGAGAACTGGCACTCATTCATTGGTAACGAAGATCGTGTAACCAATGACCCAATGGAAGCGCACTACATCGGCTTCAACATGTGGGCTAAAGCGGTTGAAAAAGCTGGTACAACGGATCCATCGGCTGTCCAAGATGCTCTCATCGGTGTCTCTGTACCAAACCTTACAGGTGGCCTATCCACTATGATGCCAAACCACCACATCTCTAAACCGGTTCTGATCGGTGAGATCCAAGATGATGGTCAATTTGAAGTGGTCTCTTCAACTTCAGGTTTGGTGGTTGGTGATGCATGGTCTGATTTCCTAGAGGGTTCTAAAGACCTTATCTCAGACTGGCGCCAGCCACTCTCTTGCGGGAACTACAACGTGAAAACCGCAACCTGTTCTGGTCAGAACTTCTAATCTTTCTTAACAAGAAAAGACCAGGCGGCAGATACTGCCGCCTTTTTTCCACCTGTAAGGAATCTCATTATGATGCGATCTGTTAGAAAATCGCTTCTAAGCTCTCTGATGCTGATCATCTCGCTGCTTGCTCTGCCAGTTCTAGCAGGCGAGGCTGAGTTTAATCAGTACGAAGAGAAGCTGACAAAAGCAAAGTTTACTGAAAAATCACGCATTATTAGCGACTGGATGGCTACCGATTCAGGCGAGGCCCTATCCTTAGTTCAACTGATGCTCGACAGCCAACTCTACTACCACAAAAAAGAGAAGCAGCTCTATCGAGTTGAGAAGGCTGAAAAGGGGGCTGAGGCAATCAGGCTGCGTGATGGCAGTTTGGTTGTGATCGACAATAAGCGCCACTTTAAACGTGTCAGTATCAATAACACTTTGCGTTCTGAATTTGGTGCGCTGCTTTCAACCGCGGCTCTGCTTGCAGAGAGTCCAGCGGATCGACGCAGTGCTGCCCTGGATTTGATTGGAACCGCAACTCCAGAGGTGGTGGGTCAATTGCGTGAGCTCATCAAGTCTGAATCCGATTCCTCTGTTCTAGAGGCCTTTAATATCGTGCTAGCTGTGGCGGACCTAAACGGTGATAACACAACACGAGCAGCGAAAGCCATTACAACACTTGCGGATACCCTTGAGCCCGCGGCTCTGGCGGCACTGACACAGTTTGTTGAGCGCTCCAGTGATGAGGTGCTTGTTGCGGCTGCTAATAAGGCTATACAGACTCACCAAGATCAGGCCTCTTTCTACTCGGGTGTTGAGACTGTCTACTTTGGACTCAGTTTGGGGTCGGTATTGGTACTTGCTGGAATTGGCTTGGCCATCACCTTTGGTGTGATGGGGGTTATTAATATGGCCCATGGTGAGCTGATCATGATCGGCGCCTACACGACCTATGTCGTGCAACTATTGATGCCTAACTCGATTGAGTACTCCCTATTTGTCGCCATTCCAGCAGCGTTTGTTGTCTCTGGTCTGGTAGGTATTGCGATTGAACGAGGTGTGATTCGCTTCTTATACGGTCGACCGCTGGAAACGCTGTTGGCGACCTTCGGTATCTCACTGGTATTACAACAAGCCGTGCGCTCGATCTTCTCACCACTGAACCGAAGTGTTGAAACACCCTCATGGATGGCCGGTTCTATAGAGATCAATCCACTTCTCTCGCTAACAGAGAGTCGTCTTTACATCATCTTCTTCTGTCTGTTTGTCTTTGTTGCTCTGTCGCTAGTCATGAAGCGAACCCGCTTGGGTCTTCAGGTACGAGCGGTATCACAGAACCGTGCGATGGCTCGTGCTATGGGCGTTCGCTCTGAGTGGGTTGATGCGATGACCTTTGGTTTGGGGTCGGGCGTTGCCGGTGTGGCCGGTGTAGCGCTTTCACAGCTGACCAATGTGGGGCCCAATTTAGGCCAGGCCTACATCATCGACTCCTTTATGGTGGTGGTCTTTGGTGGTGTCGGAAACCTCTGGGGAACCCTGGTTGCAGGCTTGAGCTTAGGACTGGCAAACAAGGTCATGGAGCCTTGGGCGGGTGCAGTGTTAGCGAAAATTCTAGTGCTTGTGTTCATCATCCTCTTTATCCAAAAACGTCCACGTGGCTTGTTCCCACAACGCGGTCGAGCAGCGGAGGGTTAATTCGATGTTTCTATTACAGATTCTTAAAAATGATAAGGGCGGACGTTGGCTTATTGGCCTCTTGATCGCTCTGATTGTTGCGGTTCCGGTGCTGAACAGTCTGCCAGCGGATTCAGCTCTTCATGTGCCGACTTATACCATCTCTCTACTGGGTAAATACCTGACGCTGGCGCTTCTAGCGGTTGCAGTCGATCTGGTTTGGGGCTATTTGGGCATCCTTACTCTAGGGCATGCGGCATTCTTTGCGTTGGGCGGATACGCAATGGGTATGTACCTAATGCGTCAAATTGGTGATCGAGGTGTCTATGGGAATCCCGATCTGCCGGACTTTATGGTCTTCCTAAACTGGCAGGAGCTTCCCTGGTTCTGGAGCGGTTTTGATCAGTTCTGGTTCGCAGCCTTAATGGTCCTATTGGTACCAGGGTTGCTGGCTTATGTCTTTGGCGCTCTGGCTTTTCGTTCTCGCGTTTCAGGGGTCTACCTGTCGATCATCACTCAAGCGTTAACCTACGCATTAATGTTGGCGTTTTATCGCAACGAGATGGGGTTTGGTGGTAACAACGGCCTGACCGACTTTAAAGACATTATCGGATTCAGTCTGTCTGATGATGCGACCAAGATAGGACTCTTTATTGCCAGTGCTGTGGCTTTAATGGTCGGATATTTGATCAGTCGTGCGTTAACTGAAAGCCGCGCGGGCAGAGCCTGTGTCGCAGTGCGAGATTCTGAATCGCGTGCTCGCTTTATGGGTTACCGTGTGGAGAACATAAAACTCTGGGTATTTACTATCTCGGCCATGATTGCCGGCGTCGCCGGTGCACTCTACGTGCCTCAAGTGGGCATCATCAACCCGAATGAATTTTCGCCTCTGAACTCCATTGAGGTCGTGGTCTGGGTCGCGGTGGGTGGTCGTGCCTCGCTCTATGGCGCGGTGATCGGTGCGCTGTTAATTAACTATGCAAAATCTTACTTCACCGTCGAGTTGCCCGATGTTTGGCTGTTCGCTCTGGGTGGTCTATTTGTACTAGTCACGCTCTTTTTACCCAAAGGGGTAGTGGGACTGATTCGTAAAAAGGAGAGCGTCTAATGTCTGGATTCTCACTGCAAGAGTTTATGCGTCGTGATCAGGTGTTCGATATTGTGAATGCCGCACAGAGCGAACGACTCAATGTCGACAAACAGATTCTTCTCTATTTGGAAGGGTTATCGGTTAGCTTTGATGGCTTTAAGGCGATTAATGATCTCAATCTCTACATACGAGATGGGGAGTTACGCTGCATCATCGGGCCAAATGGTGCTGGCAAAACGACCATGATGGATATTATTACCGGTAAAACAAAACCCGATACAGGCACCGCCTATTTTGGTCAAACGATTGATCTGCTCAACATGGATGAACCAGCCATTGCTGAGGCAGGAATAGGGCGCAAGTTCCAGAAACCGACGGTGTTTGAGAACCTATCGGTGTTTGCCAACCTGGAGTTGGCGATGGCACAAAATCGAGATTTCATCTCGCTTTATACTGCCAAGCTAAGCTCTGAACAGTCGGATCGAATTGCCGACGTGCAGCAGCTCATCGGTTTGGCGGAGCACAGTTTTAAACTGGCAGGTGCTCTGTCCCACGGACAGAAGCAGTGGTTAGAGATCGGCATGCTGTTAATGCAGCGGCCACGACTTCTTCTGGTGGACGAACCCGTGGCGGGCATGACTCACCAAGAGATGGACAAGACCGCAGAGCTGCTGATCTCGTTGGCCGGAAAACACTCAGTGGTGGTGGTTGAACACGATATGGAGTTTGTTCGAAACCTAGCCGAAGGTGGTCGCACCGTGAGCGTGCTGCATCAGGGTTCGGTGTTAGCCGAGGGTACCATGGATCAAGTTCAGAATGACGACCGCGTGAAGCAGGTCTACCTTGGAGAGTAGTGGGATGCTTGAACTTAACAAAGTGAATCAGTTTTACGGTGAAAGTCACACCCTTTGGGATCTTGATCTTGCTGTTCAAGAGGGTGAGTGCAGTGTCTTAATGGGGCGCAATGGTGTTGGCAAAACGACTCTGTTGGACTGTGTAATGGGGCACAACAAGATCAAACAGGGTGAGATTCGTTTCATGGGGGAGGATATCTCTAAGCTTAGCGTTGAAAAGCGCCCCTATATTGGTATTGGTTATGTGCCACAGGGTCGTCAAATTTTTCCGTTGATGACCGTTGAAGAGAATCTACAGATTGGATTGCCTGTATTGCCGCGCGGCGCACGCAAAATACCGGACTATATTTTTGATCTATTCCCCGTTTTAAAAGAGATGTTGGCTCGTCGTGGTGGGGATTTGAGTGGTGGACAACAGCAACAGTTAGCCATTGCTCGAGCACTCGTGGTCAATCCTAAATTGTTGATCCTGGATGAGCCTACTGAGGGTATTCAGCCCAATATTGTCCAGCAGATCGGCGATATAATTCGACAATTGAACCAAGAGCTTGGGCTGACCGTTCTGCTCGTTGAGCAGAAGCTCCCTTTTGCTCGCAAAGTCGGAGATGTCTTCACACTGCTAGATCGTGGGCGCAATGTTGCTGCTGGCTCAATGGATCAACTTGATGATACATTGGTTTCAAAGTATCTAACGGTTTAAGGGATATTGTGAACTCACTGACTGGCCGCCAAGGGTGGCATGCTGAACTGACGCTTGGTTATCAACTGCGCGGTGATAAGACGCGCTTGGTGGACTCCAAACGGGAGGGGCCATTGGCAGTACAGCGCGCCTTTTATCCTGAAGGCGAGGTATGCCACACCTACCTGCTACATCCCCCCGGAGGTGTGGTGGCCGGTGATGACCTCAATATCGATTTGCAGGTCTCCAAGGATGCTAAGGTTCTACTGACAACACCAGGGGCGACTAAGTTTTATCGCTCTATCGGCCCTGTTGCGGAGGTCTCTCAGCGCTTAACGGTCGCTGGTGGCGGCTCTTTAGAGTGGATGCCACTGGAGAATATATTCTTCCCAGGCACCCAATCCCATATTGTCACCGAAGTGCATTTAGAGGCGGGCGCTCATTTTATCGGCTGGGAGATCAACTGCTTTGGTCGCCCCTCTAATGAAGAGCGTTTTGAAACCGGGCAGTTAAGTTCAGAGATGCGAATCTATCGTGACGGCGAACCTGTGATGTTCGATCGATTTGCAACCGATGGAGCTTCCCTGATCGACAGTTCGATCGGTTTAAAAGGGGTGTCAGGTTATGCGTCGATGGTCGCGACCGTTGATGATCAGGATCTGTTAGAGCAGGTTCAACAGCTGCTGTCAGATGACCCGCTTTCAGGCGCGACCCTGATGGATGGTCTACTGGTTGTTCGCACCATTTCAGAGCAGAGCCAAGAGGTTATTTTCCTCTTTTCTAGCGTTTGGCGTCTCATTCGACCTCAATCTCTTGGAAAAGAGGCCGCGGCGCCCCGCATTTGGGCAACCTGAACCAAGTTAATTCTTAAACGCACTTAAGTGGTGCGTTTTTTTTGCCAAAAATCCAGCCGGGTTATTCTGATTGTTGTCAATTTTTGGATTTTTCTAGACGATGTCTGCAATTTGTTCGATTTTATTCGCTTTTTAGGCTTTTTATAAAAACTGGTCTCTATTTTGCTAAGTCTAATTTATTAACTCTCATGAACACCGCTTAAGGGAACTATCATGGAACTGACACCCAGAGAGAAAGACAAACTACTGATATTCACCGCAGCGCTGCTCGCTGAACGTCGTAAAGAGCGTGGTTTGAAATTGAACTACCCCGAAGCGGTTGCGCTCATCAGTGCAGCAGTGATGGAAGGGGCACGCGATGGTCGCACGGTTGCTGAATTGATGGACTATGGCCGCACCTTGCTGACTCGTGAAGAGGTTATGGAGGGGGTGCCTGAGATGATCCATGACGTTCAGGTTGAGGCGACCTTCCCTGACGGGACTAAATTGGTCACCGTCCATGAACCGATTGTTTAAGAGGTGGCTTAATGATTCCAGGTGAATACAAAGTTGATGCGGGCAGTATCAATCTCAATGAGGGTCGAGAGACCATCAAAGTCAGCGTCGCGAATACCGGTGATCGTCCGGTTCAGATTGGCTCTCATTACCACTTCTATGAGGTCAATGAAGCCCTCATTTTTGACCGTGAAAAAGCACGGGGTTTTAGACTAAACATTGCCGCGGGAACAGCGGTCCGTTTTGAACCAGGTCAGTCGCGCGAGGTCGAGTTGGTGGCACTGACGGGTGACCGCGTTGTTTATGGGTTTCAAGCCAAAGTCAGTGGCCAATTGGATTAGGAGATCAGAATGTCTGTTATTGATCGCACCGCGTATGCAGAAATGTTTGGTCCAACCACAGGAGACCGTGTTCGCTTAGCGGATACCGAGCTCTGGTTAGAGGTCGAGAAGGATTACACGACCTACGGTGAGGAGGTTAAGTTTGGTGGCGGCAAGGTTATCCGTGATGGTATGGGTCAGAGCCAAGCCTGCCGCGTTGATACACCGGATCTGGTCATTACCAATGCATTGATTCTTGATCATTGGGGGATAGTAAAAGCCGATGTTGCCGTTCGCGATGGTCGTATCTTTGCGATCGGCAAAGCCGGTAATCCTGACATCCAACCTAATGTTGATATTGTCGTTGGTCCCAGTACAGAAGTGATTGCCGGTGAGGGCAGTATTCTAACGGCTGGCGGGATTGATGCTCACATTCACTTTATCTGTCCGCAGCAGGTCGATGAAGCGCTCTGCTCAGGCGTCACCACAATGATCGGGGGTGGAACAGGCCCAGCCACCGGTACTAATGCAACCACCTGTACACCGGGTGCATGGAACATTGCTCGAATGCTGGAGGCAGTAGACTCCTTACCAATGAACTTCGGTTTTTTAGGTAAGGGTAACGCCAGTCTTCCCGAGCCGTTAATCGAGCAGGTTGAAGCGGGTGCCATCGGGCTTAAATTGCATGAAGATTGGGGCACTACGCCCGCTTCGATCGATAACTGCCTGAGCGTTGCAGAGAAGTACGATGTTCAGGTAGCGATTCATACTGACACATTAAATGAATCAGGCTTTGTCGAAGCGACTCTGGATGCGATCGGTGACCGTGTGATTCACACCTACCACACAGAGGGAGCGGGTGGTGGTCATGCACCGGATATCATCAAGGCTGCAGGGCTTAAAAATGTGCTGCCTTCGTCGACCAATCCAACACGCCCATACACCATTAATACGGTGGATGAGCACCTCGACATGCTGATGGTTTGTCACCATTTAGATCCCAGTATTGCTGAAGATGTCGCCTTTGCAGAGTCACGTATTCGTCGTGAAACCATTGCTGCAGAGGATATCCTTCACGATCTGGGCGCTTTTTCGATGATCTCATCAGATTCACAAGCGATGGGTCGAGTTGGGGAAGTTGTCATTCGTACCTGGCAGACTGCGCATAAGATGAAAGTGCAGAGAGGCCCTTTAGAAGCGGACTCTGAGCGCAACGATAACCATCGTTTGAAACGCTACATTGCTAAATACACCATTAACCCGGCCATCGCCCACGGGATTTCACACGTAGTGGGGTCAATTGAGGTCGGCAAACTGGCCGATTTGGTGTTATGGAAACCGGCTTTCTTTGGCACTAAACCCAGTCTGGTGTTGAAGGCGGGTATGATCGCGACGGCCCCTATGGGCGATCCTAATGCATCCATTCCAACGCCTCAGCCTGTTCACTATCGTCCAATGTTTGCCAGCATTGGTAAAGCGGCTCAAAGCACGTCAATGACCTTCCTATCTCAAGCAGCTGTCGCTGCTGGAGTGGCTGAAGAGCTTGGTCTGCAGTCGATGATCGGCGTTGTAAAAGGGTGTAGAACCGCCACCAAAGATCAGATGGTTCATAACGATTGGCAGCCCGATATTCAGGTGGATCCTCAAACCTATGAGGTCACTGCAGATGGCATGACGTTAACCTGTGAACCGGCCGAAATATTGCCGATGGCGCAGCGCTATTTCCTATTTTAAGTAAGACAGTAACGAGATGATTAAACTGAATAAAAAGCTGGAGTCCCATTCAGTTGAAACCGATCTGACGCTTGAGTTGACCATTGATCAGCGCATACGCAGCCGTCTGAGAGTAACGCTCTCTAATGGTACAGAGGCCGGTTTGGATCTACCACGCGGGGAG
This sequence comes from Marinobacterium sp. xm-m-383, assembly GCF_013283255.1. Lineage (NCBI taxonomy): Bacteria > Pseudomonadati > Pseudomonadota > Gammaproteobacteria > Oceanospirillales > Oceanospirillaceae > Marinobacterium > Marinobacterium sp. xm-m-383. The sequence goes on along the minus strand of NZ_WBYT01000001.1, from coordinate 597,959 downwards.
ATACTTCGTGGGGGCGAACAGTTAACGAATGATGACGGGGTGGTTGTGACAGTGCAGGCCGCGGCTGAACCTCTGTCAGTGGTTAGAACCAGTGACCCACTTCTAAAATCACGTATCTGTTATCACCTAGGTAACCGACACGTGCCACTTGAGATCAATGATGAGTATGTTAGCTACCAACATGACCATGTGTTGGACGACATGGTGGTTGGATTGGGTGGTGTAGTGACCTGTGAGTCACTGCCGTTTGAACCTGAGGCTGGCGCCTATGGTGGTTCTAGTCACGGACACTCGCACAGCCATTCACACAGTCATTCAGATGATCATGAACATTCACATTAATTCTTTATAGATTAGGTATTTAACAGGAATATAAAACAATGAACATTAAATTATTGTCGCTTCTTATGATCGCCCCAACTGCGGCCTTTGCTCATACGGGTGATCACTCTAATTTGGCTTCAGCTTTGGGGCATGCCTTCTCCTCAGTTGAGCATGCTGCACTCTCTTTGGCCGTTGTTGGCTCCATCGCAGCAACACTGGCCCTAGCGACCCGTATTAAAACCAAAGCACAGGCGCAACGTGCTAAGTGATCTTCGTCTTTTTCAGCTGATCAGTCCGTCACTGCCGGTCGGTGCATTCACCTACTCGCAAGGGTTGGAGTTGGCGGTTGAAGCGGGCTGGGTAGACTCTCAAGAGCGATTTGAAGCCTGGTTAACAGAACAGTTAAATCACTCCCTAACGACACTTGAGCTACCGATGCTGGATCGAATGCTTAACGCCTTATATGAAGCCGATGCACAGGCATTTAACCAACTGACAAAAGAGTTGATCGCTTGGCGCGAAACCAAAGAGCTCCGTCTTGAAGAGAAGCAGCGTGGGGCGGCGTTAGCGCGCTTGCTTCCCCAGTTGGATGTAAACCTAGAAGGTCTCTTGTTGGAGGCCTGCCAGCGAACACAATTAGCAGGGATCGCGATTGCCGCGCATCAATGGCAAATCCCTCGCGATAAACTGTTTGCTGGTTACCTGTGGAGCTGGCTAGAGAATGCCGTTATGGCTGGCGTTAAGCTGATTCCGCTCGGTCAGACACAAGGCCAGCAGACGCTGCAACGAATGGCCTCTTCATTAGAGCAGTCAGTTGAACATTCCAAAGGGGTATTAAACCCCAGTAGCGTGACGCCAGCATTAGCGATTGCAAGCAGTCGACACGAAACACAATACACACGATTATTTAGATCTTAGGAGCAGTCATGAGTGACTATAAATCCCCACTTCGAATTGGCGTAGGTGGTCCAGTAGGTTCCGGTAAAACAGCACTACTCGAGGCGTTGTGTAAAGCGATGCGGGATCACTACAACCTTGCCGTTGTGACCAACGATATCTACACCCAAGAGGATGCAAAGATTTTGACTCGCGCTGAAGCGCTAGAGCCTGATCGCATCATTGGTGTGGAAACGGGTGGTTGCCCGCATACCGCTATTCGTGAAGATGCCTCAATGAATCTAGCGGCAGTTGAAGAGCTGGCTAAACGACATAAAACGCTGGATCTTGTCTTTGTTGAGTCTGGTGGTGATAACCTCAGTGCAACCTTCAGTCCAGAGTTGGCGGATCTTACGATCTACGTCATCGATGTGGCAGAGGGCGAAAAGATTCCTCGTAAAGGTGGACCGGGAATCACTAAATCGGATCTGTTGGTGATCAACAAAATCGATTTGGCACCTTACGTCGGTGCAGATCTATCGGTAATGGAGTCGGATACCAATCGAATGCGCCCCGAGAAACCTTGGGTCTTTACCAATCTAAAAGAGGGAAAAGGGCTGCAAGATATCATCGACTTCATCGTGCATCAGGGGATGTTGGATAGTTAATTGAAGCAGCGGATGACAGGCTGAAGGCCAGTCACCCTAACCAGTGCATCGCGGCCTTTATAAGACCGCTCCAACGGTTCGTTCGCCGAGTTGGTGTTGGCGCCTTATCGAAGATGAGGCGATGGCCACCAGCTCGGTAGCATCGCCTGTATCTCACGCGATGCAAATCGAGGATCAATCAGCGTCAGCGTTCCTCGATCCTCAGCCGTGCGTATTAAACGCCCACAAGCTTGAATTACCTTTTGCAAACCTGGGTAAAGGTAGGTGTACTCATATCCCTTTCCGAAACGCTCATCAAAACTGTTTCGCATCAGATCATGAAACTCATCAAAGGGCGGTAGCCCCAAGGTGGCAACCGTTACGCCAATCAGTCGATCTCCTGGAAGATCGACCCCTTCCGAAAAAAGACCACCCAGTACAGCCAAACCCAGTTTTCGACTCGTTGGTGAAAAAGCATCTAAAAAGTCCTGTCGCTCGGCATTGGACATGGCCTGCCTTTGCGGATGCAGATCAATATCTGGGTCCATCTCAGCAACAGCCTTTTCAATCTCGTTTAGATAACTAAAGCTGGAGGAGAAGAAGAGGTGGTTGCCTGGATTTTGGTGATACAGCTCCACCAGTAACTCTGCGATAGGTTGTATCGAACGCGCTCTGAATTGATAACGAGTATCGATATCTCTGCGAAGGGTTAATCGGATCTGGTCAGGTTCAAAGGGTGAAGGCAGCGACCCTGATACGGGTTCATTTAGACCAAGCAGTTGTTGGTAGTAGTCAAACGGCTTTAGCGTGGCAGAGAACATCGTCAAGCTGTGAAGAGATTGCCAGCGCTCAACTAGGAATAGCGATGGATCCATATTGAGTATGGCTAACTCGCCTCTGCCTCTACGGCGTTTCTCTACTCGGGCAATGGAGTGCTCGCCAAACTGTTCAGCCAACTTTAAATAGGCCGAAGAGGCAAAGAGTAGATTTTGCAGCTCCATGCTTGATGGGTCCATGGCCAGCTCTTCACCGATGACTGAGCAGAGTTTCTGCAGTGCATTCTCTAATGTCTCTGGTAGGTAGTTAATAAATTCTTGTTCACCTGTTCGATCACTAAACAGCTGTTGCCACGCGCGTTGCACAGAATCCAAGGCGCGTTGTAAATCCTGATTGTTAGTATCAAAACGATAATCAATCTGGCGAAGTTCCAGCGAGTAGAGGTCGCGACAGCGGCTGATCAAATTGTGAGACTCATCCACCAGTGCCGAGACCTTTCGCTCATCTTGAACAAGGTAGCCATACAAAATAGCACTAGATGCCAGAAATTGATTGATATCAGCCACCACAATATCCGCCCAGCGCGCCAGTTCTTGCCCTAAAAAGTAGGGGCAGAGAGAGTGCTGCTTGGCGAGCCTTTGCAGAGCGGTCTGATCAAAGGTCTGTAGTTGTTTTGTAAACGCTTCATCACGAGCAGCCGGTAGGCGATCAAAAAAGCCTTTTGCCAGTGGGCAGCTATCGCCCTGGCAGAGTTTGTCAGGTTCGATGCAGCCCGCCTCTTTTGAGGTCATCTCAATGAGCGTGAGTGGAATGGGTGAGTCGCTTTGAATTAACTCAAAGGCATCCAGTGCCACTCTACGGGCTGTATTTCGGGTTGTCAGATAGTAGAGGCTGTCCAACGACTCGGTCTGAAGCGCCTTAATCGCTGGAAACAGGGTGCCCAAGGTTTTTCCTGAGCCAGTGGGTGCCTCTATAAGTAGTTGTTTAGCTCTGTTGTTCGCTTTGTAGACGGCTTCAGCCAGCTCCCGTTGCCCTTTTCTGAAATGGGGAAAAGGGAAAGCGAGCGACGCAATATGGCTTTGCCGAGCCGCTCGGTGTTGATCGAGAGTGCTCTGCCAGGTTTGATAGTGAGTCACTCGTTGTTTGAGCTCTTCGATCAGCTCTGCAGCATTCACAGTAAAGTCGAAGTGTGTAACTTCGTCGGAAGCGATCTCCAAGTAGCTCAATCTTAGATGGATCTCATGCAGTGATTCACTCATGCATAGCATGGCACCATAGCTTCGAAGTTGTGCCATATGAAGCTGTCGCTGTCCCGTTGACTGGCGTTCAAGATCCCCTCGGTGTGTCTTTATCTCTTCAACACGATTCTGGTTAGGGTCCCAACCATCGGCTCTGCCTTTTAGCTGGAAATCTTCGATATCCACTGCCAGGGGGAACTCTGGGATATAGCTCTTGGGACGACGCATTTGCAGTCGTTTATGCCCCTGTATTCCCTCCAGCGCTGTAGGGGCCGGCGTATATCTTAGATCTATATCACCAGATCGATCACAAAACTCACATAAAGTGCGAACGGAGAGGGCTCTCATTCGGGGTGGCTCCACTCGATCCAGTAGACGGAGCAGGGGATGTCATGACGAACAAAAAAATCGAGCCAGAGTTTTTGGTTGTCTTGAATGCGATCGCCTGGCCCCTTCACTTCGATCAGTTCATAACTCTCGTCGTCACTGTTAAATCGAATCAGATCAGGAAGACCGCTACGATGCGTTCTAATATCCATCAAAAGTCGTTCAAAAATCCTTTTTAAATGATCTGCAGGGATAAAATTTAATGCCCGCTCAACAAGTTCCTCTGTCAGTACAGACCAATGGATGAAGCTGTTTGTTATACCCTGTTTCTCTCTAAATCGTTGCCGAATGGTTTCACGATACTGGCCCGTTTCTATTTGAGTCATCGCCTCAGTGATGAGAGGGTAGCGTCTCTCTTTGAAGTGACTTCGGTAGAGGTCAGCTGGGCGGGATTGGAAGGGGTTAAAAAAAGCGCCAGGAACCGGGGCATAGATCACATCCCAGAAGAGCAAGCCAAAGAGTCCATTGATTAAGTGGTTTTCGACGTAATGGCTGTGCGAGTTTTCGCTCGTTAAGTGCTCTGCAACCTGTCGTTCAACGGATACCCCCTCTATTTGATCCAGGGTTAATCTCTGTTGAGGCGGGGCTAGGAGTGTAGACGCACTGTATTCAACGCCCAGTTTTTTACTGCTACGTTTTAACAGACGCTGGTAGGCAAGTTGAGTTAGCGGGGTAGGGTTGTCCTTTTGTAATAGCCGTGTCCGCTCATGACACTCTTCCAGTTTCCCTAAGCGCTCTAACAGGCGGAGTTCGCGTATGTGAGCATCTTGAATACTCAGTTGCTGATAGACCCTTAGCGCCTGTGTTTGTTCCTCGCGCTCCAACTCTCTCGCCAATAGATAGAGGACGCGATCTTTGCGACCTGCCAGCCAACTGCTTATCGGTTCGATTCTTTGGGTGGCTAGGACTCTCTCTTCAATCGATAAGAGACTATCGCCGGTCAACAGATGCTCTAATTCGATGTATTGATCAAGGTCCTCTCTGCGATGAAACGCTCGACTCTCTAGGCTAAGTTCAACGGGCTCATATTTGAAGTAACCTAGCTCCGTAACGACAAATTCACTCCAGCTTTGATGCAGGTTGCCAAAAAACATCAACTTGAGACGCTCAAACAGCGGATCACACAAAAGATGGAGAGTATCACCAAGCACAGGTAGATGCTGGTGAAGGGGAAGGGGGGCAGTGCTACTCCTTTGCAGTGAGTCATACAGGGTCTGTTTTGAACTGCTTTTACTCAATGGCTTTGAGCTCAGTTGGTTGTGAAGCATCAACAACTCTTGCCGATTAAGCAGTTTGAAACACTCTTGAACGGATAGCGGTTGGTTGAGTGCTATCAGTTTGGCACTGACTAATGAATCAATTAGCGCTTCAGTTGGCTCTATGATCTCTTGGTAGTGATCGATGTGGCGCATCAAAAATTGAGATTGGCTGCGCATCACCATTCTTATTAACAGTGCCTTCGCTGGCTCGCTCAATGACTGAAATTGAGACAGTCTATCTAACTCTTCTTCTGTAAGAAGATCCTGATAAACCTTAACGACCCAGCCGATTAGTGTCTGTGCATTTTGTAGGTAATAGAGAGGGTTGGTTAACTCGGCTGAAGTGATTGAATGGGTCATCTTAATGAGCTTATCTCTAAACCGAAAAGGCTACAAAGTAGAAAGAAAAAAACCAAAACATTGGTTTCATTATGCCAGAAATGGACTGCTCTTAAATGAGGACAAATCCCTTTTCTATCGGAAGTTATAAATGCAGTTCTCTCTTGGTAGCAATCTATTCATCAATGTCTTTTTACGATTATTAATTGTTCTGTTAGTTCCAATAGGGCTATACAGTTACACGATTATTGAGACTGAGACAGCGCGTTACGACAGTGAACGTCAAGTTACTGATGACCTGCTTGAATCCGTTGGGGTCGTTATCCAAGAGGATCTTGATTTTCTATCACAAGATTTAGAGACGTTGATCAACTCCAAAGAGATCATAGAGTACACCAATAACCCCAGCGAAGAGGCTAGACAAGGTGTTGAAAACTACTTCGCGCTTCTTTCAACGGTCAGTCGACGTTACGATCAGGTTCGAATCCTCTCAAATCTTGGGTATGAAACCGTTCGAGTGAACTACTCTTCAGGCGAGGCTGTCATCACTCCCACTGAACTTCTGCAAGACAAATCCAACCGTTACTATTTTTTCGAAGCGTTAAACCTAGGTCCGAATGAGAGTTATGCATCATAGCTTGACTTGAATGTTGAGAATGGTCAGATAGAACAGCCCCATAAACCGATGATTCGTTTAAGTCACAAACTGATAAACGATGCCGGCGATCTGGTGGGTGTATTAATACTGAACTATCTAGCTGAGAACATTCTGCATGAGATGGATGTGGCAGCAACGCTCCCAGGGAATATTGAGTTGGTTGATGATGAGGGCTACTGGATCTTTGATGAGACAGGTCAATTTAATTGGAGTCGCCAACTCGGGGGGCAAAGCAGTTTTGCCGATACTCACCAGGCGATCTGGTACTCACTCAAAGCCACTAACGATAACCAGGTCAATAAAATAGAGGAAGCCTCGGTGTTAAGGCTTCAATACCCACGTTCTATCGGAAGTCTGGTCGTTGAATCACCCCGATCACTTTATCTTATCTCCGAGTTTGAGCCCCTCAACCTTCCGAAGCTGGTACAAAAGGAGTTGCTTCAACCCATTCCCATTGGCGTTGGACTAACCCTGGCGTTATTGAGCCTGTTATGGAGCCGCGCGGCCGTTAACGAGTTGATTGCAGAAAATACTTTAAAAAAAGAGTCTGCGATACGTGAAAAAATCATCAGTAATTCACTGATTCCGACCATTTTGATCACCGATAAAGGACTGATTGTTGAGTTTAACCAGGCGGCCGAGAAGCTCTTTGGATATACACACTCAGAGGTGCTCAATCAAAACGTCAAAATGCTGATGCCGGATCCTATGAGGTCACATCACGATGGCTATTTAGACAGCTATAAAAGAACCGGCGTTAAACATGTAGTCGAAAGCTCGCGAAAAAGTTTTGCACTGACGAAAGAGGGGCAAACCTTCCCAGTCGAAATTGCCGTGACTCAGATCTGGATTGGTGAGAAACCCTATTTTGTCGGTAACCTGCGTGATTTGACGGCTGAGTATAAACTGGAAAGCCAAGCTCAAGCCTATCGAGAAGAGCTAGAGCAAGCAGTAGAACAGCGCACAATGGAATTGGCTGCAACGAACGAAGAGCTGATCAGTCGTTCGCAAGAGGCGGAAAGGCTCGCCGCGGTTAAGAGTGAATTTTTAACCAATATGAGTCATGAGATTCGCACACCTCTGAACTCAATCATTGCCATGTCACAGATGTTACAGCGCAAAGGCAGTGAGTTAGATGCTGAACACATTGGTGCTCGATTAATGGCCGCAGGACAATCCCTACTTGCGGTGATTAATGACATTTTGGACTACTCAAAACTGGGTGTTCATAAACTGGATTTATCGCCCAGTACTTTTGATTTAGAAAAATTGGTTAACAACCTATCGGCGATCATGCACAGCGCTGCACTGAATAAACCGCAGGTTGAGTTGGTGATTAACAATGCCACCCATCTGGAAAATCAGGTAGTGGGTGATGAAGTGCGCATTCAACAGGTCTTAGTGAATCTTATCGGCAATGCGATTAAGTTTACTGAGTCGGGTTACGTCAAATTAGAGATCATTACACTCAGTAAAACGGCTGATTCTGTTGAGCTGCTTTTCTCGGTCAAAGACAGTGGAATAGGCATCGCCGAAGAGAATTTAAATCTGATATTTGAAGCCTTCGAACAGGGCGAAGCAAGCACCCATTCAAAATTTGGGGGGAGTGGTTTAGGACTCTCAATCAGTCAATCACTCCTTAACTTGATGGGATCTACACTTAAAGTTGAGAGTCAGCAGGGTAAGGGCAGTACTTTCTCATTTGTTCTAACCATGCCTTTGGGGGATGCGTCCGTTAGACACCAGAGCCGCTCACTGGATGTATTAATCGCAGACGATCATGAGGTAGCGCGTGAAGCGATTCGATCCATTGTCGACTCGATTGGCTGGCGCTCTGAAGTGGTCAATGGTGGTGCTATGGTCATTGATAAAGTGATCAAGGAATCAGAAATTAAAGACATTATTCTGTTAGATTGGGATATGCCTGATGTGGATGGATTAACGGTTGCGAAGCAGTTGAAAACTCATTTGCCTAGCGATAAAACGCCAATCATCGTCATGGTGACCGCTTACGGAATGGATCAAGTTAAAAGCTCATCTGACAGTCAATACGTGGATCTAATTCTTGAAAAACCGATCACAGCATCAGATCTATACGATGCCTATCAAAAAACGATTCAATACAAAAATGATGCGGCCCACTCCTTGCAAGACATACGACTGTTGGTAGTAGACGATAATGAATTTAACCGCGAGGTGGCGGTTCTATCGTTTGAATCAGAAGGGGCGACTGTTATTACCCTAAATGATGGGCAAGAGGCGGTAAATTGGCTGAAGAGTCATGCAACTGAGGTCGATCTTATCTTAATGGATGTGCAGATGCCCATCATGGATGGTTATCAAGCAACAGAGATGATACGCAAAGAGTTGAAACTGGATATTCCAATTGTGGCTTTGACTGCGGGCGCTTTTGAACAGCATAAGCAGGCCGCTCTGGATTCTGGAATGAACGACTTTATCGCTAAACCTTTTGATATCGATAGGTCGATCGAAGTCATTAAAAAATGGGTGTCAAATGTAACTATGGTCGATGAGCTTTCGATAGAGGATTTAGAGCTTCGTCTAAAAAATCACGCGACTCAAGACCGTAATGATGTGCTCCAGCAAAGTACTGATAATGCAGGCCTTAGACAAGAGACTGCAAACATCTCTACAGAACAATCAAAGGATGCTGAAGAGTTTGATTCCGAATTTTTCAATCGAGAGCAGGCACTCTCATACTGGAAAACAGAGTCCAAACTGAAGAGCTATTTGGTTAGGTTTAAATCGGAATATCAATCGGTTGATGAACAGCTAAAAACACTGGACCCTGTTGCAGCTGAACAGTTAGCACACAAGTTAAAAGGGGCGTCAGCGGTGTTGGGTTTACCAGCAATCAGTCACAAGGCCAAAGCGTTGATGGATGTCTACAACTCTCCAATTCTTGGAGATGTTGATCTATTAATCGATGAACTTAAGACGATACTCGATGAAACTTGGCGTTTCATCGATCAGTATACCGAGTAACTCTCAACCCATTCCTAAGGTACAATCGTCGGTACGAATTAAACGATCCGGTGGCGATTGTGCCTTAGTTACAGGGATGAAATCTTGGAAAAACTCAAATTAGAACCGACCAAGCACACACTATTTGAAGATCTGCAAGCCATAGTGACGGGTACCCTTGCTGTAGCCATGGGTGTTCTTTTTCTTAAAGAGGCGGGCTTATTAACAGGGGGAACCACGGGGTTAGCGATCTTAATTCACTACTCAACCGGTTTTAATTTTGGGTTGACCCTGTTCCTGACGAACTTGCCATTTTACTTGTTGGCTATCGCTCAGATGGGGTGGGCTTTCACCTTAAAAACCATGCTCTCTGTTGCACTGGTCTCCTTACTGACAGAACTGATTCCAAACTGGTTGGTCATAGAGGGAATCGATCCTCTATTTGCCAGTATCGGTGGCGGCCTCCTAATTGGAATTGGCCTTCTGATAGTCTTCAGACACCAAGCCAGCTTGGGTGGATTGAATGTTCTCGTGCTCTTCATTCAAGAACGCTACGGTATACGTGCTGGTAAATTACAGATGGTGCTGGATTCACTGATAGTAATTGCAGGTTTGTGGTTAGTCACCCCCTGGCTTTTGGCGATCTCTGTACTCGGTGCCATCGTATTGAATTTCGTCCTGACCACCAATCATAAACCGGGCCGCTATACTGGTTTCTAGGAGTCATAATGAATCGCCGTTGTCCTGTCTGCCAAACGTCCCTTAGAGGACCTGAGTACTCACGAAAGCGCCAATCCTACCTAACAGCATTTGACTGTCCATCCTGTGAAACGCCGCTTAAGCTGGCCAATGATGTTTACTTATGGGTGTTGCTAGCCTTTCAAGTTCTGCCAATCTCCATTTTGTCAGAACAGCTCACTGAAACTCGCTTAGCAGATACTCTCATGACCGGCTCAGGTCTTTTGACTCTAATCGGAGTGATAGGTGTCGTTGTTCGGTTTCGTTACGTGAAAGCCTAATATCATAGGGTATTGATAGCCGCATCCGCGACTCTTTTTATTTTTATTACGTAATTTATTTAATTTTTTCTTGTTAGATAGATGCTTCCACTCTAAAATGTAATTAAATTACATATAAGAACGCCTTTAGGTGCAGAGGAGTGGGAAGTGGTACATCCTAAGTTAGCTGAAGTTACTGAACGTATAGTTGAAAGAAGCCGTGCTTCACGTGCTGACTACGTCGCTCGTATGGAAGCCGCAAAAAGCTCTAAAGTAACTCGCTCTACACTCGCTTGTGGCAACCTTGCTCATGGCTTTGCCGCCTGTGGTGAGCAAGATAAAAACACCCTAAAGATGATGGAGAGTGCCAACGTCGGCATTATCTCTGCTTACAACGACATGGTTTCGGCGCATCAGCCTTTCCAGCACTTTCCTGAACTGATTAAACAAGCGGTCAATGGCATGGGTGGCGTTGCACAGGTGGCGGGTGCTGTGCCTGCAATGTGTGATGGTGTGACTCAGGGTCAAGATGGCATGGAGTTGAGTCTATTCAGTCGCGATACCATCGCCATGGCTACCGCGGTTGGTCTATCACACAACATGTTTGATGCTGCCCTTTGCTTAGGGGTGTGTGACAAGATTGTACCGGGTCTGTTGATTGGTGCGCTTAGCTTTGGGCATCTTCCTGTTATTTTTGTACCGGCAGGTCCTATGCCGAGTGGTTTGCCTAACAAAGAGAAAGCGCGTATTCGTCAGGAGTATGCAGAGGGTAAGGTAGGTCGAGATGCGTTGTTGCAGTGTGAATCAGACTCTTACCACAGTGCGGGCACCTGTACATTCTATGGTACAGCGAACTCAAACCAGCTATTGATGGAGGCGATGGGTCTTCATCTGCCGGGTTCATCATTCATAAACCCTTACACACCGCTCCGTGACGAGTTGACGAAAGCCGCTGCTGAACAGGTCTGTCGTATTACCTCTTTGGGTTCTGATTACCGTCCGCTCTATCAGGTGATTGATGAGAAGGCGATTGTAAACGGTATTGTGGCACTACTGGCTACCGGTGGATCTACCAACCACACCATGCACATCATTGCGATGGCTCGTGCAGCCGGTGTCATTGTGAACTGGGACGATATGTCTGATCTATCTGATGTAGTGCCTCTATTAACCCGTATCTATCCCAACGGCTCTGCTGATATCAACCACTTCCAAGCGGCCGGTGGCATGTCTCTTCTATTCCGTGAGTTGCTTAGTGCAGGTCTGTTGCACGAGGATGTGCTGACAGTGACGGGTAATGGCCTAAAAGACTACACCCAAGAACCTTTCCTGGAAGAGGGTAAGTTAGTGTGGCGAGCAGGCCCTGAAGCCTCTTTGGATGCAGAGGTTATCTCAACTGCAAAAACGCCGTTCTCCAATAACGGTGGGGTTAAAGTGATGCGCGGTAACCTTGGTCGCTCAGTGATTAAGGTTTCAGCAGTACCTACAGAGAATTACCTGGTTGAGGCGCCTGCTGTGGTGCTTCACGAACAGGATGATCTTAAAGCCCTCTATGAAGCGGGTGAGCTCAATAAAGATTGTGTAGTGGTTGTTCGCTTCCAGGGGCCTGCGGCTATCGGTATGCCTGAACTGCATAAGCTGACGCCCTTCTTAGGATCTCTACAAGACAAAGGGTACAAGGTTGCACTGGTGACAGATGGCCGCATGTCGGGTGCATCTGGCAAGATTCCAGCGGCGATTCACCTAACACCAGAAGCGCTACACGGTGGTGCGATTGCTAAGATCCAAGACGGTGACATGATTCGTCTTGATGCGCATACCGGTGAGCTGACGCTGCTGGTTGATGAGACTGAATTGGCGGCACGTGACTGCGCGACACAGGATTTATCGGCCCACCAGTTCGGTATGGGGCGTGAGATGTTTGCAGGCATGCGTTCTCTAGTATCAGGTGCGGAAGAGGGTGCCTCTATCTTCTTCGGAACTAAACAGTAAAAGGATTTTCGAATAATGAGCATTAACGTCGATGCATTGCTAACGACCTCTCCGGTCATGCCCGTTCTTGTCATTGAACGCGTGGAAGATGCTGTGCCCTTGGCAGAAGCATTAAAAGCGGGTGGTTTAAAGGTTCTTGAAGTGACTTTGCGCACCGATTCAGCGATTGAAGTGATCAAAGAGATTGCTGACAAAGTCGACGATGTCATTGTCGGTGCGGGCACGGTGACTAAACCGGAAGAGTTTCAACAGGTTCAAGAGGCTGGCGGCATGTTTGCCATTAGCCCTGGTGCAACTGATGCTCTGTTTAAGGCGGGCTTGGAATCTGATATGCCCTACCTACCAGCAATCAGCTCGGTTGCCGAGATGATGCGTGGTATGGAATTTGGTTTTGAGGCGTTCAAGTTCTTCCCAGCGGAAGCTGCGGGTGGGCCTAAGATGCTTAAAGCGATTTCGGGTCCATTCCCACAGGTTCGTTTCTGCCCAACGGGTGGCATTAATGAAAACAACTTTACCGATTACTTGAGCCTGCCCAGCGTTAACGTGGTTGGCGGTTCATGGGTAGTACCAACCGATCTGATCGATGCAAAAGATTGGGACGGTATTACCAAACTAGCTTCAGACGCAGTGGCTAAGGCCTCTGCACTGTAGACCTCCTGTTTCCTAAAGGTCGTGGAAACTGAGTGCATCTGCACTCCTTTCGCCGCCCCATCCCGGGCGGCTTTTTTATGTCCAGGACGGACGGTATCCTGCGAGCGCAGGACGCGCAGGAGCAGGGCATGTCCAGGACGGACGGTATCCTGCGGTTCCACGGATGGAAAGGAGCAGGCGTTGGAGCCTTATCGTAGATGAGGCGATCTAAGGTGACAGGCCTTCAGCCTGTCATCCGCGGGTCAACTTTATAGTCTATCTGGAAAACGCGGAAAGAGTGGATGTCAGGCTAAAGCCAGACACCAGTTCCGTTAGCAACTATCTTATGAAGAGCATCGCGGCCTTTGCAAGACCGCTCCAACATTTCGCATTGAGTTGTTGGAGCCTTATCGAAGATGAGTCGATTTTTCGAAAAGCATCGCGGCCTTTGCAATACCGCTCCAACATTTCGCATTGAGTTGTTGGAGCCTTATCGAAGATGAGGCGATTTTCCTCGCGGCCTTTTCAAGACCGCTACAACATTTCGCATTGAGTTGTTGGAGCCTTATCGAAGATGAGGCGATTTTCCACGCGGCCTTTGCAAGACCGCTCCAACATTTCGCATTGAGTTGTTGGAGCCTTATCGAAGATGAGTCGATTTTTCGAAAAGCATCGCGGCCTTTGCAATACCGCTCCTACGCTGTGTGGATACCTTGCCTTAGGGTAAAACTTTCACCCGGTTCGATGCGGACCTTATCCTCCATTGCATTGGCCGCTTCAATACATAAGAAGCCACGGTAGTTTTCGGCGCCTATATCCGCCATATTCTTGGCCGTCTCTTTTCCTGGGTTCCAAACCACTGTGGTACCGCTGTTCTGTTTGTAGATTCGCGTTTCTTGGTTCTTGTCATTCAAGATCAGGCAATTTGAATCGTCAAAATAGACTCTATCCGTTGGCTCTTTTAGATCGACTGAATCTCTATCTTCCGTTGCACGTGCGAAATCTTTTAGCTTATCGGCATACTCCAGACCCCTCAGACCAGCGATACGGGCATTGTCTAGATCAGAGATGGGAAGGTAGGTATGCAGTGCCTGTGTGATCTCTATCGGTTGATTGCCAAGATTGGTAGTAATCAGTTCAACGCTGAGTTTGTCGGTCAGAGTGACCTTTATCGCTAGGCTGCAGTCGTACGGGAATAGGGGATTCGCAACGCTGTTCTCAAGTCCGAGCGTGACAGAGGCAAACTCCTCGTGATCTTGAGCATCAACCAGAGTCCAGATTGACGTGCGCGCAAAGCCGTGTGCCGGTTTACTCTCATCACTTGGGTGTGCACCAAACCAAGGCCAACAGACTGGGATGCCGCCGCGAATCGACTTGCCCGTCTCTAAGTTGGCTTTAGGGCTCATCCAGAGTCGCTCCTCGCCATTGGATTGATAGCTTAGTATGTGCCCCCCTGAAAGGGAGATGATGGCAAGGTCACTCTTGAAGGTCAGTTGAACAGCGTCTAGCTGCTCTTTGAAACGGGTAATATCGATGCTCATATTGGATTACGTATAAAAATTACAAAAAAGTTAACAGTCTGTTAAGTGTATCAGTTTCAAGGAAAATAGTAGGTTTTACTGCTCTAATCACCAAATTGACAGGGGTATAGTGCATTTAAATATAAAATTAGCTCATCACTTTTGTAGATCATTTGCTACAAAATGTACTAAAATTACATAAATTTTTTACATTTACTCTTTCCACCTCCAAAGGAGTGTAGCTCATGAACGATGCAATGCATCAAGCCTGTGATTTTGTTCTGTTCGGTGCCAAGGGTGACCTGGCAATGCGTAAGCTATTTCCTGCGCTATTCCAGCTCGACAAAGCGAAGCTACTGAACCCTGAGTCTAAGATCATCGGCGTTGCACGTGCGGATTGGGACCAGGCTGCCTTTGTTGAAGCGGTGGAAGCGACACTGGTTCGATTTTTAGCGCCTGGTGAGATGAGCTCTGAAGAGTGGCAACGTTTCTCAGCGCGTCTTGATTACGTTCAGGTCGATATGACCTCCGCCGATGATTTCAAGAAGATCAAAGCTAAACTTGATGACAGTCGAATCATGGTTAACTACCTTGCAACACCGCCTGCTGTGTTTGGTGACATCTGTAAAAACCTCAGCAGTGCAGAGTTAATCAATGAGACGACGCGTATCGTATTGGAAAAGCCGATTGGTCACGATTTGGCGAGCTCTAAGGTGATCAACGATACGGTTGCTCAATACTTTAATGAGAACCGTATCTACCGCATTGACCACTACCTAGGTAAAGATACGGTTCAAAACCTTATTGCCCTGCGCTTTGCCAACAACCTGTTTGGTTCACAGTGGAACAACTCGGCAATCGATCACGTTCAGATTACGGTTTCTGAAACCGTTGGTCTTGAAGGGCGTTGGAGTTACTACGATAAAGTGGGGCAGATGCGTGACATGGTTCAAAACCACCTGTTGCAACTTCTCTGCATGGTCGCAATGAACCCGCCGAGCAAGCTGGATGCAGACTCGATTCGCGATGAGAAAGTCAGAATTTTGAAAGCCCTCCACCCAATTAACTCTTCCAATGTCACTAAACGTGCCGTGCGTGGTCAATACACAGCCGGGTCTATCGGTGGTCAAGCGGTGGTTGGCTATGGTGAAGAGGAGGGCAGTGCTGCGACTAAGTCCAACACTGAAACCTTTGTCTCTCTACGAGTCAATGTCGATAACTGGCGTTGGGCCGGCGTACCCTTCTACCTGCGTACCGGTAAACGTATGCCGCAAAAGATGACCGAGATCGTGGTGGTTTATAAAAATAACCCACACTTTATTTTTGATCCTAAGCAGCGTGACATCGTCAACAATCGTCTGGTTATTCGTCTTCAGCCAGATGAGGGGATTCGTCTTCACGTGGTCACTAAACAGCTGGGCATGCACCAAGGCATGGATCTACAAAACCGTGCGCTCAACCTGGACTTCAGCGAAAGTGATCCTAACCAACGAACTCCGGATGCTTACGAGCGTCTGCTTCTAGAATCGATGGTCGGTGATCAGTCACTGTTCGTTCGTCGTGATGAGATTGAAGCCTCTTGGACTTGGTGTGACGAGTTGATTCAGGCATGGAAAGATGTCGGTGACGAAGTGAAACCTTACAACGCCGGTACCTGGGGACCTATTGGTTCAATCGCTCTGATCGAGCGTGATGGTCGTTCTTGGCACGAGTGAGGTTTAATGATGTCCAATATGTTTCAATTTGATACACGAGAGTCACTTGAATGTCGTTTAACGGAAGAGATAGTCGCGCTATTAAAAGCCGGAATTGAAGAGCGTGGCCGTGCGACACTGGTCGTATCGGGTGGTCGGACACCGGCGGCACTATTCCAATCGCTCTCTGTCCAAGAGCTAGATTGGTCTAAGGTTTGGATTACTCTGGCTGATGAGCGTTGGGTTCCCGATACCCATGAAGACAGCAATGCTCTATCTGTAAAAACACACTTGCTACAGAATCGAGCGGCGGCTGCGCATTTTATTCCTCACTTTAATGACGCTGAGTATCCCTGTTCTGGTCAAACCAAGCTAGAAGAGGTTCTGAGTGAACTTCCAAAAGAGTTTGATGCCGTGATTTTAGGCATGGGCGAGGATGGTCATACCGCATCATTCTTTCCCAATGCACCAGAGCTAACGGCAGCGTTAAACCCTTATGGTTTTAAAGCCTGTATGGGTGTGACTCCGCCCGTCGCTCCCCATTTGCGTATGACATTGACCTTGCAAAGGTTGTTGCACGCTAAACGTATCTTTATTCACCTTTGTGGCGATTCAAAACTGCCGGTACTTGAGCAAGCGATGGGTGAGGGCGACACCGAAGAGATGCCTGTGCGCGCTGTTCTACGCCAAAGCAAAACCCCTGTCGATATCTACTGGGCTCCCTAACCCGACAGCATGTTGGAGCGGTCTTGAAAGGCCGCGATGCTCTTTAAAATCGCCTCATCTGCGATAAGGCTCCAACATGCGTTGCTCCTTTCACTGTTGGAGCGGTCTTGTAAAGGCCGCGATGCACTTTGATCCAATCGCCTCATCTACGATAAGGCTCCTACTGTTATAGATTCTCGCGTCCGTGTGGCGCCATCAGATCAAACTCTGGACCGTAGGAGATGATGCCATGCGGATTTATAGTCGGGTGGCTGCGGTAGTAGTGGTGTCTGATATGATCAAGGTCACAGGTCTCTGCTACTCCGAGCTGCTGGTAGATGTCACGCATATAGTTCGATAGTGCCGGGTACTCTGCGATTCGTTTACGGTCACACTTAAAGTGTTGAACATATACTGGGTCAAAGCGAATCAAAGTCGTGAAGAGTCTGATATCAGCCTCGGTTAACTGATGACCCACTAAGTAACGACGAGTGGTTAGCCTCTCTTCCAGTCTGTCCAGATGCTTAAAGAGATTCACCACCGCTTCATCGTAAGCTTCTTGAGTCGTTGCAAAGCCTGCTTTATAGACACCATTGTTAACGGGTTCGTAGATGAACTCATTCCACTGATCAATCTCCGCTTGGAGCGATTCAGGGTAGAGATCCAGATCATTTGCGCCAATCTCGTTAAAACCTGAGTTGAGCATACGAATAATTTCTGAGGACTCATTGCTAACAATGGTCTGATTCTGTTTATCCCAAAGTACTGGAACTGTTACCCGACCGGTGTACTCTGGATCGCACTGGGTATAGATCTGGTGCATAAACTGCTTCTGATTGACACGATCACTGGTTGCAGCTGGAAAGTCTGAATCAAAAGTCCAGCCTTGCTCAAGCATCAAGGGGTGCACCACATCAAATGAGATCTGGTCTTGTAGACCCTTGAGTGCTCTGACGATTAGAGTTCGGTGTGCCCAGGGGCAGGCTAATGAGACATAGAGGTGGTATCGACCCGGTTCAGCTTTAAAACCTGCATCACCCGTTGGGCCTTCGGCACCATCAGGGGTAACCCAGTTTCGATATTGCGCCTCTGTTCGAATAAATTTTCCATTGGATGATTTAGTGTCATACCACTGATCATACCACTGACCGTCGATTAGAAGTCCCATTGAGTGATTGCCTGTTTAATCATTAATCTTATTAAGCACTACGACAAAGAGCTCCAACCTGTTTAATGGTCCGCAAAGAAACTCTTAATTATAAGAAAGATAGATTGATATAAAATGCTCTTCTAGGCAACTAATGGTTGATCCGGCTCTCTAGGCTTATTAAGCTGTCTTTTTTGTTTGGATCTAAGGAGTTACGTGATGAGACGCCCCCTAATTATGGGTAACTGGAAAATGAATGGATCGTTGATGACCAACGAATCTCTATTGACTGGTTTGGCCGATCAGGTCGCTTCTCTAAAAGGTGTTGATATCGCGGTCTGTCCATCCTTCATTTATATTCCTCAAGCACTGGAGTTAACCGCCGACACCGCCATAAAAGTGGGTGCGCAAAACCTAAGTGATCAAGAGAAAGGCGCTTTCACCGGTGAAGTGAGTGGTGAAATGATCCGTGATCTTGGCTGTGCTTATGTACTGACGGGGCACTCTGAGCGTCGCTCTCTCTATGGTGAAACCAGTCAATTGGTGGCAGAAAAAACGCTTAAAGCACTAGAGCTCGGCCTTGTACCGGTTCTCTGTATCGGTGAAACACTGGAAGAGCGTCAATCGGGTCAAATGAATGCTGTATTAGAAGAGCAGGTCAATGCGGTTGTCGATCTATGTGGTGCAGACACTTTTGCACAAATTGTGATTGCCTATGAGCCAGTCTGGGCGATTGGTACCGGCGAAACTGCGACACCACAACAAGCTCAGGATGCTCATGCCTTTGTTCGCAGTTTGATAGCCAAACACAACACTGATATCGCTGATCGCGTGACCATTCTTTACGGTGGTAGCATGAACGACAAAAATGCTGCAGAGCTACTTGCTATGGCTGACGTTGACGGTGGATTGGTCGGTGGTGCATCCCTTAAAGCTGACAGCTTCGCGACGATCTGTCGAGCCGCTGCAAACTGATCACATAAACCCTTATCAGGGTCTGGCCTTCAGCCTGACCCTCACTCCATGGGAAATCGCCTCATCTACGATAAGGCCCCAACCACTCAATCCAATGGGTTCCTAAATGATTAAACCACTCCTCGCTATTTTAACCTTAGCAATAACATCTCTGGTTCAAGCTGATGAGTTACAGGTCATAGAGGTGGCTCCAAATACCTATTCTATTGTGGGGCCGCTGACCGATCGATCTCCCGAAAATTTCGGAAACAATGCCACCTTTGGTTTTGTAGTCTCTGACCAGGGGGTTCTGTTGATTGACTCAGGTGGTAGCTGGAGAGGGGCTGAGAAAATCGAAGCTACGATCAAAACAGTCACCGATCAACCGGTCATTAAAGTGATTAATACCGGTGGCCAAGATCACCGCTGGTTTGGCAACGACTATTTTGCGCAACAGGGCGCTGAATTGATCAGTAGCACTGCGACCCAAACCGATCAGAGGGCTCGTGAAGCTCAGCAGGTCATGCGAATTACTAACTTGATTGGTGACGCCTATCAAGGCACAAAACCTGTCTACGCCAATACGCTTTTAGACTCAGAGAGTACCCTCACACTGGGTGATCGATCGGTTCAGTTTATTCCGGTCGGTCATACTCATACTCCGGGTGAAAACTTTGTCTGGTTACCTGAAGTATCCGCTCTCTATACAGGCGATACGGTGTTTGTTGATCGGATGCTTGGTGTGGCCTCCCAATCACAACATCTAACCTGGATAGAGGCGTTTGAGGTGATTGAGTTGTTAAATCCTAAGGTGATTGTTCCGGGCCATGGAGCACCAACAACCTTGGAAAAAGCTAAGGCTGATACCCTTGATTACCTCAGGTTTCTGCGTGAACAAGTGGGTGAGTTGATTGAAGAGGGTGGTGATATGCAGAGTGTGTCATCCATTGACCAGAGTGCATTCAGTTATTTGAACGTCTACGAAGAGATCCACGGGCGCAATGCACAGCGTGTCTTTGAAGAGATGGAGTGGGAGTGACGCTTTAAAACTCCCATTTCAAATTCAGTAGTGTGGTTAAATCGCCCTGTTCGGTGTTCACCCCTTGAGTATTCGATAGTGCTTGAGCGACAGATAAGTCGAATTGAAGTGACTCATGGACTCTATAGCTGGAGGCGACGCCCCAATCATAAGCAGATATTCGGTTATGGGACTCCAATGGGCTACCATTGATGTCGGTATTGTTGCTGCGTCTCTCCAGTTTTGCCCAGTCGATAAAACCACCAAATCGCCATTGATCGTTCAGCCGTTTAATAATATCTACACGAACCAGCGCGCCTTGATCGACAATCAACTCGTCAGCACTGAAACCCCGAAGTCCCTGAGACCCGCCTGCAATTAATCGTTGACTGTCATCTAAGTTGTTAGGGCTCATTTGGCCTTGTAAATGGGTCAATACTTGCCAGTTATCGGCTAACCGTTTTCGATAGGTTAAGAATCCACTGAATGTTTTGAATGCACCCGCAGTATTAGCATTTGCTAGGTCATGACCGCGGTTGGGTGAGCCCTCAAGGTCAGTGTTACCCAAGGTGGTTTGAAGTCGATACGTGAGCCTATCTTTGTGTAAGGCGCGGTTTCCATCGAGCGTCAGTCTCAATGTGTTTACTTCGTAATCGCTGTCTGTCAGTGAAGAGTTGTTGATTATTGAGCTCTCCTCAAGCAAGCGTTGTTCTGCGATGCCTGATAGGAATAGATTGCTGCCAAGGGTTCTAATCAGTGGGTGACGAACGCCTAAAGAGTAGGAGATTGATTGATGTCGTTTGCTGTCTGTATCGGCCGAAAGCCTTCCTGCTTGCAGGTCTAACGTCGTTCCTCGAAGCCCAATGGGCCCTCTATAAGCCATACTAAGAAATTGAGACTGGGTACTATTAATGGCGTTCAGGTAGCCAGCACCACCCCGTTGAAATGGGCTAGATAGCATCGATGTTAAAACGGCTTGCTCTTCACCCGTTCCATTCAGACCCTGGTTGTTTAGATCAATGGATCCAGAGAATCTGTCACTGTTTTCTATCCAGAGTTCTAGCTCCTGATCCCCGTCATCGTTTGCTTGCAGTCCGCCTGATACGCTGATGCCATGCATATCTATGGTCAGTAACTGCTGACGCTCTCGTTCAGAGAGTATCAGCGGTGCCCCTTCAGACCCTGGAAGAGAGGCGACTGCTTCGACACGCTCAAGTGAGACATTAAAATGATCTTCAAAACCATGATCTAGTATTGCCCCGACAAAATTTGACTCGTGTATCTCAAAAACAATCGTTCCGTTTTTAGCATCCTGTGGAGGGATGCGCGCCATAGCCGCAATGTCATGTTGACGATAGGTGTCGGTGATCAGATCCGTCAGCTCAAGCAGTTGCTTAGGGGTGAACGCTCTCTCCTCAAAGGGCGAGAATGCTTGATGCAGATACTTGATATCGATGCTGCTTACGCCGGTAAACTCAAACCCTTTGACGTACAAGCTGGGATCACCTGAGGTAGCATCTGGCAACTTAAAACGACGACGATCTACCTCACCGACAGAGGGTAGGTAGATGGTTGGAAATTGACTCTGAAATTGATTCAACATGACACCGGTGGTGACATCGGCGAATAATGCTTGCGAAGATAAAGAGCAACTTAGTCCCAGTGTGATAAGAGGTATCAGTGAGTGATAACGCGGTTGTCTAATCTGAAATGGAAACATCAAATAGCCTCTCCGCATTTTCGTAAGCAATTTTTTTAGCCACCTCTGAAGGCAGTGTACTTAACCAATCTCGTGTATCCAGAGTGTAAAGCGGCATCTTCTGCCACTGATCCAGGTTGAATGTATCAGCTCCTAAGGTGAATCGATTAGGGTTAGCCAGTAGAGCCTTTTCCCACTCAGGGTTGAAGCCTCCCCAGGTAACAATCTCTGGTCTAAAGGATAGATCAGCCCAGAGGTTTGGGTATTGATCAAATAGTCCAGCCAGATCACTAGGGGCTTCAAACCCAGCGTGTGCCCAGAGTACCTTAGCCTCGGGCCACTGCAGAAAGATCTGTTGCATCGCCTGACGATCGCCATGCAGGTGCAACACTAAGTTGTACTCTTTGGCTAAAGCCACTAACCGTTTTGACACGGGTGTCTGCATCTCATCGCCAAATGCATGAAACTCACCAATGGCGAAGTAATGGTTCTGTTTGAGCTGTGTCTCTAAATATTCAGTGACCGACTCATCATGCATCCAGGTTCTTAATTCACCACTTTTTCGAAAGGGGCGAAGTGCTGGCAGCACAAGATCAGGCGCCAAGCTCTTTAATCGTTGAGTGTTGTCATCACCGCTGCTTGAAACAAGGGCCTTCTGGATATCGTACTGACGAAGAAGAGAGACGACTCTCCGATCATCAAATTCATCCTGTGTTTTATCGTTGTGGTGAACGTGCGTATCGAAAATAGGAATATTAGAAGCCCAGCTAGTTAGGCTTAAAGTCATCAGTAAGGGTGCAAAGAGAGATTTCATTTCAGCATTTACGTCGATAGTTGTTAGCCAGATTGTTCTATTAAAAAATCAATCCGCATGTGAAAACTTGGCATCGAATTTGCTTATAAACAACAAAAACCTGGCTTTGCAAATTTTTGATCTATGGTTAAGTCAGACAATAAAAATAGTTTCGAGCAGTACAGGAACTTTAAGTAACATATAAAACAGAAGGACTTTAGCAATGCTCCATGTTAATGCGTCAGAATGTTTGAAACAGTCTACGAATGCATCTCACAGATCCTTAGATGCTCACCCTATCCTTAGATCTTTAGTGCGACCTACTCTGAATGAGCGAGAATATACTCTCGCTCTAGTTGCACTGGAACATTGGATTAAAAAACATCTACCTCTCTTTTTGAATCATTCCAATGAAGCGTTAAAACAGCGTGTTTCTGAGCGTTACTCTTGGTTAATTCAAGATCTTAAGTCTCTGAATGCGTTGGATTGCATTATTGAATCTGAACCTTTTGAAACTCATCACAACTCTCTATCTGAGGTGCTAGGCGCGATTTATGTCTTTGAAGGCGCTTCATTAGGGGGGAGGGTGTTAGCACCGCTCATAGAGCGGAGTATGAATAGACATGATGTGACCCACTTTTATAACGGGTACAGAGATAACACCTTCGCGCTTTGGAAAGCGACGCAATATGAACTCGATTCTCAGCTCATTGAACCCCAGCAAATTGAGACGGCAGTTGAATCAGCTAAAAAACTATTTTTAAGCATGAGTGACTCTCTAGATATTGTCAGTCACTCATATTTTAAATTGGATGAGGTGGCAAATGGCTAGTCAAAAAAAGACCGTTAAAGTCGAGCCTGAAATTGCTACAGAATTGAATGAATCAGAGCTAAGCCAATCACGTACTGAACAGTTAAAAGTCATAGCAACATTAAGTCATGAACTACGGACGCCGCTGCATGCCATCATGGGCCTAGCTGAACTCTTGCAATCGGAACAGATGTCTCCAATGGCGAAACGGCATGTTGATAAAATAAGTGTGGCGTCGAACGGGCTTCTTGACTCACTGAACAAGGCGATCGAAGCGGCAAAAAGTGAATCGGGTGCTGTTGTCATCAATCCCGTCACAACCGATATAACGGACCTTATTGAAAGGACCGTTAAGACTTTCTCAATTGCTGCTGAGGGTAAGGGAATTGAACTCGGTTTGATGATTGATCCGAAATTATTCAGACAAAATGTTGAGGTCGATGGTGTTCACCTTCAGCAAGTTTTAAACAATTTGATCGGTAATGCGATCAAATTTACCGATAGCGGTTCGATTGAGTTTTGGGCTGCACTAAAGGGGCAGATTGGATCAGAAGTAGAGATCCATTTCTCGGTCATTGATACCGGAATTGGTATTGATCAAAAAGATATACAAAAAATTCTTTCGCCCTTTGGTCAAGTGGTTGATGTTCAAAAGGGGAGGCCGTTAGGTTCAGGGTTGGGTTTGGGCATATGTTTAGACATAGTCCAAAAAATGGGTGGAAGCCTGGTTCTGAGATCTGATTTAGGAAAGGGGACTAAGGCCTCTTTTCAATTGAGGCTACCTGTCTCTCAGTCAATAGCTGGTTCAGCGCCCCTTATATTTAGATCAGACCCGATCGTGGCGGTTGTTGCTGATAAATCAGTTAAGTTTGAAATCATTGAGACCTTCTTAAGGGATTGGGGTGCCTCGGTCATCAGAGTCCAGTCTTTCAAACAGCTAACCAAGACAAACATTGATGCGTTGGTCGTCTCAGAGAAAATTGCGATTCAAGAGAATCATCTCTGTAGGGATTGGACGTTAAAAATCCTTGAGGGACGAATAGCGATCATTCGATCTGAGAATAGTGCTTTTCCACCAGGCTTGGTCGATCGAACGGATGAAATTTTTGAGCCTATTTTGCCAAGCCTGTTACACGACTTTTTTGCAAAAAGTGGTTTAAGTGATTCAGTTGCTCAACAGGTTAAATTAAAAGCAGAGAGCCCCCCTCAAGAGTTGATGTTGAAGGTGCTTGTTGTAGACGACAGCATGACCAATCTAATCCTTCTTAAATCACAGTTATTAAAGATCGGAAAGGTCGATGTGGTTTTGGCCAAAAATGGTGCTGAGGCTGTTGATAAAGTGGAATCAGAGAAAGACTTTCACCTAGTGTTTATGGATTTCAATATGCCGATATTAGATGGACCTGAAGCCACTAAACAACTTAGGGATAAGGGGTATGACCTTCCCATTATTGGTCTAACGGCACTGGATTCTTCATCTATTGAGCTCACCAATACGGCGCATCTATTTAACGAGATACTCAATAAACCCGCGGGAATGACTGCCATTGAAGCCGTTCTTAATAAGGTTCGCCTGAATCAATACCAACCCGTGATTAATGAAAACGAGCAAAAACATTATGTCTAACGTCGTCAAACTGAATACACAATACGATTTGAGTACCTGTGAAAAAGAACCCATTCACCTGTTGGGACGCGTACAGAGCTTTGGTTATTTTATCGCGTTCAACTCAGATTGGGGCATCATTGCCGCTTCCGAAAATGTCACAGAGCTGTTTAAGGTACCCGTGGATAAGATGCTGGGTCGAAATTTAGAGACTCTATTCGATAAGACTGAAGTGAATAGGATTAAAGCCACATTCCTCGGCATAAATGGCTCTGATCATTCTGAGAGACTCACAAACATTGATCTGTTTAAAACAGGTCAGCTATACGATCTGGCGATCCATTTATCGGGCAGCACCATAGTGGTTGAGCTTGAAAAGAGTGTTGATAGTTCTTCAGATCAACTTCAGGTCCTCAAGCAGATGATCAGAAAAGTAACAGACACTGATAATTTAGAGGATTTGCTCTCAATTTCGGCCGAACACGTCTCAACGTTAACGGGCTTTGATAGAGTCATGGTCTACCGATTCCATGGAGATGGTAGCGGAGAGGTTGTCGCTGAGCATCGCAATGCATCCGTCGATTCCTTTATGGGTCTTAGATACCCAGCATCGGACATACCACGACAAGCCAGAGCGCTTTACAAAAGAAACCTCACCCGTTTGATTGCTGATGTACATGACACGGGCGTGCCGATCCATCCGCAACACGCCACCATTGATCTTTCGATCAGTTCAACTCGTTCTGTATCGCCTGTTCACCTTGAGTATCTAAAAAACATGGGTGTTGCAGCGTCTATGTCTATTAGCATTCTTGTTGACGGTGAACTTTGGGGGTTATTCGCGTGTCACCACTATTCAAATAAATACGTATCGCTGTGTGATAGAACAATTGCAGAGCTCTATGTTGAGTCCTTGGCATTGGAGCTAAGAGTAAAGCTTAACAGCCAAAGTCACAGTGATACTGAGCTCTCCCGACAGCTGCATATGAAATTGGTGACAAGCTTAAACAATGATCTGTCACTCTTTGATAACCTTAAATCGCATGTCAATTTTATTCATAAACTCATTCCCTCCGATTCCATGGTGCTGGTGGTCGGAGGTGAATACCAAGTGGCCGGAGATCCGATTAGTTCTGAAGATATCCAACTGCTTGTAAAACGACTCAATCATTCATCACAAAGCGGTATTTTTAGTGTGGAGTCACTGCAAGAGTGGCTCAATGATGATCTCACAATCGCTGATCGTTTTGCTGGTATGTTAGTGGTTCCGATGTCTAGAAGGCCTAAGGATCTGCTTATTTTTCTTCGAAAAGAGGAGCCGCAAAAGGTGAGCTGGGCTGGCAATCCTGAGAAGCCAGTTGAGCTAGGCCCAAACGGTATTCGTTTAACACCAAGAAAAAGTTTCGAAGCTTGGATCGAAATGAGAAAGGGGTATTCAGCCCCTTGGACAGATCAACAAATTGCCTTGGCTGAACAGATCAAGACCGTACTGTTGGAAATAATTGTACGTAACTTAGATGATTACAACCGCATAGCCAGTGAAGCGCAAAGTCAAAAAGATATGCTCATACACGAACTTAATCACCGAGTTCGTAATATTCTTGGGTTGATATCAGGGATTGTCTCGCAGACATCGACACAAGATTTATCAATTAAGGATTTTCAATCGATTTTAGGGGGACGTGTGCAATCTTTAGCCATTGCACAGACGCATTTAACTGAAAAAAATTGGAATTTCGCTCCGCTCACAATGATTCTCGACAATGAAGAGAGAGCTTTAGTGGCGAAGACTAATCTCATGAAACGATCAGGTCCTGAGGTCAAACTGAGTCCTAAGGCCTTCACGACTATGACCATGGTGATTCATGAGCTTTTAACCAATGCCGTTAAATACGGCGCGGCTAAATCTGAAAATGGTCAAATAAATTTGAACTGGCAGATTCACCAAGGGGAACTGCATTTATATTGGCGCGAATCAGGTGTAACGATCGAACAGTCACCCTCACAGTTTGGATTCGGGTCGGTCATTATCAATCGATCTATTCCTCATGATTTGGGCGGGGTAGCCAAGATTGAGTATCAACGATCCGGTGTGGTTGCAGAATTTGTCATACCTGCGATGCATTTTGAGACTGCAGAAGCAGAGCATAAGAGCGACTCTACATCGAGTGAGGCAGTATCTATCATTCACAAGGGGCAACCGGATAAGGAGAGTGTTCTCATAGTCGAAGATAATATGATCATCGGATTTGAGTTGGAGAGAATGCTGCAGGCAATGGGTTACAAAAATATTGAGTTAGCTGCAACCGTTCAAGAGGCGCATGAATCGATCAATAAAAAGATTCCAGGTTTGGCGGTTTTGGATATCAACTTGGGCGATGAGTCGAGTGAAACGGTCGCAGATTGTCTTCGGAATAAGAGTGTGCCTTTCATCTTTGCCACTGGCTATAGCTCCGTTAAAGATGGCTTTAAGAAGAAGCATGCAAATGTTCCTGTTGTTGAAAAACCCTTTAGTAGCTCTGTAATACAGGCCGCCATTCAGTCGCTGGAGAGTTGATTGAGTAACTCAGCTAACTCACATCGATATCAGGGGTGGTTTAGTATCAATTGATGACGATTTTTTAACTCAATAATAAGTAAAAATTAACTTTTGTAATAGTTACGTAATTTTCACAAAAAAATAGGGGTTTTGTAGTTTTGTAGTCGACATTTGTTGGTTTTTTACAAGTTATATCAATAACTTATGAACAGTAAGTTGTATATCCTTTATTTCAATCTGTGTCATAATTAACGGGTTACTTAACCTTTATAAAGGAGTGTGCTGTGTCTCAAGAACTGATGCTAGCAGAGTGGAATGCTCGTGAATCGATCGCCGAAGCGATGGTCCCTGTGGTTGGTCGTTTGTACCGTGAATCAAACGTTGAAATTTCTGTTTTCGGCCAACTGTCTGTTCGTAAATCTGTGATCGATCTACTTAAAGATCACCGTTACGTTCGTCAGGTTGAGGGTGAAGAGCTTTCAGTCGTAGATACCTTCCCAGTACTTGAGAAGGTGTCTCAAATGGGCATCCGCAACGCACACATCGACATCGGTAAATTGGCTGTTAATTTCCGTAAATCGGGTGCAGCGGATTTGAATGATTATTTAGAGTCTGAACTTGCTGGCGCATCAACAGAAGATACTGGTGGTCAAGACGTCGTCCTATACGGCTTCGGTCGCATTGGTCGTCTACTGGCTCGATTCATGTTGAACCGCTCGGGTGCAGGTCACACGCTGCGTCTGCGCGCGATTGTTGTACGTAAGGGCAAAGCCGATAACGACCTAGAGAAGCGTGCAAGTTTGTTGCGTCGTGACTCAGTTCACGGTTCGTTCAAAGGCACTATCCAAGTTGATGAAGCAACGAACTCCCTGATCGTTAACGGTAATGCGATCAAAGTGATCTTCGCCGATGGCCCAGATCAAGTTGATTACACGCAGTACGGTATTAATAACGCTCTTGTGATTGATAACACCGGTATCTGGCGTGATGACAAAGGCTTAGCGCTTCACCTTCAATCTAAAGGTGTTGATCGCGTTATCCTTACAGCACCAGGTAAAGGCATCAAAAACATCGTTATGGGTGTTAACCATGGTGACATCGATGCATCGGATAAAATCTTATCGGCTGCTTCGTGTACCACTAACGCCATTACGCCTGTCCTTAAAGCGATTGATGACAAGTACGGTGTTGCTAATGGTCACGTTGAGACCGTTCACTCATACACTAACGACCAGAACTTGATCGATAACTACCACAAAGGTGATCGCCGTGGCCGCGCAGCAGCGCTTAACATGGTTATCTCTGAAACGGGTGCAGCAAAGGCGGTCTCTAAAGCGCTTCCACAATTGGAAGGTAAGCTAACTGGTAACGCGATCCGTGTTCCGACACCGAACGTCTCTATGGCGATCCTTAACCTGAACCTAGAGAAAGAGACTGAGCGTGAGTCTTTGAATGACTACCTTCGTGAAGTGGCGTTGCACTCTGATCTTCAGAAGCAGGTTGACTACTCTAACTCACCTGAAGCGGTTTCGAGCGACTTTGTCGGCTCACGTGCTGCAGGTGTTGTCGATGCATTGGCCACTATCTCAAGCGGTAAGAGCTGTGTTCTCTACGTTTGGTACGATAACGAGTACGGCTACAGCTGTCAGGTTATCCGTCTAGCGCGTGAGATAACTAATTGTACGCTTAAGGCTTTCCCACAAGAGTAATCACTCTTTTGTAAAAAAACCGGAGTCACCGAAAGGGGCTCCGGTTTTTTTGTCTCTGATTCATTCTTAATAAACAGGTATAATGCGCCCAACTTAAAGGCATAGGTCATTATGGAACGTATTAACTGGTTTCCCGGTCACATGCATAAAGCGCGTAAAGAGATTGCGCAACTTATGGATGAGGTCGACATTGTTATTGAAGTGTTGGATGCACGCTTGCCTCGCTCAAGCGAGAACCCCTTGGTGACCTCGTTACGTCGAGGCAAACCTGTTCTTAAAATTCTGAATAAATCCGATCTGGCAGATCCCGACAAAACCAAGGCTTGGTTGCAGGAGTTCAATGCGCAAGAGGGCATTACGGCCATCGAGTTAACGACAAGTGATAAGAGAACCATCAAGTCGATTCCGCAAATCTGTAAAGATGCCGTGCCTGCCCGTGCTAACAAAGATCGCCCAGTGCGTGCCATGATCATGGGCATTCCTAATGTGGGTAAGTCGACTCTGATCAATGCTCTTTTAGGCCGACGCATTGCCAAAGTGGGTAATGAACCTGCCGTGACTAAAGCGAATAAACGCTACAGTGTATTTCAGGGGATGGCTCTGTCGGATACTCCCGGTATCTTGTGGCCAAAAATTGAAGACCAAGACTCTGGATACCGGTTGGCGGTCAGCGGTGCAATTAAAGATACTGCGATCGATTATGATCAGGTGGCCGTCTATGGTGCTAACTTCATCCTTAATGCTTACCCTGAGCGACTAGTAGAGCGTTATAAACTGAAAGAGCTGCCGGAGTTAGGTGAAGGCTTATTGGATCAAATAGGCCGTAAACGAGGCTGCTTGCGACCCGGTGGTGTGGTCGATATACACAAGGCGGCCGAGATACTAATGAACGAGATGCGCGGTGGTAAGCTAGGGCGCATCAGTTTTGAAACAGTGGAAGAGTGGCAAGAGAAAGATCGTATTGCCGCTGAATTAGCTGCCCAAGAGGCCGAAGAAGCGGCCAAGGCAGAGGAGAGTTCTAAGTGACCCGTTTAAAAAAGCAGAAGCGCATGGCTAACAAAATCGTGCTGGATAAAACGCCCCGTAAGCAGGAGCGTCTAGCCGACCCCGACAGCTATGAGAGCCGAAAACAGCGTGCGCAAAAACAGAAGAAAAAGCATGTGTCGGTTGATCAGAAACGTATTAATGCGAAACCGACTAAATCAGCAATTGAGCGTGATACCGAGGCCGGCCGTCGTGGTGAGCGCAAGGGTGGCCGCTTAGCGGATAAGATCCGTCAATACAACGCTGACAAAGAGAGCGCTGAAAAAGCCGATAACAGCCGCGAGCAGACCAGCGACAGCGAATGAGTAAACGCAGGGTTGATGTCGTAATTATAGGTGCCGGTGCGTCCGGTCTGATGTGTGCATTAACGGCTGGCTATCGTGGCCGTTCTGTTCTAGTGTTGGAACACACTAAAAAAGTCGGGCGTAAGATTTTAATGTCAGGAGGAGGGCGTTGTAACTTCACCCACCTTCACTCAACACCGGCCAATTTTCTATCGAATAACCCCCACTTCTGCAAATCGGCATTGAGTCGTTATACACCGCAACACTTTGTCGATATGGTCGATCGTCATGGGATTGAGTACCACGAGAAGACCCCAGGCCAGCTCTTCTGTAATGAATCCAGTAAAGAGATTCTGACGATGCTCACCACTGAGTGCGATTGGGCGGGTGTAAAGATTGAGACAGAGGTGAGTGTCCATTCGCTTACACAAAATGAGCATGGTTTTCTCGTAGAAACCTCGGCTGATTCAATTCAATGTGAGTCGTTGGTTATTGCAACAGGCGGACTCTCCATCCCTAATGGTGGTGCGACCGGCTTTGCTTATGATGTGGCCGAACAGTTTGACCTACCGGTTACCCCTCGCCGCGCCGCACTGGTCCCATTTACGCTGCAGCCTGACATTTTAACACCACTCAAAGAGCTCTCTGGGACTGCACAAAATGCGCGTGTCAGTTGTGCGGGTATGAGCTTTTTGGAACCTATTCTGTTTACTCATCGAGGCATAAGCGGCCCTGGGGTTCTTCAGATCTCGAGCTATTGGCAGCCAGGTCAAAGTGTTGAAATTGATCTGCTTCCCGGTATTGATATTGACGAGCAACTTAAAGAGGCTCGACAAGCGACTCCAAAACAGAGCATTGAGCGTGTGCTCAGTGAATACATGAGTAAGCGATTGGCTCAGGTATTGTGCTCAATCTGGGGCTTTGCTGGGGCAGTGGGTGACTTCTCCAATGAGAAAATTGAAGCGCTCACCAAGCAACTGACTCAATGGCGGGTGAAACCATCGGGAACCGAAGGCTATCGTACAGCTGAAGTGACCATTGGTGGGGTAGATACTCAGGCCATCTCGCAAAAAACCATGGAAGTAAAAAGCGTATCAGGCCTCTACTTTATCGGTGAGTCGTTGGATGTGACAGGGCACTTGGGCGGGCATAATTTCCAGTGGGCTTGGGCATCAGGAAATGCCGCCGGCGAAGTTGTTTAGGCAAGTTAAGTTCAATTGTTGGAGCCTTATCGAAGATGAGGCGATAATCGCGGCCTTTGAAAGACCGCTCCAACGCTTAAAGCTTTGAATTGATGTTGGAGCCTTATCGAAGATGAGGCGATTGCGTGGAGTAGATTCGCGGCCTTTGAAAGACCGCTCCAACCCATGAAGTGTTACTTAGTTTTACAGCTGTTCAGTCCGAACAGTGTGTAAGCACCACAAAATCCAAACACACCGGTTAACAGCGGTATTACACCAATGTAACCCCAGCTACCCACTGTCTCAGTGAAGGCCAGTCCAATCAGGATTAAACCGACAATAATGCGCAGAGCGCGATCCATTCCACCGACATTACATTTCATATCACTATCTCCTTTTGAGAGGGTTTTAATAATTCGTTATACGATGTTAAGTGAAATTGAGCCCACCGCTTCAACACTGCCTTCGATACGGTCACCTTTTACAACGGGGCCCACTCCTTCTGGGGTACCGGTGTAGATAAGATCACCCGGCTGTAAGTGGTAATATTTAGAGAGGTGCATGACCAACTCTGCGGGTGACCAGATCAGATCAGAGATGTCAGCTGTCTGCTTGGTTTCACCATTCACACGCAGTTCGATTCTGCCACGTTCAAGCACTCCTGTGACCGATTTTGGAACCAGGTCGGTAATGATGGCACCGCCTTCAAAGTTTTTACCTAGATCCCAAGGGCGACGTTTGTCTTTGCCTTTCTGCTGCAGATCGCGGCGTGTCATGTCTAACCCACAGGCGTAACCATAGATCATCGCTTCCGCTCTCTCTTCATCAACCTCAAAGCCCGGTTGATCGATCGCGACGACCCACTCCATCTCGTAGTGTAGATCTTCGGTTCCTGGAGGGTAGGGTAGATCGGTTCCTGACGCCTGAATGGCGTTAAGGTCTTTAATGAAGTAGAAGGGCTCTTGTGTGGTTTTATCAATCTTATCGCCCATCTCGGCCGCATGCGCTTGATAGCTTCGGCCAACACAAAAGATGCGATTCACAGGAAATTGACGTTCGTCACCGCGAATCGTTAAAGCGGTGACTGGGCGAGGCGTAAATAGATAACTGTCCGACATATCATAGACTCTGGTTTTGTTGATCTATGGATTGTAATGCTTCCGTCAATTTTTCTACAGAGATAGGTTTTGCCAGTGCCGCAGAAGCGCCGGCTTCTATTAATCGATCACGTTCTTCACCGATTGTGGCGGCTGACACGCCGACAATAGGTCCGGAAAAACCGATCTCACGAAGCGCTGACACTAAGCCATATCCATCGAGGTTTGGCATGAAAATATCCGTCACTACTAGGTCAAAGTCGCCCTCTTTAGCCGCAGCGAGAGCTAACTGACCATCTTCCTGGGCAACCACCTCGGCTCCAAGACCCTCAATCATTTTTTTGGTAAGCGTGCGAATCATTAGATTGTCTTCAGCGACCAGAACGCGCTTATTGGTAAGGTCCAAAGCCTTAGTCGATTGTGTTGATTCTTTTGGTTCTGAAGTTTTCTGTGAATCGAGCTCGCTAGTGCCAGAGTCCGTTGAGATAAGATCCACGGCTAGATTGATCAAGAAGGTAGCGCCACCACCAGGGGTATCTTCGTATTGGATAGTGCCGCCCAATTCATGGGCAATTTGCCTACAGAGATACAGGCCAATACCGCTGCCATCCGCTTTTGAGTCACCGCGATAGTAGGCATTAAATATATTGGCTTGATACTCCTTCGGAATCCCCTGTCCGTTATCACTTATTTTAATGGTGTAGTTGACGATGTTGGTGTCGATCGTCGGTCTGTAGAGATCAACAGAAACCTGGCTAGCCTCGCTATGAATAAAAGCGTTGCGCAAAAAGTTGATCAGCATCTGCTTAAGCGAGGTCGTGTCAAAATAGGTTTCAGGGTCTTCCCAGTCCAACTCTGACACAACTAGATCAATTTGAGCCTCTTTGGCTGAGATTTGCATTGAGTTACACACTTCTAGCAAAGTTTGTGAAATGCGACCGGTTTTTCTCTGTCTTGCAGTTTGCTGTTCAGGTTTAACAACATTTCGAAGATCATCTATTAGATTCAATAGATGGTTTACACTCTGATTGATCTCTAGGCTGTGGTCGCTATCATCTTCAAGCATCATTTTTATTGCTGAGACGGGTGTTCTAATCTCATGTGCAATAATGCCAAATAGCCGTTTTTCACTCTCAAAGCGCTCCTGAAGTTGAACAAACGATAGGTTTGCCTGGTGCAAGAGTTCTTTTGACTCCTCTATGAGCCTCTGTCGATCTGTTGTTTCAATTATGCTACCAAGGATTTGCCGGTCAACCGACAATAACCCCTGACTGGTCATTGTAATATCAAAATAGCGTTTACCATTTTGACTATCTATTGTGACGTTAAAATGTTTAGGTCCTTTGAAGGTATACAAATTCAAAAGTGTCGATTTAAATTCACTATCATTTTCTTCGTCGAAGAGGCCTAAAAATCCCTTAATAGAGATAAATTCACTAACCGGTAAATCTAGTATCTCTCGCAAGGTTGCAGATGGACGCACTTTTTCATTGATTGGGTCTATCTCAAAGAGACCAATGCCCGATGTATCTGTCGTGATGTTGAGTTTTCGAATGGCCAGTTCTGCATCAGATCGAGACTTCAAAACTCTATCTTGGTTTCGTTTCTCCAAGCTTATATCTTGAATAAACAGGTTGTCATTGTTCTCAGGGTCAACGCCAATACGGTCGATTTTCCACCAAATGGTTTCAGTTTTCGAAAGGTTTAATGGAATTTCGCAGCTGTCAATTTTGCCCTGTAAGAGATAGTTAATTGCCTCTTTGTGCGATGGTTTTACTCTCTCTACTAATTGATGAACTGCAAAATCGGTAGAGGGAAAATTAACGCTATGACCCTTGAAAGCGAAGTGGATAGTCTCTGACTCTTGGTGCACTGTGGCCAGATCGAAACCTGACTTTTCAGCCGCCTGTTCCAATGTCTGCATTAATGCTGTACTGATCTTCTCAAATTGCTCTGCTTGACGCTTAGCCTTTAGAGCTATCAGTCCACGTTCAAGCGTATCAGTTTGATCAATCAGTGAACCAAATAGAAAACCTTGTTGATCGACATTCGCAGTAAGTAATACTTTTTTGGCAGTCACTGAGTTGCCATTAATGCTGACAATTGCTCTGTAGGGTTGGTTATCTAGAGGTGTTAGATCTTCAAGTCGTGCCGGTTGGTCGTTAATTGATATCTTGTCTAAAAGAGCCTGCAATGAAAGATTGGTCTGTTGATCAATGCCCAACAAATTGTTTAGTTGTTGGTTACTCCATAAAGAACCTTGCGCATCCATCTGCTCGAAAAGAGCGATCTCTGTAACAGCGGATACTTTCTCGAAGCGGTTAACGGCTTGCTCTAATAGAGAACTGTTTTGGAGAAGTCTCTGTTTAGACTGCCTTAGCTGTTGAATGTTAACTGCGATTAAGCTGCTAACGAGTGTAACCACGGCCAATGTAAGCAGAACACGATCGGTTACGATTGCTTGGGTATAAGGACTGATAGAAAACTCTACAGCGTTCAGTAGCAAGGCAATTGGCAAAAAGAGACAGAATAACCTGTAGGGTAGAGTGATAGCAGCAGCGAGTAGGGCAAGGGATATGACAATGCCCGGCCTCAAAAACGCGTCGGGTGCTAGGTTTACAAACAGAAATTGTCCAATGAGCAGTGCAACCGGAGTGAGATGAGTGATGTGAAATGGCTCTCTCTCTGTTTTTTCGACGTTTAGCCAAGTGATGAAGATTCGGGCACTTAAGATCGCGATAAAGGCCGGAAAGAACTGTTCAGCAAAA
Organism: Marinobacterium sp. xm-m-383; assembly: GCF_013283255.1. Taxonomy (NCBI): domain Bacteria; kingdom Pseudomonadati; phylum Pseudomonadota; class Gammaproteobacteria; order Oceanospirillales; family Oceanospirillaceae; genus Marinobacterium; species Marinobacterium sp. xm-m-383. Next base: position 562,280 of record NZ_WBYT01000001.1, on the reverse strand, counting down.
CTAATGTAACTCAGTTTGCCATCAAGATAAGCTATGAAAAGCGATCCGATGATAACCGAAAGCACACCCAGTAAACGCCTGCTTCGGCTCTCTCTCTTCCAGTCATCAAAAATGGGGGTGCTAGTGTGCACAACGACGGTAACCACAATGGCAACAATGACCCCTTTGATAAGTGTTTGCTCTAGTGATTCAGCTGTCAGATGCTAAAGGAGTGGGAGATACCCCAAAAGGTAGAGCCCAATTTGGCGATTACGCAGGATTAGGCTTTTAGACGCTATTGCCGAGGCCGCGACAAGCACCAGGGGTGAAAACAGTCCAATATCGAACCAAGTAACACGATGAGAAGCGTCGAAGAAAAGTTTGGGGGTCAAACCAGCACTGGCCAATCCGACGAATAACGCTAAAGCCAGTGAGTAGATTGGGTGGCGTAACAGATTGCTTAGATGTGAATTCATAGACTGCATACTTATGAGTAATTAAGCGTTAATAAGAACACTATTCTTAGCAAATTTTGTGCCATCTAATCTGTGTCTCTTCGGCTTTTTCGGTTTGTTATAAACTCATTATAGTTGGATTTTAAGAAGTGAGGCCCTCTGAATTTATACCAATTTGGTCTTATCTAGGTTTTTATAAGAAAAAAAACGCGCCCGAAGGCGCGTTTTTTGTGAGCAGTGTCTAACGATTAAACGTTAGCGAACTGGTTCATTGTGTTGTCTTTACCGCCTGCTTTAAGAGCCGCATCACCTGCGAAGTACTCTTTGTGGTCGTCGCCGATGTTAGAACCAGCCATGTCCTGGTGCTTAACAGTCGCGATACCCTGACGGATCTCTTTACGCTGAACGCCGCCTGCGTATGCAAGCATGCCTTCGTCACCGAAGTAACCTTTCGCTAGGTTATCAGTTGATAGAGCAGCCGTGTGGTAAGTCGGTAGCGTGATGAGGTGGTGGAAAATACCCGCTTCACGTGATGCATCAGCCTGGAAGCTCTGGATTTTAGCGTCCGCTTCTTTACCTAGATCTGTTTCATCGTAATCAGCACTCATTAGTTTAGCGCGATCGTAGGCTGAAACATCTTTACCTTCAGCAGTCCAAGCATCAAACACTTGCTGACGGAAGTTTAGAGTCCAGTTGAACGAAGGTGAGTTGTTGTAAACAAGTTTCGCATTTGGAATCACTTCACGGATGCGGTTAACCATGCCAGCGATCTGCTGAACGTGTGGTTTTTCAGTTTCGATCCATAGAAGGTCAGCACCGTTTTGTAGTGACGTGATACAGTCAAGAACAACACGGTCTTCGCCTGAACCCGCTTTGAACTGGAATAGGCCAGACTGAAGACGCTTAGGCTTCATTAGTTGGCCGTTCGCTTTAACGACTACATCACCGTTGTTGATGTCTTCAGGACCGTTGATTACGTCGCCATCTAGGAAGCTGTTGTAAAGGTCACCTAGGTCGCCTGGCTCGTTAGTCACAGCGATCTGCTTAGTTAGGCCAGCACCTAGAGAGTCAGTACGTGCAACGATTACACCGTCATCTACGCCAAGTTCAAGGAATGCGTAACGTACAGCGTTGATCTTAGCTAGGAAGTCAGAGTGAGGTACAGTAACTTTACCGTCCTGGTGACCACACTGTTTCTCATCAGAAACCTGGTTCTCTAGCTGGATACAACATGCACCGGCTTCGATCATTTTCTTAGCTAGCAGGTAAGTTGCTTCAGCGTTACCGAAACCAGCATCGATATCAGCAATGATTGGAACGATGTGAGTCTCGAAGCTATCGATCTTAGCGATGATCTCTTGCTCTTTAGTGTTGTTGCCAGCGTCACGTGCAGCGTCTAGCTCACGGTAAAGGTGGTTAAGTTCCCACGCATCCGCTTGCTTAAGGAAGGTGTAAAGCTCTTCGATAAGCATTGGCACAGACGTTTTCTCGTGCATTGATTGGTCAGGAAGTGGGCCGAACTCTGAACGAAGAGCTGCAACCATCCAACCAGATAGGTATAGGTAGCGCTTGTCAGTAGAACCGAAGTGCTTCTTGATAGAGATTAGTTTCTGTTGACCGATGAAACCGTGCCAGCAACCTAGAGACTGAGTGTATTTAGATGTATCAGCATCGTAATCAGCCATATCTTTGCGCATGATCGCTGCAGTGTATTTAGCGATATCTAGACCCGAGTGGAAACGGTTCTGAAGTTTCATGCGTGCAGCAGATTCAGCATTGATTGCTGACCAAGTGCCGCCGTACTGGTTACAAGTCGCTTGTTGAGCTTCAATCTCTTGTTTGTATGTAGACATATCTCATCCTCAATAATGGGTACCTGTGCACCCGAATGTGTTAAATCTCTGTCGGTTCAAAAAAATCAAACCTGACCGATGGCGACATCATGAGGATTGCTGCACCTGCTGTCAAAGTGCTTTTGTGCATAGCAGCATAGAATGGAGGGTGTCAGTTAGGGGGTGGTCGTATTTCTTGTAGTTAAACTACAAGCAGTCAATGTGGTGATATTTGTTTTAATTTATATAAAACAATAACTTACTTTAATATAGACTATGGTTTAGCGACTTAAGTTTAATAGTAAATGGTCGTAAATTGTCTGTTTTTACAGCGATTAAATACTCTTTTTATATACCAATTTCTTCTATAAGACCTTTGGTGCATGGCAAGAAGTTGTAGGTGGAAAATAGTATAAAAGCGACATAAGCTGTCCTTTGGCGAACCGCTGGTTTAATGTGAAGGCACGATTACCTACTGAATGGCTCCCTGAGTAAAGAGCTGTTTGATGAGCGATGACTCGCCAATCTTGTACTGATTAGCTGATAGGTAACCTTGATTGGCTAGCTGTTTAGCAAGTTCTATCTCTGCGTCATCGACCTCTAGCTGAACGCCGTTACAGAAGAGTTTGAACTGTTCACCATCAGAATAGAGCAGGCGGTTGTTTGGAAGAAGCTCGATACCGTCCTCGGTGGCGCCCAGTATCCAATCATCGTAATCCTCTGGGTCAAGCTGTTCAGTTTGATCAGGATACTTAGGTTCTGAAAACAAGGACCCTAAAGCGCTTTCAAGCTGTTCCCGATTGGATAAAAGTGCTTTTAGGCGCTGTTCGATTTGAGTGATGGACGCTTGATCGATCTCCCCCGGCGATTGGCAAAGAGTTCGTTTAGGATCACTAAACCGGTGTTCGCTAGTCAGGGCTTCACCGATGCTGTCTGATACGGTTCGCAGTATCTCGGCATCGGATGGTGCTCTGAATCCTGCAGAGTAGGTGACGCAATCTTCACTGGTTGCTATGCCGTTATGAGCGACTTGTGGAGGGAGGTAGAGCATATCGCCCGGCTCCAGATCAAAGCTCTCTAGGCATTGGAATTCACTCAGAATCATAACCGGCGCATCCGGTAAACGGGGTGATTGGCTGGATTCGATAGCACCCAACTCCCAGCGACGTGTCCCTTTAGCCTGAATTAAAAAGACATCGTAGTTGTCATAGTGTGGTCCAACACCACCACCCGGCGTTGCATAGCTGATCATCAGATCATCGATGCGCCAGTTAGGGACAAAGTTGAAGGCATCTAGCAATGCTTTTGCTTCGGGGGAGTAGTGGTCTACGGCTTGCACTAGAAGCGTCCAGTGCGATTCTGGAAGATGTGCGAAGGTCTCCTCATTTAGAGGACCACATTCCAACTGGTATTCTGAGCTGTCCGGTTTGAATTGAATCAGTCTCGATTCGACTTCCTCTTCGAGGGATAAGCCTGCCAATTCATCAGAGCTGACAACGGGTTCAAGGTCGGGAAATGCATTGCGAATTAACAGTGGTTTCTGTTGCCAATAGTCACGCAGAAACGTCTCAACCGTTAAATCACCCCAGTTAATTGTGTACATAGCCAATCCTTTAAAAATGATGGCTTCATTTTAAATTAAAGGGCCGGTGGGTGATATCTACTTTGTTAAGAATTCCAGTGACTGGCTTCAGCCTGTCATCTGCTTTATCGGTGTTTTCCAGATAGGTATTAAATTCTAACTGCGGATGACAGGCTGAAGGCCAGTCACCGTCGCTACTAGCTAGATGCATACGAAAATTAATCGCGACCTCTTCGAGATCGCTCCAACAACCTAACTGCGGATGACAGGCTGAAGGCCAGTCACCAATAGATGAATTAGATAGACCGATCCTGGGTGAGCTACTATTATTCAGTGATGAATGAATTACAGATTACACGAGTCGATTACCTAGACCCGCAACAGGGTAAAGATCTTGTCACTCTATTAAATGCCTATGCATTGGATCCCTTGGGGGGTGACACTCCGCTTAGTGATGAAGTGAAGCAGGCTCTTCCTGCTAAATTAGCTGAGGTAGACGGTGCAAATAGCTTTATTGCCTATGTGAATGATCAGCCAGTGGGGCTGCTTAATGCCTTTATGGGCTTTAGCACCTTTAATGCCGCTCCATTGATCAATATTCACGACGTTTATGTGGCACCCCAAGCGAGAGGTAAGGGTGTTGTCGATGCACTCTTTGCTGCTATCGAAGCGGTGGCTAAGGAGTTGAACTGCTGCAAAATTACCTTGGAAGTATTAGAGGAGAATGGCGTTGCTCAGTCTGCTTACAAACGGTTGGGCTATAAAGGCTACGATCTTGGTGAACTAGGGGGTGAAGCCCTCTTTTGGCAGAAAAAACTGTCGTGAAAATCCCTCTTATCATCCTCCCCAAGCTCTCTAAAAAGAGCTTTTTGGTTGTTTTCATAATATTGACGGCATTTACTCTGTTCAATGTGAATAAGAGTTATAAAACCTATACGGTGCTTAACAATGCGAGGTTGTTGGGTTCTGAGACCGCTGCAGATATCCGTGCTAAAGATACACTGAGTGATTTAATTGACCATTATCAGGTTTCATTAGAGGGATTGGTAGGGGTGCTAGGTGCGCCGTTGCCAGAGAAGAGCTCAACGTTAAAATCGATTGCGGAGAGTCGAGGTATGAGTGAACTGACTCTGATTGCTAAGGTTCAGTCTTTAGTTCCCCAGTCAGGTGATTTGCAGCAGAGTGATGATGGCTCTTGGTCAGCGTCGCTCAATGAGCTCTTGTATGAGGGGTTGGCTCTTTATGGTCTTCCTATCGTGCTAGCGGTTGTATTACTTGGTGCTTTAGGTTTGCCTGTACCAGCGGGTCCAATGACCGGAATAGTGGGGCTAATGGCCTTCTCAGGTCTGTTCGATGCTTTTTTTGCGGCTGTTGGGATAGTGGTTGCAGCGTTTTTAGGTGATGTTCTGTTGTTTGAGTTGGGTCGACGAATGGATACCGCTTGGTTCGATAAGCACGGCGCAAAATTTGGTTTCAATAAGAAGAGTCGTCACAGGGTAGAGCATCTTTTTCACCGTTGGGGCTCTTTGACACTAATACTGTCGAGATCTTTGGTGGCGCACATCAGTGCAGTTGTCAGCCTGATGGCAGGTGCCTCTTCATTAGGTCGAACAAAATACTGGCTAAACTGTCTAATAGGTCGGCTTGGTTGGTTGTTAATCTATTTTGGTTTTGGGTATTTCGTTGGGGATAATCTTGCAATGGCAGGTAGCTTCTTGGGATACCTGAGTTTAAGTTTGTTGGGGCTGTTACTGATCATTGTGCTCTTTGATCAGTACCACAAGCAAAGTCATAGAGTGGTATGAGGTAACCAGGGAAGCTATGTTTGAATCGGTTCGTTCTTTAACAATGGAAGCGGCACTTGAATTGGCTAAAACCGTTCAAGCTGAAGCGGATACTCAAGGGTTCGCCATGAATGTGGTTGTCGTCGATCGCTCAGGTCTGCCTTTAGTGGTACTCAGAAACCCTAAGGCGCCGGATGCCTCTTTGGAGTTTGCGGAGCGTAAAGCTTACACCGCTGCGAGCTATGGCTGGCCAACCGCTAAGTGGCAGGAGATTGTGGGTGAGCGTCCATTGGTGATGCAGGGGCTAGCGCAAAATCCTAAAGTCTCTCTGATCGCTGGTGGTCTACCCGTTAAGCTGGGCGATGAAACCATCGGGGGGCTAGGGGTAGCAGGTGCTAAAGCGCCAGAGGATCATGCGGTTGCTGCTGCGGGTTTAGAGGCGTTTTTGGAAAAGCCTTAATGCGTGTGTGAAAGGGAAGACGAGTTCAATAGATTGTTGTTGGAGCCTTATCGAAGATGAGGCGATGTCCGGTTTCGCGACCTCTGCGAGATCGCTCCTACGGGGGTTCGGCCATTTGCGATCGAGAATGCGTTCGATGGATTGTTGTTGGAGCCTTATCGAAGATGAGGCGATGTCCGGTTTCGCGCGTTAGCTTCCCTTGTTTTCGCGATCCAGGGTCTCTTCGACGGCGTTGAGAATGCCTCGTAACATACCCATCTCGGTTTTCTCTGGACGGGTGCGATTGAAGTAGCGTTTCAGTTTATCCAATACGCGTCCTTCGTGTTGAGGGATGATAAAGCTGACTCGACGTAGCACGCGCTCTAGGTGTTCAAAGAATAGAACCATCTCATGTTGGCGCGGGTAGGGTGCCTCTTCAACTTTTTCAGGTGCTAGGCGACTGGCACGGCGTAACTCATAGCAAACCAGTTGAATCGCCTGTGAAACATTCAAAACCGGGTAGTCTGGGTTGGCATCAATAAACAGGTGTCGATTACACATCAGCATCTCTTTATTGTTTAAACCCATGGTCTCGCGCCCAAAGATGATCGCGACTTCGCCGGAGTGTGATTCAGTATGAATCTGTTGTGCAGCGCTCTCTAAGTCTTGCAAGGGGAGGTCGAAGGTTCTTTCACGAGCACTGGTGCCGACCACCAGCTGACAGTCTGCAATCGCCTCTTCGAGGGTTGCAACCACCTTCGCACTCTCCAATAAATCTTTAGCGCCAGCGGCACGCGAAGTGGCCTCTTCACTTGGAAACTCACGAGGGTTGACTAGCCAGAGTTGGCCCAGTCCCATGTTCTTCAGTGCGCGAGCCGCCGCTCCAATGTTTCCAGGGTGGAAGGTCTCGACTAAAACAATTCGAATGTTGTTCAGCATGATGGGTGATCTGTTGTGTTAAACAATAAAAACGCCCCATAAGGAGCGTTTTATTCAGCGCTTCATCGATTAGATGCGAGACGCTTGTTCTGCTGCATTACCGACGTAAGTACCCGGTGTCAGTGTGCGAAGCTCTGCTTTAGCGGACTCTGGGATCTCAAGTGTTTCGATGAAATCGAGCATCACCTCTTTAGTCATCCCTTTACCGCGAGTCAGTGCTTTTAGCTTCTCATACGGCTCTTCAATCGCATAACGGCGCATCACTGTCTGAATAGGCTCAGCTAGCACTTCCCAGCTGTTGTCTAGATCTTCATCTAGGCGTGCCGCGTTCACTTCAAGTTTGCTAATGCCTTTCAGTGTCGATGCATAGGCAATCAGACTGTGGCCAAACCCGACACCTAGGTTACGCAGTACGGTTGAGTCTGTTAGATCGCGCTGCCAGCGAGAGATTGGCAGTTTCATGGTCAGGTGGCCCATTACTGCGTTCGCGATGCCCAAGTTGCCCTCTGAGTTTTCAAAATCAATTGGGTTAACTTTATGTGGCATGGTTGATGAACCCACTTCGCCAGCAATCGTTTTCTGCTTGAAGTAACCCCAGGCGATGTAGCCCCAAACGTCACGATCAAAGTCGATCAGGATGGTGTTGTAACGACAGACTAGGTCGAACAACTCAGCAATGTAGTCGTGAGGTTCAATCTGCGTCGTGTAGGGGTTGAAGTTCAATCCTAGACCTTCAATAAAGCTCTTGGCATTCGCTTCCCAGTCGATCTCTGGGTATGCGCTTAGGTGGGCATTGTAGTTACCAACGGCACCGTTAATCTTGCCAAGGTACTCGATGCTGTCTAGCTGCTTGATTTGACGACGCAGACGGTAAGCTACGTTAGCCATCTCTTTACCTAAGGTCGATGGTGAAGCTGTCTGGCCGTGGGTGCGCGATAGCATTGGCTGAGTGGCAAAATCTTGTCCGATCTTTGCAATGGCCTGTTCAATCGCTTCCATCTCTGTGCGCATTACGGCGACGCCGTTTTTCAGCATCAGTGCGTGAGACAGGTTGTTAATATCTTCGCTGGTACAAGCGAAGTGAACAAATTCGCTGATCGCGTTGAGTTCGGCATTGCCAGAGATCTGCTCTTTAATGAAATACTCAACCGCTTTTACATCGTGGTTGGTGGTGCGCTCGATCTCTTTGATGCGCTCAGCCTGTTCTAAAGAGAATTCTGCAACCAGTGTATCTAACAGTGCATTGGCTTCGCTGCTTAATGCAGGGACTTCAGTGATCTGCGGATGTGAAGCTAATTGCTGCAACCAACGGATCTCAACTTCAACACGGAAGCGGATCAATCCGAATTCGCTAAAAATAGTACGAAGGGCAGAGGTTTTGCTTCCGTAGCGGCCATCAACGGGCGATACGGCTGTTAGAGCAGTGAGTTCCATGAATGGGGTCTCTTGAATAGCGTGAATTTAAGGGTCGAGATTATATAGAAAAAAGCAGAGGTTGGGGAGTGTCTAAGGTTGTGGTGACAGGCTTTAGCCTGTCATCCGCTCTATCAGCAATTTCCAGCGCCTCCATTGGAAGCCCGTCAGTGGATGACAGGCTAAAAGCCAGTCACCGCAACTTCGCGCTAATTCGCTCCCACATCCGAGTTCCGTACTATATTTCTACGAAGCACAATTGTAGTAGCGAATTCAGCGAAGCTGAAACCGCAAAAGAACCTCGCAACGATCCTTAATTAATTCCGCTTCAGCTCTTGAAGAGCGTCACCGACGCGCGATCTAAAGAAGATCAGATGCCAGCGTTGGCCGCCAACCTGTCTCCAAAGAATAGCCGCTCGAATGCCTGCCAGTAGAAGGGCGCGTATGCGGGCTGCATTTTCATTGTTCTGCAGATTGCGTGGGTCACCCTGTACCTGAATTCTGAAATTAAAGTTGCTGATCGTCTCTTGATAGAGAGCGTCAATACCAGCTAGTACTGAACTGTGAGTAAATCGACTGGCATCGGTCGGTTCGTCATCACGGTGATTGTTCAGCCAGAAGTAGTCCGCTTTTTTTGCAAGCTCATCCAGACGCTCTGAAATGGTATTCAGGTAGTCGCTGTTCTTGGCCAGTTTGCGCTCCAATGTGATCAGGCTTAGTGCGTAGCGCATCACCATTGGTGAGTAAGCATTCTCTTTTTTATCAATAATTTGCTGTATTGAATTAAAGCCGTCATTAAGATTGATTTTAAGTTGCTGCCGGCCGCCGAAGATATCCTCAGTCGTAGCTGGGTTCATCTCGAACAGTGACGCGATAGAGACTTCGAAACTGCTGCTTGAACAGCTCCCTTGGCGCGCAATCTGATCGACGAGGTGGGCTGCTTGAAAGATGGCAGCCATTGCGATCGCCTGCTCCTGTTTTGCCCTCGACATCTATCTATCCCCCCAAGTCAGATCTCGTGAACTCTGTTCAATGACACCGCCGCCTAAGCAGAGATCGCCTTGATAGAGAACTAGTGATTGTCCCGGTGTAACTGCTCGTTGAGGTTGGTCGAAATAGACCTTGTAGCCCTTTTCATGCTTTTCGATGCGGCAGGCTTGATCCGCTTGTCGGTAACGGACTTTTGCGGTGCAACTCATCGGTAGCTGAGGCTCTTCACCGTTGATCCAAAAAATCTCGGACGCATAGAGCCAATCACTGTAGAGCAGCTCATTATCGATGCCTTGCACTGCGATCAGTTCATTAGCGTTCAAGTCTTTACCCGCCACGAACCATGGATCTTCGGAGTAGTTGGCCAGGCCGCCAATGCCGAGGCCCTGACGCTGCCCAAGGGTGTAGTACATCAAGCCCTGGTGTTTTCCGATGACATCCCCAGTGGGTGTGACGATATTGCCTGGTTGAGCGGGGATGTACTGTTTTAAGAAATCGGTAAAGCGACGTTCACCGATGAAACAGATACCCGTGCTGTCCTTCTTTTTGGCGGTAATTAAATCGAGCTGTTCTGCAATCTCACGAACCTTAGGTTTCTCCAACTCACCAACAGGGAATAGCGTCATGGCCAGCTCTTGGTGGCCCACCTGGTGTAAGAAATAGCTCTGATCCTTGTTGGGATCTAGACCTTTTAACAGCTCGCCCTTCTCACCCTGCAGGCGACGACGTGTGTAGTGACCGGTTGCGATCATGTCGGCACCCAGTAGTTGGGCATACTCAAGAAAGGCTTTGAATTTGATTTCACGGTTGCAGAGGATATCTGGGTTGGGGGTGCGACCCGCTTTGTACTCTTCTAAAAAGTGTTCGAAGACGTTGTCCCAATACTCTGCAGCAAAGTTAGCCGTATGAAGCTTGATCTCAAGTTTGTCGCACACTGCTTGTGCATCGGCAAGATCCTCAAGAGCGGTACAGTACTCAGTACCGTCGTCCTCTTCCCAGTTTTTCATGAACAGACCTTCAACTTGGTAGCCCTGTTCTTTTAAAAGGTATGCAGAGACAGAGGAGTCCACGCCGCCAGACATGCCGACAATAACTTTTGTCTCGGTGATCGATTTTGTGCTCATGAAGTCAGTCTAATTGATCGTGTATTAAATTAAGTGGGTAGCGTTTGCCTGCCAAATAGTCATCGATGCAGTCCAGTACCAGGTGGCTGCGTAAACGGTGCTTGTTCTCTGCTACCTCATCGCGCGTCATCCAGACCGCTTGGAGAATCCCCTCATCCAATGCCTGTTCAGGGTTATGCGACAGCGCATTCGCGATAAAAGTCACCCTATGGAAGGTGAGATCTAATTCAGGCACGCGGTAGACATAGAGTCCCAGTAGGGCATCCAGTTCAACGCTCCATGCGGTCTCCTCTTCGGTTTCACGCAGTGCTGCTTGAAACAGAGTTTCTCCATTTTCAACATGGCCAGCTGGCTGGTTAAGCACCTTTTGATCGCCGTTGATGATCTCTTCTACCAGTAAAAAGCGATTCTCTTTCTCAACAATTGTTGCGACGGTCGCATGTGGAAACCAGCGGTTTGGTTTGGAGTCGTGCATCGTTTAACTATCTGCAATAAAATAGCTGATTATCATATCAGATTTTAAGCCGTTTCTAGGCGGTGTTTCTTAATTTTGAGGTCAGAATGCAAGATCGCATTGAAGTCGTTACGCAACCGATTGACAGTTCAGATGGTTTGACTTGGTTGAAAGAGTCACCAGAAGGGGTGGGGGCACTGGTCTCATTCACAGGCATGGTGCGTGAATTGCCGGATGCCGATTTAGAGTTCATGGAGCTAGAGCACTACCCAGGCATGACTGAAAAGGCCTTAGCCAATATAGCGACTCAAGCACGAGAACGTTGGCCGCTAAAACGTATCTATATTGTGCACCGAGTCGGTCCTATGGGGCTGTCCGAAGAGGTTGTGCAAGTGGCTGTGAGTTCGGCGCATCGCAATGCTGCATTTGAAGCGGCCAGCTTTATTATGGATTATCTAAAACGTGACGCGCCGTTTTGGAAGCGTGAGGTGAGTGATAAAGGATCGGTTTGGGTCGAGCAGAAAGCTAGCGACGTCGAGGCCGCGAAGAGCTGGGGCGACCGCTAGTCCGCCTGTTATTCGCAGGTTGAGTTCTCTTTTTAGGCAGTGGTGCTAGGTTAACGTCCAACTTTCGCCACTCGCCTGGTGCTAAATCATCGATTGTCCACTCACCCACGGCATAGCGAATCAAACGTAAGGTTGGAAATCCGAGGGCCGCCGTCATTCGTCTGACTTGGCGGTTTTTCCCTTCACTGATGACCAGCTCAATCCAGCTGGTTGGTATGTTTTTGCGCTCACGAATCGGTGGTGTTCTTGGCCAGGGTTCATCGATCTGGATGATGTTTGCTTTGGCGGGGCGGGTTAAGCCATCTTTTAACTCTACCCCTTGTCTTAGCTGATCCAAAGCCTGTTCAGTGATACTGCCCTCTACTTGAACCCAGTAGGTTTTGGGGAGTTTGAACTTAGGATGTGCGAGCCGGTGCTGCAGTTCGCCGTCACTGGTTAAGACCAGTAGTCCTTCGGAATCGTAATCTAAACGGCCTGCGGCGTAGATTTTGGGGATATCAATGAACTGTGCAAGCGTGTCTCTACCCTGATCATCGGTAAAGGTGGGTAGGACATTAAAGGGTTTGTTCAGTAGATAGAGGGTAGACATAGGGTAGGAGTACTCAAAACGTATCGCGCAGTGTACGCGATAAGTCTGCCAGCCCCAAGTCCCAGAATGAGCCCTTTTAGGCTACGTCGAACTGAATATTGATAGCGTGGTAGCCGCTCTCGACGGGTTTAGCGTCAAAGACGACCTCTTGACCCGCTTTAAGGGTTTTATAGCCCTCTTTCTGAATAGCACTGAAGTGTACGAAAAGCTCCTGATCAAACTGATCACACAGAATAAATCCAAAACCTTTGACGTTGTTGAACCACTTCACCTGACCTCTATGCATGACATCCTCCTATGCAATCTGATCTGTAACATGAGTGCGTAAACTGGTTAAATGAACGATCCGTAATGGGTTCAACACACTGACTGTTTGTTACACTTAAAGAGTATTTAGCGGGCGCTGGGTAATGAAGCGCTTTTCGAAAAATGCATAAACTCTAAAGCGGTAATTTTTTATATTTAGATTAATTTGGTGAAAATGAGTATTACAAAGCGTCATGCACAGCCTGAAATGTCCGATCAAGACGACGATCAACAGCATCCACCGGGATTGGCCACGGCTGAGGCGAAACCTGAATTGAAGCAACCCTCGCTCTATCGAGTGCTGCTCATGAACGATGACTACACGCCGATGGAGTTTGTGGTTCAAGTGTTAATGGGCTTCTTTAACATGAGCGAAGAGAAAGCCACTCAAGTGATGTTGGCCGTTCATACCCAAGGCAAAGGCGTCTGTGGCGTCTATACTAAAGATGTTGCTGAGACAAAAGCGGCACAAGTTAATCAGTATTCACGTGACAATAAACATCCGCTACTCTGTGAAGTAGAGCAGGCATAAGGAGATTCGCTATGTTGAATCGAGAGTTAGAAGATACTCTAAGTCAGGCTTTTCAATCAGCCAGTACGTCTCGTCACGAGTTTTTGACCGTTGAACATCTGTTATTGGCCTTGATCGATAATCGTCATGCGTTTGAAGTACTGGCTGCCTGCGGGGCTGACTTTGATGCACTGGTCAATCAGCTGCACAACTTCCTTAAAGAGACAACGCCTCAGCTTCCCGATAATGTCGAAGCGTCCGAAACCCAGCCAACACTTGGTTTTCAGCGTGTCCTTCAGCGCGCGGTATTTCATGTCCAGTCGTCGGGCAAGACCGAGGTCACCGGCGCCAATGTTCTGGTTGCTATTTTCAGTGAGCAAGAGAGCCAAGCTGTTTACTTCCTTAAGATGCAAGGGATAGAGCGGTTGGACGTCGTGAACTTTTTATCGCATGGCGTTTCGGACAGTGAGTCAGACAATGAGCAGCAGTCTGCTGCAGCGGATGCGAAAGATGAGCAGAAACAGGAGAGTGCGCTCTCTAAGTATGCGATCAATTTAAACAAACAGGCAGCGGTTGGTCAGATCGACCCGCTGGTGGGGCGTGACTCAGAGGTTGAGCGTGTTGTTCAGATTCTGTCTCGTCGTCGCAAGAATAATCCGCTGTTAGTGGGTGAGGCCGGTGTCGGTAAGACAGCCATTGCAGAGGGTTTGGCGAAGCTAATCATTGAAGAGCAAGTGCCTGATGTGATTGCCAATTCAGTTGTCTACTCCTTAGATTTGGGTGCGCTGGTTGCTGGGACGAAGTATCGTGGCGACTTTGAAAAACGCCTTAAGTCACTGCTAAACGAGATCAAAGATCAGCGCGAAGCGATTCTGTTCATTGATGAGATTCACACCATTATTGGCGCCGGCGCCACTTCGGGTGGCTCTATGGATGCCAGTAATCTGCTCAAGCCTCTATTAAGCTCAGGTCAGTTGCGCTGTATTGGATCAACGACTTTCCAAGAGTTCCGCGGCATTTTTGAGAAAGATCGCGCCTTGGCACGCCGTTTCCAAAAAGTGGACGTGTTAGAGCCTAGTGTCGAAGATACCTACCAAATTTTGAAAGGTCTTCGATCACGCTTTGAAGAGCATCACGAGATACGTTACACCGATGCTGCCCTGAAGTCGGCGGCTGAAATGGCGGATCGTTACATCAATGAGAAGCATCTTCCAGACAAGGCGATCGATGTCATCGATGAGGCGGGTGCTTATCAGCGACTCATTCCTGAAGAGGATCGAGTTGAAGCGATTGATGTGCCCGAAATCGAGACGATTGTCGCTAAGATCGCTCGAATCCCGCCTAAGTCGGTTTCAGCTTCTGACAAGCAACAACTGGCTAAGCTTGATACCAATTTGAAAATGGTTGTTTTGGGTCAGGATGAAGCGATCGATAACCTGTCGGCGGCAATCAAGCTATCACGTGCTGGACTTAAAGAGCCCAACAAGCCGGTCGGTAGCTTCTTATTTGCCGGGCCAACAGGTGTGGGTAAAACCGAGGTGACATCGCAACTGGCTCGTATTTTAGGTATTGAGCTGATTCGTTTTGATATGTCGGAATACATGGAGCGTCATACTGTCTCCCGATTGATCGGTGCGCCACCAGGGTACGTTGGTTTTGACCAGGGGGGTCTGTTGACCGAGGCGGTGACTAAATCACCGCACGCTGTTGTGCTGCTTGATGAGATAGAGAAAGCTCACCCCGAAGTCTTTAACCTACTGTTGCAGGTGATGGACAACGGTACCTTGACCGACAACAACGGTCGTAAAGCTGATTTCCGTAACGTGATTCTGATCATGACCACCAATGCCGGTGCTGAGGATATGGGACGTGCCAGCTTTGGTTTTGCTAAACAAGACCACAGCAGTGACGGTATGGAGGCGATTAAACGACTCTTTACACCTGAATTCCGTAACCGTTTGGACTCTATCGTTCAGTTCAAAGCGCTGACGAGAGAGATCGTGCGTGGTGTGGTTGATAAGTTCCTTATGGAGCTACAGGTTCAGCTAGACGATAAAAAGGTCAGTATTAATGCCAGTGATGAAGCCTGCGATTGGCTGGCCGAGCATGGCTATGATGAGAAGATGGGTGCGCGTCCAATGCGTCGCCTAATTCAAGAGAAGATCAAAAAGCCGTTGGCCGAGAAGATCCTGTTTGGTGAACTGTCGGAAGAGGGCGGATCCGTTGAGATTGTAGTGAACCCTGAAGGTGAACTCGATCTTGAAACCAGCACAGAAACAAAAATGGCCACTGTATAGTGGCCATTTTTTTGTAGGTCTCGATTAACGAGCGCGGTAAGTGATACGACCCTTGTTCAAATCGTAAGGAGTCAATTCAACTTTAACCTTGTCACCCGTAAGGATACGGATGTAGTTTTTACGCATTTTGCCAGAGATGTGCGCGATTACTACGTGACCATTCTCTAGTTCTACACGGAACATCGTGTTGGGAAGGGTATCGATTACCGTTCCTTCCATTTCAAAAGCGTCTTCTTTAGCCATTAATACCTACCTTTGGAATTCTTTACCAAGTATCGCTTAGCG
This sequence comes from Marinobacterium sp. xm-m-383, assembly GCF_013283255.1. NCBI lineage: Bacteria > Pseudomonadati > Pseudomonadota > Gammaproteobacteria > Oceanospirillales > Oceanospirillaceae > Marinobacterium > Marinobacterium sp. xm-m-383. Next base: position 546,735 of record NZ_WBYT01000001.1, on the reverse strand, counting down.
TGGAATTGATCGCTTTTGTGCGTTACTTGACCTGAAGGTCGCGTATTCTGCACTAAATTGCTAAAAAAGTGAAATAGTTTAGGTCGTAGACTCTGGTCGGCTAGACAATCACTTGATCATATCGTCCGTGGCATCAACCCAAACATCATCCAGCAAGATCTCAATGGGTTGATACTGTGTTTTGTAGGCCATCTTTTTACAGTTTTTCACCCAGTAACCTAAGTAGTTGTAGGGAAGGTTAATCTGTTTCAGGTAATCCACCTGCCAGAGAACAGCAAACACGCCAAGACTGCGTTGATCATGATCAGGACTAAAAAAGCTGTAGACCGCTGATAGACCATCAACGAGCTGATCAGTCACAGCGACTGCGAGCAGTTCACCCTCACTATCACGGTACAGGTGAAACTGCGTGCTTTGGTTGCTCTCCACTAAAAAGCTGATGAACTGATCTTGTGAGGGAGGGTACATATCACCGTCATCATGGCGTGCGTTGATGTAACGGGCGTAGAGATCGTAAATCTCTTCATCGAAACGAGGTTCGATCGTCTCAACTAAGATGTCTTGGTTTTTATTCCAAATGCGACGTTGAGATTTTGAGCGTTTAAAACGATCGACCGGAATGCGCGCTGAGATACAGGCAGCACAGCCATCGCAATGGGGGCGGTAAACGTGGGTGCCACTGCGTCGGAAGCCATATTGAGTCAGTTGCGAGTAGGTCGGTTTATCTAGGGGGGCTTGTGGGTCAACGAACAGAGTTTTGGCTGTCGCTCGCTCTATATAGCTGCAGTCATGATCAGGCGTGACAAAAAACTTAAGCGTTTGCAGATTCGACATCGGGATACCAATTTCGCTTTGCCCAAGGATTATGGCTAGGCGTCCTTTTGCAATGTGTTAACAGCTGCTCAAACTCGGTCCGTTCGATCTCAACTGCACCCAGTGAGGCCAGATGTGGATTGTAGATCTGGCAATCAATTACAGCATAGTTCGCTTTTTCTAATTCTGCACAAAGAATTTTAGTGGCCACTTTAGACGCGTCTGGTACACGCGAAAACATCGACTCGCCAAAAAAGAGTCGCCCGATCGCAATGCCGTATAAACCACCGACAAGTTGATCATCTTGGTAGACCTCTACAGAGTGGGCGATCCCTTGATGATGTAGCTCGGTGTAGGCGGAAATAATCTGCTCGCTTATCCAGGTGCCATCTTCACCTCTGGGCGCAGCACACTGCCTAATAATCTCTTCGAACTGAGAGTCGATTCTGACAGCGAATTGCTCTTTTCTGAGGCGTTTTTTAAGCGATTTTGATTCATGGAATTGTGTTGGGTAGAGCACGCAGCGGGGGGAGGGTGACCACCATAGAATCGGGTCGTCTTCGCTAAACCAAGGGAATATCCCCTGTGGGTAGGCGGCAGCTAACCAGGCTGCATTCAGCTCCCCGCCGGCAGCCAACAAACCGTTTGGGTCATCGAGTGCGAGGCGGGTGTCTGGGAAATAGGGCTCTCCCGGAGTGAGCCAGGGGATCATTAGATTACTTAGCTAGATCGTCAAGGTAGCGTTCTGCATCTAGGGCTGCCATACAGCCAAAACCAGCTGAGGTGATCGCTTGACGGTATGAGTGGTCAGCGACGTCACCGGCTGCGAATACCCCTTCAATACTGGTTTGAGTGGCGTTACCTTCAAGACCTGTTTTGATTTTAAGGTAGCCATGTTGCATATCCAGCTGGCCGTCAAAGAGTTCAGTGTTGGGTTTGTGGCCGATTGCAATGAAGACACCTTGAGCGTCAATCTCTTGAGTCTCACCAGTTTCGGTACTTTTCACGCGAATTCCGGTTACACCCATATCGTCGCCCAGCACTTCATCGAGTTGATTGTTCCACATCAGAGTGATGTTGCCATTCTCGGCACGTTCAAAAATCTTATCTTGCAGGATCTTTTCAGAGCGCAAGGTATCGCGACGGTGAACAAGGACCACCTCTTTCGCGATGTTCGAGAGATAGAGTGCCTCTTCCACGGCCGTGTTACCACCACCCACAACCACTACCTTTTGATTGCGGTAGAAGAAACCGTCACAGGTTGCACAGGCGCTTACCCCTTTGCCTTTAAACGCCTCTTCAGAGTCCAAACCGAGGTATTGAGCGGAGGCGCCGGTTGCAATGATCAGAGCATCACAAGTGTAGACGCCAGTATCACCGGTTAGACGGAATGGACGCTCCGTCAATTCAGCTTTATTGATGTGGTCGTAGATGATTTCGGTGTTGAAGCGTTCGGCGTGCGCTTGCATGCGCTGCATCAATTCAGGACCTTGAACACCCTCAGCATCACCTGGCCAGTTGTCGACATCGGTGGTTGTGGTTAGCTGACCGCCCGCTTGCATACCCGTGATAACAACCGGATTTAGGTTGGCGCGAGCTGCGTAGACAGCAGCAGTGTATCCGGCAGGGCCAGAACCAAGAATGATAAGACTGTGGTGTTTACCGTCACTCATAGAAATGTTTCCAAATAAGATGTCATAAAAATGGGTCTAAAGGGTTTATGGGGGTGAATCCCTTTTTTTCAATCACAAGACCTAACCTACCACTTTATGGTATTTTCCCACAGCATAAAGTTGATTGAATTAAGGGTATTTTTTTGAGTAGTAATCAATCGCTGTCAACATTGACGCTAACCACCCAGTTGAACCGTGTGGTTCGCGAAACCTTGCTGGTGTTACTGATCGGTTTAAACCTGCTGTTTATGCTGAGTTTGATCAGTTACGACACGCGTGATTCGGGTTGGTCACATCAAGGGTATCAATCAGAAATTAGCAACTGGGCCGGCTGGTTCGGTGCATGGATTGCAGACTACTCGGTCTCTTGGTTTGGGGTAGTTGCGTTTGTTATTCCCTTTATTTTGGTTGTCCCTGCCTACCGTTGGTTGCGTCGTCGCTACATTGGCACCCTAGATATGTTGCCCTTTGTGGTAATGCGAACCCTAGGTGCGCTGTTATTTGTTCTTTCGGCCTCTTGTCTAGCCTCAATTCACATTAGCAATGCGGATCTTGGGTTGCCTTTCTCCGCTGGTGGGATTTCCGGTCAAGCGCTGGGTGATTTTGCGGTTCGTTGGTTGAATGTAGCCGGTGCCACCGTCGTATTGTGGATTGCTCTGTTAATCGGCCTAACACTCTATGTTGACTCAAGCTGGCGTCAGGTATTGGATTCTATCGGTGGTGGGTTAGAGACGCTCTGGCAGAGTCTTTTTGCGAAGAGCGAAGAGGAGACTCAAAAAGCGACAGTCTCTGAGCGCCCTATGGAAGTTCGTGTTGCAAAAAGAGCAGCGATGCAACGGGTAGAGCCTGATTTTGACGTTGAGCCAGGTAGCATGGAATCCCTCCCGGTGGTCGATTTCGGAGAGCCTTCGTTTGACTCTTCGCGTTCTAAACCGCTTGAGATCAAGACCGTTGGTGATCTGTCTGTGGGTTCTGAGGCTAAGTCAGACGGTGCGGAGGATAAGCCTGCGTCGAAATCGGTTTTTGACGATGCTAACCGCGAGGATGCTGAGAAGCGAACACCGAAAATCGTGCCCCTCTCTGAGACTCATAAACCCTTAGATAGCGATGATGATGCTGAGCCGGTGAAACCCAAAGCCGCTGTGAAGCCTAAGGTGAAAATTCCGAGTCTTGATCTGCTCGATCCACCAGAGATACAGACCGATCAGGGCTATACGGAAGAGGAGGTGGAGCATCTCTCTCGTCTTCTTGAGCAGAAGTTGAATGACTTTGGGGTCGTCGCTGAAGTGGTTGAGGTCAATCCAGGCCCAGTGATCACTCGTTTTGAGATTCAACCAGCTCCTGGTGTTAAAGCCAGCAAAATTTCAAATCTGGCCAAAGATTTGGCACGTTCAATGGCCGTCAGTGCCGTGCGTGTCGTTGAAGTGATTCCCGGTAAGTCGGTGATGGGTATTGAGATACCTAACCATTCTCGTCAGATGGTGCGTCTCTCTGAGGTGCTTAACTCTAAACCCTATCTGGGTGCATCCTCTAAATTGACTCTAGCGCTGGGTAATGACATCGCAGGCAACCCTGTTGTGGCCAACCTTGCCAAAATGCCACACTTGCTTGTAGCAGGTACTACCGGTTCAGGTAAGTCGGTCGGCGTAAACGCTATGCTTCTGAGTCTGCTCTATAAGGCGACACCCGAAGAGCTTCGTTTAATGCTGGTCGACCCTAAAATGCTTGAGCTCTCTATTTATGATGGCATTCCACACCTGTTAACACCGGTGATTACCGATATGAAAGAGGCAGCCGGTGGTCTACGTTGGTGTGTGGCTGAGATGGAAGATCGTTACCGTCTAATGGCGAAAGTGGGTGTACGAAATATTGCTGGGTTCAATGATAAGGTTCGTGAAGCGGCCGCTGCCGGTCAGCCTTTGAGGGATCCTCTATGGAATCCTATGGAGCAGGGGCTTTCACCGACAGACCCTGCGCCGGAACTGCAGCCACTCCCTTACATTGTGGTGGTGATTGATGAGTTCGCCGACATGATGATGATTGTCGGTAAAAAAGTGGAAGAGTTGATTGCGCGTATTGCACAAAAAGCCCGTGCTGCTGGTATTCACTTGATTCTTGCGACGCAGCGTCCATCGGTTGATGTGATTACCGGCTTGATTAAAGCCAACGTCCCGACCCGCATCGGTTTTCAGGTCTCTTCTAAAATTGACTCTAGAACCATTCTCGATCAGTCGGGCGCTGAGAACCTATTGGGTAACGGCGATATGCTCTACCTGCCTGCCGGTACCAGTGTGCCAAATCGTGTTCACGGTGCGTTTGTGAGTGATGATGAAGTACACCGTGTGGTTGAAGCGTGGAAGGCGCTGGGTGAACCTGAATTTATCGATGCCATCCTAAACGGTGAAGCAGAGGGTGGTGCTGCAGCTGGCGGTGGCGGTGGCCTGTTTGACGATGAAGCCGACCCACTCTATGACGAGGCGGTCGCGTTTGTCTTAGAAACTCGTAAAGCGTCTATCTCATCCGTGCAGCGCAAGCTAAAAATTGGTTACAACCGTGCAGCTAGAATGATCGAAACGATGGAGGCGGCCGGTGTTGTCTCGCCACCAGGATCGAACGGTCAACGAGAGGTTATGGCACCGGCTGGCCCAAGGGATTAACGAGATGTTGAGATTCACTAAAACCGCACTGTTCCTGCTATTGTCGCTGCCGATGATGGCCTGGGCCGAAACGGCTGATCAGCTATCAGCACTGCTTCAGTCTCACGCTAGGCTCTCTGCTGCCTTTCAGCAGTACACCTTAGGTGATGATAATTTAAAGTCTGAAAATGCCTCTGGCCGCTTGTGGATCGAAGGGGTTGATCGTTTTCGTTGGGAGACAGTGAGCCCCTTTCCACAAACCATCATCAGTGATGGCCAATGGTTGTGGGTCTATGATCCTGATTTAGAGCAGGCGACTCAACGCCCATTGGGCGAGGGCGAAGTGATGACCCCGGCTCGCGTATTGGGTGGTGATGTTGAACAGTTGAATCGCTATTTTAATGTTCAGCAGATTGAGGCTGGCGCCGGGAACAGTCTGTTCGAGTTAACGCCAAAAGAGGAAGGGAGTGCGGAGTTCCAATCCCTACGTCTACTCTTTAGTGGCGATCTACTCGCCGAACTGTTGATACAAGATGGGCTAGGTCAGCGTTCCCTCATTATCTTGAGTGAACAGAGTTTTCCGGCTGCTTTTGATCAGACGATGTTTCGCTTCGTGCCTCCAGCATCGGTTGATGTGATCCTGATGGATCAAAACGGATGAGCGATCTATTCGAAGACGCTCCAGTAACGGCTTATGAACCGTTAGCGTCTCGCATGCGCCCGAGGTCCCTCGAAGAGTATCGTGGGCAAGAGCACCTCTTCTCTGAGGGCAAGGCGTTGCGACGCCAACTCGAACAGGGGTCAATCCACTCGCTGATTCTGTGGGGTCCACCTGGTGTTGGCAAAACGACACTAGCCAGACTGATTGCGCACTATGTAGACGCTGAGTTTATCTCTATCTCAGCTGTTATGGATGGCGTCAAAGAGGTCCGTGCAGCGGTTGAACGGGCCAAGATGTTACGCCAGCAGAGTGGTCGTCAGTCGATCCTCTTTGTTGATGAAGTTCATCGTTTCAATAAGTCTCAGCAGGATGCTTTCCTCCCCTATGTTGAGGAGGGGACGCTGATCTTTATTGGTGCCACAACCGAGAACCCCTCGTTTGAATTGAATAATGCCTTGCTGTCGCGTGCCCGCGTCTATCCGTTAAAAGCGTTAACGGCAGAGACTTTAGAATCGTTGCTAGAACAGACTCTTAATAGCCCTAGAGGATTAGGGGATCGTGATCTGACCTTTGAAGAGGGTGCTTTAGCGGCTCTGGCTCAAGCAGCTGATGGTGATGCGCGTCGAGCATTAAACCTGCTTGAAATCGCTGCGGATCTCTCTGAAACAGTCGAAGGTAAAGAGTACGTGTCGATCGCAGCGCTATCCGAAGTGCTTGCTGCAGGGGTGCGCCGCTATGATAAGGGCGGTGATCTCTTTTATGACCAGATTTCAGCCTTTCACAAGTCGGTGAGGGGCTCCAGTTCAGATGGTGCGCTCTACTGGTACTGTCGTATGTTGGATGCGGGTTGCGATCCTCTCTACATTGCGCGCCGCTTAGTCGCCATCGCCTCAGAGGATATCGGTAATGCCGATCCCAGGGCGATGCAGGTGGTATTGAGTGCTTGGGATGCCTTTGAGCGAGTCGGACCAGCCGAGGGTGAGCGAGCCATTGCTCAGGCCGCTATCTACTGTGCGTTGGCGCCCAAGAGTAATGCTGTCTATCAGGCGTTTAATCAGTGCTTGGCTGATGTGGCTAAAGATCCAAGTTACGAGGTTCCAGAGCACTTGCGTAACGCGCCGACCCGATTAATGAAAGAGCAGGGATTTGGTGAAGGGTATCGCTACGCTCACAATGAACCTAACGCCTATGCAGCCGGTGAAGCCTACCTGCCACAGGAGATAGCGGATCGCTCCTACTATCATCCTGAAGAGCGTGGTTTAGAGATTAAATTGAGTGAGAAGATGCGTCGCTTACAAGCGGCTGATCAAGCCAGTCCGACTAAGCGTTACCCTAAGGAGAGTAGTTGATGATCCATCTGTTAAGTGTTGCTTTAGGGGGTGCTCTGGGGGCGATGGCTCGTTATTGGTTGAGTGGTTGGCTTAACAGTGCTGATCAAAAGTTACCGGTAGGTACCCTAACGGCTAACGTTGTTGGCTCCTTGTTAATGGGGGTGCTGTTTGTTTTAGTGATGGAGCGAGCTAAGTTGCCACCTGAGATGCGCCCGCTGTTAATGACCGGTTTTTTGGGAGCTTTCACCACTTTTTCTACATTTTCGCTGGAAACTGTTACGTTGATTAACGAAGGTCATGTAACGGCAGCCATCTTTTATGTACTATTGTCCGTCGTATTATCAGTCGCAGCACTTTCTGCTGCCATTTGGTTTACTCGACTGCTTTAAATTTTGTAAGGATATTTGATCGATGTTAGATCCACGCCAGGTTCGTGAGAACGCAGAGGCTATTGCTGAACAGCTTAAAAAGAAAGGTTACGAGTTTCCGCTAGCGGCATTTAATGCCCTAGAGCAGGAGCGTAAACAGATCCAAGTTGAGACAGAGAACCTTCAGCAGGAGCGTAACACCCGTTCCAAGTCGATCGGCCAAGCAAAAGCACAGGGGCAAGATATCGCACCGCTGTTGGCTGAAGTCGGCGAGCTTGGCGCTAAGCTCGATCAATCCAAAGAGAAACTAAACGAAGTACAAGCTAAGTTGGATGATATCCTGCTGAGTACTCCGAACCTGCCCGACGCATCTGTACCTGCGGGTGAGAGCGAAGATGATAACGTTGAAGTGCGTGTTTGGGGTGAGCCAGGTTCATTCGATTTTGATGTTCAAGATCATGTCTCTCTAGGTGAGGGCTTAGGCGGTCTGGATTTTGAAGTAGCCGCTAAATTAACAGGCTCTCGTTTTGCGGTGATCAAAGGGCCTCTAGCACGTCTGCACCGAGCGCTGGCGCAGTTTATGCTGGACACTCATATTGAGAAGAACGGATACACCGAGATCAATGTTCCTTTCATGGTCAACAGTGAGTCTCTGCAAGGTACAGGTCAACTGCCTAAGTTTGAGGAAGATCTATTTAAAGTGCCGTTCGGTGAACGTCACTACTACCTTATTCCAACCGCCGAAGTGCCCGTGACTAACCTAGTTCGTGATGAGATTGTCGATGCTGAAACACTGCCGATGGCTTACGCCTGTCACAGTCCATGTTTCCGTTCTGAAGCGGGTTCAGCAGGTCGTGATACACGCGGTATGATTCGCCAACACCAGTTCGAAAAAGTTGAAATGGTTCAAATGGTTAAGCCAGATACTTCGTGGAACGCATTAGAAGATATGTGTGGGCATGCCGAGGGTATTCTGCAAGCACTGAACCTGCCATACCGTGTGGTAAATCTGTGTGGCGGTGATCTAGGTTTTTCTGCCGCTAAGACCTATGACATCGAGGTTTGGTTACCGGGTCAGGCTAAGTATCGTGAGATCTCATCCGTCTCAAATATGACCGACTACCAAGCGCGTCGTATGCAAGCTCGTTGGAGAAATCCTGAGACGGGTAAACCTGAACTGCTTCACACACTCAACGGTTCGGGTTTGGCTGTCGGTCGTACACTGGTCGCTGTGCTTGAGAACTACCAACAAGCGGATGGCTCCGTAGTTGTTCCTGAAGTACTGAAACCTTACATGGGTGGTACTGAGGTGCTGCGCGCCTAATCGAATCGGGTAGGTTAGAGATGGAAGGTAGATTTGATCTAGTCATCGTTGGCGGCGGCATGGTCGGTGCTGCGGTGGCTCTGTCTCTAGCCGATACCCAACTTAATATAGCGCTATTAGAGCGCTCTCTGCCTGAGGCCTTCAGTGCAGATCAACCGATGGACTTGCGCGTCTCTGCTTTAAGTCCAGCCTCTATCGAACTGTTGGATCAATTAGGTGCTTGGCAGCCTATTCTCTCTTGGCGAGCTTGTCCCTATCAGCGCATGCGTGTCTGGGAGATGGACGAAGATGCGCCAGGTCTAGCAGGTCAAGCAGCACGTAACTTAGCAACAGAGTTCTCTGCCCAAGAGATCTCGATGCCCGAGCTGGGCTACATAGTTGAGAACCGTCTGGTTCAACGGGCGTTATTAGATCAATTGAGTGGCCAGAGTAATATCAGTTTAATCACTGACGGGGTCGAGCGGATCGACTACTCGGCGGCATCGACCATCATTGAACTCGATTCGGGTAAGTCGTTAATGACTCCTCTGGTGATAGCCGCTGATGGTGGACAGTCAATGGTGCGTGATGCTGCTGCATTAGGTGCGCATCAGTGGGACTACGAGCAGATGGCCATGGTCATTAACGTTGAGACGCTATTGCCGCAACAAGATATCACTTGGCAGCAGTTCCACCCGTCAGGCCCAAGAGCGCTACTGCCTCTGCCAGGATCGAATGCATCCTTGGTTTGGTATGACGCGCCTGAGCGGGTACAGCAGTTGATGTCGATGGAGTTTGATCAACTTAAAACGACCATCGAAGCTAATTTTCCTGATCGATTGGGTGGCATCAAATCGATTCAAGCAAGAGCTAGCTTTCCGCTGCGCCGTCTGCATGCCCAGCGTTATGTAGAAGAGGGCGTCGCACTATTGGGTGATGCTGCACATCAGATCAATCCATTAGCCGGTCAGGGGGTTAATTTAGGATTTCAGGATGTCGTTGCGTTTTCAGAGGTAATTCATGATGCGCTGTCTCGAAATGAGTCGATCAGCTCAGTTGATGTACTTAAACGCTACGAACAGAAACGCCGCAACGCTAATTTATTGATGATGCAATCAATGGATCTCTTCTATCGCCTCTTCAGTAATCAGAAAAAGCCCCTCAAATTGGTACGCAATCTAATGCTAGGTATTGCAGGTGCTGCCAAACCCGCACGCGTAAAAGCGCTAAGAATCGCTTCAGGGATTGATCGGTTTTAAACGGTTGGAGCCTTATCGAAGATGAGGCGATTTTCTTCCGATCGCGGCCTTTTCAAGACCGCTCCAACAGAGAGCTAAAATGGAGTCTGACCTTCGGTCTGACCCCTTTAATCCGTCACCTTCAGCTTGAATTAACAACGATCTGATCCTATTAATTAACTATATCGATTAAAGGTGTCTGTTATGCGGATTGCGATTGTTTGGTTTTTTTCTCTTTTGATCAGCTCAGTGAGTCAGGCTGGCCTACCGATCAGTGACTCGCAGGGGCAATCCTTGCCGTCTATTGCCCCAATGTTGGAGAGGGTGAATCCAGCGGTCGTCAACATCTCGACCTTCTCGACACGTCAGATCGTCAACCCACTGTTGAACGACCCCTTTTTTCAACGCTTTTTCAACATTCCTAGAGATGCCTTTCCGCAACAACGCCGCAGTCAGAGCAGTGCCGGCTCTGGTGTGATTGTCGATGCCGAGCAGGGTACGATCATTACCAACTATCACGTCATTAAAGGGGCTGACGAGGTTCAGATTGGTCTTACCGATGGGCGCAGTTTTAAAGCCCGTTTAATTGGGGCCGACCCTGAAGTGGACATTGCGGTATTGGATATCGATGCCACGGGGTTGAGCGAGTTATCGATCCGCGACTCCTCGTCACTCAGAGTCGGTGATTTTGTTGTGGCGATCGGTAACCCCTTTGGACTTGGGCAGACCATCACAACGGGTGTCGTCAGTGCGTTAGGGCGTTCAGGTTTGGGTATCGAGGGGTATGAAAACTTCATTCAGACCGACGCCTCTATCAACCCCGGCAACTCCGGTGGTGCTCTCGTCGATTTGAATGGAGACTTGTTGGGTATTAATACAGCCATTATTGCGCCAAGCGGAGGAAATGTCGGAATAGGCTTTGCAATCCCCAGTAATATGGCACGACGTGTTGCTGATCAATTGATTGAAGAGGGTCGCGTGACACGTGGCTGGGCAGGGCTTTCGGTGCAACCGCTAACCGCTGATTTACGTCAGGCGTTTGGGCTTGATGATCAGCAAAACGGTGTGATCGTTTCAGAGGTGATTAAGGACTCTCCTGCTGATCGTGCCGGTCTTCAAGTCGGCGACATCATTACCGCACTGGATGGTAGAGCACTGATCTCAGCGGCTACTATTCTTAACGCTGTGGCATTTGCAGCCGAAGGGGATCAACTAATGCTGGAACTACTGCGCAATGCTGAGCCGCGATCCGCCAAGCTGATCGTCGCCTATCAACAACCTAAATCTGATCCAGAACAGGGGGCTCTTCATCCGTTACTGTCTGGTGCCGTCTTTGAGCCAGTGACCAGTGGCAGAGGGGTTCAGGTCAAAAGTGTTGAACAGGGAAGCCGGGCCGCTCGGGCAGGGTTGGTCGCTGGCGATCTTGTTGTCTCTATCAATCGACGTTCGGTTCGAACCCTAGAGGATCTACAGCGTGAACTCTCTGGCAGTTCTAATCAGTTATTGATTCAACTTCAGCGTGGCCGCTCAATGTTTTATCTGGTCTTAAGATAAATCTGAGATTACCTAGCAACTTTTCAAAACTGTTCTACACTGAACACATTAATTACCTAATTGTCATATAGGGCTTAAAGAGAAATCATTAATGAAAGGTGTAGTGTTTAATATCCTTGAGGATATGGTAGTGGAAAAGGGCGGTGTTGTTCTCTGGCAACAGCTTCTTAATAGGGCCGGCGTTGAGGGTAGCTATATTTCAGTGGATACCTATGAAGATGCCGAACTCTTTAAGATTGTTCATGAAGTCCAACAGGCGCTCGATATTCCCCTAGAGGATGTGATTCGCAGTTTTGGTGATTTCATGTTTGCTAAGCTGGCGGAACGTTACCCTATGTTTGTTGAAGCTGAGGGCGATCTTTTTGGTTTCTTGAAAAGTATCGAGCCGGTGATTCACTTAGAGGTACAAAAACTCTACACAGAGGCTAACCTTCCGACAATTGATTGCGCCAATGGTGACAACAATCGACTGGTAATGAACTATCGTTCGCCGCGAAAACTCTGTATTTTGGCAGAGGGGTTAATCCAGGGGGCGGCCACTTACTATCAAACCCCTATCAATATTGAGCACGATATCTGTATGCACAGAGAGTCTGACCACTGCGAACTCAGCATAAGTAAAGTGAATGTCTGAAGAGTTAGAGCTGTACAAACAAGCGTATGAACGAGAACGTAAAGCGCGTCTTGCAGCAGAAGATGTGCTGGAGACTCGTTCGCGTGAGCTGTTTCTAAAAAACCAGGAGCTCGAAGCCTCTTTGGTTCAGTTAAAAGCGCAGCAAGATGCACTGATTCGATCTGAAAAGTTGGCTACGCTTGGTACGCTTGTCTCTGGCGTGGCACACGAGATTAACAACCCGCTGTCGTTTGTTCACTCTAATGTAGACACCTTGGGTCAGCACAGTGACGCCATCGCTAAACTCTATCCTCTATTGATCGAATCTCTAGCGGTAGATGAATCTGAACGACCTGCGTTTGCTGAGCGTGTGTTCAAGTTCCTTGAAGAGGAAGATCTTGAATATTTCACCGATGAATTAGATGAGTTGGTTTCTGATACCAATGACGGTGTCCAGAGGGTGAAGGAGATCGTTCGCAACTTAAGAAGCTTTGCTCGAATGGATGCTCAGGTTAGAACAGAAGCCGATCTTAATGAGGGAATTCGAAGTACCCTTAAATTGATTAACAACCAGATCAGTGCCAACACGCGGGTCAACCTCTCTCTTGAAGAGATTCCTCCAGTGCTCTGTAACCCCGGTGAGATCAATCAGGTCCTTTTAAATATTCTTGTTAATGCAGCACAAGCGCTTGAGGGTCAGCGTGAACCAACCTTAGAGATCACGTCCAAAGAGAACCAAGGCTGGGTTGAGATATCGATAGCCGATAACGGTAAAGGGATGACCAAAGAGATACAGCAACGTATTTTTGAACCCTTCTACACAACAAAGGATATTGGTAAAGGTACGGGGCTGGGTCTATCCATCTCCTATGGCATTATTAGCCATCATCAGGGTGAGCTTTTGGTTGATTCCGCACCAAATAAGGGCACAACTTTCACGCTAAGAGTGCCAATTCAAACCCGCTAATCACCGCTTATATAACAACCCATTTCTTTACATAAAAATGTCATATAAATGTGACGAAATTATCTATTTTCTTCTAGCCCGCACCACAGCTGAATCTTCGCCCCTTGCCCAATAAGTCAAGAAATTTTTGACGCATATTTGCTATTGCAAAGTTCGTCTAGATCACTATATTTAGTGTCTGTTGTTTGTCGAATAACTATATGTAGTGATTTATGTTGGATAGACAACCACAAGATATAGTGTTGTGTGAAGTAGCAATCAGCACCCTCAGGCAGCACGAATAATAACACCGACTAAGAAGTGGAATGTCGTTATGCAACAGGGTTTAAAGGTCACAAAACGCGATGGTAGCCAAGAGTCACTGGATCTAGAGAAGATCCACAAAGTTGTGACTTGGGCTGCAACCGGTCTAAAGACTGTGTCTGTCTCTCAAGTAGAGCTGAGTGCCAACATGCAATTCTTTGAGGGTATCTCAACATCAGACATCCATGAGACCCTAATCAAAGCGGCTGCCGATCTTATTTCAGAAGAGGCGCCTGATTACCAATACCTTGCTGCGCGCCTTGCGATCTTCCACTTACGCAAGAAAGCGTTCGGTGAATTCGAACCACCCCACCTATTTGCCCATGTCCAAGCCATGGTGAATGACGGTCGTTACGATAAGCACCTTTTAGAAGACTACACTGAAGCGGAATTCAATGAGCTGAATGACTACCTTGCTCATGATCGCGACATGAACTTCAGCTACGCGGCCGTTAAGCAGCTAGAGGGTAAATACCTTCTACAAAACCGTGTTACGGGTAAGATTTACGAGAGCCCACAGCAGCTCTACATGTTGGTAGCCGCTTGTCTCTTCTCTAAATACCCACAAGAGACGCGTTTGGGCTATGTAAAACGTTTCTACGATGCCTGTTCTCTGTTTAAACTGTCGCTACCGACGCCGATTATGGCGGGCGTTCGTACACCGACCCGTCAGTTCAGCTCTTGTGTATTGATTGAAACGGGTGACAGTCTGGATTCAATCAACGCGACAGCCTCTTCGATCGTTAAATACGTATCACAGCGTGCGGGTATCGGTATCAATGCCGGTAGCATCCGTGCCCTAGGTAGCCCAATCCGTCAGGGTGAAGCTTTCCACACTGGATGTATTCCTTTCTACAAACACTTCCAAACAGCGGTTAAAAGCTGTTCACAAGGGGGTGTGCGAGGGGGTGCTGCGACTCTGTTCTACCCAATCTGGCACTTGGAAGTGGAGTCACTGTTGGTTCTTAAGAACAACCGTGGTGTCGAAGAGAATCGTGTCCGTCACCTAGATTACGGTGTCCAGATCAACCGAATGATGTACCAGCGTTTGATCAAAGGCGGCAATATCACCTTGTTCAGCCCACACGAAGTACCTGGTTTGTACGATGCGTTCTTTGCTGACCAAGATGAGTTTGAGCGTCTCTATGAGCAGTACGAACAGGATCCAAATATCCGCAAACAGACGATCAAAGCGGTTGAGTTGTTTGGTATTCTTGCATCCGAGCGTGCATCGACTGGCCGTATCTACATTCAGAACGTGGACCACTGTAATACGCACAGTCCGTTCGATCCTACTGTGGCTCCGGTTAAGCAGTCCAACCTCTGCCTTGAGATTGCGCTGCCAACTAAGCCTTTGAAAGAGGTGAATGATCCGGACGGTGAAATTGCTCTCTGTACACTGTCAGCGTTCAACCTTGGCGCACTAGAGAACTTAGATGAGCTAGAAGAGCTATCAGAGTTGATTGTTCGTGCACTAGACAGTCTGTTGGACTACCAGGATTACCCTGTTCCAGCTGCATGCACTGCAACCATGGGTCGTCGTACTCTGGGTGTCGGTGTCACCAACATGGCTTACTACCTAGCGAAGAACTCTGTTCGTTACTCCGATGGCAGTGCTAATGGCCTAGTACACCGTACCTTTGAAGCGATTCAGTACTTCCTGTTGAAGGCATCAAACAACTTGGCAAAAGAGCTGGGTGCCTGTCCGAAATTCAACGAGACCACCTACGCTCAGGGTATTCTGCCAATCGACACCTACAAGCGTGAAGTTGATACCTTCTGCGAAGAGCCATTGAACTACTTCTGGGAGACACTTCGCGAAGATATCCGTGAATTTGGTCTGCGTAACAGCACCCTTACGGCGTTGATGCCCTGTGAGACCTCTTCGCAGATAACTAACTCAACCAACGGCATTGAACCACCACGTGGTTATGTTTCGGTTAAGTCGAGTAAAGATGGTGTGATGAAACAGATCGTACCTGAGTACTTAGAGCTGAAAGATAACTACGAACTCTTGTGGTCAATCCCAGACAACGAAGGCTACCTACAGTTGGTCGGCATCATGCAGAAATTCGTAGACCAATCAATCTCTGCAAACACCAACTATGACCCGGCTAAGTTCCCTGGTGAGAAGGTACCAATGAAGCAGTTGTTGAAAGATCTTCTAACTGCCTACAAGTACGGTGTTAAGACACTTTACTACCACAACACTCGTGACGGTGCTAAAGATCAGCACGATGACATGGGTGGCTGTGAAGGCGGCGCTTGTAAACTTTAAATCTGTAGTTCGCCGCCCAGTACTTCGGGCGGCCGTTTAAACTTTTACGAAGAGGTTAGGGCAGATGTCTTACTCTACATTCAGTACCAGTAATCACGATGCAACTCGCGAACCGATGTTTCTAGGTCGCAGTGTTAACGTTGCGCGTTACGACAAACAGAAATATCCAATCTTTGAAAAGCTGATCGAGAAGCAGCTCTCTTTCTTCTGGCGCCCAGAAGAGGTTGATCTAAGTACTGACCGTAAAGACTTCATGGCATTGCCAGAGCATGAACAGCACATCTTCTTGAGCAATCTTAAATACCAAACCCTGCTGGATTCAGTGCAGGGTCGGTCGCCAAACGTCGCGTTTTTGCCGATCGTCTCTATCCCTGAGCTTGAGACCTGGTTTGAAACTTGGGCGTTCAGTGAGACCATTCACAGCCGTTCGTACACGCACATCATTCGCAACATTGTGACTGAACCGTCTAAGGTGTTTGATACCATCGTGACCAACCCAGAGATCGTTGAGCGAGCTGAAGCGGTGACGCGTCTTTACGATGAGTTGATAGAGCTAGTGAATGTCTTCACCATTCATGGTGAAGGTAAGCACACAATCGACGGTAATCTGGTCGATGCAACGCTCTACAACATCAAAACGAAACTCTACTTAACGCTGGTATCTGTTAACGTTTTGGAAGCGATCCGTTTCTACGTTAGCTTCGCCTGTTCATTTGCATTTGCAGAGCGTGCAGTTATGGAGGGTAATGCGAAGATTATCCGTCTGATTGCACGTGATGAAGCGCTGCACCTCACCGGCACACAGCACATGATCAACATCATGGCCTCGGGTGCTGATGATCCTGATTTCAAACAGATCGCTATTGAGCAGAAAGAGGAAGTGATCAAACTCTTCCGTGATGCGGCAGAACAAGAGAAATCTTGGGCAGAGTATCTCTTTAGTCAGGGCTCAATGATCGGCCTAAACGCGCGAATTCTGGGTGATTACGTTGAGTACATTACCAACGTTCGAATGAAAGCTTTGGGTCTAGAAGAGATCTTCGAGAACCGCGCTAACCCATTGCCTTGGATGAACTCATGGTTGGTCAGCGATAACGTCCAAGTGGCTCCTCAAGAGTCAGAAATCAGCTCCTACCTGGTCGGTCAAATCGACAACGAAGTAGGGGATGAGGATTTCGAAGGCTTTGACCTTTAATTTGAGGGTTTGACGATGTCGGGTATCCCACGCATCAAAGTCAGCAACCATCACACCTTCTACTACCAGTATGAGTTTTCACTGCTTGATGCATTGGAAGCTCAACAAATACCTGCACCTTACAACTGCCGCGGTGGATACTGTGGATGTTGTAAGGTGCGTCTGTTAGATGGCGAAGTTGAACCTGTTCAGGATGCACTGGTGGACTGTGCAGAAGGAGAGGTTTTAACCTGCTGTTGTCGTCCCAAAGGGCACATAGAGATCGAAATTCCAGACGCCGAACAGCCCCTCTAAATCCGCACCAAAATGAGACAGAAATAATTTTTGTTCACAGTGCAAGTTTTTTATAAGAAAAAAGTACAAAAATATTTTAAAAAAATTATAAAATCCTGTTGAATAATTTAAGTTATTGAATTTTAAGGATATATTTTTACCGGTTCAAAATTGAACCAATTTGCTGAACGCCCCAGTTCATCGGTAGTAGCGCACTTCTTCCAAACATTATTCACCAAGTTATCCACAGATTCTGTGAGTAATAAAAACGGTGAAAAAAACACTTTTTGGTCTTGACAGGGAGAGATCAAAATACTGTCTTACTTCGCCCTTGGGTATAATTAACTAACCACTAATTTTCGACGAGTATTGGTAAATGACTGATTTTGAAAATGAAGTAATCAAATCGACCCAGCATTGGGTGGATAAAATGGTCGTCGGGCTAAATCTCTGCCCCTTTGCCAAGAAAAGCATCGATCAAAATCAGTTACGCTATCTTGTCTACACCGGTGACGACATTGAGTCGATTACTCAGCTGTTGGTCGAAGAGCTAGAGCGACTAGTGAACGATAAGAGTATCGAAACGACCCTATTGATCCACCCCAACTTTACGAAAGACTTTGATGCCTACTTAGATTATCTGGCCGGTGTCGATGAACTGATCGACGCACTGGGTTATTCGGGCGTTTTCCAAGTGGCTGGCTTCCACCCAGATTATCAGTTTGACGGTGTCGCAGAGATCGACCCTGCAAACCATACCAATCGATCCCCTTATCCCATGATGCATCTGCTTCGCGAAGCGAGCGTCGCCTGGGCCGTCGAGACACACCCTGACATCGACTCGGTGCCGGAACGTAATGTGGAGCTGTTGCGGGAGATGGGAGAGAAGGGGATTCAAGAGTTGATCTCTGGAAAACGCTGATAGGGCGGATGTCAGGCTGAAGCCAGACACCGGAGAATTAACCAAGCTACGGAGTGACGGTGACTGGCTTTCAGCCTCTCATCCGCTATCTTAATTTCGCGGTTTGTCGCTGTGCGCCAATTCGCTCCTACAATTTCGCGGTTTGTCGCTGCGCGCCAATTCGCTCCTACAATTTAATGCTCCGTTTGTAGGAGCGAATTACCACGAAGTGGTAAACCGCGAAACAACCGCAGAGCGGTTCGTTGTTAAACAAAAAACCCGGCAAAAGCCGGGTTTTTTAAGCGTTAATCAACCGATTACGCTTGAACCGTTGGAATCACAGAAGAGGCTTTCTCTACGTAGTTTTCCATCTGATCGAAGTTTAGGTAACGGTAGATGTCACCTGCCATGCTGTCGATCTTCTGAGCGTAGCTCATGTACTCTTCAACCGTTGGCAGCTTGCCCTCTAGAGCAGCAACTGACGCTAGTTCAGCAGAGGCTAGGAAGACATCGGCGCCATCACCTAGACGGTTAGGGAAGTTACGAGTCGAAGTAGAGACTACAGTCGATTTCGCAGCAACACGTGCTTGGTTACCCATACAGAGTGAACATCCAGGCATCTCCATGCGAGCACCGGCTTTACCGAAGATGTTGTAGTAACCTTCGTCACTTAGCTGAGCCGCATCCATCTTCGTTGGTGGAGCGATCCACATACGCGTTGGGATTGAGGCACCTGATGCTTCAAGCAGTTTACCTGCAGCACGGAAGTGACCGATGTTAGTCATACAAGAACCGATGAATACTTCATCGATCTTCTCGCCCTGTACTGTTGAAAGTAGGCGAGCATCGTCTGGATCGTTTGGAGCACAAAGGATTGGCTCTTTGATGTCCGCTAGATCGATTTCGATCACACAAGCGTATTCTGCGTCAGAATCAGCACGCATTAGGCTTGGGTTAGCTAGCCACTCTTCCATGCCTTTGATACGACGTTCGATAGTACGCGCATCACCGTAGCCTTCAGCGATCATCCACTTAAGCATGACGATGTTCGACTTCAAGTATTCTGCGACTGAATCTTCACCTAGAGTGATAGTACAGCCTGCTGCAGAACGCTCTGCAGATGCGTCAGATAGTTCGAATGCCTGTTCAACTGTTAGCTCTTCAAGACCTTCGATCTCAAGAACGCGACCAGAGAAGATGTTCTTCTTACCCGCTTTAGCAACCGTTAGGTGACCCTCTTTGATTGCGTAGTAAGGGATCGCGTGTACAAGGTCACGTAGCGTGATGCCAGGGTTACGTTTGCCTTTGAAACGAACCAATACTGACTCAGGCATATCCAGAGGCATAACGCCTGTAGCCGCAGCGAATGCAACTAGACCAGAACCTGCAGGGAAAGAGATACCGAGTGGGAAACGAGTGTGCGAGTCGCCACCAGTACCCACAGTGTCAGGAAGAAGCATGCGGTTCAACCAAGAGTGGATAACACCGTCACCTGGGCGAAGCGATACACCGCCACGGTTCATGATGAAGTCAGGAAGCGTGTGGTGAGTGTTAACGTCTACTGGTTTAGGGTAAGCCGCTGTGTGACAGAATGACTGCATAGTAAGATCAGCAGAGAAACCAAGACAGGCAAGATCCTTAAGCTCGTCACGCGTCATTGGACCAGTGGTATCCTGTGAACCAACCGTTGTCATCTTAGGCTCGCAGTACATGCCTGGACGAACACCGTCCATGCCGCATGCTTTACCAACCATCTTCTGAGCTAGAGTGTAACCTTTGCCAGAGTCAGCAGGTTGTTGTGGCTTACGGAACAGATCCGTTTGACCTAGACCGAGTGCTTCACGTGCTTTATCCGTTAGACCACGACCGATGATCAGTGGGATACGACCGCCTGCACGAACTTCGTCTAGAAGAACCTGAGTTTTCAGACCGAATTCACAGATCACTTCATCAGTGCCGTGCTTACATACTTTACCTTCGTATGGGTAAACGTCGATCACGTCGCCCATGTTTAGGTCGTCAACTGGCATCTCGATCGGTAGTGCGCCAGCATCTTCCATTGTGTTGTAGAAGATAGGAGCGATTTTGCCGCCGAAACAGTAGCCGCCAGCACGTTTGTTAGGCACGTTCGGGATATCATCACCGAAGAACCATAGAACTGAGTTCGTTGCAGACTTACGAGAAGAGCCAGTACCAACAACGTCACCCACGTAAGCAACTGGGAAGCCTTTTGCTTTAACTTCTTCGATCTGAGCTAGAGGACCTTTAACACCAGGTACTTCTGGGTTAATGCCTTCACGTTCCATCTTAAGCATCGCGTTAGCGTGCAGTGGAATATCAGGGCGTGACCATGCATCTGGAGCAGGTGATAGGTCGTCAGTGTTTGTTTCGCCAGGTACTTTGAATACAGTCACTGTGATTTTTTCAGCAACTTCAGGCTTGCTAGTGAACCACTCAGCGTTAGCCCAAGACTCCATCACCTGTTTAGCTGATGCGTTACCTGCATCCATCTTCTCTTTTACGTCGTGGAACGCATCGAACATAAGAAGTGTGTGCGATAGACCTTTAACAGCAGCAGGTGCTAGTTCAGCGTCATCTAGGCTCTTGATCATTGGCTCGATGTTGTAACCACCTAGCATTGTGCCAAGAAGCTCAACCGCAGCAACTTTGCTGATTAGAGGAGATGAAGCTTCACCGTTAGCGATCGCCGCCAAGAAACCTGCTTTCACGTAAGCAGCTTGGTCAACACCGGCAGGAACACGGTTAGTTAAAAGGTCTAGAAGAAACTCTTCTTCGCCTGCTGGTGGGTTTTTAAGTAGCTCAACCAGTGCGCTGGTTTGATCAGCGTCTAGTGGCTTTGGCGGTACGCCTTCTGCGGCACGTTCTTCAACGTGTTTACGGTAAGCTTCAAGCACGATATGGCCCTCATTAATGGCTACACCTAACACCCTTGTGAGGCGAAAGGAGGATATCTTCCCGATATCAATGGTTATTAAAAAAACGCCGTTATTCTACAGGAGTCGCCATTCTCTGTTAATCACCCAAAGGCTAAAAGGCCTTTATACTTTGGGCTTGTAACCGGCTGTTTATAGAACCTTTTCTTATTTTTTTAAAAAGAAAAAGTATATCGCTGCAGCGCAACATATCTAAGAGGGTACCGGACGGGTGCGCTGATCGTTATAATTCGCCCCACCCAACAATCATATGGAGAGAGACGTGGACGCGTTAACCGAGATTCAAAGCTTTTTAGGATGCCAAACACCGGATCAGTGGATCCAGGTGGCCAAAGATCCTAAGCATCAATCTCTGCTACTGACCGACCACGCTCACTGTGAGAAGAAAGCGGCCTCTACGGCCATGACACTGATGTTTCGATACGTCGATCGTCCAGAGCTTCTCAATAAGATGTCACGACTCGCACGAGAGGAGTTGATCCATTTCGAACAGGTGTTGGGTCTGATGGACAGGCGTGGTTTTAAATATGGCAACCTTTCTGCGTCGCGTTACGCCAGTGGTCTGCATGAGTTGGTTCGACGTGAAGAGCCGGGTCGATTGATCGATACGTTGATTGTCGGTGCGTTTATTGAGGCACGCTCCTGTGAGCGATTCGCCGCATTGGCCCCATACCTTGATGAAGAGTTGGCTAAGTTCTATCGCTCACTGCTGCGCTCTGAGGGCCGTCACTATCAGGACTATCTAAAACTGGCTGAAGATTATGCGGGTGAGCCGATTACCGATCGAATTGAACTTTTCCGCCAGAGAGAGCAAGAGTTAGTGGAGTCAGAAGATGATCTGTTCCGCTTTCATTCGGGTAAGCCTACACTCAATTAAGTAAAATCTTCTGGGGGTTCAAACTTAGAGAGTGTGAACTCCTTTTTGTGACTCAGAAGATAATAACCGCTTGAGCTCCAGTCACCCAAAACAACCCTGGTTAGCGAATCATTACCATTGATATTGGTATGAATGCTGGGTCTATGAGTGTGTCCATGGATCAGTATCTGACACTCTTCTTTTGTAAGTAATTCTTCGCAAAATCCAAAATTTACATCCATGATGTAATCTTCTTTGTTGCTGTTTTGCTGTTGGCTTTCATCGCGAATTTGGCGTGCAATGGCGAGGCGTTCCTCAATACTTTTCGCTAGAAAGCCTTGCTGCCAGTTTGGGTCTCTCACCTGGTTTCGAAAGGCCTGGTAGGCGGCATCATCAATGCAGAGTTCATCGCCGTGCATCAGTAGGGCGGTGCCGCGTTTGGGTAGCTCAATCTTGATCTGTTCAGGTAGTAGTTCGGCTGACAGTTTACTTGCACTTTTCTTGCCTAACAGGAAGTCACGGTTGCCGTGCATGAGATAGATGCTCGTACCCGTTCGGCTTAAGGCTTCGAAGTAGGGTTGAATCTCTTTGAGAACAGGGTCGGCAAAATCGTCACCAATCCAGGCTTCAAAAATATCACCCAGTAGGTAGAGTTCATCGCTAGAAGGCGCGATATGTGAGAGGAAGTAACGAAGCGCCCGAGTGATCTCGGGTCGCTCCGCTTGCAGGTGAAGGTCTGAAATGAATAGACGTTTCAAGATTAAGCCTGAACTTCAGCCTTCTCAATGATGACATCGTCAACCGGTACGTCTTGGTGACCCACTTTCATAGTAGTAGGTACCAGTTTGATTTTGTCGACTACCTCTTGGCCCTCAACAACTTTACCAAATACCGCGTAGCCCCAGCCTTGCGTGTTCTTGCCAGAGTGATCAAGGAAGGCGTTATCCGCTACGTTGATGAAGAACTGAGCAGAGGCTGAGTGTGGGTCCATTGTGCGTGCCATTGCAACGGTGTACATCTCGTTGCTTAGACCGTTATCGGCTTCGTTCTCAATCGGTTCGCGAGTTTTTTTCTGGTGCATGCCTGGCTCAAAACCACCGCCTTGAATCATGAAGTTGCTGATGACGCGGTGGAAAATCACACCGTCGTAAAAACCCTCTTTAACGTACTGTTCGAAGTTCGCCGCAGTTTTTGGAGCCTTGTCAAAATCGAGTTCAATTTTGATTTCGCCGAAGTTGGTCGTAAGAACGATCATCAGTTTTTCCCTTTAAGTTGAAATTTGTGCGAAGTATATCAGATCAAATAGAGGTTTCGCCCTGTATTGACGTGTTCGGATGGCATATAATTCCGCGCTTATTATTTTACAGTCACGTCAAAGTTGAATTATGAGTAAAAACGAAGCGGTTACCGTTACCAATTTCATTCATCAGATCGTTGAAAAGGATCTAGAGCAGGGCACGCATCAGGGTAAGGTTGTTACCCGTTTCCCACCAGAGCCCAATGGTTTTCTTCACATTGGTCATGCCAAATCGATCTGTCTGAACTTTGGTACGGCTGAGAAGTACCAAGGTGTCTGTAACCTTCGTTTTGATGACACCAACCCAGAGAAAGAGTCACAAGAGTACATCGATGCAATCACGCGCGATGTTGAGTGGTTGGGTTACAAATGGAATGGTGACATCCGCTACACCTCAAACTACTTCGATCAACTCTATGCTTGGGCGGTTCACCTGATTCAAGAGGGCAAAGCCTTTGTCTGTGAGCTGAATGGCGAAGAGATGCGTCAGTACCGCGGTAATTTGACCGAGCCGGGCAAAAACAGCCCGTTCCGTGATCGCTCACCTGAAGAGAACCTAGCGCTGTTTGAAAAGATGCGTGATGGTGGCTTCGAAGAGGGTGAAGCGGCGTTGCGTGCCAAGATTGATATGGCATCGCCTAACATGAACATGCGTGATCCGGTTATCTACCGTATCCGCAAAGCACATCACCACCAGACGGGTGATAAGTGGTGTATCTATCCGAGCTACGACTTCGCACATGGTCAATCGGATGCGATTGAAGAGATTACACACTCGATCTGTACGCTCGAGTTTGAAGATCACCGTCCACTCTACGACTGGTTTGTTGCCAATCTGCCAGTACCGGCAACACCCCGTCAGTATGAATTTGCACGTCTCAATCTGAACTACACCATCACCTCTAAGCGCAAGCTGAAACAGCTTGTCGATGAGCAGCACGTTTCAGGCTGGGATGATCCGCGTATGCCAACCATCTCTGGTTTGCGTCGTCGCGGTTATACACCCGATTCAATTCGTAATTTCTGTGACATGATCGGCGTGACACGCTCTAACTCAACGGTCGACATGGGTATGCTGGAAGCGGCTATTCGTGAAGATCTGGACGCTAAATCACCTCGTGCTATGTGTGTGACGGATCCCATCAAACTGACCATTACCAACTACGAAGAGGGTAAAGAGGAGTGGTTTGAGGTGCCTGTACACCCTAAAGATGAGTCGATGGGCGTACGTCGTATTCCGTTTACTAAGAACCTTCTGATTGAGCGCGAAGATTTTGCGATGGAAGCGCCTAAGAAGTGGAAACGTTTGGCACCAGGGTTTGCCGTACGTCTGCGTGGCGCTTTCTGTGTCACCTGTGAAGAGGTGATCACCAATGAGCAGGGTGAAGTAACCGAATTATTAGTAACCTATGATCCGGCGACTAAAGGTGAAAACCCAACCGATTACAAGCCTAAGGGTGTCATTCATTGGGTCAGTTCAGACAACTCAATTCCTTGTGAAGTGCGTCTCTACGATCGACTATTTACTGAAGCGAATCCAGATGGGGATAAAGAGCGCGATTTCTTGGAGTTCATCAATCCAGAGTCTCTATCGGTATTCCCCAATGCACGTGTAGAGGTTGGTATGGCTAATGCGGCAATCGAGAGCCGTTATCAGTTTGAGCGACAGGGTTTCTTTGCGGTTGATCCAGACAGTAACTCAGATCGCTTAGTCTTTAACCGCACTGTGGGTCTTCGTGACTCTTGGGCGAAAATGGCGAAATAGATGCGCTGGATCTCTCTGGCTCTTCCACTGCTGATCTTGATCGGTTGTTCATCGTCACCGGTGAATCGAGCGCACTGGTCAGAGCTGAGATTGATGCCAACATCGATTCGCTCCTTAGGCGAAAATTTGCCAGAAGGCTCTGGTTTGGCGCTTCACAATCAGACCCTATGGTCAATTAATGATGGCGGTAATGATCCCATCCTTTATGGGTTTGATTTAACGGATGACTCAGCCACAAAGGTGGAAAAGGTTACCCTAAGGAATGCGGCTAATCTTGATTGGGAGTCACTGATTACCACCAGTGAGGCGCTGGTCATTGCTGATTGCGGAAATAATCGCGGTGATCGTATCTGGTTTCAGTTCCACTCAATCAGTTGGGATCAGCTAGTGGAGAGCCAAGCCTTGGTGGATGCCAATACCATTAATGTGAAATTGGCCGATGTCACGCCAGCGGTAGAGCGCCAGGATCACAATCGTGACTGTGAAGCAGTCACAGAGGTTGACGGTAACTACTGGCTCTTTACTAAGAATTGGCGAGATCAAAAGAGTCGGCTCTATATAGTCGATCCAAACTCTGATCAACAGTCGGTAAGTTCGCACCAGAGTTTTGATGTGGCCGGTTTAATTACCGGTGCTGATTATGACGCAAAGAGTCGTCGTTTAGCGCTTATAGGTTATGGCAGTGGCTTTGCCGTCACCCAGCCCTTCATCTGGATAGTTCCAGTGTATCAGGGAGAGGCAGAGTTTGATCAGGCGGTGCGCTACTCACTGGCGAAGATGGGGCAGTGGGAAGCGATTCACTGGTACCAAGGTCATTTATTGATTTCACGCGAAACCAGTCCGCTGGGTGGCGCGTTGTTGGCAGAGGTTAAGCTGCCAACTCAAATGCATTAATACGGATAGAGTATGTTTCAACTATACAACACACTTTCAAAATCAAAGCAGCCCTTCACCCCGATTGAAGCGGGTAAAATCCGCATGTATGTCTGCGGGGTGACCGTCTACGATCTGTGTCATATAGGTCATGCGCGAGTAATGGTCTCGTTTGATGTGATCACTCGTTACCTACGGGCGCGTGGTTGGGATGTTGAGTATGTTCGAAACATCACCGATGTCGATGACAAGATTCTAAAGCGCGCAGCTGAGAACGGTGAGACTCCTGATCAGCTGACTCAGCGTATGATCGCGGCGATGCATGAAGATGAGGCTTCGCTAAGCGTACTGCGTCCTGATCAAGAGCCGCGTGCAACCCATCACATTCAAGACATTATCGACATGGTCCAAGCCCTTATCGACAAAGGTTTTGCCTATGCAGCGGCCAACGGTGATGTCTACTACCGGGTTGAGAAGTTTGAGACATATGGACGCCTAACCAATAAGGTGATTGACGAGCTTCGTTCAGGTGCTCGTGTCGAGGTTGAGGCAGCAAAAGAGAGTCCACTCGACTTTGTACTTTGGAAAGCTGCTAAACCAGGTGAGACCAGTTGGGAATCGCCTTGGGGAGCTGGCCGTCCAGGTTGGCACATTGAGTGTTCAGCCATGTCTAAATGCTGTCTAGGTGAAACCTTTGATATTCACGGTGGCGGACCTGATCTTCCCTTCCCGCACCATGAAAATGAGATTGCTCAGTCGGAAGCTGCTAATGGCAAGACCTATGTAAACTATTGGATGCATGCTGGCCCTGTGCGAGTGAACAAAGAGAAGATGTCCAAGTCGTTGGGTAACTTCTTTACGATTCGTGAAGTGCTTAAAGAGCATAATCCAGAGGTGGTTCGCTACTTCTTATCGAGTGTGCATTACCGCTCTTCGATCGATTACTCGCTGGATAGTCTTAAAGAGGCCCGTTCAGCACTGGATCGTTTCTATCAAGCGCTCGACGGGGTAGAGATACCTGAAGTTGAGATCGCCTCAAATGACTACAGCGATCGATTCTTTGCAGCGATGGATGATGACTTTAATACTCCAATGGCGTTTGCTGTGCTGTTTGAGATGGCCAGTGAGCTAAACCGCCTGAAAGGTAAAGATGAGGCAGCGGCTTCACAATTGGCAGGTCAGATTAAGGCGCTTGCCGGAGTTGTCGGTCTATTGCAGCAAAACCCTAAAGATTTTCTACAGCAGGGCGGTGCCGGAGAGATCAGTGGCGATGAAGTGGAAGCGTTGATCGTTGAGCGTAAAGAGGCGAGAGCGAACAAAGACTTTGCCCGCTCTGATGAAATTCGTGATCAGTTGGCTGCTGCGGGTGTGATTCTTAAGGATGGTCCAGAGGGTACGACCTGGTATCGGGAAGGGTAAACGTACAAACCGCTTGAGCGATTTGATCGCGGTCTGCCTTAGAGGCAGAGCGCTCCTACAGTAAGACTTCGCAACGCTCTTTTTGCTTAGCTCGACTGTAGGAGCGAATTGGCGCGAAGCGACAAACCGCGAACGTAATTCTCCGGTGACAGGCTGAAAGCCAGTCACCGCCACTCCGTAGCTTGGTTAATTCACCGGTGATAGGTCTTCAGCCTGTCATCCGCCACCTCACCGTCTTCCAGAAACCCCAGCTAAAGCACCGAAATCCCCGGTTTCTGATCAACTATTAATCAAAACGAAAAAAAATCTTTAAAAAAGTAAAACAGGGTATTGACCACCTGCAGGTCAGGTCGTAGGATACGCACCTCCTCGCAGATGACGACTTCCATCCAGTCACTTGTGAGGTCGGGCAGCACGTTAGGCGCCCATAGCTCAATTGGATAGAGCAACGGCCTTCTAAGCCGTAGGTTGCAGGTTCGAGCCCTGCTGGGCGCGCCAAGCAACCTGTCCAGATGTACCACAATGGTGGGTGTAGCTCAGTTGGTAGAGCCCCGGATTGTGATTCCGGTGGTCGTGGGTTCGAGCCCCATCATCCACCCCAATTTTTGGGTACATCATAAAAGTATGCGGTCGTGGTGGAATTGGTAGACACGCCAGATTTAGGTTCTGGTGCCGCAAGGTGTGAGAGTTCGAGTCTCTCCGACCGCACCATACTTTTATAATGAGCAACACTATTCGGCTCAGCCGAATCGCAACAATCCAGATGCGGTCGTGGTGGAATTGGTAGACACGCCAGATTTAGGTTCTGGTGCCGCAAGGTGTGAGAGTTCGAGTCTCTCCGACCGCACCATCTGGAAACACCCCTTAGAAGTTCCCTCTTTTTTATCGCTCACATTATCAAGCTCATCTTCGTTTTCTATACCTTGTAACTTTTTCAGTTCTGTTGGCATGTTTACTTGACTAATGGGCTCAGTTACCGGAAAATTTCGCGCTTGATTTTAATGACTCGGACTGCGTCATTTTTGATGACAGAAGAGTTTGACACTCTCAAAAGAATTAATGAGGAATTCCATGCAAGTTTCTGTAGAGACTACTTCAGGCCTTCAGCGCCAACTAACCGTGACTGTTCCGGCCGAACGTATCGATACTGACGTTGAGAAGCAGGTTGTACAGCAGGCTCGCACTCGCCGTATGGACGGTTTCCGTCCAGGTAAAGTACCTGCAAAAGTAATTAAGCGTATGTACGGTGACGCGATTCGTTACGAAGTACTAAACCGCGTCGTACAAGAGACTTTCTACGAAGCTGTTCAGCAGGAATCACTAATGCCAGCAGGCGCTCCTTCTATCGAGTTCAAAACCGATAAAGAAGGTGAAGACTTTGCATACGTTGCGACATTCGACGTTTACCCAGAGATCGAACTAAAAGATCTAGCGGGCGTTGAAGTTGAGAAAGCAACAGCATCGATCAAAGCGGCTGACGTTAAGAACATGATCGACACACTTCGCAAGCAGCAGAGCACGTTTAAAGCGACTCGCGGCATGGTTAAAGAAGGCTTCCAAGTTAACATCGACTTTGAAGGTTTCGTAGATGGCGAAGCGTTCGAAGGCGGTAAAGCAGAAGGCCAAGACCTAGTAATCGGTTCTGGTAGCATGATCCCTGGTTTCGAAGATGGCATCATCGGTAAGAAGAAAGGCGAAGAGTTCGACGTAGAAGTCACTTTCCCTGAAGAGTACCAGTCTGAAGCGCTAGCGGGTAAAGCTGCAACCTTCAAGATGAAGCTTAACGAAGTGTCTAAGCCAGAACTTCCTGAGCTAAACGAAGAGTTCTTCGCTAAGTTCGGTGTCTCTTCTGCAGACGAAGCTGAATTCAAAGCGGAAGTTGAAAAGAACATGGCTCGTGAAATGAACCACGCGCTTAAAACTAAGACTAAAACAGCTGTATTCGATGCACTGATCGCTCAGAACGATATCGAAGCACCAGCAGCAATGATCGATGATGAAGTGAACGTACTTCGTCAGCAAGCGGTTCAGCAGTTTGGTGGCCAGGCTCAAATCGATCCAAACACTCTACCTAAAGAGCTGTTCGAAGAGCAGGCAATCCGTCGCGTTAAGATCGGTCTTCTAGTACAAGAAGTGATCAAAGCGGGTAACCTTGAAGCGACTGACGAGCGTGTTGATGCGATTCTTGCGGATATCGCAGAGAGCTACGACGATGCTGATGAAGTGATCAGCTACTACAAAGGCAACGAACAGATGCTAAATCAGATCCGTAGCCTTGCTCTAGAAGACGAAGTTGTTGACCACCTTCTTGCATCTGCTAAGGTGAAGGAAGTTAAAGTCAGCTACGAAGAAGCTCTTAAGCCGGCTCAGCAGTAATTATTGTTGAGTAATGGATCTAAACCTCGTTTAGATCCCTATAAAAAACGGCAGTTAGCGAAAGCTGGCTGTCGTTTTTTGGTTATTAGTGCCGTGAATAAGGAAAACTATTGATGTCAGATATCTACTCAGGCCGCCCATTTGATGTAACAGACAGTGGCTTGGTGCCAATGGTTGTCGAGCAGAGTTCCCGTGGTGAGCGTGCTTACGATATTTACTCTCGCCTATTAAAAGAGCGAGTAATCTTTATGGTCGGTCCTGTGGAAGATCACATGGCGAACCTGATCGTCGCACAGATGCTCTTTTTGGAAGCGGAAAATCCAGAAAAAGATATCCACTTGTACATCAATTCACCTGGTGGATCGGTCACTGCCGGTATGGCAATCTACGATACCATGCAGTTCATTAAACCGGATGTCAGCACCATGGTATTGGGTCAAGCGGCTAGCATGGGTTCATTCCTTGCGATGGCCGGCGCCAAAGGTAAGCGCTTCTTGCTACCTGAATCACGTACAATGATTCACCGTGTCAGCTCAGGTACACCAGGTACACGTGGCTCTGTACATGTACAAGAGCTTGAGTTTGAAGATGCTCGTCGTCACATGGAAGAGGCTAAGCGCCTTAACGATCGTCTGACCGAGATCTACGCTGAACGTAACACAGCGGGTAAGTCGTACGAAGAGTTGTACGAAATCATGAAACACGACACCTTCCTATCAGCCGAACAGGCGGTGGAATTTGGTCTAGCTGACAAAGTGCTTAGTAGCCGAGAAGGCTAATCTTTTTAGAGGAATTAACATGTCTGAAGAGAACAACGATCAGAACGACAGCAAGCTATTTTGTTCATTCTGTGGCAAAAGCCAGGATGAAGTACGCAAGCTGATTGCTGGTCCTTCAGTCTTCATCTGTGATGAGTGTGTCGATCTGTGTAACGACATCATCACCGAGGAGATGGCGGAGATCGAAGAGTCACACTATGACGAAACGCTCCCTACGCCAAGTCAGATTAAAGACAATCTTGATGAGTATGTGATCGGTCAAGAGCGTGCCAAGAAAGTGTTGGCAGTAGCGGTTTATAACCACTACAAACGCCTACGTGCTACGGGTAAAAACAGTGACGTTGAGCTGAGTAAGTCCAATATACTTCTGATCGGCCCAACGGGTAGCGGTAAGACTCTGTTGGCGCAGACGCTAGCGCGTATGTTGAATGTACCCTTCACTATGGCTGACGCGACGACGCTGACTGAAGCGGGTTACGTCGGTGAAGACGTTGAGAACATTGTTCAGAAGTTGCTGCAGAAATGTGACTACGATGTAGAGAAAGCACAACAGGGCATTATCTACATTGATGAGATCGATAAGATCTCGCGTAAATCCGACAACCCATCGATCACGCGTGATGTGTCTGGTGAGGGCGTACAGCAGGCGCTTCTGAAACTGATTGAGGGTACCGTTGCCTCTGTACCGCCACAGGGTGGCCGTAAACACCCTCAGCAGGAGTTTTTGCAGGTAGATACCTCTAACATCCTGTTTATCGTCGGTGGTGCCTTTGCCGGCCTCGAGAAGATCATTGCCGATCGCAGTGAGCGAAGCTCAATCGGCTTCAGTGCTACCGTGCGTAGTAAAGATGACGAGAAGGGTGTCGATCGTATTCACGACGTCGAAGCAGAAGATCTAGTGAAGTTTGGTCTGATTCCAGAGTTCATTGGTCGTCTACCGATGATCGCGACGCTCTCTGAATTGGATCAAGAGGCATTGATTCAGATTTTGACTGAACCTAAAAACAGCCTGACTAAGCAGTACCAAGCACTGTTTGAGATGGAAGGTGCTGATCTAGAGTTCCGTGAAGACGCACTGTTCGCTGTGGCTGAGTTGGCGCTTGAGCGTAAAACCGGTGCGCGTGGTCTGCGTTCAATCCTAGAGTCTAAACTGCTTGAAACCATGTACGAACTTCCTTCATTAGAGGGTGTCTCGAAAGTGGTGATCGATCAGGGTGTGATTAAAGATAAGAACGATCCGATCCTGATGTATGAGACACAACAGCTCGATAAAGCGTCACCGGACGCTTGATCTAATCAATAAAAAAGACCGCCTATTGGCGGTCTTTTTTTACTCCGTGTTAGGTGACTGGCTTCAGCCTGTCACCCGCTTTCGATCTAAATTGTAGAGGCGGATCAGGCGGATGACAGGCTAAAGCCAGTCACCAAGTTGTTCCGTTACTCCGCATGATCCCGCGTAAACACCCACTTATCTCCTTCACTCATCGACGCATTAAATGCATAACCCTCTAGATCAAACTGTTTCAGATCCTCTGGATTCTCAATGCGGTTCTTGATGGCGTAGCGGGTCATCAGACCTCGAGCCTTTTTCGCGTAAAAACTGATGATCTTGTATTGACCGTTTTTTAGGTCTTTAAACTCAGGGCTGATAAGGCGAGCATTAAGTGCTTTAGCTTGCACCGACTTGAAGTACTCGTTCGACGCAAGATTCACAACGACCGGTGTTTTATCACTGGCTAACTCGTCATTGAGGCGATCGGTAATTGTTGAACCCCAGTAGCTGTAGAGGTTTTTGCCGGCATCGTTTTGAAGTTTTGTGCCCATCTCTAAGCGGTAGGGCTGCATCAGATCCATCGGTTTTAGGAGACCATAGAGGCCGGACAGAATTCTTAGGTGGTTCTGTGCAAATTGGTAGTCCGCTTCGTCGAACGAATCAGCATCCAAGCCGGTATAGACATCGCCTTTAAAGGCTAACATCGCCTGTTTAGCATTCGTCTCATTATGCTCTTTCACCCAGCTTTGGTAACGCGCTACGTTCAAAGAGGCCAGTTTGTCGCTGAGCTTCATCAGTTCAGCGATATCTTGCGGCGCATATTCACGCAAGTTGTTGATCAGCGTTTCAGCTCGGTCGGTAAACTCCGGCTCACTTTTCAGTTGGGTGCTGGCCGGTGTTTCATAATCGAGAGTCTTAGCAGGTGATATCAGTAGTAGCATGGATACAGTCTTCAGATAATGTACTTGAAATAGAGGGTTTGATAGCTGTTACGCGAAGCGTTTTATCCAGATCAATCTCGCAAGGGTGGCAATTGTAGATCCAAGAACCACCATCCCTGAGGTGAGTAGGGGGTTGCTAAGGCTCAATAACTTGATGGCGGCCCCAGAGAACAGGAAGCCAACAAATAGACAGAGCAGAGCCATCAACAGTGCGTGTACGATAGTCGCTGCTTGGTATCGGTCTAAACGAATGATAAAGACTAGAGCAGGCACTACAAAGCCTAGCAGAGTGATGTAGGACGGAAGTTGGCTATCCATCAAAAGATTCCTTAAATTAACAGTTCCTAAATTAAACCTTCATTAACCGGTAAGTGCAAATGGATTGGGGTGGGCGTTACAGCCACAACTGTGTAGAATCTGCACCTTAATTTTCACACAGACTCTTGAGTGTTCCATGAGCAATACACGCGTTTTAACAGGTATCACAACCACCGGTACTCCGCACATTGGTAACTACCTTGGTGCGATTAAACCTGCGATTGAAGCGACCCTTAATCCAAACACCAATTCGTTCTTCTTTTTGGCGGATTACCATGCACTGATCAAATGTCACGATCCGGAACGCGTGGCGCAATCAACACGCGAAATTGCGGCGACTTGGTTGGCACTTGGGTTGGATACCGACAAAGCGACCTTCTATCGTCAGACCGATATACCAGAAATTCCAGAACTCACTTGGATTCTTACCTGTATGTGCTCTAAGGGTTTGATGAACCGTGCTCACGCTTACAAAGCCTCAGTCGATGCTAACCGTGATGCTGGGTCAGAGGATCTGGACGATGGCATCACCATGGGCCTGTTTAGCTACCCCATTCTAATGGCGGCAGACATTCTGATGTTCAACGCGCATAAGATTCCGGTGGGTAAAGATCAGATTCAACACATCGAAATGGCGCGTGATATCGCTGGTAAGTTCAACCATACCTATGAAGAGTTGTTCGCACTTCCAGAAGCTCAGGTGGATGAGGAGACTCAACTGATCCCCGGTTTGGATGGTCGTAAGATGTCGAAGAGTTACGACAATACGATTCCTCTGTTTGCGCCAACTGATCAGCTACGCAAGCTCATCAATCAGATTAAAACCGACCTGCGTGAGCCCAGTGAGCCAAAGGATGCCGATAACAGCACCATCTTCCAACTCTACAATCTGTTCGCCAATAAGGACGAAAGTGCAACAATGCGATCAGCGTTTGAAAATGGCATCGCTTGGGGTGAAGCAAAGCGAGAGCTGTTTGAGTTTCTGGATGCCAAATTGTCAGCGCCACGTGCACGTTACAATGAACTGATGAACAATCTTGATGCCGTTGAAGCTGAGCTTCACAAAGGGGCTGAAAAGGCACGTGCAGAAGCGGCTCCACTGCTTGAAAAGGTTCGTATCGCGGCCGGTATTCGTCCGTTGACCTATGTAGCACCTAAGGCTGAAAAGCAGAAAGCCAAGCAGAAAGAGCTTACAGCAGAAGAGTTAGCGCGCATTGAAGAGGGGCGCCGTCGTGCCATTCTCCGTGGTGCCCAGCCTCTATTGGATCAGGTAGCCAATGCCGAGGATCCTGCAGCAGAAGCTAAAGCGATTGTTGCAGCGAAAACAGATGAGGTTGCAAGCCTTAAGAAAAAAGCGAAGCAGAAAGCGGAAAACGAGCTCGAAGCACTCAAAGCTGAGTGGGCTGATCTGCTGGCACAATGAAAAAGCTTGATATCTCGCAATGAGCTGAATCTAATAAAGGGATCTACTATTGATCCCTTTTTTATTACCGAAAAAATAGGAGTGAAGATGTCACTGCTGGGTAATTTAGCAGCTTGGTCTGCCTACGCCATATTTAGAAGCCCATTCGCACGTCGCTCTAAATGGATTCACGATAAGACGATGAAGCTCTTCAGGGTAGGGGCCCAACGCGGTAGCGTCAAAGCGCTCTCTACTTATGGGTTTCTTCTGCACTTTCGCGGTGCCGATGCTGCCAGCAAAGAGCAGGGGGCTTTGTATATTCAGGCTGCTGCTGAGCGCGGTGATGGAAAGTCACAATACCAAATGGCTAAGCTCTATGAGTCTGGGTATCCGCCAGTGATTTTCAAATTGGCTGATAAAGCCTATGAACACTACAAAGCTGCGGCGGAACAGGGCCACCCAGTTGCCATTCAGCGAATGGTGGATATCTACACCAAGGGCGAGCTGGGTAGGGAGATTGATTTAGAGAGAGCTCAGCAGTGGGAAGCGAAGCTTGGGCAAAATGCCGGGGTTTGACAGCAGTGACTGGCTTTCAGCCTGTCAGCTGCTTTCGAATTACATTGTAGATTCTGGAAGATGCTGATAAAGCGGATGACAGGCTGAAAGCCAGTCACCGGCACTCTGTAGGAGCGAATTTGAACGAAGTGAAAAACCGCGAATGGACGAACCCGCCAAATTAATTGTTCACGGTTTGCCTTCGGCAATTCGTTCCTACAGGATCGCGTTACTCCGCCGACGTATCCAACGCGGGGAAGGACTTAACCAACTCATCCACCGCTTTCATCTGTGCTAGGTAAGGCTCTAGCTTGGATAGCGGCAGGGCGCATGGGCCGTCGCACTTCGCAACATTTGGATTAGGGTGTGCTTCCAAGAATAGGCCGGCAATACCCTGTGAAAGACCCGCGCGTGACAGCTGTGCTACCAGTGCACGACGTCCATCGGCTGAATCCGAACGACCACCTGGCATCTGCAGTGCATGGGTAGCATCGAAGATAACTGGGTAACCAAACTCTTTCATGATGCTAAAGCCAAGCATATCGACCACTAGGTTGTTGTAACCAAAGGCGCTGCCGCGCTCACACAGAATCAGTTGGTCGTTACCGGCCTCTTCACACTTGGTTAAGATGTGCTTCATCTCATGAGGAGCTAAAAACTGTGCTTTCTTGATGTTAATCACCGCACCGGTTTTCGCCATAGCGACCACAAGATCAGTCTGGCGAGAGAGGAATGCAGGTAGCTGAATCACATCACAAACTTCAGCGGCAGGCTGACACTGGAAGGGTTCGTGCACGTCGGTAATAACAGGTACCTTAAAGGTCGATTTAACCTCTTGAAGGATCTTCAAACCCTCATCCAAGCCAGGGCCACGGAAAGAGTTGATAGAGGAACGGTTTGCCTTATCAAAGCTCGCTTTGAAAACATAAGGAATGTTCAGCTTGTTCGTCACTTCAACGTACTGCTCAGCAATGGTCATTGCTAAATCACGCGATTCCAATACGTTCATACCACCAAAAAGCACCATCGGCTTATCGTTATTCACATCGATTTGACCGACTTTGATACTGCGCTGTTCCATTGTTGTTCCTTATAAAAATGATTCCGCGATTATAAAGTAACTAGCCGGTATATTGTAGAAGGTAACTACTTTAGCAACGGTGACTGGCTTTCAGCCTGTCATCCGCTTTCGAATTACATTCAATCTTCTGGAAAACGCTGATAAAGCAGATGACAGGC
The DNA here is from genome assembly GCF_013283255.1 of Marinobacterium sp. xm-m-383. NCBI lineage: Bacteria > Pseudomonadati > Pseudomonadota > Gammaproteobacteria > Oceanospirillales > Oceanospirillaceae > Marinobacterium > Marinobacterium sp. xm-m-383. The sequence goes on along the minus strand of NZ_WBYT01000001.1, from coordinate 510,581 downwards.
TAAAGCCAGTCACTGGTGAATCCGGTAATTGCTTTAAATCGAGCCGCCGATAAACTCAACGATGATCGATTTTGCTAAAAAGGCAGCAAGGCCTAGGCCGAGTGCAAAGAAAAGAATAAAAGTACCGAATTTGCCGGCGTTCGATTTTTTAGCAAGATCGTAGATGATAAAGAAGATGAAGAGAGCGAAGACGGTGACACCGACGTTAAACATGATCGCTTCCATTTCGGCTAAACGCATAGTTCTCTCCTCTCAATTTGAGCGCGCATCATAGCAAATAGAGAAGAATTAACACCCTGTAAAAGGTAGGGTTTTTTACAGCTGGTTCGCTTTACGATAGCGCCCCTGGTAGTCAAAGATGCGCTCGGTCACTTGCCAATACTTACCCGATTTTCTGGAGACGACAAAGTCCGGTACGGGTAAAGGGCTGCTCAGCTCAAGTACTGATTCCACGCTATTGAAAAGAGTGGGTGATTGACCACTATTCACCCGTGATCCAAAGAGTTGATTAAACAGCACCCTTTGTTTGGGGTTGGTGAGGTTGAACTTCTCCGATAGGGTGTTTGCATCTTCATCATAGTAGGTCACTCGTATCGCCATATCCTCTTGATTGACTCTAAGTCCCGCACAGCGAATCACTTTGCAGCTGTTCAGTGATAGAGCTTTTTTGATCAGATCATCAGGGTCGATCAGAGCCTCATGACACCCTTGGCAGTTTCGTGCCGCGATATCATTTTCAGCGCCGCAATGAGGGCAGCTTTTGAACTTAAAGCGAAACTGACACTGCTCCCCGTCATCAGAGAGACCTTGGCAGCGGCGTCCATAGTGCTCAATGACGGCTCCATCTTGATCGGTTCTTCCCCAAAAGAGGTTAGCAAAGTCGCAGATAGGGCAGAACACCTGTACCGGCTCGGTATCAGGTGCTGGCTTGGGTACGCCGACTTCAGGGTCGAATAGATCGATTCCGTTGTTGGCGTAGTCGATGACTAAACACTCTTTTTTACCTTCACTCAGTCGTAAGCCGCGACCGACCATCTGTTGGAACAGACTGACTGATTGAGTGGGGCGAAGAATCGCAATTAGATCGACATGTGGTGCATCAAAACCGGTGGTCAGTACCGCAACGTTAACGAGGTATTTAAACTGCCGCTGTTTAAAGCGGTTGATGATCTCTGTACGTTGCTTAGCATCGGTATCGGCTATCACCAGCTCCGCTTCCCCTTTAGGGAGGTAGTCCAATATCTCTTTTGCGTGCTTAACACTGGCCGCAAACAACATGACGCCTTGCCGATCGTTAGCAAGTTCCACGACCTGCTCACAAATGGCTTCAGTGACTCTGGGGTATTTAGCCAGCAGTTCATTGACCTCCCGCTCTGCAAACAGTCCGTTAGGTGAGGGTGTCAGTGCTGAGAAGTCGTAGTGTGCGGTCGCTGCATTGATCAGCTTAGGCTCCGTTAAGAACCCCTGTTTGATCAGGTTGCGCATCGGCAGATCATAGATGCAGTGTTGGAAAATGGTGCTCTCTGATTGGCGGAAAAAACCACGGTAATCCCGATGGTATATCCAGCCATGGCCTAAACGATAGGGGGTGGCAGTGAGTCCTAATACCTTTAGCGATGGATTACTCTTCTTAATCTGGCTGATCAGTTGTTGATAGAGCGATTCGTCGTTATCAGAGACACGGTGGCACTCATCAATAATGATCAATGAGTACTGATGATCAAACTGATCGAGATTTCTGGCGATTGATTGGATCGAGGCAAACACCACTTGATGTTCAGTGTCACGCTGCTTTAGTCCCGCCGAGTAGATACCCGGTGTCAGCCCTAATGCCGCATATTTGGAAGCATTCTGTTCGACCAGTTCTTGAACGTGAGTGACCACCAATATTTTACGCTTTGCTAGGCGGGCTAGCTCGGCAATGATTAGGCTTTTACCGGCTCCGGTAGGGAGCACCAGTACGGCGCTCTCGGAGGTTTGGCGGAAGTGCGTCAGCGTCGCATCAACCGCCTGTTGTTGATAGGGGCGAAGAGTAAAGCGCTGTGTCACTCCCACTCCATCGCTTCAAAGATGCGCCCCGCGTTTTTGCCCGCTAGCTCATCGGCTGTCTCTAGATGAAGGTAGGGTGTTTGGTCAATTTTGTAGGCGTCATCGAGTGTGCCGCCCTCATCAATCAACTCTCCGATCTTACCCCGAACGTACTCAAGGTAACCGCGAGTATATCGATCGACCTCGGCAAAGTTAGTGGGCTCTCCGTGACCCGGAACAATGATCATATCCTGTGCTATCGGTGTAAACTCATTCACCCAAGTCTCTATCCATTCAGCCGTATTGGTCTCTGGAAAGACGGGCAGCATGCGTTGGTGAAACGCGATATCGCCGGCAATCATGACGTTGCGCTCAGGAATCACAACACTGATGTCCCCTTTTGAGTGGGCTGGGCCAAGGTGCATAAGTTCGGCCGTGATGCCCCCAAGATCTAGCGTCATGCTCTCTTCAAAGGTTTGATCGATCTCGGTCAATTCGGTGCCATTGATGCGCTCTTTAAGTGTCTCTTTGAGCATCTCTAGACCGCGAAATCCCTGTTCTTGAATCTCCTCTTCGGCATCGACGTGGGCAATAATGGTTGCCCCTTGCTCTTTCCAGTAGTTATTTCCTAGAGCGGCATGGGATTGGCCATTTTCATCAACGACGTATTTAACCGGTTTGTCGGTCAGTTGTTTGATCTCATCATGTAGGGCTTTGGCTAATAGGTAAGTACTTGAACCATTCACCACCAGGACTGACTCATCGCCAATCACGAAGCTAAGGTTATTGTTGTGGCCGGCATTCTCATAGGTGTAAAACTTCAACTGCCCGATGGCCGAGTAGACATCATCGGCGACTTTGACGGGTTTATCGTAGAGTAGGGACTCTTTGTACTTATCATCGGGCGTCACAGCAAAGGCTGAGGTCGACACTAGGCTTGTGAGAATTGACACACTTAAAGAGAGGGCTTTTAACGGCATAGCACACACCTTGTTCTGTTTTTATAGACCAGAAATATAACACGCTTTTATCGAACGGGTAGTGCCGATTCACTCTTAACATTGCGCATGACAAAACTCGAATGCACGCCGGTCACGCCCTCTATGCGGGTGATCTTTTCGAGCAATAAGCGTTGAAAATCTTCCATGTCATGCACCACCACTTTGAGTTGGTAGTCAGCATCCTGACCGGTAATCAGCAAGCACTCTAATACCTCTGGTAGATCATTAATGACCTTATCAAAGTTGGCGAAACGCTCTGGGGTGTGGCGATCCATCGAAATCATAATGATTGCGGTAAGCGTTAACCCCAATTTTTTGGCATCCAAGTTGGCGCGATAGCCGCTAATGATGCCGCTCTCTTCAAGGGCTCTGACACGGCGTAAGCAGGGGGAGGGTGAGAGACCGACCTTATCCGCTAACTCTTGGTTTGAGATGCGTCCATCTAGCTGAAGCTGCTGAAGAATAGCCTTATCGTAACGATCCATTTCTACAATCCGCAAAAAATTAGAATAAAATTGCTTAATTAATTAATTTATAGCAATTAATGATAATAAATTCATCTATTTCTTAGTTAATTCGCAATCATTCACCTCCGTAACCCCAGTAAACTGTGCAGCAATGAATTAACTCGAAGCCACTGTTGAGGATTGTATGTCTAACTTCGATTACCGCCGCTATCAGCCAGCTCCACAGATTCAAATTGAGAATCGTACTTGGCCTAACAACACAATCACCCACGCGCCGATTTGGGCGTCGGTGGATCTGCGTGACGGTAATCAGGCGCTACTTGAACCGATGACCGTAGAACAGAAGCAGCGTCTATGGCGTCTGTTGGTGAAGATTGGTCTAAAAGAGATTGAGGTGGGCTTCCCGTCAGCGAGTCAGCCGGACTACGATTTTGTTCGCTGGTTGATCGACAACGGTGAGATTCCTGATGACGTGACGATTCAGGTACTGGTTCAGGCCCGTAAAGAGCTGATCGACCGTACCTATGAAGCGCTTCGTGGTGTTAAAAGTGCGGTGGTTCACGTCTACAATTCAACCAGTACGATTCAGCGTGAGCGCGTATTCAATCAGGATCGCGAGGGTATCAAAGCGATTGCGACACAGGGTGCGCGGTGGGTCATGGAGGGTGCCAAAGATTACCCAGAAGTTGATTGGACCTTCCAGTATTCACCAGAGAGTTTTACCGGAACTGAGATCGACTATGCGATCGAGGTCTGTGATGCGGTAATGGATGTTTGGCAGCCAACGGCTGAGAACCGCTGCATTATCAATCTACCGTCAACGGTAGAGGAGTCGACGCCCAACATTTTTGCCGATCAGATTGAGTACTTCTGTACCCATATGAAGAATCGTGCTGGCGCGATTATCTCAGTTCACACTCATAATGACCGAGGATGTGCTGTGGCGGCTGCTGAGCTGGCAGTTTTGGCCGGTGCTGATCGTGTGGAAGGGACGTTGCTAGGCAATGGCGAGCGTACCGGTAACATGGATTTGGTCACAATGGCGATGAACTTATACAGCCAAGGCGTTGATCCTAAAATGGATCTGTCTAATCCGGATGAGATTATTACCACCTTTACTGAGTGTACGCGCTTGCCGGTTAGTCCCCGTCATCCTTGGATTGGAGAGTTGGTCTACACGGCCTTTTCGGGTAGCCATCAGGACGCTATACAGAAATGTTTGCACCGACAGGGTGAGGATGAGCACTGGCAGGTGGCTTACTTGCCAATCGACCCAAAGGATATTGGCCGTGATTACCAAGCGGTTATTCGCGTTAACAGTCAATCAGGCAAGGGCGGTATGTCCTTTGTACTTGAACGTGATTATGGCATTACTCTGCCGCGCTGGATGCAGACTGAATTGGCTCCGCTGGTTCAAAAAGCTTCAGAAGAGAGTGCTTCGGAAATGGGCAGTGATGCGATTTTTGAGATCCTTAAAGCGAACTTTATTAAATCGGCTGAGCCAGTAGCGTTGCAAGGCTTCTCCATTGATCGTCAGCAAAACGAGCAGTTCAAAGCGACAGTATCGATCAACGGCCAAGATCGTGAACTGATCGGTCAGGGGGAAGGGGTAATCTCCTCTTTCCTTGATGGTTGGGCCTCGTTGACTGGGCAGGCAGTCAACGTCATCGACTACTCTGAACATGCGGTCGGTAGTGGCACCGATGCATTGGCAGCAGCTTACTTCTTAATCAATGTTGATGGTCAGCGTGTCGTCGGTATGGCCTTTGATACAGACAGTTTAGGGGCTTCTCTAAAGGCACTGATCTCGGCCATCAACCGATCAGAGGTCGCTGTACAACTAGCGGCTTAGTGACGCTAACAACTGATTTAATCCGTTAATTGATAAGGCCGGTTCGCATTGTGAAATGTGTACTGGCCTTTTTATTTTCAATCAATCTATCAAAAAGTGTCATGAAATAGGCTGAAGGAGTAGAATATTGGCCTTAATTGAAACTTTCTAATTGTTAGTTGGAACCCTTCATGCCTCACTCTCACAGTACGCTTCAAGAACTTCGCGATTCTGATCAATTCATTCAGCGCCACCTCGGCTCAAATGATGCTGAGCAATTACAGATGTGCAGCACCCTGGATGTCTCTGATCGAGCTGATTTGATTCAGAAAACCGTCCCTGAATCGATCCTACTGAGTGATGCGCTCTCGATTGGTAATCCGGTGACAGAGGTTGAAGCCCTGTCGGAACTTAAGCAGATCGCGGCTAAGAACCAACTGAACAAAAACTTTATCGGTATGGGCTACTACGGCACCTTGGTACCGGGTGTTATTCAGCGTAACGTGCTGGAGAATCCCGCTTGGTACACCGCCTACACCCCTTACCAGCCTGAGATCTCACAAGGCCGTCTTGAGTCACTGCTCAACTTCCAGCAGATGGTCATGGATCTGACTGGCATGGACTTGGCAAACGCGTCGTTGCTTGATGAAGCGACCGCTGCAGCTGAGGCAATGACTCTGCTTAAGCGATCTAATCGTAAGAAATCAGACACCTTCTTTGTCGATTCTCAGGTACACCCACAGACCTTGGATGTTATTCAAACACGTGCCGAGTACTTTGGTATTGAGGTCGTTGTTGATGATGCCACAAACCTCTCTTCACACGACTGTTTCGGCTGTCTGGTTCAATACCCAGGCAGTGAGGGGGAGATTATCGATCTTGCCAGCGTCGTTGAAGATGCTAAGGCACAAGGTGCACTGGTTGCAGTGGCAACCGATCTTTTAGCATTAATGTTGCTTAAATCACCGGGCTCTCTCGGTGCAGATGTTGCACTCGGTTCAGCACAACGTTTTGGTGTACCGATGGGCTTTGGTGGTCCACATGCTGCATTTTTCGCGACCAGCGAAAAGCTTAAGCGCTCGGTTCCTGGTCGTATTATTGGGGTATCGATCGATTCTCGCGGTAACCAAGCCTACCGCATGGCGATGCAGACACGTGAACAGCACATTCGTCGCGAGAAGGCGACCTCTAACATCTGTACAGCGCAGGCACTGCTTGCCAATATGGCTGCGTTTTATGCGATCTACCATGGCCCAGTCGGTCTGAAAAAGATTGCCACTCGCGTTCACCGCCTTGCTCAGCTTGCAGCGAAACAGCTTAACTCTGCTGGCTTAACGACCAATACCCACTTCTTTGATACCTTGAGTTTTGATGCTGACGCGTCGGTCTATCAGCGCGCGCTGGATGCCAATATCAATCCTCGTAAACTGTCTGATACTCGCTTTGGTATCAGTTTCGATGAGACGCACAGCGTTGAAGATGTTGCCGAACTGATCAGTGTCATTACTGGTAGGGTCATCTCAGTTGAAGAGTTAGACGATGTTGAGGAGTCCTTCTCATTACCGACTGATTTGGTTCGTGAAGACGAGGTTCTTACACATCCTGTATTCAATCGATACCACGCTGAGCACGATATCCTTCGTTACATGAAGCGTCTAGAGAATAAAGATTACTCTCTGGTTCACGGCATGATTCCGCTAGGTTCATGTACGATGAAGTTGAATGCGACTTCGGAGATGGCGCCGGTCACTTGGCCAGAAATTGGTAATGTTCATCCGTTCGTTCCTGCAGAGCAGGCACAGGGCTACGCTGAAATGCTAGAACAGTTGGATCGTTGGTTGATTGATATCACCGGCTACGATGCGATCTCTATGCAGCCAAACTCAGGGGCTTCGGGTGAGTACGCTGGTCTGTTAGCGATTCGTAAGTACCAAGAGTCTATCGGTGAAGGTCACCGTAATGTCTGTTTGATTCCATCGTCGGCGCACGGTACCAACCCTGCTTCAGCCGCAATGATGGATATGAAAGTGGTTGTGGTTGCCTGCGATGAAGTGGGTAACGTGGATGTGGCTGACTTGAAAGCCAAAGCGGAACAGCACAGCGACAACCTGTCGACACTGATGATTACCTACCCATCGACGCACGGTGTCTTTGAAGAGGCTGTGGGTGAAATCTGTGAACTGATTCACCAGCATGGTGGTCAGGTCTACATGGACGGTGCTAACTTGAATGCGCAGGTAGGCCTGTGTAAGCCAGGTACGATTGGTGCTGACGTATCACACCTTAACCTGCACAAAACCTTTGCTATCCCTCACGGTGGTGGTGGTCCAGGTATGGGGCCTATTGGTGTGAAAGCACACTTAGCGCCATTCCTTGCTAGCCACAGTGTATCGCCCGTGCCAGGTAATGGCAGCAATGGAGCCGTAGCAGCAGCACCTTACGGTTCGGCGTCTATTCTGCCGATTACCTGGATGTACATCCGTATGCTCGGTGATCGCGGTTTGCGCGAATCGACCGAACTGGCGATTCTAAATGCTAACTACATTGCTAAACGTCTTGAGAATCACTATTCGATTCTCTACCGCGGCACGAATGGTTTTGTCGCACACGAATGTATTATCGATATCCGCCCTCTGAAAGAGGTCTCTGACATTACTGAAGAGGACATTGCTAAGCGTTTGATGGACTATGGCTTCCACGCGCCGACCATGTCCTTCCCTGTGCCGGGCACGCTAATGGTGGAACCAACTGAATCAGAATCTATTCAGGAACTTGATCGTTTCATTGAAGCGATGATTAAGATTCGTTAAGAGATTGCGGCGGTTGAGCGAGGTGAAGTCGCTGCGGAAGATTCTGTTCTTAGACATGCACCGCACACCCTGGAAGATCTGGTGGATGCAGAGTGGACCCGCAGCTACTCAAAAGAGCAGGCTGTGTTCCCAGTCAGTGCGGTTCGCCAAGCGAAGTTCTGGCCAACGGTTAACCGTATCGACAACGTCTACGGCGATCGAAACTTCGTCTGCACCTGTCCACCGGTGAGTGACTACGCAGAGTAGGTTATTTTGTATTAACAAAAAGGGGTCAGACCAAAGGTCAGACCCCTTTTTTTTTGGAGCGTTGGAGCGGTTTGAATGTTGGAGCGGTCTTGAAAAGGCCGCGATTATAAATCGCCTCATCTACGATAAGGCTCCAACAAGATCACTCCACAAACAAAAAATTTCGAATCAGCTCTTTACCGCCTTCGGTCGCAAAGGACTCTGGGTGGAATTGAATGCCGTGTATTGGATACTCTTTGTGCTTAACACCCATAATCTCAAAGGCACCGCCTTGGCGGATTCGATCGATGTTGGTCAGGTCGTTCTGCTGTAGCTCACCGACAGCTGCAGTGACCTCTAAACAGTCTGGAATCGATTCCGACTCTGCAATGAGAGAGTGGTAGCGCATCACCTCAAGTTGATCGGGGATATTTTTGAATACACCCTCGGCGTTGTGGGTGATCGGACTGATCTTGCCGTGCATCGGCAGTGGGGCTTTCACCACCTTTCCACCAAAACAGTGGACTATGCCTTGCATACCTAAACAGACGCCCATTAATGGCGTCTCTTTGCCTAGGCTGGTTATCACATCAGCACAGACGCCAAAATATTTAGGGTCATCCGGTGAGCCAGGGCCGGGCGAGATAATGATTCTATCTGGGTTGGCCTGGCGAACAGCCTCAACATCGACCTCATCGTTGCGTTTTACAATGATCTCAAAATTATCCAAGTTGCCTGCGAGGTGCTCAGCTTCAAGAATCTCGCCAATGAACTGGTAGAGGTTGTAGGTGAAGGAGTCATAGTTATCGATGATGTAAACCTTCATGGTTGTTGAGTCGGTCACGCCTGTTCCTCCACCATAAATTGATCCAGTACTTTTTTAGTACCGGCAAACTTGCGACGAATCTCTTCGTACTCATCTTCCGGATTAGAGTCGTAGACATTACCACCACAGGTCTGCACATACGCCTGTTCACCGTTGGCAAATACCGTGCGAATCGGAATGGCAAAGGTACAATCACCATTGAAGGAGAAGTGACCGACTGCACCTCCATAAGGGCCCCGGCCATCTGCTTCCAACTCATCAATGATCGTCATCGCCTCAATTTTTGGCGCGCCTGTCAGTGTGCCGGCAGGGAAGTTGCTGGCTAAAGCAGAGAACATGTCATGCTCATCAGAGATAATGCCGACAATCTCACTTGAGATGTGTTGGACATGACTGAATCGTTTGATGTCCATAAGGTTGCGCACTTTAACCGTACCAAAGCGTGCCACTCGACCGATGTCGTTTCGATGTAGATCGACGATCATATTGTGCTCGGCAATCTCTTTAGGATCGTTGAGTAGGGCGCGAGCTAACTGCTGATCTTCAACGGCATCGGCGCCACGTTTTGTTGTGCCGGCCAGTGGGAAGGTCTCCATTTCACCCTGACGTAAGCGGAAGAGTAGTTCGGGGCTTGCGCCAATTAGCTTCTGCTCACCAAACTTTACGTAGTACATCTGCGGCGATGGGTTCACTTCGCGCAATTGTTCGTAAATGTTGATGGTGTCACCCTCGAGGCGGAAACGCTTTTTAAAGCCCACTTCCGTCTGGAAAATCTTACCCTCAATGATGTCCTGTTTAACCTTCATAACAGCATCAGCATGATCTTGTTGGGTCATGGTATCGCCGAGGTTGTAGATCTTCAGCGGGCCATTGGCAGGGCAGTCGGAAGCGAGAATCTCATCGACCAACTCAATGCGGCTATCAGTGTAGTAGAAGTAGAAAACTTCACCGGTCATTTTGTCGAGAATTAGACCGTCTTTAAAAACACCAAAACGGAAGATATCGAACATCTCACTGTGTTGTAGGTTCAGTGAGGGTTCAAAGTAGTTCATACAGTCGTAACCGATATAGCCGGTCAAACCACCCGCATATTTTCGCGAGATGATGTTTTGAGGAACGATCTCACGTAGAAGGTAATATGGGTTTTCACTGGCGTAAGACTCGCGGTTGCCCTGGCGATCCTCGATATGAAGATAACCTTCGTCGGCCCACAAAATCTGCTCAGGATCAAAACCGATGATGGAGTGGCGTGAGATGTAACTCTCTTCACCCAAAGATTCGAGCATCACGCAGTTATCAAAGCGCTTTTCGATCTTCTTAAACAGTTGGAAAAAATCGATGTCGGCCGCCATTTTGACGTATTGAGGTTTTCGGGGAAGCTCAATTTTGGCCGGTTTACGGTTAATCATTCGTTACCTTCTTTGGCTTTCAATGCGCGCGAACCGCGCGTCACAGTCGCTATACCTACACCTAGCTGTTTCGCAATTTCGCGTTGGGGAACACCATCCTCTAAAAGTCGGAAGATCTGTAATCGTTTACTGATCTCTGTGACTTCACTGGGTGTTAACAGTTCCTGCAGCGCAACGGAAAGTGTCTCTTCGCTTTGACAAGAGAAGAGGTGAGTAATGAGTTGATCAAAATGGCTAGATGTATTCATGTACTAGTACGATAGCACAATGCTTTTCCAGTGAACAGCGCTTTTTAGGATTGTCTGAAGGGCGCTAGGGGATTAAACTGTCGCCTCTTTTTTGAACTACTGGAGTGACTTCCCGATGGGTCGTGCGTATCAAAACCGAAAAGCCTCGATTGCTAAAACTTCTGACCAGAATGCTAAGGTCTACAGTCGTTACAGCCGTGAAATTTACATGAGTGCCAAATCCGGTGGTTCGGATCCCAATGCTAACCTGTCTCTGCGTAGCTTGCTTGATCGTGCTAAAAAAGATCAGGTACCTGCGCACGTTATCGATAAAGCGATCGATAAAGCGCAAGGTGGTGGCGGTGAAGACTTCGCACCTGCTCGATATGAAGGTTACGGCCCAGGCGGCTCAATGGCGATCATTGAGTGTCTAACTGACAACCCGAACCGTACCTTTGGTGATGTTCGTCAAGCCTTTACTAAGACTAAGTGTAAAATCGGTAACCAAGGTGCCGTAGCGCACATGTTTGAACACGCTGCGGTATTTGTATTCAAACACGATGATGAAGACGCTGTGCTTGAAGCGCTGATGGAAGCCGACGTTGATGTAACCGATCTTGAGAACGAAGAGGGGTTGCTAACCGCCTTTGTTGCTCCTACCGACTACTTTAAAGCTAAAACAGCTCTAACTGAGATGGGCATTACGGATCTTGAAGTAGAAGAGATCCAGTGGGTACCTAACAGCTACACAGAGATCAGCGAAGAAGATCAGGTGTTGTTTGATAAGTTCTTAGGCATGCTAGAAGATCTTGATGATGTTCAGCACGTTTACCACAACGTTCAACTGTAAAGAATGACGTTGAATGAAGGCTCCATAGGGAGCCTTTTTTGTTGGAAAAAACCTTATTGTTGGAGCGTTGTTGGCACCTACGTTGGCACGATACTTGCTAGATAAACACAAGATTTAAGAAAACTGAGTATCAATATGTTTCGTGCAATCACTCTATTTTTACAGCTAATTTCTCTAATGCTCATTGGAAGTTCAAATGCCACTGCTAATGATGAAATATGGCTGTTTGAAGATACCACAGGGACTAAAACCTACGATGAGGTGATGGCCAATCCACATTGGTTTGAGCAGACCAGCGACACCTCGCGTGGGTTCAGCGACTCGGTATTCTGGATTAAGCTGAGCGTCAACAACTACTCATCCGCTCCAACAACGCAGGTGGTACAGTTCGACTCCCTGCGCCTGCCCCTGGTTGAGGAGTATCTGGTGACTGAGGCTGGCACGCGACTGCGTAGCAACGGTTTTTCGGTGTCTATGGCGTCGCGAGCTTCGACACTTACCAAAACCAGCTTCCCGATAGAGTTAGATGGTCAGTCTTCGGCCGAGCTGCTGTACAGAATTGAGAGTAACTTCAAGGTCGATCTGGGTTACCAGGTGACTGATCTTAATCAGGGTTACTTTTCAGATCACAAAGAGTCAGCCGTTGGGTTGCTTCTCTTCGGTGGCTTGGTTGTACTGGTGCTTTATAACCTCATTCTCGCGGTATCGCATGGAGGATTGCTCTATTTCGCCTATAGCGGTTTTCTGCTCTGTTCTGCGTCCGTGACACTATCGTACTTTCGCCTTTATGAAATCCTGGGTATTAGTGTAAATTCCGTTGCACTAGAGGCCTACTCCGGTGTGGCGCTCTACGCCTTTGCTTATCTGTTTTTATCGCTGTTGTTCAAGGATAACCAGACCAAGACAACGAAGCGATTGCTGATGCTCGGCTACGCAATCCTTGCAGGACATCTGATTTTAGAGCCGGCCGCACTGATAAAGTCTTACGCCGACTGGGCGGGGCCTATTGTCTTCTTTGTATTCACCTACCTTGTCATCAATGCGCTGTTGCAAAGAAATCCGCTGGCAAAATATGTGCTGTTGGGTTGGGGTGTCTACGCAACCTGTTCGCTTTTTTACGTTGCTAACTTAAACGGTTGGGTTGGGAGCGAATTTGAACATATCGTCTCCTACGCAAACCTGTTTGAAGGTGTCGTCCTTAGCGGTGTTCTGGCCTACCGTTTGCGCGGCATGGATCGCACCGAGGCGCTACTCAAGGAAGCCCAGGTTGAACTCCAACGCGAGCGCTTGGCAAGCGAGATCGGCTACGGCTACAAGTGGGAGTTTGATCTGGAGCGACAACTGATTCGACCGGATGAGACCTTTGCCGCTTGGCACGGTAAGGGTTGGCAGGCTGGGGAGTGGTATCCAGCAGAGGAGCTTTTTGCAGCGGTGCCTGAGGAGTGGCACGCCCGGGTTGCCGAGGATATGCAAACGTCTATTGAGTCTGCGATGGCTGACCCAGAGTTTATATTGCAAACACGCCATCCACTCATCCGTGAGGATATCGGCGCCACCATCTGGATTCAGTTATACGGGAAGTTGCTTGAGGTTGATGGCCGTAAGCTGCTCATCGGTACATCATTAGACGTAACTCAATTGGTTGAGAGCAATCAAGCCGTTGTGTCTGAAATTGAGAAGTTTGAAAGTCTGTGTGAGCGGACAACGATGCTCTTCTGGCGCCTCGATCTGGCGACGAAGGTAATAACCTACAACCGGACCTACGCCAAACGCTGGTCTTTGGAGCCGGGTGGAACTATCAAGTTCGGCGACTTTGCTAACTTTATGACTCCGAAATATGTCAAGATCTTCGAGGAGTCGGTCGCTCAGGTTGTTAGAACCCGCGAGCCAGTTGAGCGGGTGGTTCAGGCTCTGACTGGGCCGATTAAAGGGCAGTGGTATCGTATGCAGTTCTGGCCGCTGTTCAGCGAGCAGGGTGAGCTCACCGGGGTCGATTTTTTAAACACCAATATCAATACTATGATGGAGGCCCAGGCCGAGCTGCAGTCAACCCTCGCCAAACAGAAAGAGCTGTTTGCGATTGTTGGGCACGAGCTGCGTACCCCGGTCTCCACCATTAAGATGCTGACTGAAGATGAGCAGATAAACGATCGCGAGCGTACCCAGCAGATCGCTGAGATCTCAGAGAGTCTGCTCAATGTGCTAGAAGATATGCGTGTGGTGATCTCACCGGAACGTGCGCTAGAGTCGAAAGCAGTTGCGGAGAACCCTGCCAAACTGGTGTGTCGGGCACTTAACAGCCTTAAGGGCATCATTACCGAGAGAGGTCTGTCGCTCTCTACTGATGGGGTACAATGTTCAGCTGCAACCTACCTGCTGCATGCGCAGTCACTGCGCCAGATTGTAACGAACCTGGTGAAGAACGCTGCGATTCACTCGGGTGGCAGCCGAATAGATGTGGGCTTTGAGATCTCCTATGCCAATGGGGGCCCTCAAGGCTGTTTGAGGGTGGAGGATGACGGTAAGGGTATTCCTGCGGAGAAAGTCGAGCAGCTGTTTGAGGCGTTCTCTCGTGGTGATACCACCCAAGACGGCTCGGGGCTGGGACTCTACATCATCAAGCAGTTAGCCGAACGCCTTGGTGGCCAGATTCGTTATAGCCAAAGCCCATTGGGCGGCGCTTGCTTCACTCTTAACTTCGCGCTGGGTGATGAAGTTGTGGCTGTTGAACAGATCGCTTCAGAATCGACCCCGGTCAGCCTAGAAGGCATGCGTGTGCTCCTTGCAGAGGATGACAATACCCTGCGTATGCTCACCGAGCGGATGCTGACGAAGAAGGGGGCGATTGTCACTGCTTGTGTTAACGGCAGAGAGGCTTTGGAAGCCTTTGATCCCGAGCAGTTTGATCTGGTGGTTACTGACCTGATGATGCCTGAAATGGATGGCCACGAATTGACTCGCGCAATTCGGGCGACCGGGGCAACGACGCGCATTGTTGCAGTGACTGCGGCGGTGATTGGCGAAGAGACCGAACAGTTTATGCAGGAGGGTGCCGATGCGGTGCTCTCAAAACCACTTAAAGCCGAAGCATTGGTTGAAACACTAATGCAGATGGAAATAGCCACAGAAAGTATGTGCTAGTCCTTATCATGGAGCGATCTTGTAAAGGTCGCGATAGTACTTGCGCTGTTGTTGGAGCGGTCTTATTAAGGCCGCGATGATGCCAATCGCCTCATCTGCGATAAGGCTCTAACAAAAAGCCCCGCGTGTGCGAGGCTTTTGCTTTGGATGGCGGTTGAGGAGGGATTAACTCGCGACATCCCTGTCGCTCGGGCTCTGCCCAGCTTCGCTGTTCAAAAACGCTATCCTGCGTTTTTGTCGAACCCTCTGGTCGGGTTCTTATCCAAACAACCCAAAGCAAAAAGCCCCGCTTGTGCGAGGCTTTTTGTTTTGGATGGCGGTTGAGGAGGGATTCGAACCCTCGATACGTTGCCGTATACACACTTTCCAGGCGTGCTCCTTCGACCACTCGGACACTCAACCTAAACTTTAATTTGGCACAACACTTTCCAGGCGTGCTCGTTATTCGCGTCTCCTGACGCTCACCCCTTTGGGGTCGGGCTTCGTCCGTTCAAAAACGCTATCCTTGCGTTTTTAGTCGACCACTCGGACAACTGACCTAAACTTTTTATTGGCACATCACTCTTCAGGCGTGCTCTTCAACGCGAGCGCGGATTCTAGCAAAGATGGTTTAAATCACAAGGGTTTATCGCGGCTTGTGCTGTTACTGTGGGTGGTTTCGTTTAGAATACACTCAGATTTAATATTTTCATTAGGAACTGATTGATGTTGATGCCTATCTTGGCTGTGGTTGCGGGTCTTGTGTTATTGGTTTGGAGTGCCGATCGCTTTGTCGATGGGGCGGCTGCTACCGCTAAACATTTGGGTATGCCAACCTTATTGATCGGTATGGTCATTATTGGGTTTGGTACCTCTGCACCTGAGATGGTGGTCTCTGCTTTGGCCGCATCCCAAGGTAACCCTGGCTTAGCAATTGGTAATGGCTTTGGCTCAAACATCACTAATATTGCGTTAATTTTGGGGATCACCGCGCTGTTAAGTCCTATCAGCGTTAAGTCCAAGATTCTGAAGACGGAGCTTCCTCTATTAGCCCTTGCAACCCTGCTTGTGGGAGCGTTGATCTACGATTTAGAGATCACTCGTTTTGATGCTTTTCTGATGCTGTTTGTCTTTGCGCTGATCATGGGCTGGTCGATCTACTCTAGCATGAGAGCCAAAAACGACACACTCTCTGCGGACTTTGAATCTGAGTTTGAAGATGACGACTACCTGCCGTTAAGTCGAGCGCTTTTCTGGTTGGTGTTAGGCCTAGTGATTCTGATCGGTAGCTCACGCCTGTTGGTTTGGGGCGCTGTCGATATTGCGATGGCTTTGGGTGTCAGTGATTTGATCATTGGCTTGACCATTGTCGCGATAGGCACTTCGCTGCCTGAGCTGGCTTCGTCAATCATTGCGGTAAAGAAGAACGAGCATGATTTAGCCTTGGGTAATGTCATTGGATCTAACTTGTTCAATACTCTTGCCGTTGTGGGTATAGCCGGAGCTATTCAGCCTTTGGGTATTGAAGCTGCAGCTCTCTACCGCGATTGGACCATCATGGGCGTGTTAACTCTGTCCCTGTTTGTTCTAGGTTACGGAGTGTTGGGGCGTCGTCGCATTAATCGCGTTGAGGGTGGGTTGTTGGTGGCCGTCTACATTGGGTATGCGGGTTACCTTTTCTTTACCTTGTCGGCGTCTTTTTAACTCTTAATTCGCTTCGCCCTTTGGGCTAGCTCCTACAGTCATCATCGCGGCCTTTGCTAGACCGCTCCAACAATTTTTATCGCGGTCTTAAAAAGGCCGCGATAGCTTTTCAGACAAACTCCAACAACCAATTAGCTGGCACGATACTTGCCTTAAATTTTCTAACGAAAGTTTGTAGAGAGCAGTATGTTTAAGTTTGTGTCCAAGTTAAGTATCAGTGCTAAAACCATTATTGGTGTAGCATTAATCGAGATCTGCGCCTTCTCTTTCTTGATTCTGACAGAGTCAACCATTGTGCATGACACGAATAAAGAGCTTTATGAAGAGTCTGCACGAGGCATCTCAGAGCTCTTTACCTCGTCCATCACCAATGCGGTCATCAGTTTTGATATTGCCGAGGTAGAATCGACCATATCTCAATTCATGCAGCGTGAAACGGTATTGGGCGTTTCGGTTATAGCAGCCAATGATCGAGTCATGGCGAGCCAGACACAGAAGGAGCTTAGTGGGCTTGAATCCATATACGAAGTTCAGATACCTATTATTATCGATCAACAATCCTTTGGCTGGGTCGAATTTACCTATGACATCTCAATCGTTGACGATAACTCCAATTTTGCCAAAGTATTAGGTTTTCAAATCGCGATTGGCGGGCTTCTGTTGGTAGCTTTCTTTTCATACCTGCTTGGTCGATACCTGACTTATCGCATACGCGAGCTCTCTAAAAGTGTCGAATCGATTGCCAAGGGTGACCTAAATACTAAGGTGAAGATTATTGGCGATGATGAGATCTCGCAGTTTGCTAAGCTGCTTGAAGCGATGCGCAAAGAGTTAGTTGAAGCTCATACACTTATGGCTCAAAGCCAGGACAATTTAGCGCAGCAAGTCGAAAGTAAAACCAAAGAACTTCAGCAGGCGCTTGCACTATCGGAAGAGTCCAAACAGCGTGAAGCCGATGTGTTTGCCATTTTAGGTCATGAGATCCGCACGCCCATATCGATCATCATGATGGAGTTAGAGAATAGAGAGTCCATTAATCTCAATCGCATTCGCTCAAATGTTGAACATACTCTATCGCTTATTGATGATATGAGTTTGGTCGCACGAGCCGGTTCTGGTCGTGATATGAACGTCGATTCAGTCAATTTGGGTCAGCTATTCAGTGGTCTTATTACCAGCTATCGACAGCAAGCCTATGCACACGGAATTCGTTTAGTCGATGAGATAGTGCTTAGCGAGGCTCATGTTAAAACATCAGAGAAGGCGCTGCGTCAAATCGTCTCAAATCTAATGCGAAACGCCATCATTCACAGCCAGTGTAAAACCTTGTCTATCTCGGCCGATCTGCAACGCATTAACCCAAGCTCTGCACGTCTTGAAGTCACTATTACCGATGATGGTAAGGGCATTATGCCTGAGCTTCAGGCTCGGGTGTTTGAGAGCTTCACTCGGGGTAATAGCCAGGCTGAGGGGACCGGTATTGTACTCAGTGTCTGTAAGGAGTTGGTGACTAACATGGGCGGTGAGTTGGTGTTAGAGAGCGACGGAAAAACGGGAAGCCGTTTTACCTTTAGACTCTCATTGGCGATTGAAGAGGCTGAGAATTCTTTGCCAACATCTGAATTACCTCAGGTGGAACACTCAGTGTTAGAAGGATTATCCGTTTTGGTCGTTGAGGATAACCTAACAATCCAACTGTTAACCAAAAAGATGCTGGAATCAAAAGGCGCATCGGTTGTGACTGCTTCTAACGGGGATGAGGGGCTGCAAAAAGCTAAATTACAAACCTTTGATCTTATGCTGTCTGACCTGATGATGCCGGTCATGGATGGGGCAGAGATGATTAAAACCCTAAGGTCTATGGATGTTGATACACCCATTATCGGTGTAACAGCGGCAACCATCGGGGGGGAGCGAGATCAGCTATTAAAAGCGGGTGCAGATCTTGTGTTGGCAAAACCGTTAAAAATCGACAGCATTGAGGCGTTTTTGCACTCTCAATCTGTCAAAATCGTTAATAGTTAAGAGGAGTGAGTGATGAATAAGTTATTAAAGCGTTTTGTGTCAGTTGGCGTTTTGGCGACGGCGATTAGTGGTCAAGCTTGGGCAGAGACGTTCACCTTTGGTGTTGTCCCTCAGCAGTCAGCAACCAAGTTAGCTAAAGTCTGGGGGCCTGTTCTTAAGCATTTAGAAGATAAAACGGGCGTGCAGTTTCAGTTTGCCACCGCTACCGACATTCCTACCTTTGAGCAGCGTTTAATGGATGGTGTGTATGACTTTGCTTACATGAACCCCTACCACTTCACCTTCTTTAATGAACACATGGGTTACACTGCGCTTGCGCATCGAGCGGATAAGAAAATTCAGGGTCTTCTTGTAACGCGTAACGACAGCTCCATTACTGAGTTAAGCCAGTTAGAGGGTAAGGAGGTCGCGTTCCCTTCGCCAGCAGCCTTTGCGGCTTCGTTGGTTCCACGTGGGGAGTTGGCAAAAATGGGTATTACTATCACTCCCCGTTATGTCAGTTCGCATGACTCGGTTTATTTGGGTGTGTCCCGTGAGTTTTTCTTGGCTGGAGGCGGAATAGGACGCACGTTTAATAACTCCAAAGATGATATTAAGAGCCAATTAAAAGTGCTTTGGAAAACCGAAGAGTACACCCCCCATGCCTTTGCTAACCACCCAAGAGTTGATGCCGATATAGCCAAGAAAGTTTCAGCGGCATTGGCTGATATGGGTAATTCTGAAGAGGGTAAAGCTGCGTTATCAGGTTTAGGTATTCAATCGCTTAGAGCCGCTAATGACAGTGACTGGGATGATGTACGAGCGCTTAAGCTAACGCTGTTGGATAGTTTGTTGGATTGAGCGATCGCGGCCTTTTCAAGACCGCTCCAACATAAAAAGATCTCGAACCGTTGGAGCGGTCTTAAGAAGGCCGCGAACTTAAGAAAAGATTTCGAACCGTTGGAGCGGTCTTGAAAAGGCCGCGAACTTAAGAAAAGATTTCGAACCGTTGGAGCGGTCTTAAAAAGGCCGCGAACTTAAGAAAAGATTTCGAACTGTTGGAGCGGTCTTAAAAAGGCCGCGAACTTAATCCAAGCGAAACCTAAGCTGGAAAAGCGCGCTAGGTTTCGCTCTAACCAGCTCAATATCACCATCCATGCTTTTCATCAGGGTTTGCACCTTAAATAGCCCTAGCCCTGTTCCAGCCCCAATCTCGCGTGTGGTAAAGAAGGGATCAAAGATGTTGTTGATGTCTTTGGTCTCTATACCCAAACCATTATCTTCGATCGTCAGTTTAAGTTCTGATCCTTCTCTTTCACATTGAATGTTGACCAGAGCCTCTTTTTCATGAGGAACAGCCTGTATCGCATTGGTAACGACGCCAGATATTGCATCGATTGCTAAGCGTGCCTTCGCTCGAACAAATAGAGAGTCGGGCAGTTGAATCAGTATCTGACAATTACCTGCAGCGCGATCAGGTAACTGCTGTACAGCTTGTTCAGCGCTTTGTTCAACTAGGCTTCGTAGGTTGACCAACTCTAACTCTGACTCCTCTCTGTTTAACTCCAGATTACGAAGTTGCGAGATGATCAGTGTTACCCGCAAAATAGCCGCTTCGGACTCATCTATCAGTGACGGATAATCTGATGAGAGGTAATCAAAATCAGCTCTTTCTAAGATTGGATTGAGCTGTTCAGGATTGATCGACTCTTTTTTTATCTGCTCTATCGCGCTCACACACTGCTCTATGTAATCGCGCAGGGTGTCGATGTTAGAACGGACAATCGAAAGCGGGTTATTCACCTCATGCGCAATGCCTGACGCTAGAATTCCCAGTGAGGCCTGTTTTTCAGCAGCAATAAGTTTGGCTTGTGCGGCCTTGATTTCATGATTGGCTAATTCAAGCAGATGGTTTTTCTCTGATAGCGCTAGAGTACGCTGTTCAACTTTGTTTTCTAGCTCTTCATTTAAATTACGCAGCTGCTGCTCTAAGGTCTTTTCCTGTTCGCGAGTCGCTTTGAGGGTGGAGCTCATTCGGTTAAAAGCGGTTGCCACGACATCGATTTCGTCGTTTCCTTTAACCTCTATTTGAGTCTTAAGTTCGCCTCGGCTAATGGTCTCTGCAGCATCACGAAGCAGGGAGAGTTTATTAATCAGATAGCGTCCCAAGACAAAAGAGAAGATTGCCACTAATACCATTTCTAAAGCGGCAATGGCGTAACTCCAACGTTTAGCCTCTTCAATCGTGTTGAGTATAGGGTAGATACTAAACCCGACCTCTACCATGCCGTACTGATCGCCTTCGACCTCGATGACCGCTTTTGCATCAAAGATACCGTCATCAACTTCTGACGCTTCTAGGTCGATGTCACCAGGAGAGATAGTATCGGATTGAGTTAAGATGCGACCCCGTTGATCGAGAACACGCGCGTACAGAATGTCATCACTTTTCATGACCTCATCAACAAACGCATTCAGAGAGGCTAGATCGTAAGCTAAGACAGAGTCTTTAACAGTTATGGCAAAGAGTTTTGCGGTCGCATTTGCGCGCTTATCCATCTCGTTGAAGTTCGTATCACGAATAAAACCGAGCATCATAACGATCAGTGTGATCAGCAGGACCGCCTCGATAGCAGCTACCCCTAGGATCGTCTTAGTTTTAATGGAGTTTCGAATCAACGCGCTGTCTCAATAAACATCTGTTTCTCATTCGTTAACTATAGTCTATAGATCCTGAGTTGTTTTACTTCTTTTGTAGTAGAGAGAATATACGCCCATCTATAACAAGCAGTCCGAATCCAATGAACAAACCTCCTGTCACTTGAATCAGTGTAATGGTCTCATTAAGAACACTGATACCGAGCAGGGTGCCGCTAATAGGAACCAGAAGGGTGACCAGCATGGCGTTAGCGGCACCTGCTTTACTGATTAACTCAAAGAAGAGAATGTACGCAAAGGATGTTGAAGCCACTGCCAGCGCCAATATTGAAGCGATTACGCTGAAGGAGGGTAGCGTGTCGGGTATTTCGGTTGAGGTCAGTATCAGTACTGGAATCATGATAAGGCTTGAGGCGCTAAGCTGGCATGTCGCAGACTGAATCGAGTTGCGTCCGGCGAGGTGGCGTTTCGCCCATAATCCTGAAAAACCATAACTTACGGTCGCTAAAAAGCTTAGCAGAACTCCCAGAGGATCGGTGTGGAGAGCCAATTGGGTTAGGCAGCTAAGCAGCGCGACTCCCAATACGCCCAAAAGACTGCCAATGATTTTATTGGGTTTGAGTAACTCCTCTTTAAATAGCGCCAACACAATAAAGGTGCAGATCGGTGTCATGGCATTGATGATGGAGGCCAATGAGACACTGATCAGTGTTTGTGCATAAAAGATGAAGGTAAAGGGGATGACGTTATTGAGCAGCCCCATAACAAAAAATTTCTTCCAGGTATCAACATCTTTAGGAAGCGGAACTTTGAAAAGAGGCAGCAGGCTTAACATCACCAATGCTGCAATCATCACCCTTAAAAAAACCAGTAGAAGGGGATCTATCTCTTGAACGGCAATGCCGATAAATAGAAACGAGCCACCCCAAAGCAGCGACAGCGTAAAAAGATTGAGCAGTTGTGAAGTAGGCATCTAATTGGTTGATCTCTAATTATTTGCAAGCTTTGCCATCATAAGGGAACCGATGGTTGTTCACCTAGTATTTCATCATGTGACTTTGCCTGATTATGCCTTGATTCAAAAACGGTTCTTTCGCATTATGTGCTCAATAATTATTGATAAGGACAGACTATGTCAGGACTACTGCCAAACGTTGATCCAGATGGATTGCTAGAATTCTCGGTTGTTTACACAGACCGTTCCCTAAACCACATGTCGAATGCCTTTCAGCAAGTCATGCGTGATCTTTCGGGTCAGTTAAAATCCGTCTACAACGCCGATGCAGTTGCGATCATTCCTGGTAGCGGTACCTTTGGTATGGAAGCGGTGGCTCGACAGTTTGCTAACGGCAAAAAAGCGATGGTGATTCGCAACGGTTGGTTTAGTTACCGTTGGACTCAAATTTTTGAGATGGCTGGCTTGCCTCGTGAAGAGTTGGTTTTAAAAGCCCGTTTTGATTCAGACGATGCGCAAGCGCAACTCTCTCCGTACCCAATTGAAGAGGCGGTGGATGCCATTCGTAACGAGCGTCCAGATGTGGTCTTTGCACCACACGTCGAAACCTCGGCCGGTATGATTCTGCCTGATGAGTACATTAAAGCGGTTGCGGATGCGGCTCATGAAGTGGGTGCGCTGTTTGTTCTGGACTGTATAGCTTCAGGTGCTATCTGGGTTGATATGAAGGCTCTGGGTGTTGATGTGCTCTGCAGTGCGCCACAGAAAGGGTGGAGTGGTTCACCTTGTGCGGGCCTTGTGATGATGAGTCAACGAGCTCGTGATGCGATCGAGAATACCACTAGTAACTCCTTTGCTTGCGACCTTAAAAAGTGGCTTCAGATCATGGAAGCTTACGAAAACGGTGGCCACGCCTACCATGCCACTATGCCTACCGATGGTTTGCGTCAGTTACGTGATGTTATGGCCGAGGCTGAGAAGTTCGGCTTTGCTGAACTGAAAGCGGCTCAAGCACGCTTAGGTAAAGAGGCTCGTGAACTACTGGCATCACGCGGCATTAAGAGCTTAGCAGCTGATGGTTTCGGAGCGCCTGGTGTCATCGTTAACCATACGACGGATAGTGATATTCAGAATGGCTCTCGCTTTGCACAAGCAGGTTTCCAAATCGCAGCGGGCGTGCCACTCATGTGTGATGAGCCGGAAGGCTTCTGTACCTTCCGTATCGGTCTGTTCGGTATCGATAAGTTAATGAACGTTGATCGTACGTTGGATTACTTGAAAGAGGCGCTAGATAAGGCGGGTCTTTAAGAGTTGGAGCGGTCTTACCAAGGCCGCGATGCTCTTCTTCGCGGTGTCTGGCTTCAGCCTGACACCTATTCGCCTCATCTTCGATAAGGCTCCAATAGGTCACTTCGCACTCCGTGCTAGCTCCTACGATTGGGTTCGTCACTGTTGGAGCGGTCTAGAATAGGCCGCGATGCTCTTCTTCGCGGTGTCTGGCTTCAGCCTGACACCTAATCGCCTCATCTTCGATAAGGCTCCAACAGGGCGAAGCGATCAGTTTTAATAAAACACCCGCTCAACAAACCAAATCGCTCCAAGTAGCGAAATCCCCAAACTTAACGGTATGCGTACCCAGCGATTCCAAAAAGCTTTGGATGAGAACCAGTATCCAACCAGCAGATGCGCAATCACAAGGGTTGCGAGTTGCCCCAGCTCCACGCCAATATTGAAGGCGATTAAGCTCTCTACGAAGCTATCCGACTCTAAGCCGATTTCCCGTAGCACACCCGCAAATCCTAGTCCGTGTAACAATCCAAAGCCAAAGACCAGCCCAATTCGGGATTTAGAGACTCGATCTTTAAATAGGTTTTCAATAGCGACATAGACAATCGACAGGGCGATCAGAGGCTCCACAATGTATGGGGGTATGTTCACAAGCCCTAAAATGGCCAGTGCTAAAGTCAATGTATGCGCGGCTGTGAAGGCGGTGACCTGCCACAGAAGATCTTTAAGACGTTGACTTAATAGATAGAGACCAAGCACAAACAGAATGTGATCAAGGCCTAAGGGTAATATGTGTTCAAAGCCCCGCTTTACGTAATCCAAAAGCCCTTGGCGCTTCAACTCAAGACGACTTAAATTGATCGATTCTGATTGAGTGCCAGCGGCTACCCAAGATGCCCCTTTGATCTCACCCTGTTCACTTAACCGGACGACGGCATCGCTATAGGCCTCTGGCCAGCTAAAGGTGATCTCTGACGAGGTTGATTCGACAGTAAAGCGGTAGGTGACCAAAGATTGGCGGGCCAGATCAATATCGGGTTGATCGATAACGGCTAGATCAGAGCTAAGGAGTGATTTAGGTACTGGCCCATCTGTTGAGGCGAGTGTGATCTGATTAAACAGCTTAGCAACGAAGGGATCTGCTTTAGTTGACAGTTCAGCAGTGGGCAGTGCTCTTAATTGATTATACTGCTCAGCGGTGGGGGCGTTATCAGTATCCGCATGTTTAGTCCCGATTTCGCTCATCAGAGCCTCTAAGTTGGTATCAACACGCATTTCCAAACTATTGTCGGGTAATACTTCCATCTCAATGATGGTTGGAGTAATTTCATGGGCTCGGCTTAACGTGCTGACTAATAATAGTAGAGTGCCAAGAAGGCCAAAATAGAGACGAGCACGTAGAGTCATTGAATTTCCTTAACGGAGCTGGATGTGAAAATAGTTAAACCATTAGCACTGATAGTAGCGATTAGTTCATCGTTCGCAAGTGCTCATGAGCAATGGTTAGAGCCTAGCCAGTATCAGGTACGTCCGGAAGCTACGATAAAAGCGGATATCCGGATTGGGCAAAACTTCAAAGGGTACGCCTATCCCTACCTAGAACATGAGACTGAGCAGTTTATTGAACGAGATCTGTCTGGTGTTCGAAATGTTGATGCCATCACCGGAGATAAGCCGGCTTACACCTCTAAAATGCCCGAAATGGGTTTTCGCTGGGTGGCGCTTGAGTCTAAGGCTTATGATCTAACCTTTGATAGCGAGAAGAAGTTTGTCGATTATATCAACGGCGAAGGCCTTGAGTGGGTGCTCGATTGGTATCAGGCGCAGGGTAAATCCAGAGAGGGTGTAACAGAGACCTACTATCGCCATGCTAAAACACTCTTTTCTGTTGAAGGCAGTGAAGAGGCTGAATGGCTAACCGAACCTTTGGGTCACCGTTTGGAGCTGATCCCGGTTGCATCCTTCACCCAGTGTTCCACCGCCCCCACATTCCAACTCTTATGGCAGGGTAAACCGCTTGAGGGCGCCCTTGTAAGACGGTTTGTTAAAGGTAAACGCGGGACAGAACAGTACCGTACTAACCAGAATGGTAAAGTAAGATTTACTGCACAAGAGGGTCCATTTTTAATCAATGCCGTTCGTATTGATTACGGATCTGAACCAAGAGCTAAGGGTAAGGATTGGGTCAGTGATTGGGCCTCTTTAACTTACCAGTGTCAAAAATAAAGGATTAATAATGAGCGAGACAGTTAAAGCGATTCGAATTGAGCAGAATGGCGGTCCAGAAGAGATGAAGTTGGTTGATGTCGAACTTCCTGAACTGGGCGAGTTTGATGTGTTGGTTCGTCATGAAGCGGTAGGTCTTAACTACATTGATGTCTACTTCCGCACCGGTCTCTACCCACAAGAGATGCCGGGCAAGATTGGCATGGAAGGTAGCGGTGTGGTTGAGGCAATTGGCTCAGGTGTGACTTATGTCAGCGTCGGTGATCGAGTGGCTTACGCGGGGCAACCTCTTGGCGCCTACAGTCAAAAGCGCGTGATGCCGCAGGATACGTTGATTCAACTACCAGAGAGCATTAGCTTCGAGCAGGGTGCTGCTATGATGCTGCAAGGTCTTACCGTTCAGTACCTTCTGAATGACAGTTACAAGGTGCAGGCGGGCGATACCATCCTGCTTCATGCTGCAGCAGGCGGTGTTGGTTTGATTGCTGTACAGTGGCTTAAGGCATTAGGTGCGCGTGTTATAGGTACGGTCGGCAATCAGGCTAAAGCGGATTTGGCTAAGAGCTTTGGGTGTGATGAGACGATCATCTACACCGAAGAGGATTTTGTTGCTCGTACTCGTGAGCTGACGGACGGTAAAGGGGTGCAAGCGGTCTACGACTCTATTGGTAAAGATACCTTTATGCAGTCACTCGACTGCCTAGCGCCGCGTGGCACGATGGTTTCGTTTGGTAACGCAACCGGTGCGGTCCCTGCGTTTGAGATTGGCATGTTGGCAGCAAAAGGGTCCCTTAAAGTGACCCGCCCGACACTGATGACCTATGTTCATGATCGTCCTATGTTGGAGAGTATGGCCAAGGATCTGATCGCGCGCGTTGAATCAGGGCAGGTGAAGATTGAGGTCAATCAGCGTTACCCCTTGGCTGATGCGGCACAAGCTCACATCGATTTGGAGTCGCGTCAAACGACCGGTTCAACGGTGTTGTTGCCTTAATACTGGCAGTGGGTGACTGGCCTTTAGCCTGTCATCCACTCTTTGTATAGCGTCTGATCTACTCTGTTGGAGCCTTATCGAAGATGAGGCGAAATAGGTGTCAGGCTAAAGCCAGACACCTCTAGGAAGGTAATCGCGGCCTTGTTAAGACCGCTCCAACATTATTTGGTGCTAGTCACACACTCTTGATTTCACACCCCAATCGCTCAGCTTCGCTGCGCTGGTGGGTCACCATAATCAACATCTTCTGTTGTTCGGTTAATTGTCTATCGATCCAGTCCAAAACCTTCTGCTTAGTTTCGCTGTCTAAGCCTGTTAGAGGCTCATCCAGGACAATAATCGGTTCAGGACGCAGTAGGGTTCTGATGATGCCAATACGCTGACGTTGCCCGCCAGAGAGCTGATTAGGCATCTTGTTGAGATAGCCGAGCAGATCCAGTTCTTGCATCGCCTCTTGGATGCGTTTGTCCGGGTTTTGACGTTTATCCAATCCCAATCTCAAGTTCTGCTGGATGGTTAAGTGTTCAAAGAGATTATCCTCCTGAAACAGCATCGCGACAGGACGCTCTTCTGGAGGCTGATCAGTAATGACCTGATCATTGAAGCGCACTTCACCTGATTTAATCGGTGCAAAGCCGGCAATAGCCAACAGCAGGGTTGTTTTACCAATGCCGCTTTGGCCGAGGAGAGCGACTCTGGATTGGTCAGGGACATACAAGTCGTAACAGTACTCCCAATCGGGGTAGCTGACTATGAGGTTGTTGATCTGCAGGCCAAGGTTATTGCTCATGGTGAACACTGCGCTCCAGTAGAATTAATAGCAGGTAGCAAAGTCCCAACAGAATGACCGATGTGATAGCGGCCTCTGACATACGATAGGTACCAGCAAAGGTGTAGATCAGCCAGGGGAGGGTCGGTGATTCATAACTGCCAAATATAGCAAAAATGGAGACATCACCTAAGGCCAACAGAAGTCCCAAAGAGAAAGCGGCTAGTAGTGAGCGTCGAATAAACGGGTAGATGATGCGTACTCTATCCGTCGGTGTGAGTTTTAAATTGCCTACTAGTTTTGCATATTGCGAATCAAATTGAATGAATCTTGGGCGTAGCTGGCTGAGCAAAAAGGGTAGCAGAACAAAGGCGTTAAGCAGTATTAGCATCAGTGTGGCGTAAGTCTCGAGTAGCCCACGGCTGATCAGCCAAATGTAACTACCGGTCGATAACACCATGGCTGGAGCGACCAGTGACTGATTGGCTAACCAACTGAATAGCGTCTCTTGTATCGGCTTAACTTGTTGGGCTGCTTTTCTGATAGGTGTCAGCAGTGCGATGGCGGTGAGAAGTGCCAACAGTGATGCGCTTAATGCGATGAGCAGTGAGACGCCCATTGCTTTCAACATGGCAGCGTAGGGGTAGTTAATTAGTGCCTCTTGATTTAGTGTGATGAACAGTGCAATTAGCGGCCCTAATAGATAGACCCACCCCAGCAGGTAGAAAGCTAATTGAATAGGCACTTTTACCCCTTGCTCTAATCGATAAGCAGGCTGCTCTCGAGTGGAACCGAGCCAGTTCACTCTGCTGGCATAGATCAGGGCAAGATAGATAAGACCGGCTATCGCAAACTGCAGCCAGGCAAGGGTTAGCGCCTCGTTGAGGTTGAAGTCGTATTTAAGGGCTTGGTAGATGGCCAGTTCTAAGGTGGTGGCTTTAGGTCCACCGCCGAGCGTTAATACGATCGCAAAACTGTTAAAGCAGAGAATAAAGATTAAGCCCGCCAGTGTTGCGACCTGGCTCTTAATAGCAGGCCACTCAATGTGTCGAAGGCGTTGCCAAAAACTGAACTTAAGCTGGTCGGCTAATTGCTCTCGGCTTAAAGGGATAGAGCTGTAGCCCTGATAGAGAATACGAACGGCTAGCGGAAAGTTCAGATAGATATGGGCAATTAAGATTCCATTGAGGCCAAAGAGTTTCCACTCTTTTAACAGATCTGTAGAAGGCGATTGCGGTCCTAGCAGGTTGACGATGCCGGTAATCAATATGAGTGATGGCATCACGAACGCCAGCAGTGAGAGTCTTAGAAACTGATCTCTACCAGCGGGTCGCAATCGATGCAGGGCTCTTGCGATGGGTATTGCCAGTAGAAGAGAGCCCAAGGCACTTAACAGGGCCTGGTAGAGGGTAAAACTTAAAATGTTTTGTAGGTATGTGTCTTGTAACAGTTCGGGGGTGAATCGGGTCTCTTCGAATCCGATCAACCCCCAAAAGGCGAGCACCGTCAGAGAGAGGGTGCCCAGATAAGCAACCGCACTCATCAGTGGGGTGAAAGTGCGGCCTAGTAACATCAGGATTGGTTCACGCGATCGCTTTATTGTGAAACAGCGGTACGCCACTCACGAATCCAGCGAGCACGGTTTTCGGCCAGTTCGTCGCTGCCAAGGTTGATCTGCTGTGGGGTTACCAACTGCTCAAACGCTTCTGGTAGCTCTACATTATCAATAACCGGTAGCATCCAGTTGGTCACTGGTAGGATCTGCTGCGCTTCGTTTGAGATTAGAAACTCAAGGAACTGGTTCGCTAATTCAGTTTGATCGCTGTATGCGCTGATCGCGGCCACTTCAACCTGTGCTACATGTCCGTCTGTAAACTCTGCGGCCTTGTACTGATCCTTACCTTCAGCAACAACGTGGTATGCAGGCGATGTGGTGTAACTCAAAACGTAGTCAGAACCGCCCTCTAGGAACAGACTGTAAGCTTCCCACCAACCTTTGGTGACGGTAACGGTCTGCTTAGCTAGATCTGCCCATGCAGTCGCCGCTTCCTCACCGTACGCTTTATTAACCCAGGTCATTAACCCCTGGCCTGGCGTTGACGTACGTGGGTCTTGGTAGATAACTGAGGCGTCGGAAGCTAAGAGTTCAGCAAAGCTTGTTGCTGGCGCTTGGATCTTTTGCGCGTCATAAATGAATGCAAAATAGCCGTAGTCAAAGGGTACAAACTGATTATTGTTCCAGTTTAAGTCGCTGGTGATCTTTGAGGTGTCGACGCTGTGAGATTGAACCAGACCCAGTTGCGTAGCTTCTGTCATCAAACCGTTATCAAGGCCAAGCAGTACATCGGCTTGGGTGTTGGATTTCTCGACACGTGCGCGATTCAGAATGCTGACACCATCCTCTGCTGCGACGAAATTAAGAGTACAACCACATTGTGCTTCAAAGGCTGTTTTGAGCTGAGGGCCTGGACCCCACTCAGAGACGAAGCTGTCGTAGGTGTACACGTTAAGTTCGGGCTTATCGGAAGCGACTGCCGCAAAAGAAGCCGTTAACATTGCACCGGCAACAGATAATTTGAGTGTGGTTGCTGAATCCATCAAGAAACTCCTGTAATTTAAAAAACTTAAACATCCATTATTAAGTTAGGCGTTGAATGATACTAAGTGAGCTAGAGGCTGTCATTGCATCTAGGGCGGTTTCGGGAAGTTTGTCGCAATTAATTTCAGACAAAATTCCTTTGAACAGTCAGATAGCACCTCTTGATACGTCTGCTACGCGTCATAGGATGTATCTACTTGAGGAAAAAGGGGAGCGGTTTGTTGTTAGGGCAGAACCTGACAAAGAGACCCTCCCAGGGGTGGACCCGTTTCGTGAGCGAAACATTCTTGATGCCATCGCTCATTTTCAATGGTCCCCTAAGTTAATGATCAACGAGCCTCAGCAGGGTGTGTTGATTATGCGTCACGCAGGAGAGTGCTCAGGCGTGCTCTCATCGGCTCAAAAAACGGTTCTATTGAAGGCTATCACTGAGATGCAGAGCCTTACTGAACTGCCCATGTTAGATTATGCTGCGCTATTTCAGCAGTATCGAGACGAGTTGCGTGATTCAGGACATCAACAGTTAACTGATGAGACTGAGCAGCAACTACTCTCCCTTCCTAACATGCCTAGGGTGTTAGTTCACCATGATCTTCACCCGGGTAATATTTGCTGGCAGAATGGCGACGCCACCATTATTGATTGGGAGTACGCAGGCGTTGGAATCGCATGGTTGGATTACGCGGTGTTAATTCGAGATCTAGGCTTTACCGCAAGTGAGTTGATGCAGTTGCCTCTGTTGAACGCTTTTGACGAGCAGGCGTTAACCCACTGGCTGGCCCAATCAATTCAGGTGGTCGATCAGCTTGAGATGCTCTGGTCACATTATAAATCACAGGTTACAGGTTAAGGGTAATTAGAATGAACATGAATGAATTATTGGAACAGATTAAACAGGCACCTGAGAGCGTAGAGTTCGCTGAGGTGATGGCGGTTATTGATGCATCGTTTGACCATAAACCTTCTGCTTTTGTAAACGGTGATCTAGAAAACTCAGCAGAGCAAAACCAGGGCTCGGCTAAGATTTTGAGCTTTGCTAAGCTGAATAATCTTTCTGAATCAGAGACGCTGGCCTGTTTTGGTACTTACTACCGCGATGATGTGTTGGGTAATCCTGAAGGAACCGATCACGGCAATATTCGTAATTTCATGAATTCGGGTTGGGCTGGCGTTCAGTTACCTGAAGGTGTGTTGACGGCTAAGTAGGCTAATTCGCCTCATCTTCGATAAGGCTCCAACAGGTTGCGTCGAAACATGGCTGTTCCTGTTGGAGCGGTCTTGAAAAGGCCGCGATGCTCTCCTTCAAGGTTTCTTGCTAAGCTTGACACCTGTTCGCCTCATCTTCGATAAGGCTCCAACAGGTCGCTTCGCCCTTTGGGCTAGCTCCTACAATAAGGTTGGCATGTTGGAGCGGTCTTGAAAAGGCCGCGATGCTCCAACAAGTTTATTCACTCTCTTTCAGCGCATCGGTCGCTTTTTTCCGCAACACCAAAGAGTAGAGGTCGGTTCGACGGTCCTTTCCGTTGGTCACTGACCCTTTCTCCCTGACGTCGTACAACGAATCCAAGTTTAAATCGGCTATCAGTGCCATCTCAGTATTAGGTGTACTCTCCGCGATGATCGCATCGTGCGGGAAGGCGAAATCAGACGGCGAATAGACAGCCGACTGAGCATATTGGATATCGACATTGTGTACCTGCGGTAGGTTGCCGACACTGCCTCCGATGACAACATAGATCTCATTCTCAATAGCGCGCGCCTGTGCACATCGCTGTACTCTAAGAAATCCGTTCTTTGTATCTGTCCAGAAAGGGACAAAAAGAATGTCGATGCCCTCATCACGCAACAGTCGACCCAACTCAGGAAATTCAACGTCGTAACAGATCAGAATACCGATACGACCCGCATCAGTATCAAAGGCCTGCAGTGTGTCACCACCCTCAATGACCCAGTCACGACGCTCGTGCGGTGTGATGTGGAGCTTCGGTTGCACCTCTATGCTGCCATCACGACGGCATAAGTAGGTATTGTTGTAGAGAGTGTCACCTTCCAGTACCGGGATGCTGCCCGAGATGATGTTGATGTTATAAGCGACGGCAAAGCCAGAGATCGCTTCAATGGTTCTCTCGGCATAGCCTGCTAGGAATCTGATCGCCTCATATTGATTCTCTTGATTGCCGAGCCCCATGAGCGGGGCGTTAAAGAACTCTGGGAACATAATGAAGTCGGCCGTGTAGTCGGCCATAGAGTCGACAAAGTACTCAACCTGGGTTAACCAGTGTTCAAAGGATTCTGTGGTGCGCATCTGCCACTGTATGGCGCTGACGCGAACGGATCGTTTTCTGAAGTTTTCGGCTTGCAGAGACTCATCTTCTGGTTCGTAATCGATGTTGATCCACTCCAGCAGAGTCGCGAACCCTTTAGATCGCTCATCCTCTGGCAGGTAGTTTCGAAGAATACGTTTCACTTCAAAGTGGTTAGCAAACTGGAAACTTAGAATGGGATCATAAGCCTCACGTTTGCGCACCGCTTCGATGTACTCTTTAGGCGTCATCTCTTCAGCGTGCTTGTAGTAGTTTATGATGCGCCCACCCGCTAAAATTGATCGTAAATTCAATTGGATACAGATCTCTTTTCGAGCATCATATAATCTTCTGCCCAATCGATATTCACGATAGTCTGGGTGCACAAATAGGTCCAAACCGTAGAGTGCATCGCCTTTCTTATCGTGTTGGAAGGTCTCACGTCGACCGATCAAATCGTCGTAGGTGTGGGCTCGAGTGAAGCGGTTATAAGCACATTGAACAGAGAGCGCGCCAGCCACAATGGTGCCGCGATCTTCAATGACAATTTGCCCTTCAGGAAACTGTTTTAGAAGAAGAGCAAGGGACTCTTTTGGCCAACTGCCACCCAGATCATCGTAGACGCGATCCATCAACTCGACCAGTTGATCCAGATCGTCCAGGGTTAGGTTGCGCAGTTTCAGTTGAAGATCTTTCGGGTTTTCGTAGCTCATAAAGGTCTCTCGAACAAATTAAGCACTGTTTAGATAACTTAAGCATAGACCTGTTATGGGTTTTCTCGAAGTTTTATTTACAATGGCGTTTGTGATTATTGGAGGGATACTGTGTCATTGCCAACCCCACCGGACGCTATGTTTCCGGAACTCTTTCTTGCCATTCAACGTTCAGGTCTATTTCCTGACTCTAAAACCTTTGTTGATCTAGTGCCTACGGCCTCATCTGATGAAATAAACCAAGCATTCATAGAGTGTAAGAGTGAAGTTGGGTTTGAGCTGGCTGACTTTATTCCACGTTTCTTTAAGCGAGAAGCCCTTGAATCCTCGGTATCAGAGCGGGGGAGTATCAATCCTCATGAGCACATCGAACAGCTCTGGTCTGTGTTGAAGCGCCCGTCAGATCAGCATGTCGAGGGCAGTAGTTGTATCCCGCTGCCTAATCCCTACATCGTGCCGGGTGGGCGATTTAATGAGATCTACTACTGGGATAGCTACTTCACCCAGCTGGGTTTAGTAGAGTCAGGTGACGTGGAAACTGTTCGCCATATGGTGGAGAACTTTGCACATCTTATCGAGACACTCGGTTTTATACCCAACGGCAACCGCAGCTACTTTGCCTCACGAAGTCAGCCGCCTTTTTTTGCTTTGATGGTCGAGCTTCTGGCGAATCATACCGATGAGTCGGTGCTGGCTGAGTTTTTACCCCATATGATGCGTGAGCATCTTCTCTTCTGGATGGATGGCGCTGCAAACCTCTCTGTTGGTGAATCCCATCGTCGTGTTGTTATGACGGAAAAAGGGCCATTGAACCGCTACTGGGATGACGCCGCCACACCGCGTCAGGAGAGCTTCAGAGAGGATGAGTCGCTTGCTAAGGCTTCTGATAGGGATGAAGAGACCCTTTATCGAGATCTAAGAGCGGGGGCTGAGTCGGGTTGGGACTTCTCATCTCGATGGTTCAATGGTGAGGATCTCGGTTCGATCTCAACGTCAAACATTATCCCTGTGGACCTTAACTCGCTATTGGTCATGGTAGAGCGAGTCATTGCAAAAGCAGCGTCGATCAAAGGTTTACCAGAGCTGTCGAGCCACTATGAGCAGTTGGCTAATCAGCGTGCCGATGCGATTGAATACTACTTCTTTAATGACGACCTTGGCTGTTATGTCGATTTGGACCTAGATGGGTTTAAACAGAGAGACCATCAGTCACTGGCGATGAGTTTCCCATTATTTGCTGGTATTGCTTCACCACAGAGAGCCGCTTGCGTCGTTGCTAAATTAAATGAAGAGTTTTTGAAACCGGGCGGTTGGGTAACAACCAATGTTGAGTCGGGTGAACAGTGGGATTCCCCGAATGGATGGGCCCCTCTGCAGTGGATCTGTTTCCAAGGTTTAAAACAGTACCAGTTTGATGAGTTGGCAGAAGAGGGCGCTAAACGCTGGCTGAGCACCCTAGAGCTAGTCTTTAGCCAAACGGGCAAAATGTTGGAGAAGTACAATGTAGTCACACCCGGTGAGATCGCCGGTGGCGGTGAATATGCCGTTCAAGATGGTTTCGGTTGGACGAATGGGACTTATTTGGCACTAAAGCGCGCAATGGAGACTTAATTTTGGCACAATCATTGCTTAGTGTTTTGGATAGATCATAAAAGGAATGGATTAAATGAAAACTGTAATTATGGCCGGTGGCTCCGGTTCACGTTTATGGCCACTGTCTCGCTCCCTCTATCCGAAACAGTTTCTAGCCTTGGCAGGCCAACAAACCATGCTGCAGACAACGGCTTCACGTGTGGACGGTATCAGCGATGGAAAGCCGTTGGTGATCTGTAATGAGGAGCACCGCTTCATCGTTGCAGAGCAGATGCGTGCGATGGATGCCCAGGCCGATATTCTATTGGAGCCAGTCGGTCGCAATACGGCACCGGCCATTGCATTGGCTGCACTGCAGGCACTGACTTCCGAAGATGACCCTTTGCTACTGGTGTTAGCGGCGGATCATGTCATTGAGAATGTCGAGGTTTTCCAGCAGCAAGTGAACAAAGCCAAACCCCTTGCTGAAGCAGGTGCCCTAGTGACCTTTGGTATTGTCGCCACGGGTCCTGAAACCGGCTATGGCTATATTCGTCGAGGCGCTGCTGAAGCTGAGGGCTATCAAGTAGCGGAATTCGTTGAGAAACCAGATCTTGAACGTGCACAAGCCTACGTAGATTCGGGTGACTACTACTGGAACAGCGGTATGTTCCTCTTCAAAGCGTCACGTTACATCGAAGAGTTGGGTAAACACCGCCCAGATATCCTAGATGCTTGTACCGCTTCTTTAGAAACTCTTACTCCGGATCTAGATTTCGTGCGCATTAATGAAGAGGCGTTTAAAGCCTGTCCGGATGAGTCGATCGACTATGCAGTGATGGAGAAAGCTGACAATGTTGTAGTCGTGCCAATGGATGCCGGTTGGAATGATGTGGGTGCCTGGTCATCGCTTTGGGAAGTTACCCCTAAGGATGGCGACGGTAATGCCGTCAGTGGTGATGTTATGACCCACAACACCCAAGACTCCTTGATCAAATCGACCAGTAAACTGGTTGCGACTGTCGGGGTTAAGGACATTGTTGTGGTTGAAACCAAAGACGCAGTGTTGGTGGCAGGCAAGGATCAGGTGCAAGACGTTAAAAAGATCGTTGAGCGCTTAAAAGCAGAGGGTCGCAGTGAGTATGAGCTGCACCGTGAAGTCTATCGTCCATGGGGTAAATACGACTCCATTGATAACGGCGAACGCTACCAAGTTAAGCGCATTACCGTGAAGCCGGGTAATAAACTCTCGGTTCAGATGCACCACCACCGTGCTGAACACTGGATTGTTGTGTCGGGTACGGCTCGTGTCGGGCGCAATGACGAAGAGATCATGCTAACCGAGAATGAGTCGGTCTATCTCCCGGTTGGCTGTGTTCACTGGTTAGAGAACCCAGGCAAGATCCCACTAGAGTTGATTGAAGTTCAGTCAGGTTCTTACCTAGGTGAAGATGATATTGTCCGTTTTGAAGATCTCTACGGCCGTTCTTAACGCATTTGTAATTTGAGTGTGTGACTCTAGCTAGCTGTTAGCAGAGAGACAGACTTAACGATTAGGATTTTTATATGACAAAGATAGCGGTTGCAGGCCTAGGTTATGTGGGCATGTCCAACGCCGTTCTTTTGGCTCAACATAATGAAGTGACAGCCATAGATCTTGATGAGAATAGGGTAGCACTGGTCAATGACCGTAAAGCGCCTATTGAAGATACTGAACTTGAACTCTATTTAGCCGAAAAAGCATTAAATCTGGTTGCAACAACGGATCCGGAAACGGCGTATGCAGGTGCTGAATACGTCATTGTCGCGACACCCACCGATTACGATCCGGTGACTAACTTCTTCAACACTCGTTCAGTTGAAGCGGTGATTTCAGATGTTATTCGCATTAACCCGGAAGCGACGATCGTCATTAAATCGACCATACCTGTCGGATACACTCGTAATCTGCGTGAAGAGTTCAATTCACCCAATATTATCTTTTCGCCAGAGTTCTTACGTGAAGGTAAGGCGCTGTACGACAACCTATACCCATCACGTATCGTGGTAGGTGAGCGGTCTGAGCGTGCAGAGAAGTTTGCTGCAATGCTCGTTGAGGGGGCTCTTAAAGAGGATATCGACACACTATTCACCGGTAGTACCGAAGCTGAGGCGATCAAACTCTTTGCCAATACCTACCTTGCAATGCGTGTGGCCTATTTCAATGAGTTGGACACCTACGCGCTGTCACACGGCTTGGATACGCGACAGATCATAGAAGGGGTAGGGTTAGACCCGCGTATCGGCACTCACTACAACAACCCAAGCTTTGGTTACGGTGGTTACTGCCTGCCAAAAGATACCAAGCAGCTACTGGCTAACTACAATGACGTACCCAGTAACTTAATCGGTGCGATTGTTCAGTCCAACACCACCCGTAAAGATTTTATTGCGGACTCTATTCTTAAGCGCAATCCAAAGATTGTCGGGCTCTACCGTCTTGTCATGAAGTCTGGATCGGATAACTTCCGCGCCTCTGCTATTCAGGGGGTGATGAAGCGCCTGAAGGCAAAAGGCATTGTGGTCGTTGTTTATGAGCCAGTGCTTGAAGAGGATCTATTCTTCAACTCCATCGTTTACAAAGACTTGGATGCATTCAAAGCCGATGCGGATGTGATCGTCTGTAACCGGATGGATGAAGAGTTAGAAGACGTTCTTGATAAAGTCTTTACCCGCGATATATTCAATAGCGACAGTTAGTTTTTAACTAATAAAAAAGGTGGCCAGCTAAATAGCTCGCCACCTTTTTTGTTGTTACTGGACCGGTAAAAGAGTGGCCCTATTTAAATATTCTTTAAGCTTACTTTGATGGCTCTTGCAAAGAGTCGAAAAGGACCAAGCTTCTCGTTCGCCAGCTCTAACCCCCAAAGTTGTCGTTCAAACTCATCGAGTGATTGATTTTTAAACACCGATTGAGGCGTAAACAGACCCTGGGAAATTGGAAGCTCTGTTAGGGGGCGCTCATCTTCGATGGACTCATACTCGCTTCCAAATAGCTTTAGATCCCCATCGATCACCCCTAAAAGCTCAGGCCAGCGTTTTACCCAACCAATATTTGATGTGAAGTTAAGTTTGGTAAACCAGAGCGGGTGTAGACGAGATCCTCGGTTTGAGAGCTGATCTTCTCTATTTAATACCCCCGATTTTTGAGTAATCAATGCCAGTGGCAATGCGACGGGTGCTGATAAGATCATAAGCATAGATGCCACTAATCGTTCGCTGGTATTCGTTTTAACCAATGAGCTGCTGGGTATGATCGGACTAATTAATGCAGGATCTGCAATCTGTATAACACTCTGGTGTTTCAAGTCGACCAGTAAACTGCCCATCGCAATTGAGTCCGTTAAACTGACGTCCTGTCCAACATAAGTACCTGGAAATACAATAGCTCGATTCAGTTGAGCGCCTTTATCGACCATAGAGCCTGCCTCAACCGCCGTTTGAGACAAGGTTGCGTTCTGATCAATCATTACATCTCTGCCGATGTAGAGAGGTCCTTCAATTGAGTCTGAGCGACTTGAACTGAAGGTCGGTGTCGCTAGCCATTTGTCATCGTCTGCACGCAACCCCCTAGGAACTAGGCCATAGTGATCGCCGTTTAGCAGAGCAAAATAGGCTTTTACGTATGCATCCAGTGACGCGAGTGAGTTGGAATCACGCTGTTTATCTTCACTTCGATTCCACTCTAGGGTGTTTAGCTGTTCAACCGATTCAGAGTCCAGCGTTAATAGATTACTAATCGCTCCCTGTTCTGTTTTGACGGGCAAAACATCGGCTCGTGCAGCAATCATCTTACCTGTCATTGAAAAGTGCATCCTACTCCAAAAAGCGAGAGGCGGCTCTTCACCGGTTGATAAATGGTAGTTAAGTTTTAGCCCCCAATGATCACCATTGGGTACCGCTTTTTTAATCAGATCAGCGAACTGATTGATCACAATATCTACCTCTTTAACACCCATATCACAGAGCTGCTCAAGCCAGAACTCTAGGGGTGTTTTACCAGCAATGGGTAGCAAACAGATAGGGTAGCGATCATTGAGAGGAGTTAGCTCTTTCCCTTTTCGATCAGCGAAAAGAATGGCACGTTCAATGGTCATTAGTAGGCTCCTTTACCGCTAACTACAGCAGGTATGGTTTTAGCGATCAGCTTTACATCATTCATTGCTGATTGCTGGTTTACATAGGCAGTGTCCAACAGAACCTGCTTATCAAAGGGGAGGTCTGATCGACCTGAGATTTGCCACAGACCTGTTAAACCAGGCATAGCTTCTAAACGAGCGCGGGCTAGCACCGGGTACTGAGCGACTTCAGCTTCTAGAGCGGGTCTCGGGCCAACCAGCGACATATCACCGATCAACACGTTATAGAGTTGTGGTAGC
Source organism: Marinobacterium sp. xm-m-383 (assembly GCF_013283255.1). Lineage (NCBI taxonomy): Bacteria > Pseudomonadati > Pseudomonadota > Gammaproteobacteria > Oceanospirillales > Oceanospirillaceae > Marinobacterium > Marinobacterium sp. xm-m-383. The sequence goes on along the minus strand of NZ_WBYT01000001.1, from coordinate 471,585 downwards.
TCATCAATACTGAGTCGACGGATGATGCGACCTATCGGTGTAATGCGAGGGTCTTTTTTCATTTTGAAAATGACGCCGTCAGATGATTCATTCTGTTCCATTAGTGCCGCTTTACGTGCGTCGGCATCGATATACATTGAACGGAACTTCCACATTCTGAACAGCTTGCCTCGGTGTCCTACCCGGACTTGAGAGTAAAAGAGAGGTCCAGGCGAAGTGACTTTTATCCCTACAGCAACGGGAATTAACAGCGGTAATAGCAATAGCAGCCCCAAACCGGCGCCTAATAAGTCAATAGATCGTTTTAAAATGCTTTGCATTTTGCATCGCAATAGCCACAGAGATGACTTGGTTCGTATTGATAGGCGCTTAATGCGGGTTGACCATCCCCACTGTCTTAAAATCGTATTGATACGTGAGTTTCGTTTCTCGTCACTGTTAGGGATTTGATAAAGCGTTCCTACGAAGGTTTTAAAAAATCGCATTGGAGAGAAGAGGACGCTGTGTCTTAGGCGAGATAAGTTAAAGCCCTCACTCACCTCAAAAATAGCATCAAACAGTGGATGCCCCAAAGTGACCAACAGAGGTACTTCACACTTTGATTTTACTCGAGACATTAAACGCTCTTGAAGGGGAGTCTCGAGAGCGAATAGTACCGAGCTTGGGTTTTTCTCTTTGATCTTATCTAAAAACCATTGTGTGCTTTTATCGTATTGTGTATCGCAAATAGTGATCTGGAGATTTAGGTTAGGGTAAAGTTTAGTAATCTCGAGCTCTGTTTTATGCGCGGCTTTTTTATTGTCTGTGAACAAAATGACCGGTTTTTCAAACGCTTCAAGTGATAGCAGTAGCTCTCGATAGAGTGATGAGCTGTTTGCTGACGGCATTTGTCCACGATTAATCAGGTTCATCGATACATTGATACCACGCCCGCGAGGGATGAGCAGATCGACAGATGAAAATGCCTGCTTGAGATCTGCCTGCTCATTCGCCATTGAAAGCCCTGCAGCGTCAATGAAAGAGACTGTTTGACTGCCACTGCTTTGGCGAAGTGAGAGTTCAATGTACTGACGAAAATCTGATTCATTGATTGGAGTGATTGATTCTAATATCTGCATATCATGCACCAACCTTTGCGTTTGAAATTTTCGATGCCTTATCAATCAATTCGGCCTCTTCATCCGTTGTGAAGCTTAAATTTGATTGAATTAGAACGGCGATAGCCGATGGATCAACTTTGGCGGTTCCATTGGAAACTGCCTTAGCGGCCTCAGAATCCCAGCAACAGTGACAAAGATCTTTGCTTGTTTCGTAGTGGTTTGATCGGTTAATACCTAGCACTCGTGTCACATACATGCCGTACAGAATGTACTCAGACACAGTCAAAGAGCGTGCAATCGCTCTTGTCCAGTGAGTACCGGTTTCTCTGCTAATGTCCCTTAACATAGCCATCAACGTCTCTCGATCCCATGTGATCAACTGTCCAACGTAATCAGAACCCGCATAAGCTGTGTCGCAGCCGAGCAATTCTCCAGCTTTCGCATGCCATTTAAGGTGAACACCGTAGTCCATATCCCCTGGAATAGAGTGCAGACGTGTGCGTCCTGACTGTTCAATTAAAGAGAGGTCAAGCGGGCGTATGAACTGTAGATCTGAGTCCACAAACATTAAGGTTTTAGCCTTAGTGGAGAAGCCTGCGCTTAGTTTTGTAATCTGTTGCATGACCCAACCGCGTGTTGGAAAACCCCAAGCCCCCAACCACCACTTGTTCGAAAATGGGAGTTGAATAAATGAGTCTGGTACGACAGATTCAACACTGACTACTCTGCGTCGCTCGTTTACGAGCGTTAAAAACTTTTTGAGATCACGTTTAGGAACAATCAAGACATGTTCGTAGATTGAATCAACGAATCTATCCACCGATTCGCACAATCGTTTACAACGATCTAAGTCCGGACCATACGAACAGGTGATTAGCGCCAGTTGATCAGATTGAGAGTTTGAACTCATTACTCACTCCAGTATGCATTTACTGGTGATTAGCATTAATCGTGCCAACTTATATTCATTTATATGAATACATTGGCACGAAATATGCTGTAGAGGTTCAATCGATCAATGTTTGGGTTTACGACTGATGATTTCTCGACTTAAGCACTTTCTAAATAAGGATGCTTTTTTAAAAAATATAATGGTGCTGGCCAGTGGCACGGCGCTGTCTAATGCTTTAACGCTTCTATTTTCATTGGTCATTACACGACTGTATGGTCCTGAACAGTATGGTTATTTAGGTGTTTTCACCTCGTCAATTTATATGTTTGCCCCTGCCATTGCTCTGACCTTACCTATGTCTATCGTACTGGCGAAAAGCGATGCCGAGGCTTGGAAATTGGCTAAGCTATCGCTGTTTATAAGCTTATCTCTATCGACCACTTTACTCATAAGTTTGCTGATCTTTGAAAAAGAGGTCCTGACATTAATAAATGCCGAGTCCCTTATTGGTTTGGGTTGGCTACTACCTGTGGCTATTTTTATTGCTGCGATATTCCAGGTTAATGAACAGTGGCAGATTAGAACTAAGAAGTTCTCCAACCTGGCAAAATCACTCAACATTAGGGCGCTGTTTATTGGAGTGAGTCAAACCTTGATGGGTTTGATTAAAGCCACCGGTGGATGGTTAGTCCTGTTTTATACCCTGGGTATGATGATTCAAAACCTCTATCTAGCGAAGCGATCTGGTCTATCCACTGAGTATGTCACTAAAGATTCCTATCGTGATTTGCTCAAACGCTATTACGATTTTCCAATCTATCGCGCACCACAGGTGCTATTAAACTCAGTCTCGTTGGCTGCGCCTACGTTGATGTTTGCCTGGGCGTTCGGATCAGCTGCTGCAGGTTATTACACCATCGCCTTCGCGCTGTTGACTGTACCTGCAACCTTGTTGGGGAAAAGTGTAGGGGACGTCTTCTACAAAGAGGTTGTTGATAGGGTAGAGCAAAAACAGACTATCACCGCACTTCTTAATAGAACGACGAGAAATTTAGTCTTATTGGGCATATTTCCTTTTGGTTTCATCGCTCTACTTGGGCCTAGCATTTTCGCTCTGCTTTACGGCGAAGAGTGGAAAACGTCGGGAGAATTTGCACAATGGATTGCCCTGTGGTTATTGATGATGCTGGCCTCAAGGCCTGCCATTGCATCAGTCCCCGTTCTAGGTCTGCAGGCTCATCTGCTTGCTCATGAAATCGTTTCACTCTCTGTTCGGGTGTTAGCCATCTACCTTGGCGTGCTAGCACAAAGCCCACTTCAATCGATCATCTATTTAAGCATTGCTAACGGTTTTCTCTACGGGACTTTAATCCTGTTTGTCTACCAAAAATCCAAACGCTGTAGTGATTTAACAGGAACCCAATGATGAAAATTCTGCTATTTAATTCTGTCTTCTTTCCTACCAAGCTAGGAGGTGCTGAACAGTCAGTTTATAACCTAGCGGATGGTCTGGTCTCCATGGGTTATGAGGTGGCAGTAGCCAGTATCGTGAAAGATCCCAGCTTGGTTGGTTCTCGGCGTTTAGAAAATGGCGTAAAAGCCTTCTACTTCCCAGATAGAAACATCTACTGGCCTTTCGTAACGCTAGAAACACCCAACAAAGTTAAACGTGTTGCTCAGAAGCTTGCACAACGTCTTCTGGATCTTAGTAATTTTCGTTATCGAAAAGATATTTTATCCGTCATTGATCAGTTTCAGCCAGACATTGTGCATACCAACAATCTTAAAGGAATCAGTGTATTGGTTTGGAAGATTGCTAAGCAACGAGGCTGCAAGGTCGTTCATACCTTGCGGGATTACTATATACAGTGTCATCGAGAGTCGAGAAGAAAAAATGAGATAAATTGCGAAGCAATTTGCAAGGAGTGTAGATGCTATTCGACGCCAAAAAGGTGGGGTTCTGAGCGAGTCGATGGCATCGTAGGGATTAGCAATTTCATCTTAAATAGCCACACCGAAGACGGTTACTTTAAGAAGAGTCATCAGCGAGTTATCTATAACAGCATCTCCCCTAATGACAATTTTGAAGAACAGTCACAGACTCCTCGGTCGAGTGAGGCGAAAGTCTTTGGTTACATTGGTCGTTTGGAGTACGACAAGGGTGTAATGCAGTTGGTTGATCGCGTGAAACAACTGCCTGAAGGGAGTGATTACCGCTTCGTTTTTGCCGGAACTGGTGAGAAAAGGATTGAGTCACAACTGGAGAGTGATCCAGCCATTGATTATAGAGGATTTACAAAACCTGCTGATTTCTTTGCAGAGATCGATGTGCTGATTGTTCCCTCCTTATGGTATGAGCCTATGGGGCGCGTTGTCATTGAAGCCTATGCCCATGGCATACCGGTAATGGTTCATGGTGCTGGTGGATTGCTCGAGCTCGTCAGGCAGGGAGAGACAGGTCTTGTCATAGATATTAACAGCCAATCAGAGTTTGAATCAGCACTGCAAACCTTTGGTCAGTTGGATTACGAAACACTCTCTAGGCACTGTTTAGAACAAGCAAAAAATTACTCTAACCGAGAAATGCTCTCTAAATACAGTGAACTCTATCAGGCTATTTGATTTGCACTTTGCAAAACTGGCAAGGTTTTTGCTTATTGCTATCTGAGAATTAATGATTAGGTAGCAGTGTGCAGGATAAAACCCGAGAGAGTAGTGAAGTATTTGCTGATTTTACGATCAGTCGAATTCCTCATAAAACTCTCTCTAGTCTCAGTGTTGAACAACTCAACGACGTCAGGTCGGCACTGGTCGCTCAGTCCACCGAAACACGACACAGTCTAGATATCCGCATTCGACTCCCGCTTTTTTTTAGAGCCTACTATCTCGTTCTGTTTGCAGGTCGTGATCGAAGACGTAAAACACACAATTTAGAGTTGAACCGGATCGAGCGTTTGCCCATTGGTTTACGACGAACTGTCTACCTGCTGGTGTCTGGCAGTTTAATGATGACCGCTCTTATTGTATTGGCTGCAGCTTTCTATCTAATCAAAAGCTTTGCTGGTATCGATTTGATGCCCAATTCTCATCTTAGTGATTATCTGCCTTTTGATCTGTTTCAGGAGGCTAAGGACCTGTTAGGTCTCAAAGGAACGTCAAATGAAAAGTGATCTACTGAAGCTTTTGTTACCGATAACAACGCTGTTTTTAGCGGGTTGTTCTGGTTTTGAACGAACCATCGATGTACCAGAGAGAACACTGTTAACGTCGATTGACGAATACAACACTTCATTGAATAAACGCTCACTGCATATTTTTGATCCACTCAATATTGAGCCGCGGGTTAATCAACTTCAGCTTGAGAGAAGAGCTGACCAATTTACCCTGATTGCTGACTGGACAACCCTAAAGGGTAAAGAGTATCGAGGTGTGCCCAGTACAGATTATGCCGAAGAGGTCGTGCGTCGTTTTCTGGTAACGGCACCCAAGACAAACCTTGAAAGCCGTTTGCTAGCTGCCAATGACCTGGCGCAATTCTCCTCGGACTTCAGCTTTAAGCCACTATCTAAGCTCGATCCTTATCAATTAGATAGTGAGCAATTTCAGTTCGTCGCTGAGGATTTGATCTCTCTGCTAAACGCTTTACATCAACAGTCTGCACAGGTGAGGGGTTTTCAAACGATAGTGATTCTGACGGATTGGAGTGTCGTTGATGAAAATTTAGTCAATGCCATTAATCGATTGCGTCAGGCATATCGCTACCCAGAAGGCCACCTTATTCAATCAAAAACGCCTAAATGGATGTCGCCAAAAGAGTTAAAAGGTAGCTGTATCTATTTGATTGGAATCAGTAACTCTTTATCAAGATCGCTTATAGATCAGATCGGAGACTGTGGTTTTTCAAGTGCTGCAGACAAAATAATGCCGCCTGAACAAATGGCGCATTTTGTTGAGAGAGTACTTTATAAAGGACCTAAAGATAGTGATGGCGATGGTGTTTTTGATTACAAAGATCAGTGTCCAAGCACCGCTTTAAATGCGCTGGTCAACTTTAACGGTTGCGAGAAGTTTGCTGATGAGTAAGAGGGTAATGAATATGTTTAACACGAATAGCTCTGTTCTGAGCGCTCTCTGTCTGTTAATGGCATTCACGGTCAATAACGCGTCGGCCAATTCACTGCCCGAGCGTCAGCAGCGTCAAGCAGCGATTAATGCGGCTCCAACCGGTCAGGACTTACCCTTAGAGGAGGTCCCTTTGGGGGTTGTGAAAAGCTTAATCATCGATGAGTTACAAGAGCCTTCTGAGATAGAGAAAAAGATTGCAGAGACGCTGAAGCCGGTTGAGTTAACGGAGAAAAGCCGCGATTTGAAAACTCAGCCTTCGCTTGAGCAATTTGGCTATGACATGTTCACTACGCTTGCCACAACCTTTGCACCCGTTGCAGGTATTCCTGTTCCTGAAGATTACATCATTGGGCCAGGTGATACCTTTGTGCTGCAGATTTTCAGTGTGACCGATTTGGAGTATCGACTTGTCGTCACTCGTGAGGGTCAAATCCTGGTTCCAGAAATTGGCGCCATTCAAGTTGCGGGTCTCAATTTTTCAGACGCTAAACTGTTAATCAAAGAGTCCATTGATCGCGTCCGAGTCGGTGTGAAAAGTATCGTAACGCTAGCTGAGCTTCACTCCATTCAGGTTCTAATGGTCGGTGAAGTCAATCAACCAGGCACCTACACGGTGAGTGGTATGAGTTCGCTACTGAATACGTTGATTCAGGCAGGGGGGATTAAACGAACTGGTTCACTACGCTCCATTCAGGTAAAGCGTCAGGGCCGGGTTGTTGCAGATTTTGATCTCTATGATCTGCTTCTACGGGGTGATGACAGCGGAAATGCGTATCTGCGCCAAGGCGACATCATCTTTATCAAACCTATCGGAATGACGGCAGGTATTGCGGGAGAAGTGCATCGACCAGCAATCTATGAAATCGAGGAAGAGCAGAGCGTTACTGACTTGCTCAAACTGGCTGGTGGACTGTTGCCGACGGCTGCCAAAAGCACCGTTATGATAGAACGTATAGGTTCAAGCGAGTCCTATGAGTTGATCTCTGCCGATATGACGAAGCAGGGTGGGGATATTCGTCTGATCAATGGCGATCTGGTTAAGGTGCTACCAGTGATAGATCGTGTTGAAAATGTTGTGTTGCTTGATGGTCATCTGCTTAAACCCGGTGCAATGCAGTGGCGAAGCGGTATTAAAGTCACTGATCTGATTAAGGATGTTGCCACTCTTAAACAGGGCGCTGACTTATCAACCGCACTGGTAGAGAGAGAAAATCCTGTTAGCAAGAGAACAGAGGTACTCTATTTTAATTTAGGTAATGCACTCTCTAACCCATTTTCAGAAGATAATTTGACTTTGCAGGCGCGAGATCGAATTGTCGTTTTCAATACGCACGATCAGCGTGCAGATCAACTCAATAATCTGGTTAAGAGAATGGAGCGCGAGGCGTCTGCATCAGAGCTTTCACCTCTGGTTCGGATCAAAGGGTTCGTTCGTCATGGCGGCACCTATCCAATCGCCAATGAGATGCGCTTAACCGATTTGATTGAGTATGCTGGTGGCTTCCAGGTAGGTAGTGATCGCTCCTATGTAATTTTGTCGCGCACCGATGCTGACAGCTTAAAGGTGGATGTGACAGCGTTGGATTTAACAGAGAATCGCTATAACCCTAAATTGAAAGCAGGGGATGAACTCTTCTTGTTTGGCCGAGACAGTAAACGATCTGAGATTTTAAAAGGTCTACTTGAGAAGCTTCGCCAGCAAGCTTCGATCAATACTCCTACACAAGTGGTTAAAGTGAGCGGATCAGTACGTTCTCCTGGCCTCTATCCCCTAGTGGCTGGAATGCGTATTGAGGATCTTGTGGTTGCTGCAGGTGGCCTAAAAGAGCAAGCATTCAACTCAGAGGCAACGCTAGCCCGTCGCTCAATTATCAAAGGCGATTATTCGCGCATAGATCAATACGATGTCTCTTTAATTCAAAGAGAAGGTATAAGCGAAGATTTAACCACTGTGTTGATACCCTCGGATCATCTGGTCATCAGACAAAAACCTGAATGGATCAGTAACCGTAAAGAGGTGACCATCGAAGGTGAAGTTCTATTCCCGGGCACATACACCGTTGATAAGCGTGAAACACTCTGTGGATTATTGCAGAGAGCCGGTGGCTTTACAGAGGACGCTTATCTCTTCGGTACGGTATTTACGCGTGAATCTGTCCGTCTTCGTGAACAACAGGCACTTGATCGCATGATGGGCGAGCTTGATGATCTGTTAGCGGATGTACATCTTTCACCAGGTTACCAAAAACAGGATAAACAGCCCGAAAACAACGGCGCAGAGGAAACTTTGAAAATCATCAAGCAACTGGCTCCTAAGCGTGCAGTAGGACGTATGGTGGTTGATATGGAGGCCGCTGTTAAAAACTGCTCAGAGCTGTCTGATGTGGTTCTAGAGTCTGGAGATCGCATTAGGGTTCCAAAATACCAAGATGAGGTCTCTGTCGTCGGTCAGGTCTATTTTCCAACGTCACACAAATATCGAAAAGATAGAGCCTCATTGGACTACATCAATCTAAGCGGTGGTATGAAAGAGTTAGCGCAGCATGAGCATGCTTTTGTGGTACAAGCTAATGGAGAGGTGATGAGTGTTCGTTCTAAAGCATCGAGTTGGGGCTGGTTAGGTAGCGCTTCAAACGTCAAAGTGACTCCAGGGTCTACTATCTATGTGCCGTTGAGTGTCGATCGAATCAATGGTCGAGAGTTCACACAATCTTGGGTCGATCTGTTCTATAAATTGACCTTATCAGCCTCAAGCGTCAGTTATCTTTTTAAGGGTAATTAATTATGAAGAACACAAATGAACCACCTATTCATATCGATCAACAGGTGGATCTTTTAGAGTATTTAGACGCTGTACTCCGCTCGAAATATCGTCTGTTGATCGCGGCCATTTTTTCAGCAGCTGCTGTCTTTGGTTTATCAAAGTTTGTGGATGATAAGTTTACCGCATCAGGAATCGCGGCTGTGAATATCAATGAAAATCCAGGTGGCGTAGCCCCAGAAAGTTATCGAGGTAGCGATGCCTTAGGATTATTAGAGCACGACTTCATTATTGATGTTGCACCTAGTAATGAACTTGATCGCTTGTTAGCTAAGTTAAATAGCTTTGAGTTTACAAAGTATTTTATTGATAAGCGCGGACTGCTGCCGATGTTGTTTCCCAACGAATGGAATGCAGAATCTGCCTCATTTCGTGAGGGGTTTGTTCCAGATTATCGAGTTGCCACTAAGATTTTTAGGGAAGAGCACGTTGGCCACTCTCATGATGAAAAAAGTGGTCTCTTGACCGTTTATGCGACCACTCACTCATCCGATTATTCTGCAGAGATTGTTAATCACTACCTTGCTGATTTTAATGCGTTTATTAAACAGCGCTCTGTAGAGACAATGAATTCTCGTCGTGACTATTTAGAACGCCGTCTGAGTGAGGTAAATAATATCGAAGTGCAACGTTCTATTTATCGTTTATTAGAAGCACAGTTGGGTGTCGAATCGATGATCCATGCTCGAGAGAATTATCCTTTTGAGATGATACAGCCTGCTAATCCACCGCTTTACAAGTCATACCCGAGCCGAAAAAAGTGGACCGTATTAGCTTTTGTAGGGGTGCTATTTTTAGGCCTCTTCTTTGTAATTGGGCTCGTCATTCTAAGAAAAATGAACGCTGCACTTTCTGAATACAAAGCCCGAGTTGGAAAGGTTCAAGCAAAGCCCATTTCTGGTGATGAGGTTACATCTCAGACTTTTGAAGAGTGGATTGATAAATAGAGACTCTCTATGCATTCGCCAGTTTCTATAGTGTCTATCTGTGATTCTGATACTCGAGTCTATAGATGACACTCAGGGCAATGATTATTGATGCATGGGCTAGACCATGGATATAAATATAGTGCACGGACAGTAAAGAGTTGAAAATATCGGTAATTAGTTTCGCAATGGATGCAACAAAAAATATGTTAGCTTTCCCCGTATGCTGAATAATTAACCAGTTGGTAGTCACTGCTTTCTTGAGTGTATAGATCATCAGTGCCACATAGAGCAAAGCACCCGTTATGCCAAATTTAAATGCCACACCTATTAAACCGAGATCTGAGCTGTAGAACTTATACCAAAAGATCTCTTGCTCTGTGATTGTCGCTGCACTTTGTTGACCAAATCCAAAAAATGGATGGTCCATCACAGTGTTAAGAGCAATCATGTAGGAGCGATAGCGAACACCATCATCGGCCCCTTCCATAACGGCAAAATATTGTTGAATGGCCAGTGTATAAAGCGGAATGATTAGAGCCATACCCAGGAAAAGCAATCCCATGCGTGGCTTTCTTGCAAACCATAGGTGATAGAGAAGAACACCCAGAATCATCATTGCCGTTGGTGCTCTTGCTTGAATAATGGACCATATCCAAACGGAAACACAAAATGTGATGCCCCAACCCAATTTTGCTCTTAAGCTTTCGGAAGTCACCATTAGATAGGCTGAAATTATGGTCGTTAGAAATAGAGCTACCTGTGGCGCTTTTAATCGATATCCTCGATGCTCGTCATGCGTTGTCATCCCTTTTATAGTTGGGTCAGAGGAGTTGTAGGCAGCTTCAAGATCGATACGGAAATAGTGAAATACATAACTAAAAACAATGGCAGCAAACACCAACAGAACGACTCTATTAATGTCCTCAACTTTGTAACCAATTCGGTACAAGAAGTAGAGAGTAGGGGCAATAAACACAATCAGAAATTCACGTGATGCCATCATGCTGGGTAGCATTGACACACCAGCATTCACAGAGAATTGATAGGCCGGTAGCACAAAGGTGTAAGCCACAAATAGCAGGGTGGTGAACACCCAAAAACTCCATCGAAGGTTTTGCTCTTTAACGTTCAGTGCTGCAACCAGTGCAGAGTAGCCAAATAGAATAAAGGTTAGGAGAAAACCGACCTCCTGTAATCTATTGGCCATAAAGTAATAGGCACCCTTAAACGCTGTATAGAAGATGACAGCCAGTGCAAAGGTGATAAGGGCTCGAGTCGAGATGAACACAGGGTCGATTAAGCCGATAGCAGATTGATTTCGTTGACCATGAAACCTAGAACCCTATCCCAGGTGTACTTTTCACGTACCCGCTCACGACTCTTTTGTTCCAGTGTCTCCCATAGCCTTTGATCATGCAGCAAGCGATCAATTGAGTTCGCCATATCTGCAGCGGTATCGTCTATGCATAGGTGGGTTAAGTGGTCCGCATCTATGCCTTCGGCACCCACCGATGTGGTTGATATGGGAAGTCCTCTGCACATTGAGTTGAGCACTTTGACTTTAATGCCTGAACCAAATGTGAGTGGTGCAACAAACACACGAGAGCGTTTGAACAGTGGCTCTAGGTCATCAACAAAGCCTAGCAAGTGAATGTCTTGGATCTGTGCAACTCTGTCGACAAGACGTTGTGCAGGATTACCACCTGCGATGTCTAGAATCAGGTTAGGATTGTTGGCCTTTATCTCCGGCCACACTTGTTCAATAAACCAGAGTAAGCCATCAACATTGGCTTCCCAACTGAGTGTGCCTACATAGAGAAGTCGCTTCTCTGTCTCTTCAAATCTGATGCTAGGGAGAGCAAGTTGAGTATCATCCCCAAGGTGGTATGTCTCTCTTGCTAGAGAGGTGTCTGCTCCGATTTTGGAGAGATTGTCTATATCGTTGGGAGAAGCAAAAAATAGATCAGAGCGACGACAGACATCAGATTCAAACTTTGCAACGCGTTTGGCTTCGCAATTTGCGATGGTACGCATAACCCAATTATTACCCTCTTTGCCATAACGATCCCACATTAGGTAGGTGGCGTTATGAGCATGAAATATTACTTTGCCTGTAAAATGGTTGGGTATGTATTGAGCTGCTTCGTAGTGATCTACCAATATGATTTCGTAATCGTTCGCGATCTCTGCAATACGCTCTTTCAGTTTTTTTGAGCCTGACCTTAAGACATTAAGAGGGATCGATTTCAGATAGCTCTTAACCAAGTTTTTAGGTGAACGTGGTTCTTCAACCCTTTCAAAGAGTAACTCCTCTAGATCTATCAACTGCGAAAATTCAGTTACATGTTCACTCCCATATTTAAGTGGGCAGGCCAGGGCAACAGAGTAGTGGTTGGTTAGGTACTTCAGCATATTCCAACTCTTGACTCGCCCACCGCTATTAGCGGGGTAGGGAAGCTCTATGCTGATCATTAACAGTGTCTGTTTACTCATAATATTTCTCAAGTTGGCCTGTAAATTGCTTATCACTTGGCAAGTAATGGGTTTGCACCCAGCTAGTTAAAGCAATTTGTGTGCCACATAGAGAGGAATTAGATGAGAGCTCTGTCGAAAATTTTATTCATCTTAGGATATCTATCTGTTATCGGACCACCTCGAGCGTCTAATCTACAGACTATGGAAAAAGCGGAGGCTGGTGAGTTGAAGAATCAGCCATTGGTCGTTGTGCTGATTGTTGAATACTTAATGAGATCGGTGATGCTGTTGCTTATCTTTTTTGGCATCGAATTCGTTGTAGGGAAGGCAATTTATGAAACCTACTATCTGGATTACCTTGGCTTACTGATGCTCAGTGTTGGCGCGTTCCACACATTCAGTTATTACCTCTGCTTTGCCCTAATAAACCCTTCTAAGAAGATAGTTCGATTCAGACTCTATCGACTGCTAAGAAATCTAGCCTACTCTTGGTTGCCCGGAGTTGGGATTGCCGCAGTGATCTTTTTGGTAGAGTTTTTACAAGAGAAAGACCCTTTTACCCATTTTGAAATGGTGGTGAACGTTTATCTTATCTCAACTGCACTGGTGTTATTGATCGCTATGATTGAGTGGGCGCTAGTGAAACGTCATCCACTGGGCTTGGATGTTGAATAATAGTGAATTGATCAGATACGCAAGCGTATTCAAACTGTTGCAGATGAACTGAATCAAGGTTTTTAAGCGTCAAGCTGTGACCGCTTATATTGATCTGCTTTTGCACCAGTTGTAGCAGGGCGATGAATGAACCATCCAGCCGAGATAGGCCTTTGAGATCGATTACCCGAACTCTCTCCTCTTCAATTAACTCAATTAATGCACTTCTAAGATTTGATAAGTTTCTGTGAAGTGCATCACCCGATATTTGTAGGGTGTTTGAGTCGTTTAGATAACTAAACTCCAAAGGTATCTGCGGTAGCTGAGACTGCTTCTGCATTAGATCTTTATAGGGACGTATTTTGGTGAGGTATTGCCAAATAAATGCACGACCATCATGCCAATACCGCTTAAATAGACTCGTCTCTTCCCATATACGCCATAACCACTCTAAACCGCTGCGTTGAATCCAAAGAGGGGCCCTGTTTACTGTTCCTGCAACAAAATTGATGACCGCACCGAGATGTGAAATGACCGGAACATCAAGATCGTGGCGGTTTAGTTCGATCCATTGCTGGCCTCGTTTTGCCCCTAACGCAACAATTAATAGATCCGCATCTGACTGATTGATCTGTTTTATGACCTTGGGGTCGCTCATCTCATCCATGGATCCAAAGCCGGGGCTGTAAAAACCAACGACTTCCATGCTGCTGTTGTCTAATGCGATCTTTTTGAACGCTTCAGCTGCGGTACCATCGGGGCCACCAAAAAAGACCACTCGGATGGGGCGATCTGGGTTTCGATACTCTTGCCTAACCCTTTCAAACACTGAAGAGCCAGCGACGCGTTCTGGCAAAGGAATCCCTAGAGTTTTTGCAATCCAGATAAGCGGCATGCCATCTGCGACCACCCAATCTGAGTTGATGACTGAATCTCTAAATTGCGAATCATTTTGTGCAGTGATTGCAAAATTTAGGTTCGGTGTAGTGAAGAAGCAGCGCTCCTCTTTTAGCATCGCATCAATCAGATGATCTGTCGTCTCTTGCTCTGTTGTGCAGTCAAACGGCAGGCCCATAACGGTCCATACATTTCGCGTTAGATCACGTGCAATCGCTTCTTCTCGTGTCATGATTTGGCTCTATTAGAATAGTGATAGAGTGACTCGTCGATTCAGTTGACGGCCCTGTTCGGTTCGGTTATTTGCAACGGGTTGGGATTCGCCCATGGAGGCTGTGGCCAGTTTTTCAGCTGGATAGCCAATATCAACCAGTGTTAGTAGGACGGACTCGGATCGATTTAACCCCAGTTGATCATTGTATTGTTCACTTCGATTCCAATCGGTATGCCCATTCAAAATGATTGACGGACGCTGCTCACCCAGTGTCTTAACAAACTCTTTGAGTTTGACCCTTTCGGTTGGCGTCACTTCATGACTGTCGTTGGCGAAGTAGATGATCGGTAGCACAATGTTGACTACTGCTTGAGGCTGTAAAGGCGTGGCGATATTCGGCAACGAGTGCGAAAAATAGATTGTCTCGTTTTCGTTTTGTATCGGTTGTTGGCTGCAACCAGACAGGAGTAAACTGACCAATGACTCCAGCATGAGGCCGTCATATTTTTTCATGATCACTCCTATCCGTTCACAACTGATTTCAACGGGGTCAGTAAACCTAGCCTCTTAAAGACTAAAAAGGGTGCCGCTAAACACTTAACTTTTTGGTCCCGTTTTATTAAACCCGGCATTAACAGGTTGGCTCTGCCGCTAAAGGGCGCACTGAGTACAAACTGCTCAATATCGATCGCATTGCGGTGAATATTAGCCAAAGATTCGTGCGTTAAATGGGTATCACTGTAGTAGACCTTCTCTAGCTCAAGATGCAGATTAGAAATGGCATCTAACCAGTGCTCATAACTCATCATGCAGTTGGGCGTAAGGAGCGAACGACGGACATCTTCTGGAAGTGTGTCCAGGATGTTCATCTGTCCGTTATTGAACCGTTCAATCAACTCAATGGCCGCCTTATAGAAGATAATTGAGGTGATGCGCGACTCAATAAGTGCATTGGGTAGCTTTGATCCCTTTGACTCCGCCAGTGTTAGGACGGCGGAGTCTAGGTGTTCACGAAGGGCTTCGTACATCAGTTAAGCCGCTTTGCTAACTCGCTCAATGGCAGCATTCGGATCTTGATAGATCTCGAATAGCTCTTGCAGGCGTGTAAGTTCCAGCAGTGATTGCACCGCTGGTTGAGGTGACAAGATCACCGCTGAACCACCCAGCTTTTGAATGTTTTTGTAGACAGCAACAAGCACGGCTAAACCACTCGAATCGGTAAAACTCATACCAGCCAAATCGATGACTAGGTTGGTTTTTCCTTCATCGATCATCTCTGTAAGTTGCTGTTTCACGCTGTTCGCATTGGCCATAGTAAGTTTCTCTGGCATGTGAACGACGTTAGCTGAATCGTAAGAACTGACTGTAAAACTCATCGGTAACTCCTAAGTTAATTATGTACCTATATATCCTTAGCAATAGGTGTGCCAACTTAGGGGGTTGTTCCGATTATCGAGGCAGTTTTAGTCTATTTTTAATAAAACTTTTTACATCTGAGGGGAGAGCGTCAATTCTAATATCGGCTTGATCGCGATATGGGGCAATGTGACGTTCGAATCCAGGTCGCACTTGGTCGTTGTATTGACGACGAATGTCGTCTGGTTCACGACCACGTTCAATTTGGTCTCGATCAAAACGGCGTTGGAAACAGATCTCTTGAGGGACATCTAAGTAGATTTTGACATCAAAGGCTGAGACTAAATTCGGTTGTGACAGTAGAAAAAGACCTTCAACCAGGATCACATCGAGTGGTTCAATGATCAGAGTCTCTTGCTGGCGTCTGTGAACGACAAAGTCATAGGTTGGAATTTCAGTTGCTAATCCCTGTTTAAGCTCGTGTAATTTTTCGGCCAGTAGATCAAGCTCTAGCGCTTGAGGCTCATCGTAATTATTGAGCGGGTGGCCAATAGGGTTGTAAAAATTGTCCTGGCTAAACAGCGTGGCCGTTAATCCCTGTGATTGAATGCCCTGCAACAGGGCGTTAGCTACGGTGGTTTTCCCAGATCCTGAAGCACCTGCAACGGCAATCAAAAGAGGTTTCACGTCAATTCCATCGGTTCAAAATGTGCTCAGATTATAGAGAGATCAGTGCTGGAAATGAATAAGCCGCAATAGATGCGGCTTATTTTGAGTGACTTTATTAGCTGTTTTTAAAACGCAGTCGCCATAGGTTTGCATCATTGGCACGCTTACAGCTGATTTGATCGATCCAACTCATCATTATGTGTTGGCCACGCCCTGACTCTGATTCACCTGAATAGGGCTTAGGTGGGCATAGATGAGGAAGCTCAACGGAATATTCTTGAATATTGAACTCAATCCAGCTTTTAGAGGTCGTTGTGATGATCTCTATTGGAAGCTCCGCGTAATCTTCAGGCCAAACAGTATGTTCAACAAAATTGTTCAGTAGTTCAGCTAGCGCGGTTCGTACCTTAGAGAGGATTAGATCATCGGTATTAAGCAGCTTTAAGTGAAGATAGATACGATCCAGTGTATTTTCTACGTCGCTCTCTGTAGGGCGTAAACTGGTCAGAAATGGCTGGACGTTCAACTCTGTCTCTTGGTTGTTTTCCGAGGAGCGTTTAATCAACATGACCGATACATCATCTTCTGGGGTCTCTTGGTTACCCCAATCATAGGCAAATTGCTTAATGATATCTAACTGAGTTGCGGCATCTTTACTGCGTTCACGTTTCAGTATGTTTTCAATCGCATTGCGGCCTATGGCTGAGTTTGTTTCATCAACAATATCAAACAGTCCATCACTACTTAACAGTAATGAAGAACCTGGTAAAAAGGGAAGTGATCGTGTTTCAAAGTCGGCAAACTCAAACATTCCAACTGGAAAGCTGCCGCGGCTTATCTGCATCATATCACCCTGTTCGCTTAACACGCAGGGGTGAGGGTGTCCTGCTTGGCAGTACCTTAGGGTATTGGCGTGTTCATCTATCATGCCAAGGAACATAGTGAAGTAGAGGCCTGAAAAACGCTCACTCGGGAAGCGCTCATTCAATCGACGAACAATTTGATGCAGCGGTGGCAAGACGCTCTGATTGATGTAGTACCCCAGCATCTGCTGAATGGCATTTTGTAGGGTAAAGGAGAGCATTGCCGATGCAACACCGTGACCCATTACGTCGATCTGATAAACGAGCACTTGATTGTTATTGGTGGTAACAAATCCCATCGAATCACCACCAATGCCACGTGCTGTTTTAAAGTGTGTAGCGAGTTCTAGGGTGGGTGATAACCACTGATTGTTTGGCACATACTCCTCTTGAAGATGCGTCGCAAATTGCAACTCTTCCTCATTTTGCTTCTGTGCAGCTTCCAGTGCAGTCACGGTTTCGTTAAGTTGCTCGTTCTGGTCGGTGACACTCTTACGCATGCTTACCAACCGCGAACCTGCAGCCAGCCGTACACGAAGTTCCTCTTTAACAGCGGGTTTACGCAAAAAATCATCCGCGCCTGCATCCATACAGGTGACCAGCTCATTTTGATCATTCTCTGCGGTCAGCATAACGACGTAGGGTGATCCGTATCGATCGTCACTTCTCAGAGTGCGACAGAGTGTTTTGCCATCCATCTCTGGCATCACTTGATCTGAGAGGATCAATTGAAACTGGTCTCTCTCTAACAGTGCGAGTGCCTCTTTACCATCACAGGCTTCAACGACTTCATAGCCTAGGTCTTTTAACATCGCGCCAAGGCGAGCTCGTTCGGTAGGGCTGTCATCAACCATTAGGATTCTATTGATATCAAAATGGTCTTGTTCGCTAATCTTCGCTGATACTGCAATATTCATCTTAAAACTCGGTTTATTTAGTTCGTATTGCAAGAGGGTAAGCACAAACCGTGCCAACAGCTCTGAATCAAATATCTAGACTTTTTGCATTTTGCGAATCACTATGAATAGATCTTTTTATAAGCAGTAAGAAGAGTTGGCATGGACCTTGCTTTCTCCTGTTGTACCTTCACTGTTTAGAAGGGTTATTTTAAGGAGATAGTTAAATGGGACAAATCATCGATTCAATGGATCAGGCGGTTGCTTCAAAGGTTTCTGAAGTACTGGATCTTGCAGTACTGGAGCGTCTTTTAGAGGACACGTCGATCGATTTTTTGCCAAGCCTTATCGAAGTGTTTGAATCAGAATCTTCACAGCGTTTAGAAAACATCAGTAAAGCGATGTCTGAAAATGATTTAGCGACTTTAGGTATCGAAGCACATTCACTGAAAGGTACCTCAGCAACCTTTGGTGCTGAAACGCTTCGTTCTACCGCTGAGCGCATAGAAAAAGCAGCCATATCTGGAGATCAAGCGACGGTTGATCAGTTTGTGCCTTCTGTATCCTCGCAGCTGGAATCTGTCCTTGCAGAGTTGAACCGTTTTTCATCAGCGCTATCGGCATAATAAAGTTAATTGAGGAAATTTCTGATGTCTCAGAATCAAGTATTAATTGTTGAAGACAGTGCCAGTCTGCGACGTATCTATGCACAGTACGTTGAGAAGGAGGGGGTACTAGTTGATGCCGCCGCAACACTGGCTGAAGCTCACACCGCACTTGATTCCAAGGTCTATCAGGTCGTTCTTCTGGATCTGCGCCTGCCTGATGGTGATGGCTTTGAGCTTCTTAAACGAATTATTGAGCATCAGATTAAGTCGTTGGTGATTATTATGACTGCGCACGGGTCGATCGATGTGGCCGTCGATGCCATTCGTTTAGGCGCTTATGATTTTCTAGAAAAACCTTTTGATGCGCGTCGACTAAAGGTAGCGATCAGCTCAGCATTTGCACAGGTGGCAAAACTCAACTTTGCTCCTGTCGATTTGGCAGAGAAGAGGGAGCGTGAAACCTTCCATAGCTTTATTGGTGCCAGTCCTGCGATGCAAGATATGTATCATCTTATCGAGCGTGCGGGCCCCAGTAAGGCATCTGTCTTTGTGACAGGGGAGAGTGGCTCAGGTAAAGAGCTCACTGCAGAAGCCCTGCATAAACAGAGCGCTCGCTCTGAAGGCCCTTTCGTTGCGATAAACTGTGCTGCAATACCTAAAGATCTTATGGAGAGTGAGATCTTTGGTCATGTAAAGGGTGCATTTACCGGTGCCAGTGCCAATCGTGAAGGTGCAGCCAGTAAGGCTAATGGTGGCACACTCTTTTTAGATGAAATTGGTGAAATGAGTCTTGATTTGCAAACCAAATTGCTACGATTCATTCAGACCGGCATTATCCAGAAAGTGGGCAGTAATTCAGATGAGGTGGTCGATGTCCGATTCATCTGCGCAACGAACCGAGACCCTCTGGTTGAGGTGCAAGCGGGTCGTTTTAGAGAGGATCTCTACTATCGCCTGCATGTAATTCCTGTTCACCTGCCGCCGTTACGGGATCGCGGTGATGATATTTTAATGATTGCCGAATTCTTCCTTAACCGTTACGCGCGTGAAGAGACCAAGTATTTCGAGGGCTTTGAAGATGAAGCTAAGCGTAGACTCCTGGAGTACCACTGGCCGGGCAATGTCCGCGAGCTTCAGAATGTGATTCGTAACGTCGTCGTTTTAAACGAAGGGGGTACAGTCGGTGTAGCCGATTTCCCAGCTCCGTTGAATTCGCTGCAGGAGATTGTGGCACCCCAACCCGTCAAAACAGAAGAGCCAGTAGAGGTTCAAACGATTAAATCCTCTAAGAAGTCTAAACCCTATTCAAAAGTGATGGCTCAGAGTTTAGACGAGATTGAACCTCTGGATGTATTAGAGCGAAAAATCATCGAAAATGCCGTCAAACTCTGTAAAGGCAATGTCCCTAAAGCGGCCGCGTTACTTGAGGTTAGCCCCTCTACACTCTACCGCAAAATAAAGGGTTGGAGTTAAGCACTGCGATCGCGACTCTGTTCATTAGGGTTAGGTATGCTGACCATGCCTAACTCTACCCGATCCCTTCCTTTTGCTTTGGCTCGATAGAGCGCATCATCCGCCCGTTTAAATAGCTCATCTGCTTCGACACCGGCAATAAAACTACTGATACCGATACTAGCCGTTACCTTACTCACGGGTGTGAATGGGTGATCTCTTAGTGTGTTTCTAAGTTTTTCTGCAAGAATCAACGCTTCAGATTGGTTGGTGTTGGGAAGTATCAGCATAAACTCTTCACCGCCCCAGCGACCCAATATATCCACATCACGAATATTATTCTGAAGTAGTTTGGCGACAGCATAGAGAACGTCATCGCCTACAAGATGCCCGTGGGTATCATTGATCTGTTTGAAGTGATCAATATCTAACAGCAACAACGAAAATTGAGTGCCGTATCGGTTTGCACGTCGCAGCTCTGCTTCAAATAGCTCATCTAGCCTCGAACGATTGTAGAGACCGGTTAACTGGTCCGTCATCCATAGCTCTTCCAGTTTTTTCTGAGTCGAAATGTCTTCGCGAATCTCGGTGAATCCAATCAGATTAGCGTTTCGGTCGTATTGAGGCTCGATCTGAAGCTTGACCCAATAGAGTCCACCGTAGGCATTTTTCTCTTGGGTCTCAACACTCACGCCCCCTTTCTGACTTGCCTCTTGATATCGTTGTTGCAAAAGGCGTGCGCTGTTTTCGTCTGGAATTAAACGAGCTAATGTGCCTGATTTAAGTTGCTCTTTTGTATATCCCGTGTGATCGCAAAAGGCGCTAGATGCCTTAGTCACCTTGCCGTTTGGATCGGTATTCACCATTAAGATATGTTTGTCGATGATAGCAAGATGTCGCTGTGTCTTGTGACGCTCACGCTTAAGCTGTCTAAACTGCTTATGTCCACGTGAACGAAGTAGCTGCAGGGTTCGAGTCATTGTGGCCAGCACAATGATGATAAGGGTAACAGAGACTAAAAAGATGACGGGGTGGAGTCTTATCTCAGCCATTAGAGAGCTCTCATTAGCCCAAAGAGGTTGGCTAATGAGTAACAAAGATAGGCAGGAAACTAGGTAACTAAAACCCATACAAAACCCTTCCAAACATAATGAAAGCTTAAGCCTAGCAGAGGATTTTGATTTTGCAGGATTTTTTTAGACGTTTTATTTATGTAAAACAGAACGTCCAAACAAAATAATACTTTATTTAAAATCAGTTACTTATCGATAACTTCTGATAGTGGTTGTGCAAAGGTTTGCACCATATCCCAAGGGAAACGAATCCAAGTATCTTGGCTGACCTCAGTAATAAAGGTATCAACCAGTGGTTTGCCAGCCGGTTTTGCATAGAGTGTTGCAAAGTGCGCTTTAGGAAGCATTTCACGAACGTATTTTGCGGTGCGGCCGGTATCAACCAGGTCATCGACCAAAATCATCCCTTCGCCATCACCTTCTATGCCTTTAAGTACTTCTATCTGCCCCTGAACAGAAGCTTCACCAGTGTCTGAGTTTGAGTAGCTAAGGACACAGATCGTATCGATCATACGAATATCCATCTCTCGAGCTAGGATGGCTGATGGTACTAAGCCGCCGCGAGTGATGGCAATAATGCCTTTCCAAGGCCCTTGTTCTAGAAGGCGCCAGCTCAGCGCTCGTGCATTTCGGTGCAGTTCATCCCAGCTTACGGGAAAGTCTTTGCTGTTGGGTGTCATTATCTTCTCCTAAGAAATCGCAGGAGCCGCAAGTGTATTTGCAGCCTCTTTATGTTCATGCATGATCCGTTCAATATCTTGACCGACTAACTCACCGGCCTTAACGCGCCACTCGCCATTCACCATAACGGCTTCTGCGCGATGCGCCCCACACAACAGCAGGGCGGCTAATGGATCGTGTGCACCGCTAAAGCGCGGCTCATCAAGCTTAAATAGAGCTAGGTCGGCAGCTTTACCCACCGCGAGCTCACCAATATCGTCACGGCCTAATACCTGTGCTGAGCCTTTGGTACCCCAACGATAGGCGTCAAAATGGGTGACCGCAGAGGATCCGTAACGCAGGCGCTGGATGTACATGGCTTGGCGAACTTCTTGAATCATATTCGAGCAATCGTTCGACGCAGAACCATCGACACCCAACCCCACGGGTGAACCGGCCGCTTCAAGCTCCTTCACTTTAGCAATGCCCGATGCGAGCATCATGTTCGAGCTTGGGCAGTGACAGACTCCGACGCCAGCCTTACCCAATCGGGCAATCTCTTCGTCATTAAAATGTATGCCGTGCGCCAACCAAGTGTTACTGGATAGCCAACCAACAGACTCTAGGTAATCTACCGTTCGCATACCAAAAGAGCGTTCACAGAAGTTCTCTTCGTCGATGGTCTCTGCTAGGTGGGTATGGAGTCGTACATTGAGTTGTTTGGCCAGACTGGCTGTGTCACGCATCAACTCGGTCGTTACCGAGAATGGAGAACAGGGTGCTAAGGCGATTTGTGACATCGAATAGGGTTCTCTGTCATGATAGCGGGAGACCAGACGTTCAGAATCCTGCAAGATCTCATCTTCTGTTTGAACCACGGTATTAGGCGGTAATCCACCTTGGTCTTGGCCAAGACTCATAGAACCTCGGGTCATCGCCATACGCACACCCATCTCACGACCAATTTCGATCTGATGATCAATGGCGTCAGTGAGATTGGCTGGGAACAGATAGTGGTGGTCAGAAGCGGTTGTGCAGCCGGACAACAGTAACTCGGCCAGTGCCAGTTTTGTGGCGGCACGATGAACCTCAGGATCTAAATTGGCCCAGACAGGGTAGAGCGTCTGAAGCCAAGGAAAAAGCTCTTTATTGAGCGCTGCGGGCAGTGCGCGAGTCAGTGTCTGATAGAAATGGTGGTGGGTGTTAATCAGACCGGGAATCAGAACCTGATCACTGACATCAATCGTTTGATCAATATTAACGGGTGTTTCACCCTTGGCAACCAGCTCTACGATCGTCTTGCCACTGACAACAATACCGCCAGAAGCATCCTCATCGTTTCCCGTGTAGATGGCTAATGGATTGGATAACCAGATGCGAAGATTGTCTGTCATACTTTGGCGGATCTCAAAGCTTGTTAATAATTGAAAAATAGTCGTCTATTGAACCCAATATTTGACTCAAAAATCAAATAAAAATTAACTTCAAGGTCAGTTTATTTATTTGACCACTTGGTTAGGTTTTAGCACAATAAGTCTATTATATATGACCCTTCAGGCAGCATTCATATGATCAGTTACTGGAAAAATGGTTCCATTGAGCAGGATAGTCCGCTTTCCAATACCGAGACTCTATTGGAATTCCTGCGTGAATCTAAACGTCTCACAGGGACCAAAGAGGGGTGTGCCTCTGGTGACTGCGGTGCCTGTACGGTTGTGCTTGTCTCTTTAGATGATAATAAAAGGCTTAAGTATGAGGCGGTCAATAGCTGTTTGATGCCGGCTGCTGAGTTGGCTGGTAAAGCGCTGATTACGATTGAAGATCTAGCGCAAGGCGATGATCTACACCCACTGCAACAGGCATTTATAGAGCAGCACGCATCGCAGTGTGGATTTTGCACCCCAGGGTTCATTCTTTCTGCACTTGCATTGAAAAAGCACGAATCCAATCCTGATGTGGAGGCGATCGATGAAGCCCTAGGCGGCAATCTTTGTCGATGCACCGGCTATTCACCCATTGTTAAAGCGGTTCAATTGGCCGATTGCAGCCAAGATCGATTTGCTCAGTGTGAAGTTGAGTTAATCAACTCCCTGAAGCAGCTACAAAACTCAACGGCATCCGTTGTCGGTTTCCATCAACCTCGAACATTAGAAGCCCTTTGTGAATTGAAATCGGAGCATCCAGAGGCCATTTTGTTATCCGGTGGTACTGATTGGATGCTGCGGGCGACTCAGGGGCTTGAACAGGTCGAGACGCTTATCAGTACTGATAGGGTTGCCGGCTTAAATCAGTTAACCCTTGTGGCTGGGCACTGGTCAGTCGGTGCAGCGGTCTCTTTGAGTCGAATTAAAAATCAGGCAAAAGCGTCTGGTTTTCATGCTCTTGATCAGTTGCTCAGTCGATTTGCGTCACAACAGATCCGTAATTGCGCGACCTTGGGGGGTTCTATCGGAAATGCCTCTCCAATTGGTGATTTGGCGCCGTTGATGCTCGCCTTAGATACAGAGTTGGTTTTGAACTCTGTTCACCAAGAGCGCAGGGTTGCACTAAAACATTTCTTCTTAGGCTATAAACAGACAGCGTTGAGTCCGGATGAGGTGATCAGTCAGATTAACTTCAACCTTGGTGATCAGGCCCAGGTTCATTTTGAGAAGGTATCCAAACGTCTGGATGATGATATCTCTGCCGTTGCTGTAGCGACTCATTACACCATGCATGAGGGACAGTTAACCTCTTTGCGAATAGGGTTAGGAGGTATGGCGGCCACTCCGGTTTTGGCACTGGGTGTGATGGCTGCTTTTGAAGGTAAAGAACCCTCATCCATTACCCTGGATCAGGTCACTGATGCGTTAGGCGAGTTAACACCTCTATCAGACCTCAGGGCCAGCGCTGATTATCGCCTCAAAGCCTGTGCCCGTGTCATTCACTTCCATCTAATCAGTGCGAAGGAGTCTGTATGAAACCTGTAGGCGTTTCAGTCACTCACGACAGTGCGTTGTTGCATGTGACGGGTAGAGCACGATATGTGGATGATACTCCCTTACCTGAAGGCACCCTGTTTGCTGCCATCGGGCAAGCATCCATCTCCCGAGGCCGTCTGTTATCTTTGGATCTGAGTGCAGTGCAAGAGGCTCCAGGTGTTATTGCCGTGCTGACGTCCAGTGATATTCCTGGAATCAAAGATATCGGTCCTGTCTTTCCGGGTGACCCACTTTTAGTGGATGGCGACGTGCTTTTTCACGGTCAACCGATCTTTCTTGTGGTGGCTACGGATGAGAAGCAAGCTCGCTCTGCGGCATTATTGGCTGAGGTTCAATACGAAGAGTCTAAGCCAATCCTCTCTATTGAAGAGGCCAAGTCCCAGGCGTATCGAGTACGTCCTCCTCATGTGATGCAGAGAGGCGATCTGTCCACAATGGACAGATCTGAACATCAGTTCTCTGGTGAATTGCGAATTGGCGGTCAAGAACATCTCTATCTTGAAGGGCAGGCCTCTTTGGCAGTGCCAACAGAGGAGGGAGGTATTCATCTTCTCTGCTCTACTCAGCACCCAACTGAGGTGCAAACCCTAGTCTCTGAAGTGTTGGGCCTTCCATTTCATGAGGTGGTTGTTGAAGTACGACGCATGGGAGGCGCTTTTGGCGGTAAAGAGACACAGGCAGCGCCTTGGGCTTGTTTAGCCTCACTGGCGGCGCACAAGCTAGGTAAACCGGTAAAACTTCGTCTACCTAGATCAACTGATATGACGGTAACGGGGAAACGACACCCCTTTATTAACCAATATCAAGTGGGATTCCGTAGTGATGGTCAAATCGAAGCGGTACAGATTGACATTAATGGCGACTGTGGCTGCTCTCCAGATTTGAGTGATGCCATTGTGGATCGTGCGATGTTCCACAGTGACAACGCCTACTATTACCCGGCTGCAAAAATCACTGGTGAGCGTTGGCGAACCGATAAGGTTTCTAACACGGCGTTTCGTGGCTTTGGCGGGCCTCAGGGGGTCATCACCGCTGAAGCGATGTTGGATGATATTGCACGCAACTGTAAACAGGATCCTTTAGATACACGGCTTAAGAACCTCTATTCAGGTCAGCAGACACACTATGGTCAAACCGTCGACGGAACAACGCTGCGGGAGATCATGACCCGCCTTAGAGAGAGTGCTGACTATGACCGTCGTCGTCAGAAAATAGCTAAACATAACTTAGCTTCATCTCGTTATCTTAAAGGGCTGGCGTTAACCCCGGTGAAGTTTGGTATCTCCTTTACTGTTAAGCATCTCAATCAAGCGGGCGTGCTTGTTCACATCTATACAGACGGTTCCGTTCTGGTCAGTCAGGCGGGTACTGAGATGGGGCAGGGACTTTACACTAAAGTGGCTCAAGTGGTTGCCTCAGTATTGGGCATTGAGATCGATCGAGTGAAGATGAGCAGCACTCGAACTGACAAGGTTCCCAACACGTCACCGACGGCTGCTTCAAGCGGTAGCGACATGAATGGTATGGCAGCCCATGACGCAGCGACCACACTGAAAAGTCGGATTGCAGAATTCATTGCCAATCGCGAATCGATTAATGCCGAAGAGATTGAATTCAAACAGGGGCTGTTGAGCTGGGGTGCCAGTTCAATCACGTTTGCCGAGGCTGTAAAAGCGGCCTATATGGATCGTGTTCAGCTCTCTGCCACAGGCTTCTACAAAACGCCCAATATCTGGTATGACAGAGCTTCTGCACAAGGCAACCCATTTCTCTACTACGCTAATGGGGCCGCCTGTTCGGAGGTCATTATTGACCGATTAACGGGCGCCACTCATATCGAGCGTGTCGATATATTGCACGATACGGGTAACTCATTGAATCCAGCCTTGGACAAGGGTCAGATAGAGGGAGGGTTTATTCAGGGAGCGGGTTGGTTAACCAGTGAGGAGCTTAAGTGGGATGACGAAGGGCGTCTACTGACAAACTCCCCAGCTACTTATAAGATCCCAGCGATTAGTGATCGACCCACTAAGCTAAGTATCGAACTGCTGGATAAACCGAACAGTGCGGCAACCATAGCAAGATCTAAAGCAGTCGGTGAGCCACCCTTTATGCTTGGCATCTCTGTCTGGTGTGCAATTCGCGATGCAATTTCGAGTGTTTCCGGCTATGGTATATCGCCTACCTTAGATGCACCGGCAACCCCTGAGGCCATTTTAAACGCCATTACTACCCTTGAGGACTCTCTGTGATTCAACGTTGGAGCTACAAACTTGCTGAGCTGTTAAAGCGGGGGCAACCGGTTGTTTTAATCACACAGGTCGGTGAGAGAGGCTCCAGTCCACGTTCGTCAGGTGCCAAGATGTTGGTCACCAGTAACGCCACGGTGGATTCACTCGGTGGGGGTAATCTTGAGCATCAGGCGATTGAATTCGCACGACAGCTACTGACAGAGCAGAAAGATGGTCTGCACGAACTTGAGTACACTCTGGCCGGTAATCTTGGGCAGTGCTGCGGTGGAGAGGTTAGGGTGCTGTTTGAGGTTTTTAATACCTCTCTACAGCCTCTTTACCTATTTGGTGCCGGCCACATAGCTCAAGCGTTAGTGCCTCTGCTCGCGCAACTGCATTTTGCCGTTAACTGGGTGGATGACCGAGATGAGCTCTTTGTTCAGCCTATTCCAGATGGTGTGACCCGCATTGAACGTGATCCCATTGATGTGGCGCGAGATATTCCGAATGATGCATGGATGTTGATTATGACCCATGATCATCAACTGGATCTGGATCTTCTACTGGCAGCTATCGATGGAGGTCTGCCGACCTATACTGGCATGATAGGCTCAGAAACTAAGGCATTGAAATTCAGACAGCGTCTTGCTCAGCGGGGTATCTCTCAGGAAATCATTGACTCCATTCACTCGCCTATAGGCTTGCAGAATTTGCATACTAAATTGCCGGTAGAGATTGCGATTTCGGTTGCGGCTGATGTCATGACTCGGCTGCAGCAACAGCGGGGTGAATTATGAGTCAATCCTGGGCGTTACGTTGTCAGATCCTGAGTTGTACTTCTCAACCTAAAGATGATGAAGGGTGGTTCTATCACTCAGATGGGCTTATCTGGATAGTCGATGGATTGATTAAACGGGTAGGCAGTTACACTGATTTAAGAGAGCATATCCCCTCTGATCTTCAAATCGAGCATCGTCCTGGGCATCTACTGATTCCTGGATTTATCGATACCCATGTTCACTACCCACAACTTGAAATGATCGGTGCCTACGGGACTCAACTGTTGGATTGGTTGAATCGATACACCTTCCCTGTGGAATTAAAGTATCGCGATATTGATTACGCGACAGAGCAGGCTGGACGGTTTCTCGACCAGTTATTGGCGAACGGAACGACAACCGCCCTGGTGTTTGCGACCTCTTCGGTTAACTCAGTGGATGCCTTTTTTGCAGAATCCCTACGTCGTAATCTACGTATGGTCAGCGGCAAGGTTTTAATGGATCGGCATGCACCAGATGATCTGTGTGATACCCCTCAATCGGCCTATGACGACTCCTGTTCGTTAATTGACAAATGGCGTGGTAGTGGACGGTTGGGTTACGCGGTAACACCTCGCTTTGCACCCACATCGACCGACGCGCAATTAGAGGTCGCTGGTGCTCTAATGAAAGAGAATAGTGATGTCTACCTACACACCCATCTCTCTGAGAATGTCGATGAGATCGCATGGGTAGGGGAGTTATTTCCTGATCGCCAGGGCTATTTAGATACCTATGATCACTTTGGACTCGTGACCGATCGTTCGGTGTTTGCTCACGGCATTCACCTCAATGACGCTGAGATGCAACGTCTTCATGACTGTGGCTCCGCTATTTGTCACTGCCCATCCTCCAATCTTTTCTTAGGATCGGGGTTATTTCCTTTGAAGCGTCTGCAACAGGCTGGCGTTAATGTGACTATGGGTACTGATGTTGGGGGTGGTACGTCGCTCTCTATGCTGAGCACCCAAGGTGACGCCTATAAAATTCAGCAGATGGCGGGACATCTTCTTAAACCTTTAGAAGCCTTCTATATGGCCACTCTGGCCGGTGCTAAGGCATTGGGGCTGGATGATCGAATTGGCGCTTTAGCAGAAGGGTTTGAGGCCGATATGGTGTTGCTCGACTTGGCCTCTACACCGGTGATCGAAGAGCGGATGAAACGGGCTGATCAGATTGAAGATGTCTTATTTGCACTCTCTATTCTGGGGGATGATCGATCAATCGCACAGACCTATGTGATGGGCGAGCCTGCCCTTTAGGTTATATCTTTACTTTTACTATCAAACGCTTGCCGCGACCTTCTCCAGCAATATTTAAATCCAGTTCGCCATTTAACTGATCAACCATAGCACCGACTATGGCCAAGCCTAAACCACTGCCTGGTTGCGATCGCTGATTACCGCGAACAAATCTCTGCTTCAATCCGTTTAGATCTTCTGGCGCTAAATCGGGTGCCAAATTCTCAACACTAAAGGCACCGTTCGACTCTAATCGAATAATGACGGGGCTCTCATTAGGCGCATACTTCAAGCCATTTTCGACTAGGTTACTGAGTATGACGGCTAAGGCGTCAGGATCGATATCTAACAGGGGCGGTGATTCGCTGATGATTTCGACTCGATCATTACGAGGGTCTAGCTCGCGAGCAATCATCTTAACGATGAGCTCAAGATTGGTTGGCTCACCCTTGTATAGGGTTACCGATTCGGCACGCGCTAATTGAAGCAGCTTATCAATCAGACGAGTTAGGCGTGCTAAGCTGGATTGAACAATCTTTAGTCGCTCAGCTTGATCCGTCGAACCAAGCTCATCAGAGAGTCTCTGCAGTTGAACGGACGCTACAGCCAGTGGGGTTCTTAACTCATGCGCACTGTTGGCCGCAAACTCACGTTCAGCTAGCAGTGCTGTTCTGAGTCGTTCAAGCAAAGCATTGGTAGCCTTTTGCACCTCTGTAAAATCTTCTGGGAGTTCGGCTTGTGCCATCGGCTCTAGATTGCTGCCGCCGCGGGTTGCCATATTCTCAGCAAATTGTTGAACGGGCACTAGACGTCGTTTCACTGCAATGTAGACCAGCAAAACGCTCAAAGGTAGCGCAATGGTAAAGACCAGTAAAAAGAGCAGGGCGGTATCAAATAGGACGCCGTAGCGGTGATCGACGGTCTCGGCGACCTGGAGATGGTAGCGACCATCTAGCGATGAGGCTGTGTAGATGCTGAAATTTTTGCCATGGGTAAAGCCTGTCTGCAAACTATCAAGCATTGGCGTCATCGGCGCATTATTCGAACGCACCAGTATTCGCCCCTTAAAGTCACGCAGTTGATACATTAGGTATTCAGGTTGATCACCCAAAATTCTTGGACCAACGCTTAGATTGAGCGTGCCCAGTAAGCTTAGCTCAGGTCTTAGATCAAGCAGACCGAATTGGTTAAGTCGGTAGTCGGATATAGCGAGGGGCAAAACGCGTTGTGCGGTCTCTTTTAGGCTTTGATCGTAGGTTGAATTGAGCTCTTTAACGAGTACCCATAGCGCGACCACCGTTGCCAATAACCAAACCAGCACCAAGCTCAGTGCAATTTGTACACCGAGCTGAGCGGCTAAGGTTTTGGGTTTTAGAAACACGCTAGGCCTCTAAACGGTAGCCAAGGCCACGTGCCGTTTTTATCAGCTCTTTACCCAGTTTCTTACGTAAGCGACTGATATAGACCTCGACGGTATTGCTCTCTACCTCATGTCCAAAGGCGTAGAGACGATCTTCGATCTGCTCTTTGCTGACAATGTGTCCGGGTCGTTTAATCAGTGTATCTAAGATACTCCACTCACGAGCTGTCAGCTCGACATCTTGCTCATCGACCTGCAGTGAGTGTTTTTGAAGGTCGGCTGTGATTCGACCAAAGGTGACCGCATTGGTCGCTAATCCGGCTCCTCGGCGTGTTACCGCCTGAATTCTGGCATTGACCTCATCCAAATCGTAAGGCTTGATCACATAGTCATCGGCACCGGCATCAAGACCGGCAATTCGATCGCTGATTTGATCACGCGCTGTCAGGATGATGACAGGGGTTGTAAGGCCTGCTTGGCGACGCTTTTTAAGCCATGGGATGGCATCGCCGTCTACCAGCTGTAGATCGAGAAGAACAATATCGTACTCTGTTGTTAGTAGAGCGGTTTCGGCTTGGCGCAAATGATCGAAACCATCAACTGCCATGCCTGACAGCTCCAGATGCTCTGTTAAAGCGTTAGCTAATGCCAATTCATCTTCGACGAGTAGTACGCGCATGGCCAGCTCCCTGGTAGTGAATGCTCAATTTGGTTATTGGGCCAAAAGAGAATGAAAACAACCTTAACTAAGGCGTTTAGCTGATCTGCATACCTGCAAGAACCAATGCCGTTAGCGTTTTCTCAGCCTGATCATAGACCTCTAAATTGAGTCGTCTTTGCCCCAGAGCGGCTTTCACTTGAAGTTCGTAATCGGCGTAGTGTTGGGTAGATGCCCAGATGATAAAGAGTAGATGCTCTGCAGAGAGGTCAGGATTAACCTTGCCTGTTGATTGCCACTGTTTGATGATGTCACAACGGCCGGTAAACCACTCATGGTACTGCTTACCGAAGCGTTTTTTCATATGCGGTGCGCCGTTGATCACTTCCGCTGCAAAGATACGCGAAGCTTCTGGGTTTTCGCGTGAAAAGGTGATCTTTTTAGAGATATATTCCGTGATGAAGGCTTTAGGATCATCTTCGGCGACCAGTAGATCGAGGGATCCATCCCAAAGTGAAAGAATGTGTGTTAACACCTCTTGGTAGAGAGCCTCTTTAGAGCCAAAGTAGTAGTGTACATTGGGCTTTGGAAGCTCGGCTCTATCCGCTATGGATTGAACGGTGGTGCCTGAAAATCCTTTTTGGGCAAATTCACGTACCGCAGCGTTAATAATGAGTTGGCGGTTACGTTGACGAATGGCGCCGGTGTTTGAATCTTGGTTCATAGTAGATCTCTACTGAAGGGTATAAATACCACCCGTTTGATGGGCTGTTCTGTTACTCTAACGACTTGATCTTGTGGGTCAAGTTTTTACCGATCTCAATCTGTTAGCTTAAGGTTTTTACTGTGTTTCGACTCTTTGAGCGTTTTACTCAGCCCTACCCAGAACAGGGTGAATTACAGCCCCCTTCAACGCTGTTTGCGTTCATGCGTTTTTATACCAAAGGGTTTGAGATTCCGCTGTTAATCCTGTCGTTAAGTACCGCTTCCATTGCGATTCTAGAGGCGGTTCTATTCAGTTTTATGGGTGATTTGGTTGACTGGATTTCGACCATGACACCAGCTGAGTTGCTCTCTGAAAAGAGCTCAGAACTCTGGATGATGGCAGCTGTGCTATTGATCCTGTTCCCGTTGCTAACGCTAATCCACTCTTTGGTGATGCACCAATCCCTGTTGGGTAATTATCCAATGGCGATTCGCTGGCTGTCTCACCGATACCTGCTTAAACAGAGTGTCAGCTTCTATCAGAATGACTTTGCGGGTCGTATAGCGACCAAAGTGATGCAGACAGCGCTCTCCGTTAGGGAAGCAGTGATGAAACTCTTGGATGTGATGGTCTATGTGCTGGTCTACTTTATCAGTATGTTGGTGCTGGTGGCTCAATCAGACTGGCGCCTAATGATTCCCATGCTGGTTTGGTTGATCTGCTACATCGGCATTCAACTCTTTTTTATTCCTAAGTTAAAGCGGGTTGCGACTGAGCAGGCCGATGCTCGTTCAGTGATGACAGGCCGTATTGTCGACAGCTACACCAACATAAGCACGGTAAAGCTGTTTGCCCACACTCAGCGTGAGTCAGATTATGCCAAAGAGAGCATGGATGGCTTCCTAAAAACGGTCTACAGCCAAATGCGCTTAGGGACCGGGTTTAACGTGCTGGTTAACCTCATCAATTACCTTCTGACCTTTAGTGTTGCCGGCGTTTCCATTTATCTCTGGTCAGACTCAATTGTTACAGTGGGTGCGATAGCGATCGCGGTGAGTCTCTCTCTGCGATTAAGTGGCATCTCTCACTGGATTATGTGGGAGATCAGCATGCTGTTTGAGAATATCGGAAGCTCAGTTGACGGCATGAGAACGCTCTCTAAACCGATCGATATCATTGACAAGCCTGACGCGTCTGAATTGGCGCTCGTGAATGGCGAGATTGAGTTTGATGCGATTCAGTTCAACTATGATGTCGAAAAGCCTGTGCTGAATAAATTGAGCTTACACATCAATCCGGGAGAGAAAGTCGGTATTGTGGGGCGCTCAGGTGCCGGTAAATCAACGCTGGTCAATCTTCTGTTGAGGTTTTACGACCTGCATTCTGGTCAGATTAAAATTGACGGTGTCGACATTACCGATGTGACGCAAGACACGCTTCGAGCGCAGATTGGCATGGTCACTCAAGATACATCTCTACTGCACCGAACGATTCGCGAGAACATTCTCTATGGACGCCCTGATGCCAGTGAGGAGGAGCTGTTGAAAGCCTTAA
The DNA here is from genome assembly GCF_013283255.1 of Marinobacterium sp. xm-m-383. Taxonomy (NCBI): domain Bacteria; kingdom Pseudomonadati; phylum Pseudomonadota; class Gammaproteobacteria; order Oceanospirillales; family Oceanospirillaceae; genus Marinobacterium; species Marinobacterium sp. xm-m-383. The sequence continues at coordinate 438,352 of NZ_WBYT01000001.1, read as the reverse complement.
AGCAGGCTCAAGCGGATCTGTTCATTAATGACCTAACAGACCCTGAGGGTAATCGTGGTTTGGATGCGCAAGTGGGTGAACGTGGCGTCAAACTGTCCGGCGGGCAGCGTCAGCGCATCGCCATCGCGCGTGTGCTGCTTAAAGATGCGCCTATTTTGGTCCTAGACGAAGCAACGTCCGCCTTGGACTCTGAAGTGGAGGCCGCTATTCAAGAGAGTCTTTACCAATTGATGCAAGGTAAGACCGTCATCGCCATTGCGCACCGTCTATCAACCATTGCAGCAATGGATCGACTGATTGTGATCGATGAAGGGCAAATTGTGGAGCAGGGGACACACCAAGAGCTACTCAATTCCGGTGGGATCTATGCGCAACTCTGGGCCCATCAAACCGGCGGTTTCCTGGGTATAGAGTAAATATCTACTACTCAATACAGGATTGAGCTTGTCGCTCTTGCTCAGACAGGTGTGATTCTCGTTTGCGCATCCACAGGCGTGTTAACAGTGTGCCGATAACGTAAGCTGTTAACACGATCAAAATATCACTGTTAACAAAGCTGACCGCGGTGATCATTGGTCCTGGGCAGTAGCCAGCGATTCCCCAACCCACGCCAAACAGAGCCGCGCCAAGTATCAGGCGGCGATCAATCTGTTCCTTAAGTGGTGTTCTGAATAGTGTGTCGCAGACCGGTTTATTTCGCTTTAGAATCAAGGGTGTAGCCACTATGTTTACAGCTAAGGCTCCTGCCATGACAAAGGCTAATGAGGGGTCCCATTGCCCTGTAACGTCAAGAAAGTTGACCACCTTGGCGGGATCGATCATCTGGGCTACAGAGAGACCAAGACCAAATAGGGTGCCTGATATCAAAGCGACTAGTAAGGATTTAATGTTCATTAAGCGCCCCCTACAAGATGGCGAACAATGAACACTGTTATCATCGCTGTCAGCATAAAGATCAGCGTTGCTACAAGAGATCTAAAGCTTCTACGAGCCAAACCACATATGCCATGGCCGCTGGTACAGCCAGTGCCAAGTGCTGAGCCGATGCCGACCAAAAGACCGGCAAGGATCAAACCCACTTTTCCAGTAACGGGCTGAATGCTCTCTACACCAGGTGAGATGCCAAATAATTGGTAAAGCACACCGCCTACAACTAAGCCGACTAAAAATAGAATACGCCATGGGATATCACCTTTTTCGGGAAGAATAACACCACCGGCTATCCCTGAAATACCCGCTATCCTCCCTTTAAAAAGCAGAAGAACGGCAGCCGACAGGCCAATTAAGGCACCACCAAGGAGTGCACTGTAAGGTGTGAAATTAATAATTTCCATGGGTAATAAAAGAGTCTGAAATTTCGCGATCGATAATGCTAATGGAGATGAGTCGTTTTAGCTAGAAGTTTGGTAGATTAAAGGGTTAGAGTCTTAGATGATATTGAACGCTTATTGCGTCTCTCGGAAACGCTTCTCGATTTTATCGAGGGTTGAATAACCTAAGGCTAAGGGTATTACCGCCTCGTCGTTGACCAGAAGTAGGGCAGGAAATCCTTGAATGCCAAGGGTTCTACAAAACTCCAGTTCACTGTTCAGTTTTGATTCTATCCTATCGCTGCTGAGTAATTCAGCGAACTGGCTAGCATCAAGCCCAATCGATTCTGCGCACTCAAGCAGGGTGCTTGTTTCAGAGGGGTTTTTAGCATCCAAATAGTAGGCCTTTTGAATGGCTTGGCTCATCAATTGCCGACCCTCTGGATGAAGCTCACCTGCCGCTATGACGGCTCGACAGCTAGGGTAGGTTGAACGTCTTGGTGTATTGCGAGTCCAAAAATCGTAGTTGAAGCGAGTACCTGTTTGAGACTCAATCCGTTGCCAGGTCGATGCGATCGCCTCACGCATCGATTGCGGCATAGGCTCATCAGAGTCTGGTGCCAGACCACCCATCACCCAAAGTACGTCGAGATCGGGATGCTGTTGCAGCCAGTTATCTAACGTCTTTGAAAAGGCCCAGCACCAGGAGCACATCGGGTCCATAACATAGATGAGTGATCTGTTTTCCATGTTTTAAATCTTCACTGCAACGCGGCCACGCACTTTACCTTCCAGTAGAGCAGCCCCTGTTTCGATGACCTGATCTAGAGTGATCTCGTTGGTCATGGTGTTAAGATCATCTTGATTGATAATCTCTGCAAGAGCCGCCCAAGCGAATTCACGTTGAGCGATAGGTTGCATCACACTGTCGACACCCAAAAGCGATACCCCGCGCAAGATGAACGGAGCAACGGTCATTTTCAGATCCATGCCCTGTGCCAGGCCACAGGCAGCCACAGCGCCACCCCACTGGGTTTGAGCACAGGCATTCGCCAAAGTATGACTACCCACGCTATCGATAACCGCTGCCCAGCGTTCAGCTTGCAGAGGTTTGCCCGGCTCAGAGAGCTCGGCACGATCAATAATTTCAGATGCGCCCAATGATTTAAGATACTCAGCCTCTTCAGGGCGTCCTGTTGATGCACAGGTGGTGTACCCAAGTTGTTTCAAAATGCGAAGCGCAAAGCTACCGACACCGCCATTGGCACCCGTCACCAGCACCGTACCCGACTCGGGTGTAATACCTGCTGATTGAATCGCTTGTACACAGAGCATTGCAGTGTAACCTGCCGTGCCAATGGCCATTGTTTGGGCTGCGCTGAGTGCTTCAGGTTTCTTGATTAGCCAATCGGCTTTCACTCGCGCTTTCTCTGCTAGACCACCCCAGTGGGTTTCGCCAACACCCCAGCCATTCAAAATGACTTGATCGCCGGCTTGGAAACGACTGTTTGTGCTTTCGATAACGGTGCCTGCAAAATCAATTCCGGCAACCATTGGAAAGCGGCGGACTACAGGCGCTTTACCCGTAATGGCTAAACCATCTTTATAGTTAAGGGTTGAGTACTCAACTTGCACCAGAACATCACCCTCTGGAAGCTGCGCTTCATCTACCTCAGAGAGTTTGCAGGTGTAACCAGCTGTTTCGTCTTTGTTAATGAGAATGGCTTTCATCGAATGGATACTCCTCTAGAAAGGTTCGACTGGATATAAATTGATTAAAAAACAGGTAGAGCGGGGTGGCTGACTGCTGAAGTTTTGCTCGCAACACAGCACCTTCCCAACCGATCCAAAACGCTTGAGCGAGTTGAGAAGAATCGGCACTTCGAACAACTTGTCCCGCGTGTTTACCTAGCTCAAATAGATCACTTGTTAAATCAGCCCATTGATTAAAAATCGATTCAATCGCATTACGAAAATCATTATCCAACGCGCTAATCTCTTGCCCTAAATTGCCAATCAAACAGCCGCGTTGAAAGTTGTACTTCTGCATTCCATTAGCGGCGGAGGTAACAAAGGCTTTTAATCGCTCAATAGGGGATAGATCGGCATTTAGAAACTGCTTATTCAGTTGATGCTTAAAGAATTCGTTGTAACTTTCGATTACCGCTAACCCAAAGCCAGTTTTAGAACCAAAGTGGTGATAGAAAGAGCCCTTTGGTACCCCGGACTGTTTAAGTAACTTGTCGAGCGGCGTTGAGGCAAAACCCTGTGAGGTCATTAACTCGGTGCCTATTCGTAACAGCTTCTCTTTAGCGCTTAAGTCATTCATAGCAAAGTGTATAGCCAATTTTTAGCCATACTAGACCGAACGGTCTAGAGCGTCAATCAGTTCTAGTCCTCTTTAAATAATTAAAGTTGGCACGCTGATTGCTAGTTGATGGGTTGTATAGATCAACAGAGATATTGGACGAATTTAAGGGTGCATTATGAATAGACAAATCTGTGAGTCGCTAACGGATCAAGCGGTTTTTAATGTTGATAGCTTAACTAACAGCCAATGTAACCTGAACGATGTATGGATCACGGAGCAGATCGATGAAGATGGTAAAGATATCCTGACGACTATATCTTCATGGGTGAATGGCGAGGGAGCGAAATTCGCACTTCAGATCAATTTTCGTTTTGATCCAAACTGCCCCGGTAAAATATGGGCCGACTACCGCTCACAGCCATCGATTATGAATGGGCACATTCTTGATGAATATGGCTTTAAACTACCGACTTACAAGTACCGCCGCTTAAGCTGGGATCTGTTGATGCAGATAGATACCCAAACCTTAGAGGAGAGGGTATCTGAACTGCATAGAACAACCCATTAATCCAAAATGCTTAATTTTTGCTCGGCTATGCTCTTGTTAGGATTTAATTGATGAGTGAGTGAGTCGATACAGGCTGATAGAGCCTCTTCGACCACAGGATGGTATGTCGGCATTTTGGATAGCTGCATTGCTGTCTGTTTTTGCTCAATCGCCCAGGCCATTAAATGGGCCAGATGCTCACCATCAACCGAGACAATCTCGGCCCCTCTAATAGTCCCTGTCTCTCTATCTGCGATTATCTTTATACCGCCAACAGTGGCGTGTTTAACCTTTGCTCGCCCGTTAGCTGTCAGTTTAACGAGAGAAGAGAGAGTCGTTTCATCCTCGACTAAATTGCCGACACGTGCAATGTTTGGCTGTGTAAAGACAATGCCAAGCGCTGTTTTGCGTTTAAACCTTTTAGCGGTTGTTTGATTAGCGTTATAGCCTGCAATCAGACCTTCATCAGCAGCTTCATGCATAACCGCGCGTTCTGAGGTTGCATCACCTGCAATATAAAGTGATGTACCCTCGACGCCCATTGTCTGCTCATTAAAGCTCACCTGTCCATCTAAGATAGCTGCTCCCGCTGCTTCAAGGTTCATTTTCAAACTGTTTGAGCGTCGACCCAGTGCGAGCAAGACCGCATCAAACGACTCTTCAATGCCGTTGCATGCAACATTTACACCGCCAGAATCATTTTGATTAAGGGTCACGGGCTCCCCAAGGTGGATTGGGAAATACGTGGATAGTGATTCTAGTGCATCCTCGAGTAGTTCATTATCTTGAATTCCGGCAACCGTTTGAGCTTGATCAAAACCTGCAACACGAACACCCAATTGACTTAAAGCTTGACCCATTTCTAGGCCTATAGCACCCATCCCTATGATGGCAATTGATGAGGGGAGTTTCTCGATCTCAAAAAAAGTGTCTGTCGTGTATAGGTTAGCAAAGTCCTGCCAAGGTTTAGGTATAACAGGGGATGACCCAGTAGCGACGATAGCATTATTAAACGTGATATCTTGGCCGTTAGCCCTAAGGCTATTTTTACCTGTGAATTCAGCATAACCACGGATTAAATGGTTATCATCCATTCTCTCAGTGGTGCGTCCGCGTACACCATTTGTGAACATGTCGCGCATCTTCCTAAGGTGCGTCATTACAGCGACAGGATCCAACTCAAGATGCGAGCTGCCTAAAATACCTTGGCTTTCAAACTGATCTCTACTACTGAATAACTCAGCGGTTTTTAACAGTACTTTCGAAGGCATGCAGCCAACGCGAGCGCAAGTGGTTCCATCTTCACCACCCTGAATCAACAGCCAGGAACGACCGCTCTTTTTGACTTCTGAAAGAGCGTATAAACCAGCCGTTCCAGCACCAATGATGACGGTATCGACTTTGCGATTCGACATAAAAATCCCTTTAATTGATTAATATTAGATAATTCTAATGTGTATCAAGGATTAGATGTATGATCAAAATCAATATCAGGTCAAAAACTATCGATACACTTCATCCATTGGCTTAGCGTGTTGATTAGAGGTGTAGATCAGAGCATTTTTTCGGCTCAGTTTAGAGGGGGAAGAGACCCCACAGCTCTTAGCGATGGTCTCAAGCTCTTTGTGCATCTCTTTAGCATAAGCAGCAACACGAACTGATTTGTTGACGGGATCTAGACCCGCTTGAAGTCGCTTATCATGCGTCGTGATTCCGGTTGGACAGGAGTTTTTATGACACTGCAAAGCTTGTATACATCCCAACGAGAACATGAAGCCTCGGGCTGTTGTGACAGCATCTGCACCGGCACAAAGGGCCCAAGCTACATCAACAGGAGTAATCAACTTGCCTGAGGCGACCAATTTTATCCGTTCTTTTAGGTTTAACTCAGTCAGAATGTTAGAGACTAAGGGGAGTGATTCTTGCAAGTTCATACCCGCGGCATCGATAAGAGACATGGGCGCTGCCCCTGTACCGCCGTTACCCCCATCTAGAGTGATAAAATCAGGGGCATAGGCGTTAATCACATCATCAAACGCGCTTTGCTTTGATTGGCTATCAGCTATATCTGCGGCAGCCGCCGAAGCTCTACTCGTTAAGGCGGTAAGCATCTCCCTGAACTCTGAAATATTACCCACACAGAGTTTGATGCCTACGGGTTTTTCGGTCACTAATCTGACGTGCCTAATGAAATTGTAAAGGTCGTCATAATTCTGAATTTCTTGATGGGTAGGCGGGGAAATGCTGGCTTTACCCTCAGGAATGCCTCGCTGTGCAGCAATCTCAGCAGTCACTTTGTCAGCCGGGAGTATGCCGCCTTTACCGGGCTTGGCGCCCTGAGAGAGCTTAATCTCAAACATTTTCACATTTGAGTTTTCTGCAACGACCTTCAGCTTCTCTTCACTTAATGAGCCATCTGAGTTACGTACGCCATACTTTGCGGTACCAATTTGGTAGACCACATCCGCTCCACCTTGAAGATGCTCTGTGGAAGCTCCTCCTTCACCCGTGTTAATCCAAATACCGGCTTCACGTGCGCCTGCAACGAGCGCTTTGACAGCGGGTTTTGAAATAGCACCAAAGCTCATACCTGAAATATGAAACACCTTGTCTGTGGCGTAGGGGTTGGGACAGTAGGGGCCAAATACCTGTTGTTGAGGCTCTTCATTGCCCGTGTAGGGAAAGACCGAGTTCGCAAAGAGAACATCCCCTTCATGTTGAAGGCGCGTAGAACCAAAGGCTTGAAGAGTAGATTCCTGCTTAGCCGCCTGATAAACCCAAGTTCTATCGGCACGGTTAAAGGGCATCTCCTCACGATCTTGAGCAAAGAAATACTGCCTGAAAAAGACGCCCATCTCCTCAAACATGTAACGTAGTCGCCCAACAACGGGGTAGTTACGACGAATGGTGTGGTCAACCTGATGACGATCACTGACATAAAGCAAGATAAGGCCAGAGACAAAAATCAGAAGGATAACGCCCGGTAGATAGCTCAGAATGAAATCAAAAAAACCAGTAATAATACCCATATACACCTCAATCTATTTGCTTTAACTTAACACGAAGAGATTAATCAAATGTTAAATTTCTTATCCATTTATCATAGAGCAGGGAACAGAAAGTGACTAACCCTTTGACGACGTTAATGAGTACGAAAGAGTTGATTTCATTGGATTGTGAAACGGTTATTTTTGATTGCCGTTTTGATCTGATGACTCCAGAAACAGGGCAGCAAGAGTACGATGAAGGGCATATTGAAGATGCTATTTACGTTAACTTAGATGAGGTTATGTCCTCTCCAATCACATCCACAAGCGGAAGACACCCATTGCCATCAAAGGAGTCGTTCGCACAGTTTCTAAGGTCCTGCGGTGTTTCTGAGAATACACAGCTGGTTGCCTATGATAATTCGGCTGGTCTGTTTGCGGCTCGTTTCTGGTGGATGTGTCGATGGATAGGCCATGAATCAGTGGCTATTCTTGAGGGTGGCATTAACGCTTGGAAACAGCAGGGCGGAAAGGTCACAACAGAAGCGCCTAATATAAATCAAAAGGGTGATTTGACGGTTAAGGAGAGTTTGGAATCCGTTGTTGATGTTGATGATGTTATTAAGGCTTCTAAACTGAAGGATCGTATTATTGCGGATGTACGTGCAGCCGAGCGCTTCAGAGGTGAGGTAGAACCCATTGATCCGGTCGCAGGGCATGTTCCAAACGCAAAGAACATTCCACTGTCTGATAACTACGACGCTGAAGGACAATTTCTATCTGCAGACCAACTACAACAGATCTATCGCCACAAGCTGGGTGACTATAAAGCGCAGGACCCAATCCTGATGTGTGGTTCTGGTGTAACCGCTTGTTTAAGTCGTTTCTGCATTGAGTTGGCGGGATTGCCACCAGTCAGTGTCTACCCAGGATCCTGGTCTGAGTGGATTAGAGATCCCAATAGGGGTGTTGAAACTGGGAACTAAACAGTCAGGGCAGGGTGTCAGGCCAAAAGCCTGACACCTTAATACTTTAGGCCTTTTTAACGAACTCTGATTTCAGCATCAATTTGCCACAATCGATATTGTGATCCCCGTCTACTAAACGTCGCACTTGGAATTTAGTGCCAACTTTCTCTGTACCACCACCTTTGACTTTAAGATCTTTAATCAAGGTTACAGAATCACCTTCTTGCAGCTGATTACCGTTTGCATCTTTAACAATCAGCAGGTCTTCAGACTCAGCCGCTGCATTGGGATCCCACTCATGTCCGCATTCAGGGCAGACAAGTTGTCCTTGATCTTCATAGGCATATGGAGAGGAGCATTCAGGGCAAGCTGGGTATGAGTCTGACATCGGAAATTCCTTAATAAAAATAAGGGATTAATCATACCTGATTTAAAGCAGTTCATAAAAGTTATCCACACTGAAAAACCGCATCAATCCTCACCTAAAAGCATCATGAATCATTTAAATAGAGCCAAATAACGGCGGTTAGCAGGCTTAGATACGCGCGAAGATAAAGGGGTATAAAAATAAGGTTGATTATTGTTTTGTTCGGTAAACAGCTGTTTTTAAATATTTAAATAAAGGAGATAAGGCAATTTTCGTTAAAGGTTAGATAAGCTCAACTGTTTTTAACCCTTACGCAAATATATGACGGAAGGCGCTACAAGCTCTGAATGTGATTGTTTGCACACAAGTGATCCTCAGATTGATTAACACAACTATCAACAGCCAATGGTTTGGTTGGGGTCAATCGGTTTTCAGTGCTTATTAAGCCTTAAGGGTGGTGATTGATTCTTTTTAGGCGCTATTAGATGTGTTGATCTGATGGTTTTTATCGGTCTTTCAGTAATAGGTTAGCGAATAATTACCTAAACATAGCTACCGCAATAACGATATATAAAGATACGTATAATATATATTATGTTAAATATAGTATTATAAATAAAAGGCAGGAGATCCCTACCTCTATCTTTTGCCACAAAGCGAATAAGAACCTTACAAAGCGCCTTTGTAGATGCCCTTGGTGTCTATGTCGATAGCAAGCTCACCAGTTTGCAATGATGAGTCATCTGCAATGGTTGCGACCAGCTCGTCACTGTAGCCGATTAGGTTGATCCCCTCCTTGTCGAGAAGCGTCATGACGCGCTCTAGCGCAGAGATAACGGACATTTGGCGTGCTGTGAAGCCTGGGCTCTTTGCGGCGCTACTCTGGATATCTCGACGCTTAGTGGAGATCTGTTTTAGCACATAACCATCATCATCAATCAGTGATAGCTTAAGATCTATCGCCCTTGCATCAATGATTAGACCTTTGAGCTGCTCAAATTGCTGCAAGCTAGAGACATTGATATTGTCTCCAGGATTGCTGTTCGTAACAATTTTCTTGAGCTTATCGGTGTCCGCACAGGGTTTAACGTGAATGAGCATGCTATTTCCGGTCTCTATTTAAGCTTCAGCTGCGCGTTTTCTGTCGATAATCTCAACACTTCAGCATTAAGGCGCGCAATCTCTTCGGCCTGTATTTTCAACCGTACTTGTGCTTCAAGCAAGCCCTCATTGTTGTGTACGCCCGCTTCGGATTGCTTTAGCTTGGTCTCAGCATCCATTAAGGCTTTGGCTGCCCTGTATGACTGATCTCGCTCATTACCAAGATTGGTTACAGCCTGGTTCAATTCCATTTTAAGCTTGCTGATCTCGTTATTTCTTTCGCTAATAATAGTATTTAAATCAACTATTTGTTGGGTATATTTACTGTCAATTGTTGACAGCTCTTCTGTGAGTTTCTTGCGCTCTTCGTCAGCCTCTTTGTGCTTGCTTTCACTGGCTCGGTTTGCGTAGGCAATCGCATCCGTCCAGATCTTGCTGGCGAGCTTAATAACAGGCTCTGGAAGATCGTAGCCACTGGCTTGCGCGTCTAATCTCTGCCCTAACCCGCTCCACCACTCATTGAGTGCTTTGTTAATTGTGGTTAATGAGCCAGACCCGAGTCTGTCTCTGACATTTTGTTGGGTGGGTTTGATGCCCTGCCTTAGCAGTTCGTCGGCAATTTCGTAGACTTGTTCGCGTTTTATACTGGTCATTTGATACATAATACATATTTAAAATACGTACTATATAGATAAGACGAGCTGTTATCTAGCAACACACTGCTCAACAACTTCCAGAAAGGTATTCATTGATATGGGTTTTGCGATGACTTTATTCGCACCGGCATCGAGTAGTGCCTCAGACTCCTGCCCCATGACGGCGGCAGTCACTGCCACTATGGGTACAGACACACCCTCTTTTCTTAGCTTTTGGATCATTTGCCGGCCATCCAGTACCGGCATAAAGAAATCACTTAGAATGAGGTCATACTCTTTGCGAGTCGCCATTTCGTATCCTAGATGGCCATTTTCCGCGACATCCACCTGGTTTACTAATTTACCCAGTAGGTTTTTAGAGACCATTCTTATGATGGGGTCGTCCTCAACGACCAGTAGGTTAAGGCGCTTAAGCAGATCTCCAGTATCTTTAGATTCTTGTCTAAACACTGGCTCAGACTGCTTTGCATTAAGATCAACCATAGGTATCTTGACAACAAAACGAGCGCCACCCTGCTCATTTCGATCGACATCAACGTCGCCATGCAGCTCGTTGAGTGATTGCCTTACAATAAACAAACCAAGTCCGCTGCCATCAACCTTTGTGCCCAGCCTTTCAAACGGCTCAAAGATCTTATTGGTTGCCTCTTTCGGTATTCCTTGGCCATCGTCAGATACAGTGAGCACCAAGTAACCCTTATCTACTCTTTGTATCCACTCAACCTTCACATTAATTGTGCTGCCTTTTGAGTGATGTATTGCATTCTTTATCAGATTTAACGCTATGATTTTTATACGTTGTTTATCTGACTCAAGTCTTATATTTTCGTTATCGATGAGCTCTAATTTCACAACCATACCGTTAAGCTCAGCTAACCTTGTCATCTGTGAATGAGCATCGATTAATAGCTGATTAGGGTGGAATGCTGTCTTGCTTATTGGTAGCGCCCTTTCAGGATTAACGGCTTGGGTCATGTCCTGCAGTACAGACATCAGATGATCAACGGTATTTTTCATCTGTTCTGTATGTTTTGGACTAGGAGCACCCTGCTCTAGATCTTCAATAAGCATTTGCAGGGTAGCGACAGGCGTTCTCATCTCGTGAGAGATGATGGCGAACAATTGCCTCTGATTGATCAGTTTCTCTTCGATTTCGGTCAATTTTGATGGATCAAAGAGATCGATACGCTTAAAGCGAATATGTTTTAAATGAGGCGCAGTTTCTGTTCTCGTTTCATACGCTGACAGATGATGCAGCTCTTTATCAATTCCTCTGTATCGAAAGTTGGTGCCAGACCGTATTGGTGCCGTTTCAATGAGTTTATTAGCTGGGGTGAAATAAGCGTCGAACTGATTCAGAGGTAGAGGTGTTGATAAGACAAAAAACTGCTGAGCCCTGGCATCTAAATGAACCTTCTCAGTACTAGAGTCTATGACAATATCAAATTGAGATTCATCGAGTGAATCAAAGGCTTTACACAACTTTGTATATTGCGTGTCTGACTCGATTTGATGATTGTTTGATCGATTCTGCTTCAATGGTCACTGCTTTAACTAATAACTTTAGTTAAAACATAGCAGGAATTATGCCAATCGCTACTCGAGCTCTAATTTTTTTAATGAGTCAGGCGAGTTTTGCTCATCCGCTAGGGTAAAGTTCATCGGACGATTGGTGTTCGTGGTTGTTGATGAATTGTCTCTACTGTCCTTTATCTCTTCAACTTGAGAGACATAACGTTTAGATATCATCACAACCGGGTTGTTCTCTTTGGTGTCGTCTAGGTAGAGTGGGATGAAGGAGCGGTCATCATTCATAATATCTTGAAGTCGCTCCCCTGGGGCTAGATAGAATGCTCCGACTAGACGGGCCCCATCATGCATACGGACATACACTTTCAAAGCGCTTTTACTTACGACTTTACTGCCCTGCATGCTATTTCCCCTAGAGTGTTTTATTGCATTCTAGCCTAAATTATTAATTTTGAGTAACTGTAGGAAAAGCGCAGAGTGATCTAAGTCACCTTTACCCATATTCTCAGAAAGATCTTGATACCGCTCATAAATGGCTTTTGTAACAGGCAGCTCTAAGTTCAATGATTGCGCAGCTTCGAGAACATTTTTCTCATCTTTGAGTTGAGTTGTGACTTTGCCGCCCGGTTCAAATGTTCGTTCGCTCATACGCTTACCGTGTAACTGAAGGATGGTGCTATCAGCAAACCCGCCTGACAGTGCGCGTCTAAAGGCTTCAGAATCAACGCCTGCTCGTTCCAGCAGCAATACAGCCTCCGATACAATAGCGATGGTACCGCCTACTATAGCCTGATTGGCCAGTTTAGATAGCTGACCAGATCCTACATCCCCTACTCTTGTGGCTCGCCCCATTGATGAAAAAACGACATTGGCCTCTTCGAATGTTCGCTCATCACGACTTCCTGCCATAATGGCCAGTGTACCCTCTTCGGCGCCTTTTACTCCTCCTGACACAGGGGCGTCTATGAAACGAGCACCGGTTGATTCAACTTTGTCAGCGATGCTGATGACCTCTTTTTGCGATGTTGAGCTCATATCGATCACCAGATGCTGTTTCGTGAGTTGAGGCAGTAGCATAGAGATAACCTCTTCGACGACCTGGCCATCAGCTAGCATGGTAATAATGATATCGCTCTGTGCGACTTCGCTAAGGTCTTCGGCAACAGCGGCGCCATCCTCTTTTAAGGACAAGCATTTCTCTTGCGTTCTGTTCCAGACGGTTAACTCTACACCCTCACTCAACAAGCGCTTTGCCATAGGCAAGCCCATTAGGCCAATCCCAAGAAGAGAGATCTTAGACATAATTACCTCAAAATTTTTTAGCACTTTTTTATTTTTGTACTAATTTGTTAATAAACACCTTATATGTGAATTTACGACACATGCAGTTTGGGTGAACTTTAAACCGATTGATAAAAGGTGTTTTATGAGAATCGCCGCTCACCCTGAAGATGAAACTCAACGCATTGCTAGCTTAAAATCCATTGGTCTACTCGATACGCCCAGTGACCTCTATTTCGATCAGCTTACAGCTCAGGCGGCTCATATTTTTAATACCCCTATCTGCGCTGTCTCAATAATAGATAGTAAGCGACAGTGGTTTAAATCCATTTACGGATTAGATGTTTGTGAAACCGGTCGTGATGAAGCTTTTTGTTCCCATGTGGTTCACGATCACAAACTACTCGAGGTGCGTAATGCCCTTGAACATCCTGACTTTCATGATAATCCACTGGTGATCGGAGCGCCAAACATACGCTTCTATTGCGGCACCCCAATACACGACACTAATGGTTTCTGTCTAGGTTCGTTCTGTGTCATTGATACAAAGCCACGCCAGTTTACTGAGGAGCAGAAGGAGCTTCTAAACTCTTTTGCCCTGCAGGCTGAGGCTCTCATCGCCTTACATGTGCGACAAAAAGATAACGAAGAGAAAAACAGAGAGATTATTAGTTCACGTGATCTTCTTCGCCGTGAATTGGCTAGGCAATCAAGCCTTGTATCGAATGCAGCCGCTGCCGTTATTCGGATCAGTCACCGCGGCATTATCGAGGATGCTAACAAAAAAGCTGAATCTCTATTTGGCTACTCTATCGACGAGCTTGTAGGTCAAAACATATCAATGTTGATGCCTAAGGATATTGCTAAACACCATGATGGATACCTAAAACATTACGACCGTGATAAGCGCCAAAATGCCACTCACAACAGTTCGGTGATCGGTGAAGGTCGTGAAGTATCAGCCATCAGTAAAAGTGGCGAGCTGATACCCATACATTTGGCCGTCAGTGAAGTGGTTATTGATGACCAATCTCAAAATGAGTTCATTGGGATAGTGACGGATCTTCGTGAAACCAAGCGCAAAGAGCGTGAGTTAGAGCGACAAAGTATGCTGCTGGATAAACTTCACAAAGGTCTAACTGATTATGAAGCGCTGATCAGTGGCAACTCTATATGGTCTTTTCTGCAGGAGTCATTACGCGAGTTAACCAATAGCGAATATGCGCTGATTGGTGAGGTGGATCCAAGCAAGTCAGAACCTGAACTGATCGTTCACTCGTTAACTGATCTCTCCTGGGATAAAGAGTCGAAAAGTTTGATGCAAAAATTCTTGGCAGGTTCGAGTCGGGTAACCAACACGAAATCCCTGTTAGGTCGTGTGTTTGCTCAAGGCGAGGTGGTCTTAACAGAATCACCCGCCACAGCACCGGGTCGACGCGGTCTTCCTGATGGACACCCTCCTCTGCATAATTTGCTAGGAATGCCTATTAAACAAGGTGATAAAACGCTAGGCATGATCGCCATTGCCAACTCAGAATCAGAGCTGAATGATGAGCTGGTCAATTGGTTAGAACCCTTTGTTGCCACCTGCTCTTTACTGATTCAGCTCTACCGTCAGATGAATGAGCGGGAACGTTTCACAGCGGAGCTTGAAGCAGCGAAGGATCTAATCGAAGATGCAAGCCGTGCTAAGAGTGAATTCTTAAGCTCTATGAGCCATGAGTTAAGAACACCACTGAACTCAATCATTGGCTTCTCAGAACTGCTCCAAGCTAATAGAAAGACCCCTCTCAATGAGAAGCAGTCAAAACAGGTGCACCAAATCAACTCGAGTGGTAAGCATCTTCTGACACTGATCAATGACATTTTAGATCTTGCCAAAATTGAAGCGGGTAAGCTCTCAATTTCACTAGAACCTACGCTGGTCGATAGCGTTGCCAATGAAACCCTAGAGGTGCTGCAGCCAATAGCGGACAAGAGTGGTATCTCTATTCTGGTTAAAGCTAACGCACAGCATATTGAGGCGATGGCAGACTACACCAGACTCAAACAGGTACTGATCAACCTGCTCTCCAACGCCATTAAATACAACCGCCAACAAGGTTCAGTTGAATTGTCTTGGGAGGTGGTTGACCAATCAGTACTCGTGCATGTTCAGGATACCGGGATCGGTATCAGCGATGATCAGATTGATCATATATTTGAGCCATTCAATCGAAGCAATGCAGAAAACTCTGGCATAGAGGGAACCGGTGTCGGGCTAGCGCTAACAAGAAAGGTTGTCGAATATATGAATGGTACGATCGATGTGAAAAGCGATCACACCGGAAGTACCTTCACTGTAACGCTACCACTGGCTAACTGCCAGGTTAAGAGTGACTCATTCACATCCGGCAAGGTACAAAATGATCAACTCAATACTGATCTAACCAGCCAATCAGAAAAGGTTGTTCTTTACGTTGAAGATAATCCAGCCAATCAGCGACTCATGCAGGATATTTTTGAAGATTTTGAAAGCATAAATCTTGTCGTTGCTCATGAGCCCTTCCTGGGTTTAGAGATGGCTAAAACCCATCGGCCTGATCTTATTATTCTTGATATCAATATGCCGGGAATGGATGGATTTCAGTTATTAAAACGCCTCAAACAGGAGCCAAGTTTGGAGGGCACTCCCTGCATCGCGCTATCGGCCAATGCTATGCCAAACGATGTTAAACGAGGCTTAAACGAGGGATTTGATCACTACCTAACCAAGCCGATCGATATACCTAAATTTTACGACCTAATTGATGACTACTTTGAGGAGGTAAATTAAATGAGCCGCGAAAACATTCTTGACGCCAATATCCTCATAGTTGATGACAACGAAGCGAACGTACTTCTTTTAGAAGATCTATTAGAGGATCAGGGTTTTACCCACCTAAGGTCTTTAACAGACCCGTTACAGGTTCTTCAAGAGACAAAACAGAGCCTGCCAGACCTGATACTTCTAGATATTCGAATGCCTGGCATGAATGGCTTTGAAGTCATGCAACAATTGGACGAAGCATTCTCCAACAAACATCCTCCCATCATATTGCTAACCGCGCAAACTGATATGGAGACCCGCACAAAAGCGCTGGCATTAGGGGCGGTCGAGTTTTTAAATAAACCCTTTGATCATCAGCTGATTATTGAACGCATCAGCAATATTCTAAAAACGACATTGGGTTCGGTTAGAACAGCCTCTGACTCAACTTATGTCAATGCTTACATAGCGGATGATGATATTGCCTCTCTGAAAGCCCTGGGTTACACCGATGAAACCACTGGATTGCCTAACCGAAGAGCAATTCAGAAACATATCTTTGAAGAGTTTGCGCTAGAGAAGGACTTAACGGCCTACTTTATTGAAATAGATGGAGCGGATGCTTTAGCAAAAACGTACGGCTATGAGATATACGATCGAGCCATGCAAACGCTCGCCAAGCTTATATCGGAGTCAGCTGCTAATCAGGTCGCAATGATCGGTGCTTGGAATGCCAATCAATTTATCGCGATTAAAGAGACTGAAATTGACCCTGCTTTCGAAGAGCAATTCGCAAGACGCATGCATCGATTGTTAACCGGTATTCATGAAATCGGCACACTGCACTATAAACTTTCTGTCCGAATTGGATTCGCTGTATCTAAAGGACTGATTAAACAACCCGGTGAATTAATCCGGAGAGCGGTACTGGCTGTTCCCTGTCTTAATAGCGGCCTAGATTATGATGCCTACGACCAACAGATGGATGACTCGAACAATCACGAAGCAAAGATTGAATCTGAATTGAGACGTGCCATCATCAATAAAGAGCTCTATCTAACTTACCAACCTAAGGTTTCGATCAGCAAAGGATCTGTCATCGGCGCTGAGGCGTTATTAAGATGGGAAAATAGCAACCTTGGCAAAATTTCACCAGAGCTGTTCATTCCCATTGCGGAGCGAATTGGCATGATCAATGAAATTGGTGAATGGGCGTTTGATGAGTCAGTCAAACAACTTAACAGCTGGCTTAAATCGGGACGAGTCGGCATGGACTTTACATTGGCGATAAACGCATCGCCTATTCAGCTATTCAACCCAAACTTTATATCATTTGTGCAATCAACATTGGTCAAACATGGCGTCTCACCCTCTCAAATTCAAATTGAGATTACAGAGTCTATGTTCATCTCTAATGTCGACTATGCAATCTCAGTTCTTAATGAGATTCGTCAATTAGGCATATCCATTGCGATGGATGATTTTGGGACAGGTTTCTCTTCTCTCTCTTATCTTCAAAATTTACCTTTGGATACGTTAAAAATTGATCGATGCTTTATCGATCAGATGACTTTTTCTGAAAAATCGCGACGCTTAGTTCAAGCAATCATTGCTTTAGCGCATACCTTTGATCTGGTGGTAGTCGCTGAGGGTATAGAGACTAAAGAGCAGTACAGAATGCTCGTAAATATGGGGTGTGAAGAGGGACAAGGTTATCTATTTGATGCACCCCTACTACCAAATGAGTTCCCACCGCAGCCATTAGTGACCAGCGCGAATAGACAATACTCTTTCTCTTAGCAAAGAGGTAAGCAACTTTCTAATAATCGACTATGCTTAAGGTAGTTAACCATCAAGGCTGATTATATGTCGCGCTACACAACACAAATTGTGGATTCCCTAACGACTGAGTGGTTCAGGGATCAGCCACTGTTGAACGTGATACTAGAAAACTGTTTCGATCAGGTATTTATTAAAGATCTCTCGTCAACCTTGATTTACGCAAATAGGAACCTAGCCCTACATTATGGGCTAAAAGAGGTTGACCAAATACTGGGCAAGAGTGATTTTGACTTTTACACTGCTGAACATGCAGAAGCGATGAGACAGGAAGAGTTGGACCTTATGCAGACTGGTGAGCCACTGCTTGCCAAACTCTATACTGAAACCTGGCCTAAGGGCGGTGAGACATTTAATCTTTGTTCAAAGTTACCCCTTAGGAACAGTGATGGAAAAATTGTCGGGTTGATTGGTTTTGGTCGAGACATCACCAAAGATAAGCGTCGTGAAAAGCTCATCTGGCAACACACAAACTATGATGCCCTGACTGGACTACCTAATCGTAATTACTTTGTGGGTTGTTTGAATTCATCTATTCACGAGGCTAATACTGGGCACCGCTACACACTACTTGCACTGGATATAGATCGGTTTAAATCGTTTAATGACAGTTACGGTCATGGTTGCGGCGATGCGATACTGATTCATGTTGCTGAATGCATTCATAATAATGTGTCTGACCATGACATAGTGGCGCGAGTCGGTAGTGATGAGTTCCTGTTGCTCATCAATAATCAAAAGAATAAAACCAACATAGTCGATTTAGCGATTAAAATTCGATCCAACATTCAAGCACCATTTTTCTATCAAAATCAGCAATACGATATCTCCTGCTGTATTGGTGCGGCTGAATTTCCATCAGATGCGCTTGATGCAACCGACCTGCTGAAGTTTACTGAGCAGGCGCTCTATCGAGCAAAACAGCTCGGAGACAATCAATTTGTTTTCTATTCACCTGAAATGACGACCGCTTCGATTAGGCGTCAAACACTCATCGCAGATCTAAAACAGGCGGTTGCAGACGATCAAATCGAGGTGATGTTTCAGCCAATTATTAGTTGTGATACGGAGCAGTTATACAGTGTTGAAGCCCTAGCGCGGTGGCAACACCCCTACTATGGCCAGATTTCACCAGATGAATTTATCCAAATTGCAGAAGAGATAGGCATTATTGCGCAATTGGATGAGCGAGTTTTTCATAAGACGATTGAGGCCGCTCAGCGGTGGCAAACCGTTATCGACCCTTTGCCCGTTTTCTCTGTGAACGTCTCTGCGCGAAGCCTTAATACTGGTGAAAATAGTAGTTCAGATATCATCAATCTCCTCTCTAACTTAAACCATGGAAAACTGCTCAAGTTACGGCTTGAATTGACGGAAGGCTCGCTCTTTCTTCCGTCTGAAAAGCTCAATGATTTAATGGGATACTGTTCACAAAATCAGATTGAGCTGGCGTTGGATGACTTCGGAACCGGTTACTCTGCCTTATCTTATCTACTGGACTTTAAAATTGATTATTTGAAAATCGATAAAGTATTCATCGACGGACTACCCGAAAACAGTCGAAACCTATCCGTCTGTAAAGCGATTATTCAGATGTCAAAATCGCTAGGAATCAAAGTGATCGCTGAGGGTGTGGAACAAGAGGAGCAACTGCTTGCTCTGAAAGAGCTGGGTTGCGATTACATTCAAGGCTACTATTTCAGCAAACCGTTAAGTTCGCAGGAGATGTTAGATCGCTACTCAGCTTAGAGAGTGCGATCTAACAAAGTATCTACTCAGTCTCTAAAAACTTAGCGACCATCTCTTTAATGTAACGACCGTTACATGGCTTAGTTAAAAACGCCTTTGCTTCTAACTGTTCTGCACGCTCCTGTATCTCAGGGGTGGCAAATGCACTCAGGAAAATCACAGGTATATTGCTGGTCATGGTGATTTTGTCGAGCAGATCAGCCAACTCTAATCCATTCATTCCCGGCATATTGACATCAAGTAGAATCAGATCGGGTTGGCGTTTGACCGCTAATGAAAGTCCCACTTCAGGGTCAACTGCACAGACCAATTTATAATCAGACTCCAAAGCATCACGGATCTGGGCAAGGGTAAACGAGTCATCGTCAATGCAAAGGATGGTTTTTTTAGACATATCTCAACTACTTAATAAGAATGTTAAACGTAAATTTAGTTTAGCAAGAAGATGAAAGTAGACAAGAAAAAGTAGATAAAAATGGTGCCCCGGACCGGACTTGAACCGGTACAGCCTAACGGCCGGCAGATTTTAAGTCTGCTGTGTCTACCAATTCCACCACCAGGGCATTGATGATGTGTATCGTTTGATACATCCCTAAAGAGAGATCTTTAGGAAGAGAATATGGAGGCGAGCACCGGAGTCGAACCGGCCTAGTAATGATTTGCAATCATTTGCATCACCGCTCTGCCAACTCGCCATATTGGAGCGGGAAACGAGGCTCGAACTCGCGACCTCAACCTTGGCAAGGTTGCGCTCTACCAAC
The DNA here is from genome assembly GCF_013283255.1 of Marinobacterium sp. xm-m-383. NCBI lineage: Bacteria > Pseudomonadati > Pseudomonadota > Gammaproteobacteria > Oceanospirillales > Oceanospirillaceae > Marinobacterium > Marinobacterium sp. xm-m-383. The sequence goes on along the minus strand of NZ_WBYT01000001.1, from coordinate 418,157 downwards.
TGAGCTATTCCCGCACTTGCTGAACAAGTGGCGCGTATTATAGACGCTTCACCCACCCTGTCAATCGCTAGATTGAAATTAGATCTGCTTAAAAAATAACCACTTACTCGACTTTAAGGCCTATCACTGATTAGGTTTAAGGTGTGGCCAAGCAGCACGCAGGTAGACAAACATAGACCATAGCGTTAGTAGCGCAGCAGCATAGAGAATACCGACCCCGATCCAGGCCAGAGTCGTTCCGGGCGCAGCACCAATCATGATAAAGATGGCTAGCATTTGAAGGGCTGTTTTAGCTTTACCAATCATAGAGACGGCAACCTGAGCGCGCTCCCCTATTTCAGCCATCCATTCACGCAATGCAGAGATCACGATTTCACGACCGACTATGATGATGGCTGGAATCGAGAGAATGGCAGGCCAATCAGAAAAGAGACGTCCATAGGTATCGACCAGTAAAATCAAAGCCGCAGCGACCATTAACTTATCGGCCACAGGGTCAAGGAATGCCCCAAAGCTGCTCTCTTGCTGCCATTTGCGAGCGAGATAACCATCCAACCAATCAGTAACGGCCGCTAAGGCAAAGATTCCTGCTGATATCCAACCGGCAAAAGGTGTCGGCCAGTAGTATGCAATGATGAAAAATGGAATTAAAACAATACGTAACAGAGTTAATACGTTGGGTAGATTCATGCAGAGAAGCACCTTTAGCTATCGGGGTGCAGAGCGAGATAGATCGTCTCTGCAAGACTATTACTAATACTAGAGACTTTTGCGATTTCTTCAACACTTGCTGACTCAACCGCTTTCGCACTTCCGAAATGTTTCAGTAGCTCTCTACGGCGTTTAGGGCCGACGCCATCAATGCCTTCGAGTAGTGACTGCTTTCTCGCTTTAGCACGACGCGCACGGTGACCCGTGATGGCAAATCGGTGGGATTCGTCACGGATGTGTTGCAACAAATGAAGCGCAAGAGAGTCAGACTGCAATATATTCTCGCTGCCTGTTTCGGCATCAATCAGAATTTCAAAGCCCGCTTTACGTGTTGGGCCTTTCGCGATACCAATTACCTTGATCCCTTGAATATTGAGCTCATTAAGCACCTCAACAGCCTGAGCTACCTGTCCTTTACCCCCGTCAATAACCAGGATATCAGGGAGTATTGCATCCGCACTGGTCGCCTTTTCAAAACGACGGTGCAAGGCTTGGTTCATGGCGGCGTAGTCATCACCCCCAGTAATACCTTCGATATTATATTTACGATAGTCACGTTTCAGCGGGCCATTGCGATCAAACACTACACAAGAGGCCACAGTAGCCTCTCCACTGGAGTGGCTGATGTCGAAACACTCAAGTCTTGAGGGGATCTCCTCCATGCCTAGCGCTGACTGAAGATCTAGGAATCGGTTATAGATATTTTGTTTATTGGCCAGCTGTGACTGTAAATTCTGTTCGGCATTTTGCTGAGCTAACTTAAGCCAACTGTTGCGATCAGAACGCACTTTACTAGTAATAGAGACTTTACGTTCGCGCATTTGACTAAGAGCTTCACTGAGAAGGTTAGACTCGGGCAGTTCAATCGCCGTAATAATAGACTCTGGTATCTCGCGCCCGCCAGCCAAGTAAAACTGAGCAATAAAAGCGCTTAAGACATCCTCTGCACTGTCTTCGATAGCAATTCGGGGATAATACACTTTGGAGCCAATAACTCGCCCCTGACGGACAAAAAGAACGTGTACGCAAACGCCGCCAGGTTGAACGGCTACGCCAAAGACATCCGCCTCACCTTTTTGACCGATAACGGTCTGCTGCTCTTGTACGTGCTGCAAGCGAGCCAATTGATCCCGAAGCTGAGCGGCTTTTTCGAACGCTAATTGACGAGAGGCAGCCTCCATTTCGGATGCGAGCTCACTCATCACTTTTGGGTTTTTACCCTGCAAAAAAAGCTTGGTATGACGCACGTCACGCTGGTAATCCGCATCGTCAACTAAACCCACACAGGGAGCGCTGCAGCGCTCTATTTGGTACTGCAGGCAGGGTCTAGAACGGTTACGGAAAAAACTGTCGTCACACTGACGTACTTTAAACAGCTTCTGTAGAAGATTCAGACTCTCTTTTACCGCGCCACCGCTAGGAAAAGGGCCAAATAGAGTGCCGTTGGGAGAACGTTTTCCGCGTTGATATCTAACGGCTGGAAATTCGTCTTTATCGGTGATCAATATGTAGGGGTAAGACTTATCATCACGCAACAATATGTTGTAAGGCGGTCGATACTGCTTAATTAAATTCTGCTCTAGCAGCAGTGCTTCTGTCTCAGAACCGGTTGACGTAATCTCAATGGATTGGATTTTGCTGACTAATGCTTGGGTCTTAATAGAGAGACCAGTCTCTCTGAAATAGCTTGAGACACGGTTCTTTAAGTTCTTTGCTTTACCGACATACAACAGCTCACCAGAACTGTCGTACATCTGATAACAGCCAGCTTTGTTAGGGAGTGTTGCTAAGAAGGCTTTAGGATCAAACGTCGTCAATCAATTAATCCCTGGCACGGTTACGTTTCGATTCCATGTAGATGTAAGTGGCCTCTTTGTAGAGGTTGTTTAAATCATCGCGAGTATCGTCGGTGATCCCTGCGCCACGTGAAAGTGACACCTCAAGGTAAGCACTGATTTGCGCATGATAGTAGAGACGATCATCATAGGCATCGGCACGTTTCATTTTGCTCAGTGCAATTTGTGCACCGTTGATGAGGATGTAATTAATATCCGTATCAGAGAGACGTGGACTACGAGTGGTTTTCTCCATTCGTGCTTCCGCTTCAGCTTCTAGAGCTTGACGTTTAGTCATTAAAGCCATTCCCTGCTCCTTAACTCGCTCACTAAAATTGAGACTATAGAGTACCGTATTGGCCGCTAGAATGTTAATTTGAATTTAAAATTCAGCCAGCGTGTTTTATGAAAAAGATCGTCTACACAACAGAGCAGACAGCGAGTGAACTTGCCTGGTTAAGCCAAGCCCAAACACTGGTGGGTGAAAACAAGTTTAGACGTGACCCTCTCGCTATTAACGCTTCCTTGATTTCGAAGCTTAAACATCATCACAGGCTAGGTGTTCACTTTGAGGACCTATTCGAGCTTCATCTTAAAACATTTTCTCAAATAACTGATTTAAAAAGTCATATTCAAATAATTGAGGATAAGAAAACCTTAGGCGAAGCAGATTTTCTAGTCTGCAAAGATGGCGCTTGGCAGCATATAGAGGTCGCCATAAAATTTTATCTTCGTGTTGGGAGTAGCGGTCAGATGAGTGACTATTTAGGTCCTAGTCTGACGGACTCTCTGGATAGAAAAATCACACATATAGAAAACAAGCAGTTAAAACTTCTTGAGTCTGAGCCAGCAAAACGCACTCTGCAATCGTTAGGGGTCGATTCGGCGGTTGAGAGCTATGCACAAATATTTGGCTGGCTCTTCTACCATGTCAGCGATAACCAATCGAAGATACCGGATAACATTCACCCGCAGCATTCTCGTGGCCGCTGGCTTTGCATCAACGAATTGGAAGGCTTTTTAGATGAATACCCAGACGCAGTTCGTTTTTTAATGCCATCGAGATCTGAATGGTTGACCTCCCCTTCACATATCCATGACATCGCAGTGAGTAAAAGCAACCTGTTAAAGAGAGCAAAGAGTGTGATCGACCGACCACAACAACTGTTCGTGGTGTTGGGCAAAGGCTGTTCAAGACAGTTAGTGGAAAGGCTGTTTGTTGTGCCAGAGGCCTGGGTGGATAATGCAGAGTCGATGATCAATCAGAGATAAAAAAACCGCCAATGAAGGCGGTTTTTTTAACAAGGTCGCTTATTCGCCAGCTTTCGCCGCATCTTTAGCAATTGCACCTTTTAGAAGCTTAATGCCGACAACTGTCATAACAAGCATTGCACCGATGATCACTAGGCTTGGAGCTAGAGAAATCATGTTGTATTTATCGATTGAGCCCATCTGACTAAACCTCATTAATTTGTTTGTTTAAGACAGAGTGCATTTTATTGATCTAAATCAATTCCTGCAAGATATATACAACTATTTATCCATCGACTGCAGTCGCTTCAGCAGACTGCTGGTATCCCAACGATTGCCTCCCAGCGCCTGAACTTCCGAATAGAATTGATCCACAATCGCTGTCACAGGAAGGCGTGCGCCATTGCTGCGCGCTTCATTAAGGACAATACCTAAGTCTTTACGCATCCAATCAACAGCGAAACCGTAGTCATACTTTTCATCGATCATTGTTTGGTGACGATTAACCATCTGCCAAGAACCGGCTGCCCCGTGCTGTATAACATCAATAACGGCGGCAACATCAAGGCCACTCTTCTGGCCGAAGTGGATCGCTTCAGCTAACCCCTGCACCAAACCTGCAATACAGATCTGGTTCATCATCTTAGCCAACTGCCCTGCTCCAGCATCACCCAACAAGCTTTGTGATTTAGCATAAGCATCAATAACTGGTTCAACCTGTTTGTAGACCTCTGAATCACCACCACACATCACACTAAGCACGCCATTTTCAGCGCCCGCCTGTCCGCCAGACACAGGAGCATCAATGAATCCCAATCCCTGTTCACGGCAGACCGTATTGAGTGTTCTAGCCGCTTCAGCGGATGCCGTGGTGTGATCAACAAGAATTGCACCAGTCTTCATGCCTTTAATGGCACCCTCGTCGCCCGTTGTAACCTGGTATAGGTCATCATCATTACCGACACACACAAATACAATGTCACAGCCTTCAGCGGCTGCTTGTGGGGTTTTAGCTGCTTTACCTGCGTATTCGCTGACCCAGGCTTCTGCTTTAGCAAAGGTTCGGTTGTATACAGTGACTTCATGTCCCGCCTTAGTAAGATGCCCTGCCATTGGGTAACCCATTGTACCTAAGCCAATAAAAGCAACGTTTGCCATGATATGATCCTTATTCTCTATATGATTCGTATTAATAACTATGAGCTTACACACTATTAAGTCCTATACGCTAGGAATGTTTTTATCGATTTGTTCGATCACTTCACAGGCCGCGCAACTTCCACCGCTGGATTTCAAAACCCTAGAGGGTGACCCTATCACGCTTGATGCGTACCAAGGTGAAGTACGCTTGATTAACTTCTGGGCAACCTGGTGCCCGCCCTGCATTCGTGAGATGCCTGCATTAGGGCGTTTAGAGGAGGCTGTTGAAGGTCACGCGCGAGTGGTAGCTATCAATGTAGGTGATATGAGTGATCAGGTGGAGGCCTTCGTATTGGAGAACTTTGATGGCGCAGAACCCGAAATCTGGCTGGATGAGCCGGGAGCGGCCTTTATGACTCTGCGTCTTGAGGGATTACCCATGACATTGGTGCTCGATAAAGAGGGCGAAGTGATTGATAAGGTGATCGGTGAGCGCGAATGGGACAGTGAATCGGTCGTCAACTATCTGAAAGAGCTGGCTGCTGAATAGCAACCAGCGACTCTTCGGATCAGCTTAGTTTTGCAAGTCTGGCAACAATTGCTAAAACCATCTGAGCCGAATTTTCTGATGCCGTTTCGATGAACTGATCAAAGCTGACATTAGATTCTTGGCCTGCGATATCCGACAACGCCCGAATAACTAGAAACGGAACCTCAAAGCGGTAACAGGTCTGTGCAATGGCAGCCGCTTCCATCTCTGCAGCTTTCATCGTAGGAAAGTTGGCTCTAACCTTCTCAACATGCTCTGGATCGCTCATAAAGGCATCACCGGTCGCGATTAAACCACGCTGACATGCGGTGTTTTCAAACTGAGCTATAGACTCTTCAGCCACCTTAAGTAGCAGTTCATCCGCTAAGTAAGCGGCTGGCATTCTAGCCATTTGACCGATCTCGTAGCCAAATACGGTTAGGTCAACATCGTGGTGACGAACCTCATCAGAGATCACCACATCCCCTACTTTCAACGTTGGATCAAAGCCACCAGCAGAACCTGTGTTAATCACACAGCTTGGTTTAAAGTGATCTAACAGCAAGGTGGTACCCACTGCAGCATTGACCTTACCGATGCCCGATTTAAGCAGCACCACGTCGACACCGTCGATCTGCCCTGAAAAAAAAGTAAAGCCTGCGATTTCACTTACTTGTAAAGATTGAATACTGTTTTTTAGGCGTTCAATCTCCTGATCCATGGCACCAATCAGTGCGATGACGGGGCTATTTTTAAGTGCGCTCTCTAAACTGGATGAAGTGGCATTGTCAGTTTGGATCTTGGCATTGATATCGTCAGGACGGCTCATCTGAAACTCTTAAGGTTTGGACTAATAAGGTGTAAATTCTAACACGATTTATTAGGACTTATTCAGCCCTATCGCTTCGTATAACCGCTCTATATCAACAGGTAGATCGGCATGAATTGTCATCAGTTCATCAGTCACTGGATGGGAAAACTGAATCGATCTCGCCATTAATACCAATCGATGAAGGTTGAAATGGTCTCGAAACATACGATTATGACGCCCCTCTCCGTATTTGGTATCGCCAATAATGGGGTGAAGATGGTGCTTCATGTGACGGCGAATTTGGTGCTTACGCCCTGTGTGCGGGAAACAGGCTACAAGGCTGTAGCGGGATGTTGAGTAGCGCCCAACCGGAATATCCAGCTCAGTTTGCGCGATGACTTCAAAGTCGGTTACCGCCTCTTTGGCCTCTTTATCCTGGCTTGCTAGGGGATCTGCATATTTATCGTATTTGGGCACCAATGCATGATCAATTCTGCCCTGGGGTTCACTAAACCACCCTCTTACAAGACACTCGTACTCTTTTTTTACACCTCTGGCCTGAAACTGCTCTTGCATTGTTTTCGATGACTCAAGCTCTTTACCAACCAACATAACCCCACTAGTTGCCCTATCAAGTCGGTGGATAGTATGCAGCTTTTCAGCATTAAAGTGCTCTTTCAGCAGGCCCATTAAGGTGGGTTCATCAGGCTTTGTAATCCAACTCGGATGAACCAATAAACCCGAGGGTTTATCTACTGCTATAAGATAGTCATCTTCGAAGAGTATAGAGAGTTGCATGTCGGTTTCCTTGTGTTGCCGCCATGATACCTATTCGTGAAAAAAACCACAGTGGGAGTTTCTAAATATATTTTTGTTGCGGTGCACAAAAAGGTTTGACAGTTAGCAAAAACCACAATATATTGACCCTATGGTGCAGTGCACAATAAATTAAATTAGGAGTATGACTCATGATGAACGAACTAAAAGATAGCATGAAGCCAATGATGGCGATGGCTGAGATCAACAAGAAGACTGCTGAAGCCCTAATTGGTCTTCAATCATCTTATGTAACAGAGGTTGTTAACGCATCTCTTTCACAGATGAAATCTCTAACTGAAGTTAAAGATCCAAAAGCAGCTCTAGAACTTCAAGTTAAATACTTGAAAGAAGCTGAAGCTAAAATGACTGAAGTTGCTGAGAAAGAGATCGCAGCACTTGCAGCCGCTAAAGCTGAATTGACTGAACTGATGGAACAGAGTGTAGAAGATTACGCTTCAGCTCCAATGTTCGAAGAACTAAAAAAGTTCATGTCTGCTAAAGCATAATGAGCAACTAAACATCACTGCACTTTGCATAGCAGAATGCTGTGATTTTAAAAAAGAGAGCTACGGCTCTCTTTTTTGTCTCTTAACGGCACTTAGGCGACATCTAAGATCCAGCTGCACGGCGACTGTTTATCTCATGAAGTGCATCTAGTAGAGCGGATTTAGATACTGGCTTGGGAATGACATAATCCGCTCCCTCAGCTAGAAATTGATCGGTTTCAATTCCAACAACGGCAGCTGTGACAGCGATGATAGGAGTCTCCGATGACCATGATCGAATCTTTCTAGTTAGCTCGTGACCGTTCATCTCGGGCATCATCAAGTCAGTGATTACGAGATCAAACTTTTCTGGTGAGTATGCAGCGAGGGCAAGCCTTCCATTTTCGTAGGCACTAACCTCTGCTCCCTCTTTAGTCAGCATATTTATCGTAAGCATTCGAAGCATTCGATCATCTTCAGCAAGTAGGATACGCATATTGGAGAGGCCTGCACGCTGTGTCTGTGTCTGTGCCTGTGCCTGTGCCTGTGCCTCAGAGTTAACTGCCTTGACGGGGAACGTGAGCTCAAAACAAGCGCCACCGTACTCGCTCGCCGAATAAGCGAGCGTACCACCCATCTGCTCTGCGAAATTCTTGACGATAAACAAGCCTAACCCTGAACCCTCTTGATTCGTACCGCCTCGCCTGAAAGCATCGAACACTTTATTTTTCAGTGTATCTGGGATGCCCGTGCCGTTATCCTCGACCCTGACGCGACAGATTACCTCGTTATTTTTGTTGACCTGATGCTCGTACTTAACGTGAACCTCAGATCCACCAGAGTGTAATGCGGCGTTTTTAACTAGGTTGGTAACACACTGTCGAAACTGCTGTGACCGGATCTCGAATAATTGACCTTTGGATTGCGCGGACTCGATATGCAGGGAGAAGCCATTTGCGGCGAGCATAGAACTCATCGGTGAGAGCGCACGCTTCAGAATTTCGACTGGGTCTGCTAACTCTAATTTGGCAACCAAAGCACGTTCGGGCGCCACCACAATTCGCAGATCCTCAAGAACATTCAAAAGATTTTCAGCGATACTTTTTATCTGGGCGACTTTATCGTTTGGTTGCATGTCGGCGTTATCAGCAACCATAGATATTATCGATACCGGTGTGCGCAGCTCGTGGCCAATTATGGCAAACATCTCTTTTTGGCGCTCATTGTTCGCTCGCTGATGCGCTAACAAGTCGACAGTCTGGTCACGGTCATGCAGACGATAGGCAAGGAGAACGGAGAACAAGGTGGCCTCAAGCAAGCTTCCAACAGCGTAGGCTGATTGAAATTCGAACGGTAGGACTCCGTTTCCGCCCATCAAGGCCAGAACCGTTCCACCCACAAAGGCCGTCCAACCCGCGAAAACCAACTTACTGTAAGGTTTACGTTTAACCAGCGAAACAATCACTTGTGCGCTGAGTAGCAATAAGTTGAGTGGAACGGACAAACTCATCAACGACTGATAGGCAGCCGCGGGTCCGTAGAGCACAAGGGGGATTAGGCTTGCAATGGTGCAAATAGCTATGCCCGAGCGGACAAACTTATCTCGTAGCTGATTGAAAAGAGAGGCGAGAAAAAGCGTTCCGCAAATCAAACCTAAAGCGCCGCTAACTGCGGCGAAGTGCCTGCCTAAAGGAATTAATTGAATCTCTATGGCCTGCGTGCAGAGCATGAACGAGACAAACACTACATACAACCAATGTAACGCCTGTCTAATGATAATCGCTGAGGCTATGTTGTAAGCCAGCAAGATCAAAAGTCCCAGCGTTAGTGCATAGCGAAGATTTTCAAACCTTCCGTTGTCCGCTAGGGCTACATTAAGGGTTTTAACCCCATAAGCCAGCTCAATTTCGAAGGACGATGTGATTTTAAAATGTAGAGTTGCAGAGCGGCCCGCCTCTAACTCAATCGGAAAACTGGGAAGCAGAGTGGGGAGCGGGCGCTCAGCCCTATCGATAGAAAGACCACTTACAGCGGCGTTCTCTAGGACACCGTAGAGCTCTATTTTGGGCAGCAGATGTGACTCGAACTGCACCACCTGCGTCTGCCTCTGCGCGGTCTCGTTTGTCAGATCGACACGGAGCCAAAATACCGACTGACTAAACCCTTTATGGGTATCGGTGGTCTTTACAAAAGAAGCAGGACTTCCAACAACGTCTTCAATACTTCGCGAAGCCGTTGTGTCTTCGAATACCCAGATCGCTTCTTGCGCCCATACGGGAAGTGCTACAAATATTTGAAGCAAACCAACTATCAAGAACCTAATCAACAATGCACATCCGCCAAAATTCTAGCTTCCAGTAACTATAGACCCAAACCTGACATTTAGGAATGATTTTTCAACGCGTGCAGTGGTCATAAATGACCGAGAAGGGTCGGGAACGCCACCTCATTCATTTTCACACCCTGCCACACACTCGGCTCAACCCGTCGTAAATCAATCAACGCTCGCCTGTTCTACACCTGAGCTCTGCAAGTGAATCGAGGTCAATGTATCTATTAGCTTTTCGCTGCTTATAGGCTTTGAGATAACAGCGTTGGCACCAGCCTCAAGCAGTTCGTCAGTCTCGTCACCAACAACGGCGGCCGTTATAGCAACGATGGGGACTGTATGATCGACCTGCCGGATACCTCTAATTAACTCCAAACCGTTCATTTCGGGCATCATTAAGTCCGTTAATACTAGATCAACGGGTTGTGCTAGGAAGCTATCTAGAGCCAGTCTCCCGTTCTCGTAACTTCTGATGGTAGCTCCCTGTTTGGTGATCGTTTTCTCAGTAAGCATTCTCAAAACACGATCATCCTCAGCCAATAGAATACTCATCCCAGAAAGGTTAACCTGTGCCTGTGCCTGTGCCTGTGCCTGTGCCTGTGCCTGTGCCTGTGCCTGTGCCTGTGCCTGTGCCTGTGCCTCAGTATTTGCGGCCTCGGCCTTAAATTGCATACTGAATTGAGCACCACTCGATGCCCTTTCTCGATACTCTAGTTCACCGCCCAACTGCGCTGCCAGCTGCTTCGCAATATATAAGCCTAAACCCGAACCATCCTTGCTGGTGTCGCCACGCCCAAAGGCCGAGAACACCTTAGCAACTTGATTACTTGGAATACCAATCCCGTTATCAGCAACCGCTAACTGGATTTCTAAATGTTCGCCGCAAGACGCAGCCTCAAGGGAAACCCAAACCTTGGAGCCTCCCGAATGGAGGGCTGCATTTTTGACTAGGTTTGTTACCAATTGGCGTAGCGCCTGGTCCTTCAGCCATACCGGTTCAACGCCAACTGGTGCCTGCAAATTAAGCTGAATTTGATTCTCTTTCAGCAACGGTGCCAGAGGCGCAAGTGCGCGCTGTACTATATCAACAGGATTGGCAATCACCGCCTTAGCCTCAATAGCGCGCTCAGGGGCTACAACTGTGCGCAAATCCTCCAGAATGTGAAGCAGGCTGCGTGATATCTCGCGAATACTAGTCAGACGCTCAGCGAGGTCTAGGTCGGTATCATTTAGCACCATGTCAATCGCAGCTACGGGGGTTCGCAGCTCATAACCGATCACGGCAAATAGCTCTTTTTGTTTCTCAGTAGCCGAGCGCAACTGTTCGTTTTTCTCTTGAAGCTCAGTCACATCGAGCCGCGCAAACAACCGCTTAGCTCTACCCTCGCGTTTATATTGGCTCCCCGTAACCACCTGACCCCATACCGGCTTATCACCAGTTTCGAACTGTACACGCGCGGTGTAACTGGCATTATCGCTTGCAAAGGTATTCTTCAAAGCCTGCCTAACCTCGGTCGAGGCAGAGAGACGATGAATCATCTGAACATGATCAAATGGCTGATTCCTTGGAATCAATTTGTGCTGGCCAGCTACCAATTGGGCAGTGCCCGATTCGATATCCAGCTCAAACAGCACAATTTCAGCGGTCGCTAGCAACAGATCCGTCTCACGCTGTGCCGCCTCAATCCGCGAGTTCTTTGCCTCCAGATCGCTGACCAGTGCGCTACGTGCTACAAGGTAATTAAGCTTTTCCCGATAGCCCGCAGCAACGCGTCGACGTAAATAGAGCGAGTAAGCGCCTAGCCCTACAAGCATTCCGAACACTGTAGCTGCCTCGTACCGGTACGCCTCCCATAATGTTGGCGTCAACGGTCGACTGAGCTCAACATCCGATGGCAGGTCGCCCTTTGTGAAACCGTGCCTTGATAGCGCTTCGCCATCATAAAGGGCTGGGTGATTGAGGAGACTGGGATCTCCGCCCAGGGCAGCAGTCCCGAGCGTCTCTCCCAAGCCAAGAACCGAGAAGAGCTTTCCGCCTAAAATGCCAGTACCCATCAATACCGAAACTGTAGAGAGGACCGGAACGCTAAGCTGTGCGACTAACCGCTGCATCTCACCAATAGGCTGAAGACCCCATTCAATTGGAGAGAATCTGGGGACTGCAATAACGATACTGTCAGATCCAATCGAGTTAAGCCGCTGCTCCAACTGCTTACCATTTTGATCATGCAGTATCTCAACATTAAGAGATCTGCTTGCTAGGACTGCTTTTAGAGCGTCAAATCCGGCAGCACCCACCGGATCTCTGGAACTTCCCAGCAAATATACAGTTTCTGGTTTAGTCAGACGAAGAGCTTCGTCAACGAATGACAATGGGGAAAATAGGTAATCGACATAAACTAGGTCAGACTGAACCTCTGTGGCGCGCCCAGCAAGGTTGTCGGTGACTTTGGTCACATTCTTGAGCAGATTGGGATGCATTTCAGCCAACTGCCGAGCGATATGACCAAAAAAGATGACACCCTGAAGATCCGTATCACGATATTTGCTCTGTAGATACTCAGCGGTCTCTTCCAATGGAAAAGATGTATGACGCAAGGCATCCAAGTTCTCCACGTACAATTGCCGCCCCTTGTTTTCGGTCGCAATCGAACGCTCTACACCGCTAATTAACTGCGTTGTGAACGGATCAGGCCCAAGCGTATTCACCAACAGAATGCCGGATGGTTTCTCTCCTGCGTTAGCCAGTGAGGCTGCCGAAAACAACCATAGAAATGTGGCCCAAATAGCACTCAGAAAAAACTTTGGTGAACTCATAAGCAATGTTAAACCCGCAAACTCATTAGCAAAACGCAACGCATATTGCATTGCATATTTCAATAAATTAGCGCTCAGCACGAGTTTTCTTAGAAATATGGCTGACGCTTGTACGCTACAGTGACAAGCAAGAATTGGGCCACCTTTAGACATTAATGTCACATATGTAGCTTGGCCTGATCAATGGCTGGCTAACTCTGAAAAGACCGAAGCAGGAATGAGCCCCCGAACTGCTTGCAGACAATCAAGCACTCCATGTGGTGAATCTAAGTGTACTAACCCCCACGTTAGCCCATAAACAAGACTACACAGAGGCCTCGGAGTGGATTGGAAATGACCGAGAAGGGTCGTTAATTGCCAGCCAGACTTAATGCACCAATAGTGGTGCATGAACGCGTGCATATCGTTCTATCGAATTTTGTTGGCTGTGCAAAGCTGTTTGGTAAGCTAATAGGCGCAGTGAGCTTCGTTTAATGGCTCTTAACGAGTAGTTACCCTTATCACTAAGAATGGCGATCTCTTTAGACATTGCCTCTTTAAGATCCTTAGCGTCCATCATCAGCGTTTCTAGTTCGAAGCTTGCTAAGTAATTTGAATCGTTTTGTGAAAGTTGCATATCAATCCCCTTATTATTGTTGGTGCGATTGATTAGGTTAAGCAAATGGCGTGCCAACTTTTGCAAAATAAAAAACCCGGCAAAAGCCGGGTTTTCAAATCAAACATCAATTAAGCATGTTTCTTCCAATGGTAGTGGTAGTAGACCACCGGAATTACGACTAAGGTCAGTATGGTTGATACCATCAAACCGAAGATCAATGAAACTGCAAGACCACCGAAGATTGGATCGTCAATGATAAAGAAGCCACCCATCATCGCAGCGACTGCGGTGAGTGCAATGGGTAACGAACGAACTGCAGCCGCATTAATCGTTGCTTCTTGGAAACTCATGCCCTCTTTCACTTGTTGCTGAATGAAATCCACCAACAGTATGGAGTTTCGAACAATGATGCCGGCCAGTGCAATCATGCCGATCATAGAAGGCGCCGTGAACTGCTGCCCCAGTATCGCGTGACCTGGCATGATGCCGATAATCGTTAGAGGAATCGGAGCCATGATAATCAATGGGATGCCGTAAGAACGGAACTGAGCAACAACCAGTAGGTAGATCATGATCAGACCGACTGAGTAGGCAATACCCATATCTCGGAAGGTTTCAAAGGTGATCTGCCACTCGCCGTCCCACTTCAAGCTCCACTCATAGGGATCAGAAGGTTCTGAGAAGAAGAAACGCTCTATCGGATTACCACTTGGTGCGACGTCATCCAGCTTCGATTCAATCTCAAATAGACCATAGAGCGGGCTATCCGTATCACCTGCCACATCACCGGTGACGTAAACAACAGGCAGTAGATCTTTGTGGTAAACACTCTGCTCTACTTGCGTATCGATACGCTGAGTAACATCAGCCAAAGATACTAAGGTGCCTTTATCTGATCGAACTTGAATAGACTCAATCTTAGCGATGTTTGCCTTATCTTGGTCACCCAGCTTAAGCGTTAATGGCACGGGAACGCGTGAGTTGTCATCATGCAGGTATCCCAAGCTTTCACCGCGGATCGCACTGTTTAGTGCCGCAACAATGGTCGCATCTGCTACACCAAAGTGCGCTGCACGAACGCGATCAATCGCAAAGATCTCTTTAGTCTGTTGGGCCTCAATGCTGTCATCGACATCGACCACGCCATCGGTAGACTCAAATTGCGCGCGAACTTGTTTGGCTACGTCAATTTGACCCTGCTTATCCAGACCATAGATCTCTGCCACTAGAGGTGCCATAACCGGAGGCCCTGGCGGCATCTCGACGACCTTCACGTTGGCGTTGAATTGCTTAGCCGTGTCGGCAAGCAGAGCGCGTGCCTCAAGCGCTATTTCGTGACTCTTACGATCACGTAACACCTTATCACTGAGGTTAACTTGAATGTCACCCATATGAGGTGCTGAACGCAAGTAGTACTGACGAACTAAACCGTTGAAGTTAATCGGTGAGGCAGACCCTGAGTAGATTTGGAAATCTTTCAGCTCAGGAAGTGCCTGCAGATCCTCTGCCAACTCAGTTAAGACACGCTGCGTCTGCTCTAGAGAGGTTCCCTCTGGCATATCAACGATAACCTGGAACTCACTCTTGTTATCGAAGGGTAGCATCTTAAGAATGACCGACTGATTAACAACTAAGTAGACGGATCCACCGATCATCGCCAGAATTGATACCAGCAAAAGGTAACGGTTCAACGCTCCTTTGCCTTGACGTAGCATCGGTGTCAGTAGCTTAACAAATAGACCTTTGAAGCGAGATTCAGAGTGGCCATGGTCCGCTGAATGACCTGTTTCAACATGACGTCTAAACAGCTTCAAAAAGAGCCAAGGGGTCAAGATGAAGGCGACGGCTAGTGAGATCAGCATACCTGTTGAGGCGTTGATCGGAATCGGCAACATGTAAGGGCCCATCAAGCCGCTGACAAAGGCCATAGGCAGTAGGGCTGCAATGACAGTAAAGGTTGCCAATATTGTTGGGCCACCCACTTCATCGACTGCAAGGGGAATCGCTTCACGTAGTGATTTAACACCCATCGACATATGACGGTGTATGTTTTCTACAACGACAATGGCATCGTCAACCAAAATGCCGATCGAGAAGATCAACGCAAATAGCGACACTCGGTTAAGGGTAAAGCCCCATGCCCATGAGGCAAAGAGTGTAATAGCCAAGGTGACGATAACGGCAATGCCCACCACAATAGCTTCACGAACACCCAGTGCAAATAGCACTAGGACGATGACCGACAGCGTAGCGAAAATCAGCTTTTTGATTAGGGTTTGCGCCTTATCATCAGCTGTCTCACCATAGTTACGGGTAATCGTTGTCTCGATGTTATCCGGAACATAGATACCCTGAATCGCTTCAAATCGATCGATCAATGCATCAGCGACTTCAACCGCGTTCTCACCCGGTTTCTTTGCCACGGCAATGGTGATTGCAGGGGTCAATGCAGTCTGATCTGCTGCAGCCTGCCCAGTACCAAAAGAGACGTATTGATTCGGTTGTTCTGGAGCATCGTAGATATTAGCAATGTCGCGAAGGTAAACCGGTGCGCCATTTCGAACGTTTATCACTAGGTTTTTAACCTCTGAGACATCCTGAAGTAGTTGACCTGCTTGAACTCGAATGGCGCTGTTCGCTTTGACGCGATCACCAGTATCGGCTGTCACATTAGCGTATTGCAACTTAGCGCGAACATCATCCAAAGTAACCGAGAGTGCCGCCATCTTGACTGGATCGAAGTCGATCTGAATGGCACGGTTAGCGCCGCCAATCACAGTGATATCGCGGGTTCCTTCAACTCGCTGAAGCTCAGACTGAATCGTATGAGCGACGTTCAATAGATCGGCACTGCTAACTGATTCATCACGACTCCATAAGGTCGCAGCTAGAACTGGTACATCATCAATGCCCTTAGGTTTGATGACCGGTTCACCAATACCCATATTCGGCGGGAAGATATCTCTGTTCGAGTAGAAGGCGTTATAGAGACGGACAATCGCATCGGTTCTTGGCTCGCCGACCTCAAAACGAACCGTCAACAGCGCCATGCCTGGGCTGGAAACAGAGTAGATGTTTTTGACGCCACTGATCTCTGACACCACCTGCTCTGCAGATGTGGTGATAAGCGACTCTACTTCAGCAACACTTGCGCCTGGAAAAGGAATCATCACGTTGGCAAAGGTGACGTTGATCTGTGGTTCCTCCTCACGCGGTGTCACCAGCGCGGCAAAAAGACCTAGCAGAAGACCCACGATCGCCAGTAGCGGGGTAATTTCAGTCGTTAAAAAACTCTTGGCAATTCGTCCCGATATGCCCAGTGTTTGAGTGTCATTACTCTGCACGATTCGCCTCCTTATAAATTGAGGCCGCTTTAATAGGATCAAGTGCTACGGTTTCGCCCTCTGCGAGACCAGAGATAATTTCTACCTGTTCACCAGCAGTTTGACCGGTTCTGATGTATCTAAATTGGAGAGCTGAATCGCCTGAAGCCACATAAACACCTTCCACTTCACCACGAGTCGCTATAGATGACTTAGGCAGAGTCAGCACAGGCTCTTCATCAATGGTAAATTGAACACGTGCTAACTCACCTGGAAGCGGCATTTGAGCAGGGTCACCCGCTGGTAACGTTAGAAGCAGTGTAAAGGTATGACTTAGTGGATCGGCTGTCGGAATTAAGCGTTGATCGACAGGTTCTACAACCTGATCACCCAACACAACATTAACAAACTGACTCTGTTTGGCATCGACCAGGTTGGCTTGCGGGATTTGAACTCGAACACGTAATCTATCCAGTGCAATCCCCTCTATCAATGGTGTACCTGGTTGTACCGTCTCCCCTTCAGAAACTAGCTTGTTAACCACTACACCTGAATAGGGCGCGATTACCTCAGTGTAATCAAAACGAGCACGGGCATTAGAAACCTGAGCTTTTGCTGCATCGAGTCTTGCTTTGGCTGCATCACGTTGTTGGCGAGCGCTGTCTACAGGCGCGATCGCGACCAATTTGCGCTCAAACAGTGCGGTTAAACGATCCAATTGACGAGTAGCTTCATCAAAAGCGGTTTGTGCTTCATTGATAGAAGCTCTTGCAGCATCCAGCCCTGCGCGCTGTTCACTCTGTGTTAGGCGAGCTATCACACTGCCCTGCTCAACAAAATCGCCATAATCAAAAGGTAATTCTAGAATTCGACCAGAAGTTTGTGCGGCAACAATAGCTCGATTAACCGCTTCCACAGTCCCGTCGAATTCGACCTTGATCGGTTGCTGAATAATTTTGGTCTCAGTAAACGCTAGCTCTTGGGCTGAAGCCAGTTGCGTTAGTGAAATGGTTGTCACTAGGGTGCACGCGGTCACTGCTAGGTTAACGGCCTTTCTGATCTGCATATCAAACACTCTATTCGTTTATAAGGGTTAAGTTCCGGTAATAATATATTAGGCAAAACTAATATAAAAGATTTTTTAATATTTTCTGTACTTTCTGAATGCCCTGCTACACTGAATGAAATTCAATCTATTAACAGAGATTATGAAAGTACTGATTGCCGACGACGATAAAGTCTTAAGAATGCTGATGGAGCGCCAACTTGAGGGTTGGGGCTTTGACGTAATGACCGCGCAGGATGGTGAAGAGGCATTTGAAATTCTGACAACAGAAGCAGAACCTCCACGTATGCTCGTTCTTGATTGGGAGATGCCCAATCTGGATGGCATAGAGCTTTGTCGTAAAATCAGAGCGCTTGAGAGTAATGACCCACCCTACATTGTGTTGGTCACTGCACACTCCGATCAAGAGCACTTGGCAACTGCACTGCAAGCCGGAGCTAACGACTACATCAGCAAACCTACTAAACCCGTTGAGTTGCGCGCACGACTGGGCGTTGGTTTACGAACTTTAGAGCTGCAAAATCGACTCAATATTGCCAATGAGATGCTCGCCTACAAGGCAGAGCATGATGAGCTGACCGGTTTGCAAAATCGCGCCTCTCTGATCGAGCATCTTGATAATGAAATTGAACGAACTAAACGAACCGGTGAGCCATTAGCACTGGCCATTTGCGATATCGACTTTTTTAAACGGGTAAACGATACCTATGGACACCCCGTTGGCGACAGAGTGCTTAAAGAGTTTGCTGATCGAATGAAAGAGACATTTAGACCCTATGATCTAGTGTCACGATACGGCGGTGAAGAGTTTGTTGTCTGCTGTACGGCGCTTGAATCAGATCCTAAAGCGATTTTCGAGCGATTCAGAGAGGTGATTGAATCAACGACCTTCTTAGAGAGCGATCTTTCT
Organism: Marinobacterium sp. xm-m-383; assembly: GCF_013283255.1. Lineage (NCBI taxonomy): Bacteria > Pseudomonadati > Pseudomonadota > Gammaproteobacteria > Oceanospirillales > Oceanospirillaceae > Marinobacterium > Marinobacterium sp. xm-m-383. The sequence continues at coordinate 399,533 of NZ_WBYT01000001.1, read as the reverse complement.
TTAGGAGTAACCGTCAGTGTCGGAATTGCGACCTTTGATGGCATCAGCACAATGACAACAAAAGAGATCATGCTGGGGCTGATCAGCGATAGTGACAAAGCACTTTACGCAGCCAAACACTCAGGCCGAAATCAGGTCGTGATGTATGATTCTGTAATACACTCTGACTCTGAAAAATCTGAAGAAGCCCTTACCGATGGCCAGATTTGCTAAACAGTGCATCCCCCATCTGATCAATCGTCATTTTTGCTTTGTTCATGGTGACCTCTACACAGATCTCTTTTGATGCCATGCTGTCAGCACGAATAAACGGCTGTTCCAACCATTGGCCATCAATCTCCTTGGAGATCATGCCACCCACACCATAGCCGCCATCCACTTTTCTCGGTTTGACTGAAACCTTGAACCCTTTGTATTCAAACTCCGAAGCCACCGGCTCTTCAACAGGGTCTGAACGGAGAAGTTTTTTTATAAACTCAATCACTTGGATACCTCTACAGGGGTGACGACCCCCTCAAATTGGATTAAACGTTTAGATAACTCAGAGAGAGCCTCTCTGTCTCGTCCTGTGGTCAGTATCTCTAATTTACCCGCTTGATTGGAGAGAGAGAGTAATTTCTGTTCAGTTAAACGACGTTTAACTTCGAGCGCGATCGATTCCGATGTGTCGATCACCTTAACTGGATGACTGAACAACTCGCTGATCTCTTTCTCAACAAATCCATAATGCGTACATCCAAGCGCTAAGGTATCAATATCGGCTGCTTCAAACTGATCAATATAAGTGGTTAGTAGTGTGCTGAGTTGTTGATTGGTGGTGTTTGGGTTTTCAATTAATTCGACCAATCCAGGGCAGCCAAGTGCTGTAATCGACTCTGCTTGCTGTTTAAGCTGGGAGACCAATCGTTGGAACTTCTGACTCTCTACCGTGTATTGAGTTGCCAGAACGCCAACGCGTTTTGACTGACTCATCTTAATGGCAGGCTTTAGTCCGGGTTCAACACCAATGATCGGTAAGGAGAATAGCTCTCTGCACTCGTGAACAGCAGCAGCGGTTGCTGTATTACACGCGATCACAATCGCCTTGGCGCCCTTCTCAATGAGGTAAGAGACGATCTGAACCACCCTCTCACGGATCACTGCATCGCTCTTATCACCATAGGGTGCATAGCCACTGTCAGCGATATACAGGTAGGACTCATTGGGTAGGTTGTTAAGGCAAGCGGATAAGATACTTAACCCGCCCACTCCTGAATCAAAGACTCCAATCGGAGCGTGTTCATATGGATTCATTAATCGTCAAATACAGATCTAAAGTTACGAATAAGTTTAACGCAGAATGATATGAGATGGTCAGAATAATTATTTTTGTGCAATGCACAAAAAAGTGTTGATTGTTTTTTAGTCAATGTCTAATATGGCGTCAAATGTTGCAGTGCAACAAACTTTTTAGATAGAAACTTAAAGACCTCGGAGGTCACCATGTACAACGAAATGATGAACCAGTTCAAAGCACAGATGGCTCCTTTCACTAAAGCAGCTGAAATCAACAAACAAACTGCTGAAAAACTATTCGGCATGCAGCAAACTGTTGCTACAGAGATGCTAAACCGTGGTCTTGAGCATGTTAAAGCATTGACTGAATCAAAAGAGCCAAAAGCTGCTCTAGAACTTCAGGTTGCTTTCTTTAAAGAGATGGAAGCAAAACTAAACACTGTTGCTGAAGAAGAGATCTCTGCTCTAATGGCTGCAAAAGCTGAACTGACTGAAATCTTCGAAAAGTCTACTCAAGAGATGACAGAAGAAGCGATGGCTCAGTTCTCTAAGTTCGACCTAGCGAAATTCGATCTAGCACAGTTCGACCTTTCTAAATTCGACATGAAAAACTTTGATCTTTCAAACTTCATGCCTTCAGTTGAAGCGGCTAAACCAGCTGCAAAAACAACTCGTAAAGCGGCTGCTCCAAAAGCAACTGCTTAATCGATCAGTCGATACAAAAAAGCCGCTTGAGATACCTCAAGCGGCTTTTTTAGTTTTAGAGATTAGCTTGTTAAATTAGCTAAGCTGAGCTTTTGCCCACTCAACCACCACTGCTTCACCCTCATCCAAGTGAGGCTCGAGTTCGGACAAGCTTTCAACTAGTGCGGAAACAGTCGGTCTAACGATGTTGAGATGACCTACCTTACGACCAGGACGGATCTCTTTACCATACCAGTGCACATGAGCGCCCTGTACCGCCAGCCACTCTGCTTTCCAGTCTCGTCCAAGCAAGTTATACATCATAGAGACACCACGAAACTCAGGGGTGATCAAAGGTAAACCAGCAAGCGCTCTTAGGTGCAATTCAAACTGACTGACACTAGCACCCTCTTGGCTCCAGTGTCCGGAGTTATGGACACGTGGCGCTAACTCATTAACCAATAATTCACCATCGACAACAAAACACTCCATCGCCATGACGCCGATGTAGTCAAAGTCATCCATGATCGATCCCAGCCAACCTTCAGCACTTGCTTGCATCGCAGGGTCATTATCTAACCCAGGAATACTCGCACGCAAAATGCCGTCTTGATGCCAGTTACGCGTCAATGGGTAGAAGACCTTCTCACCCTGTGCATTTCGTGCGCCAACTAACGACACCTCATGTGAGAACGGGATCATCGCTTCAGCGATGGCAATGCCATCCCATTCAGCAAGAATCTCATCACCCTGCGTCCAGCGCCATTGACCACGCCCATCGTAACCACCCATACGAGCCTTTACGACGGCACGCTCACCCAGAGAGGATAGCGACTCGGCAATGGATGCATCGGCACTGTTTAAATCAACCCAAGGGGCCGTTGGGACATTAAGGCGATCTAAGGTCGATTTCTGACGAAAACGATCAATGACCTGATATAGAGCCGCATCGTTGCGAAAGTTTGGGTGAGATTTAAGCTGATTACCGACAGGGTTCTCAGGCCAGTGCTCAATCTCTACCGAGATAACGTCGTCGTCATTCAACTCGACCAGTTGATCACCTATCGGGTGAATAGGTTGTACTTCAAGCTGCAGGGGTGCACCTGCTTGCTGAAGCATTTGACCTAGTTGACCATTACCGGCAATGACAATACGTGGCAACTGCATGCTTAACCTCGTGGATCTGGATTATCTAGAACCGTTTGGCTCTGTTCATTACGCCAATTTTGCAGACGAACGGCGAGCTCTGCATCGGTTGTTGCTAGCATCTGAGAGGCCAGTAGCGCGGCATTAAATGCACCTGCTCCACCGATAGCCAGGGTTCCAACAGGAATACCACGTGGCATCTGAACAATGGATAGAAGACTGTCTTGGCCGCTCAATGCCTTGCTCTGCACAGGCACACCCAGCACAGGCACAATGGTTTTAGCAGCAATCATACCTGGGAGGTGAGCCGCACCACCAGCACCGGCAATAATAACTTTGATGCCATTGTCGGCAGCTTGTTCAGCAAAGCGGAACATCTTATCTGGGGTGCGATGTGCCGATACCACTTCAGCGGTGTACTCGACACCCAGTACATCTAGCATCTTGGCGGCTTCTTCCATGGTTGGCCAGTCTGATTTAGACCCCATAACTATTGCAACGCGGGCGCTCATTCATTTCTCCATATCGAGTTTGATCTCGAAAAATAGGCAGTCGGTATCGACAAAAAAATAAGCGTGAAATTATAGCAAGAAAGAGTCAGCCAGACCTACCCTTTTAAACCAGTGCTGACTGAAAGTTGAAGATCAACACCAGTATTACAAGGCTAACAGGAATACTGGTAATGGTAAGAGCGGCAATACGATCGACAGGACCGCCATATCGAACCGTTAGAACATAACTCATCACAGCAACCGGCATCGACATCTGAATAAGCAGTGAGAGCGCTGCAGTGGTATCGATAGTAATTAGGGATACAACCAGCCAGGCAATCAAAAAACCCGACAAGGGTCGGTAGATGGATAAACCTGCAATGATGCCAACCTGACGGGCACCCCCTATCTTTAAACGGGCTAATGAGCGGCCTAACAACATGACCATAATCGGTATGGCTATACCGGAGATAGAATCTAAAGCACGACTGATAGGCACAGGAATCGTCAAATCCATCGATACCACGATTGCACCTGACAAGAGTGCTAACAGAGGCATATTGGTGACCAGTGAGCGCCAATTGTATTGGCCTGACATGGCGGTGGTTCCTAATGTCCAGTGACTAAGCGTCACAGTTGTTGAAATGATGACCGCAGATGCCAGAGCCTCAGGCCCCAACAGTGCAAAGACCAGTGGAATACCTAAATTGCCCGTATTGGGGTTGACCAGTGTCGAGAGATAGAAGCGCGGTGAGGTGTTAAGCAGCTTGCAAAAAATGGCTATCAGAGTAGCACCGACCGCTAAGCAGAGAGCGGTCACTCCCATCAAATACCCCATCTCTGTGACGGGAACTTTCATCTGAGTCACCGAGGTAAACACCAGAGCGGGCAAGGCGATCTGGCTGGAGAGCATGGCCAAACCAGGGTGTTCTAGGTAGTCCGTTTTTCGTGCCAGAAAGAAACCAAGGACGGCGATCAAAAAAACCGGAGTAATAGCAGAGATAAAAGCTGTAAACATGGAGTCACTATCTTAATGTTGGATGATGATTATACAGTTGTCCGCAAATAGATAGGCAACTATCATTGAGCGATTCTTCTTTAAGCTGGATCAAACATGACTCAGAGACTCTCCCCTTCAACGATTTTCCTGATCGCCAGTGGCTGCCTATTATTGATGATCTCCTTTGGTATACGGTCGAGTTATGGTTTGTACATGCGTCCTATTGAGGCTTCAACCGACTGGGGGCGTGACATCATAGGCTTTGCCCTAGCCTTGCAAAACCTGAGCTGGGGAATTATGTCGGTTTTCACTGGCGGGCTTGCCGACCGTTTCGGAAATCGCAACGTCCTGTTTGGTGGCGCACTGGTCTATGCCCTAGGTGTTTATCTAACAGCTGGTGTGTCGGATCTTTTCACGCTTAATGCAGGATTAGGGTTTCTCGTGGGTGCTGGCGTCGCCGGCACTTCGTTTGGCATCGTTCTTCCTGCTTTAGTTCAATCCGTTCCACCAGAACGACGTGACTGGGTACTCGGTTTGGGCACCGCTTGTGGCTCTGCTGGTCAATTTGCGCTTGTTCCATTGGTTCAGATGTTTATCTCTGATTTTGGCTGGATCAACTCACTGCATATTCTAACGGCTATCGCACTATTGATGATGTTGTTAGCCATTCCTCTGAATGCTAAAAAAAGTTCTGTCATTAAAGAGACGGATCAAGGATTTGCTGAAACAGTGCGATTAGCCGCTGGTCACAAATCCTACTGGCTTCTGGTATTTGGCTTCTTTGTCTGTGGCTTTCACGTCGCATTTATTACAGCGCACATGCCAGCCTATTTATCAGATTTAGGCTTCGCGCATCAGGTCGGTGCTTGGTCTCTCTCATTGATTGGTCTGTTCAATATCGCTGGGGCGTTCTGGGCCGGCAATATCTGTCGCAAGCACTCACGATCGAAGCTACTGGTGGCAATCTACGGAGGAAGAACGATTGCGATCGCCCTCTTCTTGATATTCCCTATCACGCTGACATCGGTGCTTATCTTCAGTGCAGTCATGGGGCTGCTGTGGCTAGCAACCGTTCCACCTACGTCCGGTATCGTTATGAACATGTTTGGTACACGATACATGGCCACCCTGTATGGTTTCGTCTTCTTTAGTCATCAGGTCGGGAGTTTCTCTGGAGTCTGGTTAGGCGGCTATCTCTACGAAACTTATGGTCATTATGAGTACATCTGGTGGGCCGGTATCTTCTTTGGTTTGATGGCGGTTATTCTTCACTGGCCGATTGATGAAAAACCACACCCTGCATTTGTGGCTAAAAAGAGCTAAGGGTTAAATTAAGATCCGCAACGACTTGCTATTCGTAACTCAGTAAAACAAAAGGATTCGTTTATGAGTCATACCATTCATTATTACCTATCACCAATCTCGCCGTTTACCTGTCTAGCAGGCAATCTATTAGAGAGAGAGGCTCCTGCCGAGGTGGTCTATCACCCATTCGATATTGGTCGCCTGTTTGCTGCGACAGGCGGTGTACCTGTTCCTCAGCGTTCGCCACAGCGTCAAGCTTATCGTTTAGCTGAACTTGGCCGAATTCAAAAACAACGCGGAATCACCATTAATCTTAAGCCAAAGAACTTCCCCGTGGATGGTCGCCCTGCCTCTAAACTACTACTTGCGGTTAGAGACGCAGGGTCGGATGTGCCAGGTTTAGCCCGAGCACTCTTGAGTGCCGTATGGCAGAGAGATCTGAATATTGCAGAGGACGCTGTGTTAGCTCGACTTCTCGATGAACTGGGTATTGATTCAGCTCTATTAGAGCAATCAAAAGGCTTAGATGATCAGTTGGACAAAGAGACTGACGAAGCCATTGAGGCTGGTGTCTTTGGCAGCCCCTTCTACATCGTTGATGGAGAACCCTTCTGGGGACAGGATCGTCTAGAACAGGCGATCGAAAGAGCCAAAAGTTAAATTGTCGCGGTTTGCACTTCGGGCAATTCGCTCCTACATATAAATCCGTGCATCTTCGCAACGAAGTTAAACTGTGGTGTCAATCGCGGTTTGCCCTTCGGGCAATTCGCTCCTACAAACGGAGCGTTAAATTGTAGGAGCGAATTGGAGCGCAGCGACAAACCGCGATCCATAGGGCCACACCTTCTATCAAGTAATAACGTCAGGTTCTGTGCGTCCTGTAAATTGCTTAATACCGATCAACTGATTCGCCAACTCGATTAAAGGTTTCAAAGCTGCTTGTGTGTCAGTAATCGACTCATCCTGAGTAAACTGATCTAGATAGACACGCAGCGTAGCACCGGCCGTACCGGTTCCAGATAGCCGAACAACGATACGACCTCCGTTATCGAACAGCATTCTAACTCCTTGATTATGACTGACGGAGCCATCAACAGGGTCTGAGTAGCTGAATTGATCGGCCAGAGTCAGGGTAACGCCATCAAAGGTCTCTCCTGCAAGACTATCCAAAGAGGCTGTTAGCTGCTGCATCATATTGGCTGCACTGTCTGAATCGATTGATTCATAGTCATGGCGGGTAAATAGATCCCTTCCGAATAGAGACCAATGATCTTTAACCAGATCAGAGACCGATTGACCGGTCGCGGCCAGAATATTGATCCAGCATAGAACAGCCCAAAGTCCATCTTTCTCGCGAACATGATCTGAACTGGTACCAAAACTCTCCTCACCACAGAAGCTGATACGGCCATCATCCATCAGGTTGCCAAAAAATTTCCAACCGGTAGGAGTCTCATAACAGTTGATACCGAGTTTTTCAGCCACACGGTCAACTGCACGACTGGTTGGCATTGAGCGAGCGACACCCTTCAATCCATCTTCATAGGCGGGAATCTTTTGTGCGTTCGCGGCTAATACAGCCAAACTGTCACAAGGGTTTACATAAAAATGGTTGCCAATGATCATATTTCTATCGCCGTCCCCGTCCGAAGCGGCACCGAAATCTAACCCTTGTTCATTGACTTGTTTGACCAATTCGGCTGCATGTACAAGATTGGGGTCGGGGTGATGACCACCAAAATCCTCTTTTGGAATCGCGTTGATAACGCTCTCTTTTGGTGCGCCCAACCGGTTGATGAATATCTCTTGTGCATAAGGCCCAGTCACGGCATGCATGGCATCGAAACGAAATGTGAAATTTGAACCGCTCAAGAGCTGTTTCATGATTTTAAAATCAAACAACTCCTCCATCAGATCGGCATAATCTGTGACAGGATCAATCACCTTAATCAGCGCATTTCCAATGCTAACCTCTCCAACACTATCAAGATCTACAGGTTCAGCATCAATCGTAAAGTATCGAGTAATGGTTTCCGTCGTTTGGTGAATACTGTCCGTCTGGGTCTCACTTGCAGGGCCACCGTTGGCACGATTAAATTTAATGCCAAAGTCTTCATCAGGGCCACCTGGGTTGTGACTGGCTGACAACACCAGTCCACCGACTGCACCATATTTACGGATCACACAGCTGGCTGCTGGCGTTGAAAGAATTCCTGCTTGACCCACGATTAAGGTTTCAAAGCCATTGGCGATCGCCATTTTAATAATGGTTTGAATTGCCTCACGGTTAAAATAACGACCGTCACCACCGATCACGAGTGATTGGCCTTGGCAGCTCTCTAAAGAGTCAAAAACAGCCTGAACAAAATTCTCTAAGTAGTTAGGTTGTTGAAATACTTTAACCTTTTTTCGAAGGCCAGACGTACCTGGTTTCTGACCAGAGTAAGGTGTTGTTGTGATGACTTTTCTATTCATTAAGACCACATATAGATTAGGTTTAAACCATTAACGATTGGAAAGAGTTAGATAAAAACTAGCAAGATATATGCCGCTTTTTAAACATCATCTTCAACTAATTCTAAGCCGTAATATTGAAGAAACTCAGTAGCCGGCATCGGTTTACCAAATAGGAACCCCTGCACCTGATCAACACCTAATTTAAGCAGTCTATCTGCCTCCGAGGCGTTCTCAACCCCTTCTGCTACGACTGTCAGCCCCTCCGCTTTGGACAAATATACGACCATTTTCGTTAAATGCTCAGACGAGGGGTTTAGATGAATGTCTTTGATAAAGGCTCTATCTAGTTTGATGGTATCGGCGGGTAGGTTTTGAAAATAGGCGAGTGAGCTCATACCGGTACCGAAATCATCCAAAGCGATTGAATAACCTAGCTCTTTCACGGCATCTAAGGAGCGCTTTAAGTTATCCAAAGAGACGTCTGTCTCCTGTTCAGATAGCTCAATCTGTAACTCTCCGGCACTAAAACCGTACTTTTCTTGGACCTGACTCAACTCGTAGGTGACACGCAAATCCTGAAGATCATTAGCGCTTAAGTTAAATGAAACCGAGATCGGTAGACCCGACTGTTTCATTGTTTCACAAAAATGTGCGGATTGCTCAACGACACTGTTTATAAATGTAAGCCTGTATGGGGAGGACTCAAGAAGATCGACAAAATCTTTTGGTGTTAGCAAACCTTTCTCAGGGTGAATCCAGCGGACCAGTGCCTCCGCACCTACCAGTCTATTGTTATCTTTAATATCGACCTTAGGCTGAAAGAACATCTGTATCTCATGGTTAGCAAATGCCTGAGAGACTTCATAAGATTGAATATCTGTTTGGCCGTTAAGATGATCACGATCTTTCAAATTGAATCGAGCAAAATCTGTTTTCTCTTTGGTGGCACGCACAAATACTGTATCCAAGTTATGCAGTGCACTATCCAGATCAGTTGAGTCATTAGGGGTATCGGTTGAAACAACAATCGGCGAGAGATCCGTTGCCTCTTTTTTTAACTGACGAAGTCCACGCTCAAATGCGTTCCAAAACCGTCGCTCTGACATCAGAACGTAAACCCCATTATCAAGCCTGCCAATGGATGCACCTGCAGGACAAACTTCCCTTAACAACTGATTAAATTGAGTAACGCTCTCTTTAAATTCAATCGAACTTTCTGAACTTTTTCCTACACTATCCAAGATATTTTTAATGTAGACACCATAGACTCTTACAACACCGTCAGGATTCTTATTTTTGAGCCAATCAAAATGCTGATGAATTTGATAATTGTCTATAAATTCAGACGTTAAGTCGCTGTTTTCTTTACACTCTTTATAAAAAACAAGAGAGTAGATACGATTAAACAGCACCGCTACTGAACCATAGACCAGCAAGGAGTAAGAGAGCGTTATTAGATGGGTATAGAGCTCAGAAATCAGCTCCTCTTGTACTCGATAGGAGTGAATAAATAAGAGGAGAGAGAGCCAGATAGGTATGAAGAGTAATACCCATTTTTGAGCCAATACAAAGCGAAGCAATACTGGCAAAAGCGCACCTGACAAATAGGCTAATGCTATATCATCCGACACTAAGGCTAGCGATATTGAACCAGCTCCCATAGTAAGGAAAGCTACAGCTCCACCCCAGCTTAAATGAATACGGTGCACAAAATATTGGATGACTAACAAAGAGAGAGTGAGCGGGTAAAAGTAGGAGCCCGTCAATGAATCTGTGAAAAGCTGCTGAAGCAGAGATAAAAGTGAAAGTGCTAATGATATCAACAGCAACGCATTAATCAGCAACCTAAACAGGCTTCGACGGTTCTTGAACCAGTTACTGCGGTTGTAATCTCGAACTTGCATTAGCCATCACTTTTTCGAATAGATTATTGATTTTATGGTAATCAGGGGCGAATCGCTACCACCAAGTCTCAGGGCTCGATAAGATAGAACCTCTTTGATGACAGGTTTAGATGATGAACGTTCTCGGGATTACCGCACCGCTCTTTACGTTAATGGCTATTGGGTTTTTAGCCGTTAAATATAACGCACTGTCTAAGGAGGCTATCCCTGGGATAGCCCGCTTTGTTTTGGTTTTTTGCATACCGGCGATCATTGTCGGCAATCTATCTAAGAATAGCCCTGCTGATATCTTTAATAGCGATTACGTATCGATTTATGCTATTGCCGCAGTCGCTACCTTCTTCATTTCGTTGGGTCTGATTCGGAGCGTCAGACAAGGTGATGCTAAACAGTCATCAGCATTAGCCATTGGGGCCGCTATGCCCAACAGTATTTTTGTTGGCTACCCTATTCTGCTGCAGGTCATGCCCGATATGGCCGCTCAAGTATTAGTTGTCTGTATACTGGTCGAAAACCTAGTGGTGCTTCCGTTAGCGCTCCTGACTACTGAGTACTTCTCAGCTGATCATAAAGACAAAACGCTGTTAGGCTCACTAAGCTCAATTTTTAAACGCCTGATCAACAACCCGATACTCATCGCAATAGCGGTTGGCTTAATTTTATCGTTGAGCGGCTTTCAACTGCCGTTGTTCATCGACGAAAGCTTAGGGGTGCTCGCAAAAGCGGCTGGTGGCGCAGCACTGATCGTTATTGGAGGATCTTTAGTAGGAAACTCTATTCGCGATGATTTGAGTACTTTAGGAATGATTGCAGGGGCAAAACTGTTGATTCAACCTGCTCTAGCCCTTCTGCTGATTACCCTCTGGTGGGACTTTGATCGACAATGGCAGATAGCTCTAATTGTCATCACCGCTTCACCCATGTTCACTATCTACCCTATTCTCGCTGCACCTTATGGCGCAGCAAAGACGGCTTCCAGCTCATTGCTGCTGACTACGGTCGCGTCTTACGCGACGCTAAACACTGTTTTGGCGTTTGTGTTGTAGGTTGGAGCGTAATTTGAGGGCGGATGACAGGCTGAAGCCAGTCACCGGTGCTTGCCTTGACAGCTTCGTGCCAGTGACTGGCCTTCAGCCTGTCACCTGCTCTCTCAGCGTCTTCCAGTGAAGAAGACAACAAAAAGGCCGCTACAGCGGCCTTTTTAACGACAAGCCAACACTTAATCCAAAAGCTGTTCTAGCTGGTGTAGTGTCTCCATCGCAGGCAATACTTGCTGAACGCTTGAGTTTGGCTCGCGGCCTTCGCGAATTGCAGAAATGAACTCACGATCCTGAAGCTCGATGCCGTTGTTAGAAACAGCAACGCCAGAGAGATCAATTGGGTTCTCGTTACCATCAACCAAATCATCGTAACGGGCGATGTAGGTACCCTTGTCACAGATGTAACGGAAGAAAGTACCAAATGGACCGTCGTTATTGAAAGATAAAGAGAGTGTACACAGTGCACCGCTCTCTGATTTCATACCAATCGACATGTCCATTGCAATGTTAAGTTCTGGGTGAATCGGACCCTGCATCGCTTGTACTTTTGTACACTTCTCGCCAGTCTGGTACTGGAATAGATCCACGGTGTGACAAGCGTGGTGCCAAAGCAGGTGATCCGTCCATGAGCGCGCCTTACCCAGAGCGTTCTTGTTAGAACGACGGAAGAAGTAAGTTTGAACATCCATCTGTTGAATCTTAAGCTCACCCGCTTGGATTTTGTTATGAATCCACTGGTGGCTTGGGTTGAAGCGGCGAGTCTGACCCGACATGGCTACCAAACCCGTGCGCTTTTGTGCCTCCACCAGTTTGATTGAGTCTTCAATGTTATCCGCCATCGGAATCTCAACCATGACGTGCTTGCCTGCTTCAAGACACTGAATAGACTGAGAGGCGTGCATTTGAGTCGGTGTTGCAAGAATGACCGCATCCACATCATCGCGCGCAAGCGATTCAGCAAGATCTGTTGTTGCGTGAGCGATACCACGCTCTTTAGCAAACTCAGCAATGGCATCAGGTTTAGTACCAACGACTGACGTCACAACAACATCCTCAATGTTACTCAATGCATCTAAGTGTTTTAGACCAAATGCGCCCATAGCGCCTGCAACACAAACTCTCATTAGTGTCTCCCTAATTCGAATGGATAAATATTGTCCCTAAGATTATCAAAATGGATCTTTCATAGAACCGTTAAAAATTCTAGACGTCATTCAAAAATGTGAATGTAAGCTTAGACAAAACCGCTTCTAAGATACGGCCAGCCGCAGTAGATCAATAAATTTTTGCTGGGCATTAGTGGGGTTCCATGAGCTGCGACGGGTAATGCCGATTGGGCGTTTAGTGCCTGACATCTCAAAAGGAAGCACCGCCAAATCCCCTTTGGATAACTCAAATTCCAACTGATGCTGAGAGATTAATGTGAGTCGATCACCGCCAAGTAACAGCTCTCGAATCAGCACATGGGAACTGGTTTCGACGATGGATAGACCTTCCCTCTCCTCACCTTGCAGAATCAGTTCTTCAAATAGGTTGCGGGTTGGCGCCCCACTTCTTGGGATAACCCAACCGTAGTTAAGAAGGTCCTCTCGAGTAATCTGATCTATATTGAGAGCGGGATGCCCTTTGCGTGCCACAATTGCTAATGGAGGCGCTATGAGTTCTTCTTGAACAATATCACTGGTTGGGATCGGGAAACGCAACGCACCGACCAAGAGATCCACATCCCCCTGAAGGATATGGGCTAAAAGATCTTCATAGGGCCCATCAACCAACTCTAAAGTGATACCAGGATAAGCTTTGGTAAATTCATTAATCGCTTTGGGCAACAGAGAGGTGCGTGCTAGTGGCATGCTGCCGATGCGCATCCGTCCCACTTCACGACCATCACCAAGGCCTGACAACTCTTGAAGCCCCTGATGAATCTCTGAAATGGCCAACTTGGTTGATTTGGAGAACACTTTGGCCGCTCGTGTTGCCGCAATGCCAGTACTGGTCTTTTCGAACAGCGACAGCCCCATGAGTGACTCGAGCTCACGAGCTGATCGATGCAGTGAAGATTGTGATACACCCAGATTACGACCTGCAACGCTGTAGTTTTGCGCATCGGTAACCGCTACTAGTGCTTTTAATTGGGTCGTCGTCAGCTGCGTCATGATGCGCTCAATCGTCTCCATACGACGATTCGACATGGACGACAGTGCATCGGCCAGACCTAATCTTAGAATAGCAAAGGCGCTGTTGACCCTCGCTTCCCAGACGCCACCAGCTTCAGTCAGATACATCCCGCTGGACTGGCGTTCAAACAGCTTTACACCCAGCAAGCGTTCTAACTTCGCAATGGCTTGAGTCATCGCAGGTTGAGAGAGAAAGACACGCTCTGCAGCCTGACTTATACCTCCTGCATTGGAGACCTCAATGAATACCCGAAGATGTCGTATGTTAGGAAGATTCTTGAACATAAGGGTCATTGTAACCTGATGTGATTTAAATACCTATATCAAAAACAAATACCTAAAAAGTAAAAACTAAATAGCTTAAAAAAGGCGATATAGAGAGGATAGAAACATAGAAATCCAATTCATTATAAAAGGACGTTTGAGACATGATTATCGATTGCCATGGTCACTACACAACCACACCTCCTGGTGTTGGCGCTTGGCGTGAAGCTCAAAAAGCAGAAGTAGAAAAGAATCCAGATTTTGTTGGTGAAAAAGGCGACTTTGGTGTTACTGATGATGAGATCCGCGAGTCGATCATCAACAATCAGTTAAAACTTCAGCAAGAGCGTGGCACTGATCTTACTATCTTCTCACCTCGTGCTAGCTGGATGGCTCACCATGTGGGTAATGAACACACCTCTAAATTCTGGACTGAAAACCAAAACGATCTCATTCGTCGTGTCTGTGACCTATTCCCAGAGAACTTTGTTCCTGTTGCTCAGCTGCCTCAATCTCCAGGTGTTGATCCAGCTAAATCTGTACCAGAGATCGTTCGTACCGTTGAAGAGATGGGTTTTATTGGTATTAACCTTAACCCAGATCCATCAGGTGGCCACTGGAATGGCAGCCGCCTTTCGGCTCGAGAGTTCTACCCTATCTACGAGAAGATGTGTGAATACGACATTCCAGCAATGATCCACGTATCAGCTGCCTGCAACCACAACTTCGATACGACAGGTTCACACTACCTAGGTGCTGATACCACGGCATTCCAGCAGTTGATGATGTCTGATGTATTTAAAGACTTCCCAACACTTAAGATCATCATCCCTCATGGTGGCGGTGCAGTTCCTTACCACTGGGGTCGTTTCCGCGGGATGGCATTGGATAAAGGTTTCGAACTTGAAGAGCGCGTATTGAATAACGTCTTCTTCGATACCTGTGTCTACCACCAGAAAGGTATCGACTGCCTTCTAGATGTCATCCCAACTGAAAACATCCTTTTCGCATCAGAGATGATCGGCGCGGTTCGTGGTATCGATCCAGAGACAGGTCACTACTTTGATGACACTAAACAATACATCGACGCGACAACTAAAGTGAATGCTGAGCAGAAAGAGATGATCTTCTCTGGCAATGCTCAACGTGTATTCAGTCGTTTGAAGGTTTAAGGAGAGGATTATGGCAGAGAACGTAGTTGTTCAACATATTGAACGTGCTGATTCAGAAGTAATCGCAGGTCTAGCTAAATTGGGCGTTGCAACCGTTCATGAAGCTCAGGGTCGTCGCGGTCTATTAGCGCACTACATGCGCCCAATCTACTCAGGTCGCTCTATTGCAGGCAGTGCAGTGACAATCTCTGGTGCTGCCGGTGATAACTGGATGATGCATGTTGCTATTGAGCAGTGTAAACCCGGCGACATCATGGTGTTTGCGCCAACTTCACCTTCTGTAGATGGCTTCTTTGGTGATCTACTGGCGACCTCAGCTAAATCGCGTGGCGTACAGGGCCTAATCATTGATGGCGGTGTTCGTGATACTGCTATCCTTAAAGAGATGGATTTCCCAGTCTGGTCTAAAGCTGTTTACGCCAAGGGCACCATCAAAGAGACTCTGGGCTCAGTGAACATCCCTCTGGTCTGTGCTGAAGCATTGATCTACCCAGGCGATATCATTGTTGCTGACGATGATGGCGTCTGTGTTGTTCGCCGCGATGAAGCCGAAGAGGTTCTTAAAGAGGCGCTAGCGCGTGAAGCTCGTGAAGAGGAGAAGCGTGTTCGCATGGCGAATGGTGAGCTAGGTCTTGATATCTACAACATGCGCCCTCGCCTTGAAGAGAAAGGCCTTAAGTATGTCTAATGGCATTCGCTGCATGTGGATGCGCGGCGGTACATCTAAAGGCGGTTACTTCCTAAAGAGCGACCTACCTTCAGATACTACCGCACGAGACGCTTTTCTTCTTGGCATGATGGGTTCTCCAGATCCACGCCAGATTGATGGTCTCGGTGGTGCTGACCCACTGACCTCGAAAGTTGCCGTTGTTAGCGCTTCTGATCGTGACGACGCCGATGTCGATTACCTCTTTTTACAGGTATTTGTTGATCAAGCAATCGTTACCGATGCGCAGAACTGTGGCAATATCTTGGCAGGTATCGGTCCCTTCGCCATTGAGCGTGGCCTAGTTCAAGCAACGGGCAATGAGACTCAGGTTCGTATCTTTATGGAGAACACGGGCCAGATCGCTATCGCGACAGTAGCTACACCAAACGGCCAGGTTTCCTATAAAGGCGACTCAAAGATTGATGGCGTACCAGGCACTTCGGCTGCGGTCCCTCTAGAGTTCCTTGATACAGCGGGTTCATCTTGTGGCGCCCTTCTTCCTACCGGTAACGCAGTTGATCTGATCGACGGTGTTGAATGCACCCTGATCGATAACGGCATGCCAGTAGTCGTAATGCGGGCATCGGATATGGGTATTACAGGCAGTGAGTCTCGTGAAGAGTTAGAAGCTAATAGCGACCTTCGCGCCAAGCTTGAAGCCATTCGCTTACAAGCGGGTCCAATGATGAATCTCGGCGATGTGACTGAGAAGTCTGTACCTAAGATGAGTATGGTGAGCGAAGCAACCGATGGTGGTGCGCTATCTACACGTACATTCATCCCTCATCGCTGCCACGCCTCTATCGGTGTATTGGGTGCAGTCAGCGTTGCTACGGCAGCTATTTTGCCGAACTCACCTGCCGCTTCAGTGGCCACTCTACCTGAAGGCACTAGAAAAACCTTAGCCGTTGAGCACCCGATCGGAGAAATGACGGTCGTTATTGATATCGATCAGGATGGCCAACCGAAAAGCGCTGCACTATTACGCACAGCGCGAAAACTATTTGATGGCGAAGTTTTCGCTGAATAATTAGGAATAAAGAACATGGATGCAGATTACCGCCCGTTTCACGACAACCCTAAAAA
Source organism: Marinobacterium sp. xm-m-383 (assembly GCF_013283255.1). Taxonomy (NCBI): domain Bacteria; kingdom Pseudomonadati; phylum Pseudomonadota; class Gammaproteobacteria; order Oceanospirillales; family Oceanospirillaceae; genus Marinobacterium; species Marinobacterium sp. xm-m-383. Next base: position 382,823 of record NZ_WBYT01000001.1, on the reverse strand, counting down.
GCCTGACTTTGTAGCGCCTGCTGGTGCAGTGGATGCACACTGCCACGTATTTGGTCCTGCGGATAAATTCCCATACCACCCCAAGCGTAAATACACACCTTGCGATGCATCTAAAGATCAACTCTTTGCTCTGCGTGATTACCTTGGTTTCAGTCGTAACGTGATCGTTCAGGCTTCTTGTCACGGCACAGACAATGCAGCACTGGTTGACGCACTTGAGACTGCAGGCGATCTAGCACGCGGTGTAGCGGTCGTTGACCCAGCGATCACGGTAGAAGAACTTGAAGCGATGGATAAAGCGGGTGTCCGCGGTGTTCGATTTAACTTCGTTAAACGTCTAGTCGATACAACCCCTAAAGAGGTATTCCTATCGATCGCTGAGAAGATCAAACCACTAGGCTGGCACATCGTTGTCTACTTTGAAGCGCCAGATCTAGAAGATCTAATCCCGTTCCTTAACGAGCTAAACACAACCATCGTGGTTGACCACATGGGTCGTCCAGACGTGGCTAATGGTGTTGATCACCCTGACTTCCAGCGTTTTATGAATCTTATGCGTAACAACGATAAGGTGTGGACGAAAGTCAGCTGTCCTGAGCGTTTGACGCTACAGGCACCGGACTACTCTGACGTTGTGCCGTTCATGCGTGCACTCGTTGAAGCTTTCCCAGATCGCGTACTTTGGGGTACAGACTGGCCGCACCCGAACATGAAATCACACACACCTGATGATGGTGCACTGGTTGACGTGATTCCACAGATTGCCGTAACTGAAGAGCTACAGCGTAAACTATTGATCGACAACCCAATGCGTTTGTACTGGGAACGATAAGGAGTTCTTATGATTGAACCGATCATTGAAGGAACATACAAATTTGATGGCGTAGCAGCAAAACTCGGCTACAACCTCAATAAGATGTGTTTCTCTTTCAACGAGGAGAGCTGTCGCGAAGAGTTTCGTCAAGACGAAGCGGCTTACTGCGATAAGTTTAAGCTGAACCCTGCACAGAAAGAGGCGATCCTAAAACGCGACATCATCGCTCTACTTCGTAATGGCGGCAGTATCTACTACCTTGCAAAATTTGCAGGCACGCTTGGGCTTAACGTACAGGACGTTGGCGGCATCATGACCGGCCAAACGACTGAAGAGTTCCAAGCATATTTAGACAGTCAGGGAGTGGGCAAAACGAATGGCTAAAATCTTAGGTGCTATCGGCACATCACACGTTCCTGCTATTGGTGTAGCAGTTGATCGCGGCATTGAGGACACCCCTTACTGGAAAGACCTATTCGCTGCTTATGTACCAGTTCGCGAATGGATCAACGAGAACAAGCCAGACATCGCTGTACTGTTCTACAACGATCACGGTCTTGAGATGTTCTTGGATAAGAAACCAACCTTCTCTATCGGCTGTGCAGACGAGTACTGCAACGCTGATGAGGGCTGGGGTATCAAACCAATTCCACCTCTAACGGGTGAAACAGATCTATCTTGGCACATCGTTAACCACCTGATCGAAAACGACTTTGATCCAACTGTCTGTCAGGACATCAAAGTGGATCACGGCGCGACAGTTCCTATGTCTGTCCTCTACCCAGGCCATACCTACAAAGGCACTAAGGTGATTCCCATCGCCATTAACTGTGAACGTCACCCTATGCCTAAACCATCACGCTCATATGCTTTTGGTAAAGCGATAGGTGATGCCATTCGCTCTTGGGATAGTGACCAGACAGTTGTTGTTCTGGGTACTGGCGGTCTATCGCACCAGCTAGATGGCGAGCGTGCAGGCTACCTAAATACTGAGTTCGACCAGATGTGTATGGATAAACTGGTCACTGATCCAGAGTCACTGACCCACTACACCAATGATGAACTCACGGAAATTGCCGGTGCACAGGGTGTCGAGCTCGCCATGTGGTTAGCAATGCGCGGTGCTTGTTCTGGCCCTGTTGATGAGTTGGTTAACGTCTTGATCGCTCCAATATCAAACACTGCGGCTGGTGTACAGCTTCTTGTGCCTAAAGATTGATTCTGCGTGATGGTCTAAAAAAGCGCCTGTTGGCGCTTTTTTCTTGCCGAAATGATTCGGATTATTTTCGCGGTCTCAGCTGGGCTGAGATCGCTCCTACAGTAGGACTTCGGAAAAAATTATCTACGTAGCTCTTCTGTAGAAGCGAATTGGAGCGAAGCGACAAACCGCGACTTGCTTTTACCGCTCTGGAAAGAGCGTATTCATCACCTTCTCATTGGATGAACGGATGTGCAGTCTAAGCAGTTCTGTAGCCGTTTTAATATCTCGCGCAAATGCGGCATTCATAAGCTCTTCGTGTTCATCTTTACCTGATGGTTGATTCAATGGCTGGCTGGTTAATGCCAAACGGCGAAAGCGTTCACCCTGATCATACAGCGTCGATATGAAGCGTAACTGCCACTCAGAGGGACAGGCGCTAATGAGTGCCATGTGAAAACGGCGATTCTCACGAGTACGCGCAAGTACCTGATCATCTTCTTGCCCAGCAGACTGTGACTTAACCGCTAATTCGCGGTGGCGTGCTCCTGCAATGGCCGCCTCCCAATCGAGATCACCTAGCTTGATCGACTGCTTAAAAGCATCCACTTCAAGCATTTCCCGCAGACGACTCACCTCAACAAACTCATCCGCTGAAATAGGTGCAGCCCAATAACCACGCTGACCACGACGAGTTACCAACCCCTCTGCGGCGAGCCTTGAGAGTGCCTCACGAACCGGAGCCGCACTGGATCCATAACGGTTAGCTAAGACAGCAATCGATAACTTCGATTCAGGCTCTATATTGCCCTCTAAAATATCGGTACGCAGTTGTTGGTAGGTTGACGGGGTTTCTTGGTTTTCCACCCTTAGGCTCCATTTGTATCTATTAGCCTATATTTTCTCTTATCTTGAAAATTAAAGCTATTGAGCATTTAACTGTTTAAGTAGGTCTTAATCTCTTAGATATGTAGAATTCTGCTCTTAATATTTACAAGCTAATCCCGTATCATTGCCAATATTAGAATTTACTAATTAATAGGCTTATCTATGTTTCCTAAAAAACGCGCTCCTCTTGTTCAATCAGTGTTAATGTCTCTGGTGATGGTAACGATCATGACCTTTGTGATTACCACGGTGAATACCGGTTTAGATGAAGGTTTTATGGCTCGTTGGGGCTACGCTTATCTGGTTGCTTGGCCGATTGCCTTCTCTGTGATCCTAATTTTTGGTCGCCGAGTCGCTGCATTGACTCAAAAGCTTTGCACTAAGTAGGTTTTTAGATATCGTTGGCTGAACTCATTAAGGATTCGTGAATGGCCATTTACAACCTAGGCTCAGTCAACATAGATTACTTCTACTCACTGCCCCACCTAGTTAGGCCGGGTGAAACACTCGCAGCCAATAACTTTACACAGGGGTTGGGTGGCAAGGGTGCCAACCAGAGTGTTGCCATTGCTAAAGCGGGTGGTCGCGTTAAGCATATAGGTGCGATGCACCCTGCAGATAAACGATACTTCGACCAATTAGAAGCGTTAAATATCGATACGACCCACCTATTTATGTCGGAAACGCCAACAGGTCATGGCATTGTTATGGTCGATGAAGAGTCGGCTGAGAATCAAATCCTTGTCTACCCAGGTGCTAACTTTGCTATTACCGAACAGATGGTAGATGAGGGCTTAAAGGATGCAACCGCGTCTGATTGGGCGCTCTGTCAAAACGAGACCTCGCAAACTGAACACTTCATGAAATGCGCAAAGGCTAAAGGGATGAAGCTCTGCTATTCAGCAGCCCCCTTCGACGCAGATAAGACCCTAGTGATGCTCCCGTTAATCAATATGTTGGTCGTCAATGAGATTGAGGCCAAGGATTTAGAGCGCGCATTGAACCGCCCGATTAAAGAGTGCGGCGTTGATCATATTCTAGTGACACTGGGTAGTCGTGGTGTTCGATATATAGGCTCAGAGGATGAGTTTATACTGCCCTCACCCACTGTCGACGCCGTTGATACGACCGGGGCCGGTGACACATTTCTGGGGCTTTTCCTCGCGCGCTATGACCAAACCGGGGATCTTAAAGCATCACTTCACTTTGCGGTTACCGGTGCGGCGATACAGGTGACACGCCCAGGGACAGCGGATGCTATTCCCTCTTTAGAAGAGATTGAATTAGCCCTTTAATCGGTTAAGCGATGATAAAGCCCACTGGCTCTATCGGTCTGTGTACTGATTGTCTGCTGTGTCACACTGCTGTTCATCTCGATAAGAGTAAATTGTGAACTGGCACGTGTAATGGCGGTGTAGAGAAGCTCTCTACTCAGTACAGGATTCGCTCGACTAGGTGACAGATACGCAACGTGCTTGAACTCCGAGCCTTGTGATTTGTGCACCGTCATGGCGTAAGCCGTCTCTACCGACTCTAAACGAAGGGGGTCGATCCATCGTACCGCATCTCCGCATTCGTTGATAAACGCCACACTAGGCTTGCCCTCTCGCTCTAAACAGACACCCACATCTCCGTTCGCTAGACCTACCGCGTAATCATTGGCAGTAACCATTACTGGACGGCCGATATACCACTCTTGACTCAGATCGATTAGCCCTTTTCTGGCTAATAGGGTCTCACAAATATGGTTAAGCGATTCAACACCCTCTGGTCCGCGACGCAGAGGGGTCAATAACCTAAAGTGGTCAAACAGCCTAAGCACCTCAAGTGGGTCGCAACATGGCTGAGTGAGTTTTCCTAAGTAGCTCGTATAACCCGGTATCTGTGGATCGCTACTTAAGACTCGATCAGCGATCTGCTGACGCAGGTCAGCTCCCGTTTGATAGTGAATATCGCTGTAGGTCTGTCGCCAAACAGCTTGGTAGTCAGTTAAAGACCCCTGGTTGACGGCCTTGGCTAGCTGACCAATGCCAGACTCACTGTTGAAGCGGTGACTGATTTTAAGTTGGCTAACAAAGCCTTCTGGGTTTGTATCACTCTCAACACGGCAGAGGTCTGCCAAGACAGAGCCTGCCTCAACTGAGGCTAACTGATCCTTATCGCCTAATAGAATAAGCTGTGTGCGATCACTCAATGCATCAAGCAGCGCATCGAATAGCTCAATATCCAACATGGATGCTTCATCTACAATCAACAGATCAACCGCCAAAGTATGCCCCTTATGATAACGATTTCTTCGACCAGCCGAAGAGACACCAATGAGTCGGTGGACCGTATCAACTTGAGCGTGTAACCCCTCTCCAAAACCTTCTGGAAGGCGCTCAAGTGCACTCCCAATTGAGGATGACAAACGTGCCGCCGCTTTGCCAGTTGGCGCTGCAAGTGCAATGTCAAAGGTATCACCTTGGTCATCCGCTAGACGTTTAAGTAGCGCCAGCAATTTAACCACTGTCGTCGTTTTACCGGTACCTGGACCACCGGTAATAACTGAAAAACGCTTAATTGCAGACTTTGCACAGGCCTCTCGCTGCCAATCAATGCTGGCGTCATCGTTCGGAAACAGTTGGTTCAGATACTTTTCTAACGAGTCCGTGTTGCTGGAGGGTTTCGATAGACGCTGTTTTAACCGCTCTGCAACGCGAGACTCTACCTGCCACATGCGCCTTAAGTAGAGACGCTCATGATCAAATATTAGGGGGGTATTCTCATCGGGCAGGCCCATCAACGGACTCTGATGAACTGCGTCAAGCCACTCACTCTTTGTTAATTGCTTAAACAGCTCACTGGGTAAAGGTATACCGGCTAATTTTGCAAACTCCGGTGGAAGTGCCAGGTAACGATCAGGATCCTTATAGAGGGAGTGAACATCGACACAACTGTGCCCACGCCCTAGCTGATGACTGACTAAGACTAAGGCTAAACCCGCCCATGCCGATTGATTGTCATACAGTTCCGATAGGTGAAGTGCGAGTTCCATATCAATAGAACGAATCCAACCTGCTTCCAACCAAAGCTCTAAGATCTGATTTAGATTCAAATCAGTGTTTGAGTCAGACCATAAATCAACTTGCTGCACTGTCTGCTCCCTGTTTAAACAACTGATCCAAACGCTCGATCTGTTCATAGCTTGGCTTGATTGCTAAACACCCCTCTCCCTCTGGCACGCCACGAAGATAGAGGTAGAGTGCCCCGCCCACTTTCTCATTAAATCCTTTGACTGGATTCTCTCTATATTCAACATCGCGGGCCAACAGCTGTCGATGCAGGGCGAGCAGGTAGATCATCAACTGCAGATCATAACGATGCTCCACCAACGCCTCTTGCATCTTGGACTCAGTGTAATAGGAGGCATCAGGTCCTAGCCAGTTGGATTTATAATCACATACCCAGTACTGCCCATTCACTTCAAATGTAAGATCAATGAACCCTTTTAACAGGCCATTGATCGTCTGCTGTTCCAATCTCGGCCGCTCTAACTCAGGATAGATTGACTCAATACAGAGCTGATCCAGTTCCGCGACAGAGAGATGATGGGCACTGAAGATAAACTCCATCTCAGCTTGGTAGTGAGATAAGCCTGCAAGTGTCAGCTCAAAGCCAAGAACAATGGGTGTGGTTAGCATCGATTCAAGCCATTGCTCTATCATCAATCCACTCTGATGCCATCGACTTGGCTGTTGCTCAATGCATACGGCACTCTTTATGAGTTCGGAATGGGTCGCGGTTTGAGAAAAACTCTGCTCTGCTGCTCGCTCTAATACTTCATGCAAAAAATTACCTGGAATCGCACCACGCTCAAAGGCGTGAATGGTTCCGGTCTTGGCTTGATCAAAGCGAATTAAATGATCGAACGGCTCCATTTCAGCAATCGATTGATCCAACAAATTCTCTTCGATCTTAGAGTCGACTGCATGAGATTGAGTGCGACTTGCGATGGCAGAGTAACTGGTCATCCACCAAGATTCACGATTAACGGGTAGAGATAAATGTTGGCATTCGGGTGAGAACAGACGATCCGTTTTAACCTCTCTTTGTTCAACTTGATCAGAGACCGATTCCAGAAAAACCCCATCTCGCTGGGTCACATTGAGAATGGCCTGACTGAGTGCGTCGTAGAGATCCTCTTTGGACGGTTTTTTAGGAAGTGCCTCGTTGATTCCAAGAAGGCTTGCCATTGCGGATTTCTCAAAACCGTCAACGGCACCCAAGCCTATCCAACAGGCATATTTTGCTCGAGTGAGTGCGACGTACATTAGCCGCACCTCCTCTTCAAGCATCTCCCGTTCACTGAATGGCTTCTCGTGTTTCTGAGTATCTTTATTCAGTTCTTGAACTTTTTGCCCATTAAGACGATAGGTTAAGCCCTTATCACTCACCTTTATGGACTGGCTGCTGACACCAAAGGGGATAAATACAATCGGATACTCTAGCCCTTTGGATTTGTGCATGGTGATGACTTGAACTCGCCCGGAGTCCGATTCCATGCGAATGAGCTGCTCCTCACCTGTACCGCTCGGATTGACGATCTGCTCGCCTAGGTAACGAATAATACCCAGCTCACCATCCACAACCGATACCTGTTTCTGAAGCAATTCAGCCAGGTGCAATAGATTCGTTAAACTTCTCTCTACCCTATTGCCTCGAGTCGCTCTCAATTTACGAGGTAGATCAAACTCGGTGATCAGAGCTCGAATGACGGCCGCAATATTAGTTCGCTTCCAGATCTGATTGAGCTCAACAAAGATCTGACTAATATCGACCCACTCAGACTCAGATTGATTCAGATGCAAGAGTTGGTCACGTGTTAAGCAGAGAACCGGCGAGGCTAACGCAGCCATGATTAACGATTTTGACCGTGGATGAGCTATAGCATTTAGAATTCGCCAAAGATCTTCCGCCTCTTGTGACTCAAACACACTCTCTTTATCAGACAGATAGACTGAAGAGATACCTGATTGATCGAGTGCTGTTCTTACCACTTTAGCTTCAGTGAAATTTCTCACTAGCACGGCAATATCGTCATGCTGTATAGGCTCATCACCCATTGATAGTTCGCCAGCATCTGACCGGTTCAGTAACGAGGCGATTTTGCTTGCGGTATGAGTGGCCAGCGCTTGATGATAACGAGGCTTATTAATGCACTCGCCATCGTCCAAGCAGAACAGATGTAGACCATCGAGCCTCTGATTATTTGAGGTTAGGCTGCTCTTTAAGCCGTTGGCGTTAACCGGATAAAACGGCAGATGATTCACACCATGGACGTCTCTGAAGAGAAAAGCCCCCTTCTCTTTGAGATCAGCATCGACAAAGAGTCCATTAACCGCAGAAATGACCGATTCACTCGAACGATAGTTGGTGCCAAGGGTATAGAGTTTATCTTGGCTCTCCTCTCTCGCCTCGAGATAGGTATGAATATCAGCCCCCCTAAAACTGTAAATGGCCTGTTTTGGATCTCCAATCATGATCCACGCGCAACCATCGACATTTCGATAAAGCGTACTGAATATACTGAACTGCAATGGGTCGGTATCTTGAAACTCATCAATCAACGCAACTGGATACTGTGCACGCACTCTGGAAGCTAAGTTACTCCCTAGTGGCCCTTTAAGCCCCCTCTCTAGAAGGACTAAAAGATCATCAAAATCGAGGGCACCTGTGCTCTCCTTGAGGGTTGTAAAACGCTCTGATACCCAGTCTAAGGCGTGCAGTAAAATGGGTTCGAGTTTTGGGCGACACTGAAGACGGTCTGTATAGGCAGAAAGTAGATCCACTGCTGGGTGATCAGGCAGAGGCTTGCCTTTGTTTAGTTTGCCTTCAAAGGTCAAATATTGAATCAATGAATCCGGACTGTCAGGCACCTCTCCATCAACGGCCCACTGTCGCATCGCCAGAAGCTGATCACTGAAACCAGGCTCTTTAACTCGCCCAGCATTAAAGTGTTTAGCCTCAAACTGGCCTCTCAGTGATGCTTCAATCTGATCAATATTGTCGCGCCAAATAGTCAGCAGTTTAGTGCTACAGCTCTCTAAGTCGTTAAGCCACTCATTGATGGACTGAGCGACAGTGCGAGGATCAACACTCTTATCAATAGGCTCCCCTTTCCAGTGCAGTTTGGCATCGCTTGACAGTGATCGATAGATCCAACTGTAGAGAGCCTCTGGTGACTTCAAGAGCATCCCTATCTGTTCAGCCACTCTGGGCTCTAACACTGAACAGTGAATACGCCAGTAATCTCGACACGCCTCTTCGAGTTGGGACAAGCCATCATCACCCAGTTGGAGATCAAACAGAGTATTAGAGTCGAACGCATGTGCTGTCAGCATGCGCTGCGCCCAACCATGAATGGTGAAAATTGCCGCTTCATCCATCCAGTCAGCGGCGCGTTCCAATTTCAATGCGCAGCCTTCCCACTCCTCAGGGGGATAACTCTGCATCAATGCAGAGGTAAAGTGATCGTCACTCTGCTCTAGTTCCCTAAACACCCGTGCTGTCGTGCTTAAGTTACTGCGAATACGGTCTCGCAATTCGAGAGTCGCGGCATTGGTAAAGGTTACGACCAAAATTTCGGGTGGTAGTAGCTCTCTTGTGAAAGCCTGATCGCCGCCATGACCAAGCACCAAGCGAACATAGAGGGCCGCCAAGGTATAGGTTTTACCAGTACCCGCACTCGCTTCGATCAAGGATGCGCCTGAGAATGGGAACTCTAGTGGGTTCAGTGGCATAGGAATCATCGGCTACCCTCGCGCCAAATATCACTGTAATCAATCAGTGGCGAGTAGAGGCGCGCCGCAAAATCCGCTAATCCAGCCTCTTTGATCTGTTCAAAACTCTCCCAGAGTTGAGCCAATTCAGGCTCACGTTGCCGTTCATTAAAGGTGAACTCACCCTCAAACTGAGTGGCAGCCTGTGACTCGCCCTTATTTAACAGAGCCAGCGAGGTTCTAGCCGCGATCGGTTTGGGGCTTTCAAGCATCTCTCGACGCGCTTGATCTAAGGCTTCAAGCAACCGGATCGCTTCATGAGACTCAACTACTCTAAGGTAGGTCACAGCATCAGGACCAATGAAATAAGTGGTCGTAGGCCCTAAGCAGGCATTTAAGAGAAGGTGTTTTGGCCAACTGCCCAACATGCGATCCTGTTTGACCGCTCCTTTCTCAATGGCTGCTCCGCTAAGCTCAACCACAGTGGCCCACTGCTTTTCTAGCTGGTAAAGAGCACCAGTTTCACCGGTAATAGTCGCACCACTCAACGCAAGATGAAGCTTAAGACTGTCCTGCTGCTGCCAGTCGTATCGATCGATGAGCCAATCAAGATGTCGACAGATCGATCCAAGGTGGCTCTTTATGGCCCTAACGGGTTTTTCCGCGTAACCACCCCAGGGCAAGGTGCCCAGATCTTTTAACCGATCGACAACAGATGCTATCTTGACCTCACGATCCTCTTTGTTGGGGTATCCGAGCAGTTCTAATGCCGCCGACTTGAGCAGATGATCATCAAGCTTAGAGATCACGAAGGGTTCACTCTCCTGTGACTGCTCTTTCGGGAGTGGCAGTGAGGTTCCAATCAGTGATTGATAGTAGTATCGAGCAGGCGCTTTGTAAAAACGATTGAGCTCGTCAATGGACAGCTGCGGATCTAGCTCAACCGATGCTGCAACCGAGCTCAGCTCTGAATCAGGCTGATGCACTGCCTGCCACTCATGGGCAAAGGTGTTTAAGGCAGAGTTTTGATCAAAATAGTCCTGTGCGAATGGCTGCAGAGGGTGCTTGTCGGTTAACAGGTCTAATACCGGTAGTGCCTTGTCAGGATTGACCCAATGCGCATCAATAAAATCACGTAGCTGAGCCACCAAGACCGAGGGGGGGCGTTCACTATTGTCCACCGCACTGCGCCCTACCCAACTGATTGAAAGCGACTCCCTCGCTGATAGCAAGGCTTCAAGAAAGAGGTATCGATCATCGTCCCTGCGAGAACGATCACCCGGTCTAAAGAGTGACGAGCGAGCCATTAAATCAAAGTCGTTTCTAACCTGGGGTCGAGGGTAAGCGCCGTCCTGCATACCCAGTAGATAGATCCGTTTAAAGGGAATCGCACGCATTGGCATGAGGGTCGCAAAAGTGACGCCGCCGGACATAAACCGACGGTTAAGATCGGGGGCATCCAAAGCATCAAGCAGAAGCTGACTGAACAGATGGAGCGGGACAGGTTCTGAAACCTCAGCTGAGGCGGATCGCTCCTGTATCGCCTTAAGTTCAGTCAACAGCGACGACTCAATAATCTGCTCATCAGGTTCGATGCAATCGAATATCTGCGTCATCAGGTGCTCGATTCGCTCCACCCACAGATCAAGTGTGTGGTGATTCTCGATAAAACTGGCCCACTCAGAGAACACCCTTAAGAGTTGCGCCAGCGATCCTACGGCATTGGCACTGACCCCTTTAACTGACGTCAGAGGCACCACGCCTTTGACCCCATCAGATTCGCCTAGTGCGTAACCGGTCAGCAATCGGCGCAGGCCAAACAACCAAGAGTTCTGCTCTATTCCAGTAGTGACACCCAATAGGGATCGATGTTGTGCATTTAATCCCCATCGAACACCCGCATCATTGATCCACTCTTGAAGTGTCGCTAAAGACTCAGTGTCAAATTGGAACTTACGCCGTATTGCGGGCACATCTAACAACTCAAATAGGACCGTAACGTCCATGCGTTGGGTGTTTAGTGTCAATAGACGCTCGAGCGCACCAATCATGGAGTGGGTTGAAGAGCGACTTTGATCACTAATGCTAAAGGGGATGAAGCGTTCATCACTGGTTGAAAGTCGGCCAAACACGCTTTCGATCTGAGCACGATAATCATCGACATTCGGTACCATCACCAAGATATCGCGTGGTCGCAAGCTTGGATCATCCCTCAACGCGCCGATCAATTGATCTTGCAGGATATCTACCTCACGTTGTGCGCTGTAAGCTTCAAAAAAACGCAAACTCTGATCACCACTGGCTAATACCCTAGGTTCGAACTGAGGTGACTCTAGCTCGAGTATGTCATGCTGTATTTGGTGCAACAAACTGTTAGGTGTGGCTTCATCTTCAAATAGATCGATTCGATTTAAACCAAACTGACTCTGGAAAGAGTGACTCTCATCATAGAGATCCAACAGACGAACAAAATCGCGCCCCTGTTTACCCCAGGCCGCTAGCAGTGGCTGGGATGGATGCTCAATGGCGAATAGATCCTCTGCAGGTTTTTCTAACTGTCTTCGATTCTTAGCCGTTAACAGGTCGCGACCATCAATGATATCGGCCCAGTAGTGCTTACAAGGATTAAGAACACAGAAAAGAATCTGGATATGCTGTGATAAGGCATCAATCGCCTCTAGGGCTTGTTTAGGCAGCGACGAGACGCCAAATATGATCAATCGTTTAGGCAGTTTTGTCCGATCAACATGACCTTCTGAGCAGATTTGCAAAAAGCGTTGGTGTACAACAGGACGAGAGAGTGATTGTTCTAAACCCAAATCGTCACAGATGAATTGCCATAAAAGCGACTGCCAGCAATCATCCGCCGCAAGGGGTAATGAACGATTTTGGGCGTCAGTAACCTGCTCACCACCCTCTGCCCAATGGTTCAGCCAATCGCCACGATAGATCTGATATTGATCGTAAAGATCCGCCAACTGCTGTGCCAACTGCCAACGCCTCTGTTGATCAGAGTCGTCCTTCAGAAACTGAAGGAGAGGTTCGAAAGGTGCGGTTTGAGGTAAGCGATTGAGTAATCTGAATAGACGCCAGCTTAAGCGTGGTTTATCAAATGGAGAGACTTTAGGAACGGCTTCTTCACCCAGTACCGCTCGATAAGCGCGCCAGATAAACATAGAGGGTAGAGAGAATTGGATGTTAGCGGCAATACCCACACCGCCCTGCTCTCTATCTTCAGCTAGGGCAAACTTAATCCACTGTCCAATACCGTTGCTTTGAACCAGCATCTCCTCTTTATCGAAAAGATCCAGAGGATGATTGGCAAGCCACTCAACCAAGACTGATTTCAGAGTCTCTTGACGGTTTGAGTGAAGCATAACCAAACCCGGTTCTGGTCGGTTTTGACTGGCGTATGACTGATCCATTCACTCTCCCTGATTAAGATCTCCCATTGTCTCAATCAGGATAGAAAAAACAAGCATTTAGACGATTTGTCTGACTCGTTTAGCGATGGTGTTTACAGCAAAGCCAGCACGTGAACTCAGCTCTTTAATCCGACTCTTCATCTGAGAGCTGCTAACATCAACGGGCCCGTTCGTCGCAAAAAGAACCCAGTTACCATCGCCCGTAGTACAACTAAAAAGAGTATCGAATCGTTCACGCAGCCTGTCTAAAATCTCCACTTCACGATGATCACTCCAACAGTTAAGCACCAACCAACCCTTTTGACTTAATCGTGCCACTGCCGCATCGATAAACACCGCTTCAACTTGAATCTCATTTAATCCCTCAGAGGTGTATAAATCCGCAGTGATCAGATCAAACTTACGTTTTACTGGTCTTTGCAGATATTCATAGGCATCAGACACCTCAATGTTGATTCGTTTAGACCGAGGCAGATAGAAGTACCTGTGAGCAACCTCAACCACCTCAGGACTGATCTCAACAATCTCCTGTTTCACATTTGGCAAAATGGAGTGAAGCGCCCCATTCAGAGAGCCAGCTCCCAAACCTAGCGAGAGAGCACGGTTAGGAGAAAGATATAGAAGAGGATAGATCATCGCCCTTATAAAGGCATACTGAGGCACTTCTGGAGACTGTTTAAGGATACAGCTCTGCTCATCGGTTTCACCAAAGCTCAAATAGCGACAGTTTCCATCATCCAAAACAATGACAGAGCCAAACTCATCATGGCCGCGATAGATCTCTTTAGGCAGCATGACAACGATAGATCACGGTAGTACCTATGCCCAACTGACTGTCTAGCGTTAATTCAGCATTGTGTTGTCGTGCAATACCCTGCGCCAAACTCAACCCCAACCCTAATCCAGATCCAATAGATCGCGTGGTATAGAAGGGATCAAAGGCTCTCGCTCTCTGCTCATCACTCATGCCAACACCGCTGTCTTTAACCGATATCTCTATCTCACCACCCACTAAGCGACCTAGTATCCTGATCGTGCTCACCTCTTGAGACGCCAACACAGCATTCTCTATTACAGCGGCAAACATCTTCTCTAACTGTTTTGGATCGGCCACAACAAACAAGGCTTCAGGAAGCGACAATGTAGCTCCTTTAGGTAGAAGCTGAGTCAGCAAACTATTCAGATCAACAGACTGTCGCTGCAAACCCTGTTCGGAGTTGAATCTGAGTAACCCCTCGACTATCGATTGTATTCTGGTTACCCCCTGCAGTGACTCACGGGAAACCTCTTCGAGTTCATCAATCAATTCAGAGAAGTGGTGCCTGTTAAACCAATCTCTTAACTGAGGCAAGCTGGTCTCAGAGGAGTTAAGCAGCTCATTCAGTGTTGATAGTAGTGATGTTTGACTCGAAACATAATCCAAATTAGATCGCACAAACGCTAAGGGGTTATTGATCTCATGTGCCGCCCCGCTGGCTAGCTGTGCTACAGAGGAAAGCTTTTCAGCGGCAATGCGTTGCTCATTAATGGTTAGCAACTGCTGTCTAAGCAGAATATTTCGCTGCCCAACGGACAAGCGAGCCGCTAGCTCATCACGATTAATCGGTTTGGTTACGTAATCATCGGCCCCTGAAGAGAGACCATCAACAAGACTGGTTGTCTCGTCTCGACTGGTTACAAGAATGATGTGATTTGCTAGATGGGGATAAGCTAAGCGTATCTTTTCACAGAGGTCTGGGCCTGACAGACCTGGCATCTCCCAATCGAGTAGTAGTAGAGAGGGAGTGAGCCCATGTGATTGAATGTGCTCCCACAACTGGTCACCGGTTTCAAAAACACTAGGGTTATGGCCAATTTGTCTGGCTACAAATTCAAGCTGCGCCCTAAACGTTGGGCTGTCATCAGCAATCAGAAGCTGCATGTGAAATCTCAATAGAGGGGCCGAAGCCCCTTAGCGTTAAGGGCGTAAGTAAGCATAACCCTCTTTCTGAAGCTCCATCAAACGCACGACGCCAGAGGGTACTTTTTTGGCTTCACTCAGCAACACCAAATCCTTGCCAGCTTTCTTGCTCATTTTTGTATAAGTGTTATTACACGCCGAAAACTTGAAACTCTCATCCATACCTAGAGTTTCCAGACGCTCTTTTACCGGCGAATTTTCAAGATACATGTTTAAACCAGGGCCATAGGCAACCAGTTCAACAATCACATCATCACCTTTCGCTGAATAGTAAGCTTTAACATTTTGCGCATTGTTTAGTGCTAAGTTCATTACTTTAGGATCGTTTTCATCAACATGAATTGCGAGACGTTGAGTGTCAGCGAACGCTGAAGTTGAAACTAAAGCTGCAGCGAGTAGAAGTGTTTTTTTCATGGTAAAACCCTGTTTTTTTTAGTTATAAAAAAGCCCCGGCACTGCCGAGGCTTTCATTTTTAGAATCATAGGGTTAATTAGTCAAGCACTAGTCAATAACCCTAATGATTGAAGTGATGATATCGTGCTCATGGGCATCAACCTCTTCACGTTTAGCAACGTCATGAACTTTGACGATTGAGCCATCTCGACGTTTGATCTTGTAGGTCATGTCCCAGCCTTGCGTCTCACTGTCCTTGTAGTGATTAGCGACACGCTCCCTATCACCATGATCAACGATATCTAGGAAGGTTTCAGAATCTCTTAAGAGAACATCAGAGTTACGCATTGTGATCTGCTCTAAGCGCTGAGATACATGCAGGATCTTTGCAAAGCCTGGTGCTAGGATCATAACGCCTTCTGAAATAACTTTACCGACCTCATTTAACATGGCATCTACGAGAGAGGCATGATCAATCGATTCACTCAATTTGGTGGTTTCGGTAAAGGTCAGTACAGCACCCGAAATAATTCCTTGATCACGGCGATATGGGCTGATGTTCATAAGGTATTTTTCACCCTTACTTTCCAACTCCCGGCGCACAGGAGAGCCTGTCTGGATGACATTATCCAGAAGCTTTTCAAAATCTGGAACATCAATGTGACGAGGCAGCTTAGTCAACTTATGGCCTACATCGTCCGGCAAAATACCGAAGAGTCGAACGGCTTGCGGTGTGAATCGAGCGACGCGATGATCAGTATCCACCACGATCAAACCCATATCCAATGAACGCTGAATATTCACTAGGGTTTCATTACTGTCAGTCAACAGAATCGATTTAGCCTGTAACTCGTCGTTAACGGTAGTTAACTCTTCGTTGGTGGCTTGCAACTCCTCGTTAGTCGTTTCCAACTCTTCATTAGAAGCCTGCAGCTCCTCGGTCGACGCTTGCAGCTCTTCATTTAGAGCCTGAAGCTCTTCATTTGATGTCTCAAGCTCTTCAACAACAGCCTGAAGGTGATCGCGAGTACGTTGTAACTCCTCTTCTAACTCTTCAACCACTCCCGCATCCGCAGAAGCCTTAGGTGGATTATCGGTGCTGACGGCAGGAGTCTCTACAATACGGTTGAAACTCATGAGGTAGGCCTGAGTTTCACTGATGTTATCAACCACGCGTTGAACCGAAATATTAACGGTAGAGGTAACATCATCAGGAAACTTAAATCGCACGATGTGATCAATTCTGTCCTGCTCGCCATGGGAGACCCTATTGATCAAAGCGCGAACCTCGGTCTGTATCTGAGGATGTGACAGACTGACTATGTCAAAGTTAGCTTTACCTGGATTGATTTTTAGGTAGGGAGAGATATCCCCAAAGTACTTAATTGGTTGGAACTGATCACTCAACTGGATACTAGGAGGGGCAAAACTGTCGATCAGTGCTGAAAAGACCTTCTCCTCTATCCGGTGAGCTGGCGTTGGATTATTGGTGTTTTTTAATGACTGAACCGTATTGTTAATACCTTTCACCAATGCACCAGAGAAGCGACCATAAGAGACGGCACCTGGTTTACGCTTGTAGAGCTTGTTCGATTTATCTACAAAATCGAACAGTTTGTCACCCGTTGAACCTATGGATTCAGACTTTCCTAAGAATAGGTAGCCACCAGGGTTAAGAGCGTAGTGGAAATTATTGACCAACTGATCCTGCAGAGGGTTATTCAAATAAATCATTAAGTTACGGCAACTTACAAGATTCATTCTGAGGAAAGAGGGGTCTTTTACTAGATCATGCCTAGCAAACATACACATGTCTCTAACCCACTTTTTAATCCGATACTTATTAGCCTCTAGATCAAAATAGGTACTTAACACTTCAGGTGTAAGGTTTTCTACCGCAGCATCGACATAGACACCCTGCCTAGCGACATCTAGATTGAGCTCGTTGATATCAGTAGCAAAGATTTTAACGTTAAATCCTCTTAGAGTTGCCCCTAGACGCTCCGCCAACATAATGGCGATGGTGTAGACCTCTTCACCGGTAGCACAAGCAGGAACCCAAATACGAATGGAACCACTCTGTTCTGCTTGTTTAATGATGTTATCAAGAACTTTACCAAGTGCTTCAAACGCCTCTTCATCACGAAAGAAGCTGGTGACAGAGATCAGAAAGCTACGCTGAACTACCTCCAACTCATCAGGGTCTTTGTCTACATGCGCAAAATAATCATCGATAGAGTTGAGCCTTAACGCTGACATACGGCGCTGAAGTTGGCGCTCAAGCGTTGCGCGTTTGTATTGACGGAAATCCAGGCCAGTCTCTGTCAAAATACGCTCAATAAGAGTGTCGACTGAGACAACCGTCTCTTCATCTTTACCAACAGACTTCAACACCTCAGGACGGTGGTGACTGTCGGATAGGTAATTAGCAATCTCTTCTGGGGAAAGGATTAGATCAGCCAAACGCGCACGGATCGCTGAATTTGGCATGCCATTGTACTTAGCCGTATCCGGTTGTTGAGCAATCGTAATACCACCTGCATCACGCACTTCACGGAATCCCTGCGTACCATCAGAGCCGGTACCCGAGAGAACCACGGCAATGGATCGGCTTCCGTAGTTGATAGCTAGCGATTTAAATAGCTTATCGATAGAGGGCTTAGCACCCACATCATCAGAAGGTAACGAGATATGTAATCGACCATCAACCACTGAGATATCGGTATTGGGAGTATTAACGTAGACAGTGCTGGGTTTAATCTCGACCCCATCTTCAGCGCCAACCACTTCGTAATCACAGTTTTTAGAGAGCAACTCAACCAACAGACTGCGATGCTGAGGCGCCATATGCTGGGCAATAACAAAGGCTAAATGTTATTGGGTTGGGAGCTTCTTAGAAGGGCTGTAATCGCCTCAAGGCCACCAGCAGATGCCCCCAAAGCTACAACAATTAAACCATCAGACAACTCGGCAGGTCGCCGAGAATCATTCACATTATCCAAAACAGACCTCTAGTATCAGTGTTTATAGATTCAGAATAGTTGAATCATGTAAAAAAGGGAAAGTTATAAAAAAATAATCTGCATCCATCACTTTACTACTTGCAGAATAAATTTCACACCATAAAATACGCAGCCAAATACGACCGTAGCTCAGTTGGTTAGAGCACTACCTTGACATGGTAGGGGTCGGCAGTTCGAATCTGCCCGGTCGTACCAGACATTAAGCCTCGCATCAGCGGGGCTTTTTTGTGCTCTTCTGTTGGAGTCTTATCGAAGATGAGACGATACCCTATCGCGGCCTTTTCAAGACCGCTCCAACTTATACCCCATACAAAAGTTGAATATTGTTATAGACTTAAACAATCATAATTGTAACAGCAGTTATTTCTAATACTTGGCCTAATCTATTGGCCTTAGCTTTATCACAATAATTAATACTATTTCGTACAGAGGAATTTAGAGTGTCAGTCATTCTTAAAGAGAAATTCGAAGGCCCATCAGCTTGGAAAGGCAAAGATATAAAAGATGATGGATCTTGGATCTACCACTGGTCCGATGAGTCAATCGCCATTCTTGAAAAAGGACTTGCCGCAGTCAAAGCGAAAGGCCTAACTACACCTAACTTCACTAAAGAAGATTTCCCGATCACCGAGCTTGCGGAAGAGATCAACTACTTCAATACCGAGCTTGAGGATGGCAAAGGCTTCATACTTATCCGCGGCCTACCTATTGAGCGTTACACTGACGAAGAGACCGCAATTATCTACTACGGCCTTGGCCTTCATATGGGTATCCCTGTATCACAGAACATCAAAGGCGATATGATCGGCCACGTGAAAGATATCGGTGCAAAAGATCCTAAATCGGTCCGTGTTTATGAAACCAATGAGTATCTACCCTACCACGCAGACCTCTCTGACGTTGTCGGACTATTAAGTCTTCGCAAAGCCAAATCCGGCGGCATGAGCAGCTTGTCTAGCGCCATTACTCTTTTCAATGAGATTCAAGAAAACCATACCGAGTACCTTGGCCTGTTGCACCGCCATTTCCTAATGGAGCACATCAATAATGGTGATGCCGGCCCGGTACCAATTTTCAGTTACTACAAAGGCAAACTGAGTGCGATGCATCTGCGCCAGTACATTGAAATTGCACAAGAGAAAGCTGGACTGCCACTGTCACCAGTAGAGGTAGAAGCCTTTGATCTGGTTGATTCGATCTTGAATGACCCCGATATCCGCTTGGATATGATGATGGAACCGGGTGATATTCAGTTTGCTAATAACTATACAATTTTCCACTCTCGTACTGGCTTTGAAGATTACGAAGAGGAAGATAAGAAGCGTCATCTCCTACGACTTTGGCTGAAGATGCCGAACGCACGAGAGTGTGCACCTGACTTCCCTGGTAAAGAGGGTATCGCTAAGCGATAGTCGGTCTCTGTGTTATAAAAACCTCGCTTTTGCGGGGTTTTTTATTGGTTGTTGGAGTCTTGTCGAAGATGAGATGATTAACCCATCGCGGCCTTTGCAAGACCGCTCCAACAGACCGATCCAATATTTTAGAGGCTAGTCTTGTCCGGTATCGATTGCCGAGTGCTTCAACTGCTCTAGCTGATCGCGCAACTGAGCCGCCTTCTCAAACTCCAAGTTCTTAGCGGCTTCATACATTTTATCTTCCAATGTCGACAACGCTTTAGAGAGCTCTTTAGGCGACATCGCTTTGGCAGAGAGTTGGTACTCTGGCGTTGGTTCAGCCGCTTTACGAGCTGACTGTTTACCCACCTTCTTACCAGGAATGGTTGCCCCTTCCATGATGTCAGCAACGGACTTCTGAATACCTTTTGGCGTAATGCCGTGCTCTTCGTTGAATGCGATCTGCTTTTCACGACGGCGTGCGGTTTCATCCATCGCGCGCTGCATAGATCCGGTAATTCGGTCGGCATAGAGAATCGCACGACCATTTACATTACGCGCGGCCCGCCCAATGGTCTGAATCATAGAGGTATCCGATCGTAAGAAGCCCTCTTTATCGGCATCAAGAATCGTCACTAGAGAGACCTCCGGCATGTCGATACCCTCACGCAGCAGGTTGATACCAACAAGTACATCAAACTCCCCTATTCGAAGATCTCGTATGATCTCAACACGCTCCACGGTATCGATATCAGAGTGTAAATAGCGCACTTTGACATCATGTTCCGCTAGATACTCTGTTAAATCCTCGGCCATCCGCTTAGTCAGCACAGTTACAATAACTCGCTCACCTTTAGCGACGGTTTTCCGTACCTCCCCAAGCAAGTCATCGACCTGCGTTTGAGCCGGCCTCACTTCAACCACTGGATCGACTAAGCCCGTCGGTCTAACCACCTGCTCAACAATCGCTTGAGCATTAGCCGCTTCATATTTGCTGGGCGTGGCAGAGACAAAAATCATTTGGGGCGCTAGATGCTCCCACTCTTCAAACTTAAGCGGTCGGTTATCTAGCGCTGAGGGTAAGCGGAAACCGTACTCAACCAGCGTCTCTTTTCGTGAACGGTCACCACGATACATAGCACCCAACTGCGGAACGGTGACATGAGACTCATCGATCACCAACAACGCATTATCTGGAAGGTACTCGAACAGTGTCGGTGGCGGTGCACCGGCAGGCTTGCCTGACAGGTAACGCGAGTAGTTTTCAATACCTGAGCAGTAACCTAGCTCGAGGATCATCTCAATATCATAGAGCGTGCGTTGCTCTAACCGCTGCGCCTCCACCAACTTGTTGTTGTCGCGAAGCTGCTTGAGCCTCTCTCGCAACTCCTCTTTGATATGCTCGACCGCCTCAAGCAGTGTCTCGCGCGGAGTAACATAGTGGGTTTTAGGGTAGACCGTTGCACGCGGCACGCGACGCAATACTTCACCGGTTAACGGATCAAACCAGGCGAGCTCCTCAATCTCATCGTCAAACAGTTCAATGCGAAGCGCATCACGATCCGATTCTGCTGGGTAGATATCGATCACATCCCCTCGGACGCGATAGGTACCACGGTGCAAATCAATATCGTTTCGTGTGTATTGGAGCTCCGCCAGTCGACGCAGTAACCCGCGCTGATCAATTCGATCGCCCCGGTCTAAATGGAGCATCATCGCCAAATAGGATTTAGGGTCACCCAAACCGTAAATGGCTGAGACGGTGGCCACGATGATGGCATCGTCTCGCTCTAACAGAGCCTTGGTTGCAGAGAGTCGCATCTGCTCAATGTGATCGTTAACCGACGCATCTTTCTCGATGAAGGTGTCCGACGATGGAACATAGGCCTCAGGTTGGTAGTAGTCGTAGTAGGAGACAAAATACTCTACCGAATTATTTGGAAAAAACTCCTTAAATTCACCGTATAGCTGGGCCGCTAGGGTTTTGTTGTGCGCCAATATGATCGTAGGTCGTTGAACTTCAGCAATGACGTTGGCAACGGTAAAGGTCTTACCCGAACCGGTCACACCCAATAGAGTCTGCGACGCAAGACCCGACTCCAAACCATCCACTAGGCCAGCAATCGCCGTTGGCTGATCCCCTGCAGGTTCAAATTTGGATGAGACTTTAAACGGAGTTTTCATTCATCAGACCTAAAATATTAAAAAACGCGGAGTTATAAGGGTTTCAGGGGATTATAACGGAACTCAAACTCCTATATAATGTGCAACGCTTTATAAAAGCCACACGAACATTTCGTTTTTTGAGGATATTTCGATTGGACGTTCGACTCTCTAACCGCGTCAACAACATTAAGCCGTCACCTACTCTGGCTGTCACTAACCGTGCTGCTGAGCTTCGTGCTGCTGGTCAAAACATTATTGGCCTAGGTGCAGGTGAACCTGACTTTGATACTCCTGAACACATCAAAGCCGCTGCTATTGCAGCCATTAACAAGGGTATGACCAAATACACCGCTGTCGATGGTACACCAGCGCTTAAAAAAGCGATTATTGAGAAGTTCTCAAAAGACAACGGTCTCTCTTACGAGCCAAACCAGATTCTAGTCTCATCTGGCGGTAAACAGAGCTTTTTCAACCTATCACTGGCACTGATCAATGAAGGTGATGAAGTGGTTATCCCAGCACCCTACTGGGTCTCTTACCCTGATATGGTTCTGGTCTCTGACGGTGTGCCGGTCATTGTTCCAACGACTCAGGAACAGCGTTTTAAAATGACTGCTGAGCAGTTAAAAGCGGCTCTAACGGACAAAACTCGTCTTGTTGTTATTAACAGCCCTTCAAACCCAACAGGCGTTGCTTACACGCTTGATGAGCTGAAAGCACTAGCTGACGTACTGAAAGAGTACCCAGAGGTTCTGATTGCGACGGATGATATGTATGAGCACATTCGTTTTAATGACCAACCTTTTGTGAACATTCTTAATGCAGCACCAGAGCTTTACGATCGCACCATCGTATTAAACGGTGTCTCTAAGGCCTACTCAATGACTGGCTGGCGTATCGGTTATGCCGCAGGTCCCGCTAAACTTATCGGTGCAATGAAAAAGGTGCAGTCGCAATCGACATCTAACCCTTGTTCGATTGCACAGGAAGCGGCCCGTGCTGCACTGGAAGGCGATCAGGGTTGTGTTGCTGAGATGGTTGTTGCTTTCAAAGAGCGCCATGAATTTGTCGTTTCAGAACTGAACAAAATCGAGGGTGTTGAGTGCATCCCTGCCGATGGCACTTTCTACGCATTCCCAAGCTTCCAAGGTGTCATCGATGCACGTTCAGACATCAACGATGATATTGAACTGGCTGAATACCTACTTCAGGAAGCCGGTGTCGCACTGGTACCTGGTTCTGCATTCGGCGCGCCGGGCAATATGCGCCTCTCCTTTGCAACTAGCAAAGAGATACTGGCCGATGCGATTGAGCGAATCGCGAAAGCACTCGCCTAATCAGGTCTAACTGAACTACACTAAACCGGATCTCGTATCCGGTTTTTTTATGTACAGACCTTTGTTATTGATTTAGAAGTTGCTAATATAGCCTTCAATGACCATTTAACGAATTTAACAGGATCTTTTATGAACGCTCGCTTTGCAAAGCAGTCACTTGCGATTTCGATTGCCACCCTGATTTCAGCGTCAACACAGGCTGGTGTTTTGACCGATCTTTACAACAGCGCCCTTAAAAATGACGCCTCTTACCAAGAGAGTCGCGCATCTGCACTAGCAACAGAGACTGGGTATGACATCGCACTGTCTAATCTCTACCCAACGGTTGGTATGACCGCTACTCGATCTACATCGAACCCTTCAGGCAACTCTTCTACGACTAAAGGCATGACTCTGACGATCGATCAGACTCTTTTCAGTATGCCCGCTTGGTACGGTTATAAAGCAGCCAATCAGCTGCCAGAGATCACTCAGCTCTCTATAGAGGCTGCTGATCAGGGCTTGATGTTCCGCCTTGTCTCGACCTATCTTGGTGCTCTTAAAGCCAAAAACGGTCTAGAGGTCGCTGAAGCGCAGGAGCGCGCACTAAAACGCCGTCTAGATCAGGTGAACGCACAGTTCGAAGTGGGCTTAATTGCGATTACCGATGTGCTAGAAGCTCGCGCCTCTTATGATGATGCGCGCGCATCCCTGTTTACAGCACAGAGCGGTGTCGAAAGTGCTCTCGATTCGTTGGAGAAGATGACGGGCGTTAGCAGTGTCGATCTTAAGAAGATTAAAGCGAGTTACCCTATCGAGGGCATTACTGAAGGGTCAGAATCAGAGTGGGTAGAGAAAGCGTTGGCGGGTAATATCGCCCTTCGTCTGAAGAAATTGTCAGAGATTTCAGCCGGCTATGAAGCAGAAGCCTATGCATCTGCTCACCTGCCAACTCTATCATTCCGTTACAACGCACTGAGCGGTGATACTGCTTATGAAACACGTGGTGATTACAACACATCACTAACGCTAAGCATTCCGATCTTTAGCGGTTTTGAAACGACTGCGAACCAAGACAAGTACGCCTACAAACACACCGAAGCACTTTTCGCTTACGAAGGTGAAGTTAAAACGGTTAAAGCCGACACCCGCAAATTACTGCGTGACATCGAAGCGAGTGTTAAAACCGTTGAAGCTCGCAAAGTCGCACTGGAATCTCGTGAAAAAGCTCTAGAAGCAACTTCACAAGGGTTTGAAGTCGGCACACGTAACATCGTTGATGTACTTAACGCTGAAACCGCACTCTACGCTGCTAAAACAGACTACGCTGAAGCGCGTATCGATCACATCGCGCTTGTCACAGAAATGAAATCTACTCTAGGTACACTTAGCCCTGCAGACATTGAGTCTCTTGATAGCTGGCTAGAAGGTTAAGTGTATGAATGGTGCTGTCCGTCAGTACCTGCTAATTACGGGTAATTACTGGGCGTTCACCCTCACGGATGGCGCCCTTCGTATGTTGGTGGTGCTCTATTTCCACCAACTCGGTTACTCTCCTCTTCAGATCGCCTTTCTATTCCTCTTCTACGAACTCTTTGGGGTCGTCACCAATATAGTTGGTGGTTGGCTCGGAGCTCGTATTGGCCTGAATAGGACCATGAACATTGGGCTCGCCTTACAGATTGGCGCACTAGCCATGCTAGCAGTTCCTTCAGCCTATCTCACCATTCCCTGGGTGATGGCCGCCCAAGCGCTTTCCGGCATTGCTAAAGATCTGAATAAAATGAGTGCGAAAAGTGCCATCAAGCAACTGGTTCCTGAAAACGCCGAAAGCTCACTGTTTAAATGGGTCGCACTGCTTACAGGATCGAAAAACACGCTAAAAGGTGTGGGTTTCTTTATGGGTGGTGCCCTGCTAGTCTGGCTAGGGTTTCAAGGGGCGGTTACCGCGATGGCCGCGGTCTTACTGATTGTCTGGATCAGCTCTCTACTGCTGCTAAAAAAGGAGTTAGGTAAAGCGAGCTACAAACCTAAATTCAGAGAGATTTTCTCTAAAAGTGACTCCGTTAATAGACTTTCTGCTGCCCGGTTCTTTCTATTCGGTGCACGAGATATCTGGTTTGTGATTGCACTGCCCGTCTTTCTTGCCGATACCCTTAACTGGGGTGAAGAGGCAACTGGGGCGTTTATGGCAATGTGGATTATTGGCTACGGTATTATTCAAGCATCCTCGCCAAAACTGCTGAATAACAGAGAGCACCCACCCAGTCGTGACCGAGCCGTCACACTAGCAGCCCTGTTAACCCTAGTTCCAACCGCGATTGCTGCTCTACTCTTCGCAGAGGTCGAGCCCACCTGGGTCATAATGGTGGGTTTAGCGCTGTTTGCGCTGATCTTTGCCCTCAACTCAGCCGTTCACAGCTATTTAATTGTTAGCTATGCCAAAGCAGACGGTGTCTCGTTAGATGTGGGGTTCTATTACATGGCTAATGCCATGGGGCGCTTGATCGGCACCCTGCTATCGGGTGCACTGTTTCAGTGGACTGGATTAGGCGTTGCGGGGCTAGTGGCTTGCCTTGCTGGATCTGCGATTATGGTTTTAGCAGCGGCGCTGCTCAGCCGAAAACTGCCAATCTAACCCAACCTTATTAATGCAGTGTCGGTGGCTCTTCATCATCGACAAATAGAGGCTGACCTTCTGAATCCATTCCGATGGCGCCCTTTTCAATGGCATGATCCACCATTTGAGCTACCATCATCTCAGTCAGATGTGCACTAAGAATCATGCCAGCGGGTGGATCTTGATTGAACATCTCGGGATCCACCAATCCATCGTTTCGTAACCCCAACATTAAAGGGTTTTCGGCCAACAGCGGTGCCAAATCATCTGGAGCAAAAACAGCATAGTCCGACGCAATTTTAAGACTGAGCTGATAGGCATCCATCGTCTCACTGCTCAGCGCACTTTCGAAGGCTGTTTCAGCCGCAGCGAACAGATCAGAGAGCTGACTCCGTCCACTTTGCGGAACGAACTCTTTAGGGGTTTTCGTGTAATCGACACCTAAAACGGGTTTGCAGAGGTCCAGTTCATGCGCATCAACCAACAGATCGCCATGCTCATCACGCTCTAACCAGTCGCGCTTGGTCGCAACCATCATTAGACCATCCATACCCGCCGCCACAAGATTGGCACTGATGATCGCTCCGATGGTCGGGTTTGCACCCTCCTCTTCACTCTCGATCAGATCACCGGCACGTGAAGCCAACAGGCGTGGCGCTGATAGAATGAGCTTTACTAACTCGTCAGCTGGCAAGGCTAAACGCCTATGAGCAAGCTGGTGAGCCGTTTTAAAGGGGTAGCTGTGGCCGTTAGCCTCCATCTCTTTGAGATAGGCTTCGCGAAGGTCATCAAGCAGTTCGGTCAACTTGTCACTCATATTAGTGCAGATTGATACCAATGGGTTTAATGTCAGATTTAATCTGATCAAATTCAGATCTGAGCTGGGATAGCGGCGATAGCCCAAAATCACGTGGACAGGCTGGAAGTTCATACCAATCCAAGGCCCAAATTCGCACCATAATCTCGTACTCACCAATCAGCGCATCCAGTAGAATCATGACTGCCTCAACTCGCGGATCCATATCGAGCACGGTCGGTGCATCTTCCATGTAGATTGCGAGCTCTAACTTGCCATTAATGGTGCGCAGTGAATACCAGTAGTCGTTGATCTCACAGAGCTCTCCGCCCAGATCGACGGTGCGTGGCACAGGATCATGACGCTCATTGAAGGCGCGTACTTGGAAGCCATTCAGTTTAGGCGCAGCACCGACCAGTGTTAACACACTGTGAATCGACTCTGGGTAGCCATCACAACCAAAGACCAACTGAACAGGACCATCCTCTTGATTACGCTCAAAATGGAACGTCAGGTTAGAGTCGATCTCTTTCAGTGTCGGTCTGTAATCCATAAGCACACGCTCACCTTGCTCAGCGAGCTGCTCGAGCGTGGCGTGTTGAAGGGCATCTAGGGTAATCGCAAGATCATCCCAAAAGGCTTTAATACTATCGACTTGTTCTTGCATATTAAGTGCGTGGTAAGGTCACACCCGTTTGACCCTGGTATTTACCACCACGATCACCGTAGGAGACTTCACACACTTCATCACCGCCAATAAAGAGCATCTGAGCTACACCCTCGTTAGCATAGATCTTAGCAGGCAGCGGCGTGGTATTAGAGAACTCAAGTGTCACGTGACCTTCCCACTCTGGTTCGAGCGGTGTGACGTTCACAATGATGCCACAACGTGCGTAGGTACTTTTACCCAAGCAGATTGTTAGCACATCACGGGGGATCTTGAAGTATTCAACAGTGCGAGCCAGTGCAAAGGAGTTTGGCGGGATGATACAGACATCCGACTTCACATTAACAAAGCTCTCGCTGTTGAAGTCTTTAGGGTCGACAACCGATGAGTTGATGTTGGTGAAGATTTTAAACTCGTCAGCACAACGAACATCATAGCCGTAGCTAGACGTACCGTATGAGACGATCTTTTCACCATTCACTTCACGAACCTGACCCGGCTCAAACGGATCAATCATCTGTTGCTGTTCCGCCATGCGACGGATCCACTTATCGGCTTTGATACCCATTACTTATCACCTAAAAAGAAAACCGCGAAATAATAGCAAAAAAGGCTCCAGAAATAGAGCCTTTTCTTTACACATCAATCATCCATGATGTTGATGAAAGGCGCCTCAGCCTGTGTGTGATTGGCAAGCACTTCACTGACGGAAGCCGCAACCCTTTGATAGAGGCTGGCATACTCAGATTCAGGTTCGGCAATGACGATGGGTGTGCCCGAGTCGGCCTGCACGCGAATTGGCATTGCCAAAGGTAACTGACCCAAGAGCTTGGTTTGATACTGCTCTGCCATCTTATCACCGCCACCTTCCCCAAAAATGGGGTCAACATGACCGCAGTTTGAACAGACGTGCACGCTCATGTTTTCAATGATGCCTAGCACTGGAATATCGACCTTACGGAACATCTCAATGCCCTTCTTGGCATCAAGCAGCGCAATATCCTGAGGCGTGGTTACGACGATGGCACCATCGACCGGTACCTTTTGCGACAGCGTCAATTGAATGTCACCTGTACCAGGCGGCATATCGATCAGCAGAAGATCCAAATCATCCCATTGTGTCTGCATCAACAGCTGCTGAAGCGCACTACTTACCATGGGACCACGCCACACCATAGGTGTATCTTCATCGATCAAATAACTGATCGACATAGTCTGAATGTCGTGCGCGACGACGGGAATAAAGTACTTCTCTTCAGCTGTTTTCGGGCGAGTACCTGCAGGTACACCAAACATCATTGCTTGGCTGGGACCGTAAATATCAGCATCCAACACGCCGACACGAAGACCCTGTACAGATAGAGCAGCTGCCAGGTTAGCTGTGACCGTCGACTTACCCACTCCGCCTTTACCAGAGGAGATCGCGACAATTTTTTTAACACCCGCAAGATTTTCAAGTTTCTGAGACACGGTACCACCCAAACATAATAACCAAGTAATTTAGTAGGATTATTTCAAAAAGAGGATCGATTAACTAGACCTTCTTAGTAAGGTATACGCCACATTCGACATGATGGGTGTATGGGAACTGATCAAACAGAGCAAAACGCTGCACGTCGTGAGTCTGAGACAGTATCTCTAAATTCTCTTTTAAGGTTTCAGGGTTACAGGAGATATAGACAATCGCCGGGTAGGTCTGCACTTGCTTAACGGTCTCTGCATCTAAACCTGCACGAGGCGGATCAACCAGTACGGTTTGAAAATCAAAGCTGGTCAGATCCAACCCTTCGGTTCTACGAGAAGTACGAGTGCCTTGAAGTACCTCAGTAAACTCTTCTGAAGAGAGGCGCAAAATAGAGACGTTCTCAACACCATTTACCTCAATGTTGTACTGCGCACTGCGTACCGACTCTTTAGAGATCTCAGTACCGACAACTCGATCGAAGTTCTGCGCTAGCGGCAGACTGAAGTTACCGTTACCACAGTAGAACTCCACCAGGTCGCCCCTAGCATCTTGAGTTGCATCCAACGCCCACTCGATCATCTGTTCACACACCTTAGCGTTGGGTTGGGTGAAACTGTTTTCGGTCTGTTTGTAGGTGAAGGGCTGACCATTGATCTGAATCGTTTCAATAACAAAATCACGATCCAACACAATCTTGTTTTTACGTGAACGGCCTACAATATCAATGCCAAACTCTTCACGAAGGGGTTTTGCCGCCTCAATCCACTCTTCTCCGATCGCGCGGTGGTAGAGCATGCTGACCAACAGCTCCCCTTTTAAGGTCGCTAGGAAATCTATTTGAAATAGACGTTTACGCAGCTCAACGTCACCTTTTAAACGCTCGAGAAAATCGAACATCATCGATTCAATGCGCGTATCGACCATTTTGCATTCTGTCACCTTGACCGGTTTGCGCTTATCTCCCGGTTCAAACATCACGTAGTCGATCTCATCACCATCATGCCAAACTCGAAACTCTGCTCGCATACGGTAGTTCTCTGGTGGGGAGCGAAACAGCTCGAGCTCGGGAAGATCAAACTCTGAGAATAACTGCTGCATTGTTTCTGCTTTTTCAGCAAGTTGCTGTTCGTAGAGGGCAGGATCAATAACCGGTAAAGATGACATGCAATGGGTGCCTTTAAACGTCTAAAAAGAGTAATTGGGGCGCAGTGTAACAGTGCATTGAGTAGTGACCAAACCTGAGACCTTTAATCAATCGAAGTAAACGCGTAAAATCGACGCTCAATTTTTTCGTAGTAGATAGTGATTAACCTAGATGACTGATTCTAATCGCAAGATTCTTGTTACCAGTGCCCTGCCTTACGCTAATGGACCTATTCACCTGGGCCACCTAGTTGAATACATCCAAACCGATATTTGGGTTCGCTTCCAAAAGCAGCGCGGCCATCAATGTACATACGTCTGTGCAGATGATGCTCACGGTACACCGATCATGCTGAAAGCGGATCAGATGGGTATCTCACCTCAAGCATTGATCGACAAAGTCAGTGAAGAGCACCAGCGTGACTTCTCAGGTTTTTTGGTCAACTTCGACAACTACTACTCGACGCACTCGGAAGAGAACAAGCAGTTTGCTGAACTGATCTACACGCGTTTACGAGATAAAGGTCACATTGCTCGTCGCACCATCACTCAAGCGTACGATCCTGAAAAGGAGATGTTCCTTCCGGATCGTTTCATCAAAGGTGACTGTCCAAAATGTGGTGCGGAAGATCAGTACGGCGACTCGTGTGAAAAGTGTGGTGCAACCTATGCCCCGACTGAACTGAAAAATGCCTACTCTGCTGTATCAGGTGCAAAACCGATCGAGAAAGAGTCTGAGCACTACTTCTTTAAGCTTGAAGATTTCGAATCCTTCCTTAAAGGCTGGGTAGACACACACGTTCAGGATCAGATGAAACACAAGCTGAATGAGTGGTTCGAATCCGGTCTTCAACAGTGGGATATCTCACGTGATGCGCCCTACTGGGGATTTGAGATTCCTGACGCCCCTGGCAAATACTTCTACGTTTGGTTGGACGCTCCCATCGGCTACATGGCTAGCTTTAAAAATTGGGCGGATAAAAATGGCGTCGATTTCAATGAGTACTGGTCAGAAGATAGCAGCGCTGAACTCTATCACTTCATCGGTAAAGACATCGCCTACTTCCACACCCTATTCTGGCCTGCTGAACTGCATGGTGCAGGATTTAGAACACCAACAGGGGTTTTCTGTCACGGTTTCCTAACAGTCGATGGACAGAAGATGTCTAAGTCTCGTGGCACCTTTATTATGGCCGAGACCTACCTGAAACACCTACGTCCAGAGTATCTACGCTACTACTTTGCAGCGAAACTGGGCTCAGGTATTGATGACATCGACTTAAGCTTAGAGGACTTCCGTCTTCGTGTTAACGCCGATCTAGTTAACAAAGTCATCAACATTGCGAGCCGTTGTGCAGGATTTATCACTAAGAAGTTTGATGGCCAACTGGATAGCACACTGGCTCAACCAGAGCTCTATAACGAAGCAGTTGCCGCTGGTGATTCGATTGCAAATGCTTATGAAAAGCGCGAGTACGCCAAAGCGATGCGCGAAATCATGGCATTAGCCGATAAAGCCAACCAGTATATTGATGCAGCTGAGCCTTGGGTATTGGCTAAGCAGGAAGGTAAAGAGGCTGAGGTTCAAGCCTGCTGTACCATGGGCATTAACCTATTCCGAGTAATCATTAGTTACTTAACTCCAGTTCTTCCAGAGGTATCTGAACAAGCTAAAGGCTTCCTTAATATTGAAAGCTTTGCTTGGGATGAGATTCAAACACCTCTACTGGACCAAAAGATCAACAAGTTCAAGCCGCTTATGCAGCGTGTAGAGCCTGAAAAGATCGAGGCGGTCATCGAAGATTCAAAACAGAATCTACAAGCCGCTGCGCCTGTTAAAAAGGCTGAGCCTAGTAAAGAGCCCATTGCTGAGACCATCGAGTTTCCAGACTTTGCCAAAGTCGATCTTCGTGTCGCTCGCATCGCTAAAGCTGAGCATGTTGAAGGTGCTGACAAACTCCTTCGATTGACGCTTGATCTAGGCGATGAGACACGCAATGTCTTTGCAGGTATCAAATCGGCCTATGCTCCAGAAGACTTGGAAGGCAAACTGACCGTTATGGTCGCTAACCTTGCACCGCGTAAGATGAAGTTTGGAATGTCTGAGGGGATGGTACTAGCGGCTGGACCTGGCGGTAAGGATCTTTGGATATTAGAACCCCATGCCGGCGCTCAGCCAGGAATGCGCATCATGTAAGCCCTGTTTTCGAACAGTGCGTCTTTTTAAAAAGGAGCTTCGGCTCCTTTTTTATTACCTCTTGTTGATTAAATTACATCCCAATAAGAAGAGAATTAAGCTAAATCTTAAGCATCCTGAAAAATTTTAATAATCCGTATAAGTTAATTCAGTTTGGTTATTAATAACTTTCGTAGTAGATTATAAAGATTAGTTTTAGGTTAATTCTATTTAGTTATGGAATGGCCATATTATATAGGCTTAGCTTCTATGCTGAGCCAGGGTTATCAACAGCCATCCTCGGGTGGATACTATAAGAGAGGTGAAATCGATGAGAATCGGTGTACCCCGCGAGAACGAAGAAGGCGAAAAACGCGTCGCCCTCACTCCAGACGTTGCAGTTAAAATGCAAAAGCTGGGTTTCGACATCTCGATGGAAAGCGGCGCTGGCGCAGATGCTAGCTATGCGGACGAAGAGTATGAGAAAGCTGGTGTAGAGATCATTAAAGATCCTAAAGAGCTATGGGGTAATTCAGACATTATCCTGAAGGTTCGCCCACCTAAAGCCCACCCTGAACTTGGTTTCAATGGCGTAGAGTTGATGAAGAAGGATCAAACCATCATCAGCTTCCTATACCCAGCGATGAACCCTGAGATGCTCAAAGAGATGGCTGATCATGGTATCAATGCACTGGCTATGGACTCTGTACCACGTATTTCACGTGCACAGAAGATGGACGCCCTATCTTCAATGGCTAACATCGCGGGTTACCGTGCTGTTGTTGAAGCAGCGCAGCATTTCGGTCGCTTCTTCACTGGTCAGATCACCGCAGCAGGTCGAATCAACCCAGCTAAAGTACTGGTTATCGGTGCCGGTGTTGCCGGTCTTGCCGCTATCGGTGCTGCGAAAGGCATGGGTGCCATTGTTCGTGCATTTGATACTCGCCCTGAGGTTAAAGAGCAAGTTGAGTCGATGGATGCTGAATTCCTGATGCTCGATTTCGAAGATGACGAAGATGGCAGCGGTTCTGGCGGTTACGCTAAGACCATGAGCCCTGAGTTCATCAAAGCAGAGATGGATCTATTCGCGGCTCAGGCTGCAGAAGTGGATATCATTATCACTACCGCACTGATCCCTGGCAAAGAGGCACCTGAGCTGATCACTGAGCGTATGGTCGCTAACATGAAGCCTGGCTCTGTCATTGTTGACCTTGCAGCGGAAGCGGGTGGTAACTGTAAACTTACCGTCGCTAACGAAGTGGTTAAGAAGCACGATGTCACTATCATCGGCTACACCAACCTACCGAGCCGTCTTGCAGCGCAATCCTCTCAGCTCTATGCAACTAACATGTTGAACCTGTTGACTGAACTTTGCCCAGAGAAAAACGGCGAAATCGACATCAACATGGAAGACGAGGTGATTCGTGGTGCGACGGTTGTCAAAGAGGGCAACATCACTTGGCCACCACCAGCGCCTCGTATCTCGCTTGCACCTAAAGAGGACGTCGGCCTTAAAGCGAAGCAAGAGCTTGAGCCAGAGGTTGAAAAACCGGCTCACCCACTTGCGTTCCTGATCCCTCTACTGATCGCCGGTGGCGCTCTATTTGGATTGGGTTCTGTTGCTCCACCTGAGTTCATTGGCCACCTAACCGTATTCGTATTGTCATGTTTTATCGGATACATGGTTATCTGGGGCGTATCGCACTCACTGCACACACCATTGATGTCTGTCACCAACGCAATCAGTTCCATTATTGTGATTGGCGCTTTAATTCAGATCTCAAGTGACAATCCAGTGGTGATGGCGCTTGCCGGATTGGCTGTGTTCATTACCAGCATCAACATTGTGGGCGGTTTCGCCGTAACACAACGCATGCTTCGCATGTTTAGGAAGTAAGGAGATAATCGATGACTTCAGGAATTATTACAGCTTCCTACATTGCAGCCAGCGCCCTGTTTATCATGGCACTAGGCGGTCTTGCGCATCAGGAGTCTGCACGTCGCGGTAACTTCTATGGCATGCTGGGTATGGCGATTGCTGTCGGTGTTACCATCGTTGGCCTAGTCTCTAACAACTACGGACTTCTGGTCGGTGGTATTGTTGTCGGTGGTATCATTGGCTACATTCTGGCGCAACGTGTAGAAATGACCTCTATGCCTGAGCTAGTGGCGATTCTTCACAGCCTTGTGGGCCTAGCAGCCGTATTTGTGGGTTGGGCGAATGCTCTAGAGCATGCACCACTCACCGGTGTTGCTCAGTCGATTCACGCCGTTGAAACCTACCTTGGCATTCTGATCGGTGCGATGACCTTCTCTGGTTCCGTCATGGCTTACTTGAAACTAAGCGGGAAGATTGGCGGACGCCCTCTTCAACTACCAGGTCGTCACCTATTCAACATTGCACTCGGTGTGATCGCTTTATACTTCATGATTCAGTACATGGATACAGCGGCAACTGGCGGTGTCTTTGAATTGACGGTTATGACCATCATCGCACTGGTATTTGGTGTGCACATGGTGGCAGCGATCGGTGGTGCTGATATGCCTGTTGTAGTCTCAATGCTGAACAGCTACTCAGGTTGGGCTGCTGCAGCGATGGGCTTCATGCTAGGTAACGATCTACTCATCGTCGTCGGTGCTCTAGTCGGTTCAAGTGGTGCTATCCTCTCTTACATCATGTGTAAGGCGATGAACCGCAAGTTCCTAAACGTAATCTTTGGTGGTATTGGTCAGAAAGCTTCAAGCGGTGGTCCAGCAGGCCCTGCGGGTAATGCTGAAGACATTCGCTCGGTTGAATCGGATGAAGCGGCAGACATGCTTCTTAACGCTAAAGAGGTCATGATCCTACCAGGTTACGGTATGGCGGTTGCTCAGGCTCAACACACCGTATTCGAGATCACTAAGAAACTTCGCGACAAAGGCATCAACGTTCGCTTTGGTATTCACCCTGTAGCGGGTCGTATGCCTGGTCACATGAACGTACTGCTTGCTGAAGCGAAAGTACCTTATGACATCGTTTACGAGATGGAAGAGATCAACGAAGACTTCCCTAACGTTGACGTATCTATCGTTATCGGTGCCAACGACATCGTCAACCCTGCAGCACAGGAAGTACCAGACAGCCCTATCGCAGGTATGCCTGTACTTGAGCCTTGGAACGGTAAACAGACCATTGTCATGAAACGTTCTATGGGTACTGGTTATGCGGGTGTCGATAACCCACTCTTCTACAAAGAGAACACACGCATGCTATTCGGTGATGCTAAAGAGCGTTTGGATCAAATCCTTAAAGCGATTAGCTAATCCAGAGTTGATACTAAAACGGCACCCTCGGGTGCCGTTTTTTTTATGAGTAATCATTATCAGGAAGGCTGATATCAACCAGCAGAGGTTCAACCTTGTCGCCCTGCAACCCAATCATTTCGTCATAATAGGATTGATGCTCTAGCACCGCCCTTTCAACCCTTAATCCTTTGAACGGAATCTTGGCCGCTAGCTGAGATCGAAACACCTGAGGGCGCCCAGTGTCGTCAACTAGGGTTGATTGCCCAGTCTCAGTCGTTAATTGAACCAGATAGTGTTCACATTCAAAGGACTTCAATCTCAATTCAGATATAACCGGACGCTCACGATTGAGCTGCTCGATAGTTACTTTCATATGGCTTCCTTAAATCTACTTTTCAGGTTACGTCAGCTATACTCTTTCGGACCAAGCATTCATGCCAAACCTTCAAACCCAATATAAGTACAGAGACAAGACCTTGTGAATCCAATCTCTTTTATTGCTGTCGTTATACTGATTCTGCTGATACTCGGCTGGGTGAGATCTAAACCCAAAGAGCATCGACGCAGAGCTTGGCTTCAAGCCGGACTCATCACCCTAGCGCTGGTGATGCTCTTTTTAGCCATTACCGGCAGGATGCACTGGCTAGGCGCTCTGATTGCCGGCCTACTTCCCTTTGTTAAAAGTGCGTTTCCCTGGTTGCTGCGCCTACTCCCTTTTCTAAGGGCTCGACGCCAGCAACAAAAGAACAGCCCTAAACCCTCCGGAAACCCAAGCAAACAGGAGGCCTATGAAATATTGGGTCTTAAAGAGGGAGCATCAAAAGAGGAGATCCTTGCTGCGCATAAGCGATTGATGCAAAAAGCCCACCCTGATCGCGGTGGCAGTGATTGGCTTGCCTCTCGCATTAACTCGGCCAAAGAGACGCTTCTAAAGGACTAACCAGAGATGAAACTCGTCGACATCATCCGCTACCCGATCAAGTCGGGTCAGGCCGTGCATTTAGAGCAAGCGAACATAGAAACTAAAGGGATCGTTGGCGACCGTCGTTTCATGCTAGCGGAAGAGGATGGGCGGTTTATAACAGCTAGAAAAGATCCGATTCTGCTGGATCTGAACATCGAGTCAGACGGTCAGACTCTCTCTATCCTCTACAAAAACAAGATGATTGCGAAGGGTGATTTCAGCTCATCGGAGAGACTCAGCGTCACTGTTTGGAGTCGGATTACCTCAGTACAACGAATCAGGCTCAATAATAAGACGCTGGATTCCCTGTTCGAACGCAAAGTCTGCCTAGTGTTTAACGACAGTCAGGCAACAGAACTTGCAGAAAAGCGCTATGAGTGGGGCCCAATACTCAGTGATGGTTACCCTATTCTACTGACCAATACCGCCTCACTGGATGCACTTAACCATGCATCAGGCGGGCTGTTTGAAATGGCTCGATTTAGACCTAACCTTGTCATCGACAGTTCAATACCCTGGATTGAAGATAGCTGGAGTCGGTTTCAAATCGGAGAGGCCATATTTGAACGTCGCAAGCCATGCGAACGCTGTGTTTTAGTCACACGCGATCCCATCACTGGATTGAAAGATAGCCATCAGGAACCGCTCCGCACACTGCAGGCAATTCACTCTGGACCGAATGGGGAGATCAACTTTGGCCAAAATATTAGCTTGGTAAAGCCTGGAAAGGTCTCTCTTGGGGATAAAGTGACCCTAGTCGATGAACTGGGACACCCTATGTCGTAAAGCCTTGAGTTGATGCTTGTTCGGTTTAAGTTCAAGGTGACCAACCTCGTTATGCGCAACCCCCTTATCTAACAACTCAATCCAAGGTCTTACTAGTGTGAGTGGCGCACTGCCCTGAGCAAAGCGCTTTAAAGACTCAATCTGATGAGACGATAAAGCTCTCTGCTCAAGCGTTTTAGGTAGAGCCTCAAAACCAACTGGCATTGCCGACCTCAACTCTCTCTCAATCTCAAATTGATAACGAGAAACTGCCTGCTCGCATAGAAACTGAATATCGTCTGTGGCGTTGGCGTTTAACGCTTTCATAACCAGCAATGCGGGCTCACCCGCCACCGGATCGATACGATCGCCCATACGAATCGCTCTGTAGCCAGAAGCGTTCCAAAACTGCCACACCTCTTGGTATCCAGCAAAGCTAGCTCCCATGAAGTCGATCTGAGACGCAATCGCTTTCGCTTCAATAGAACGGAGCATAGCTGCGGCAATGCCTGATCTTCTGAAATCTGGCACGACCGCAATACGTGCAATTCGCCAGAAGCGCTTGGTACCTAGTGTGACCATACCCTCAGAGAATATGAGTGTTTGCGGAAGTAGATTGCCATTTGGCCGTCGAACACCCTGAGCGATCGCCTCAGAGAGCTCAGCAGACAGCTCACCCTCTTCTGAAATCCACGCAACACCAACCAACACTCCGCCCTGCACTGTCGCGAAAATAGATTGCCCTGGGGAGTCGAGTAGAACTCGTAGGTCGTTGGGTGAGGTTCGGTAGTGAGCTAGGTGTAGAAGCTGATAGATCGCCTGTAATCGATCAGGATGGCTAACAAGGCCATCGAGTTCTAAACCATACACGCAGTCATCAAAGCCTGAGAACGCCTTAGACGGCTCGCCTTCAGTCAGAAACAGCAGTTCATTGATCGTCTCTTCAAGCTGATCCCCTTGAGACCATCGAACCGGTTCAGCCAGCTGGGAGTAGTTAACACCCTCTCGCTGTAGACCCAAACGTTGTAGAAAACGAAGAGAGAAACCACGCCCAAATCCTTCATAGCCATTAACCGTTGTCGAGACTGCTAGATGATTGGCAATTTCAACCAGTTGATCAAGCAGAGGCGTTGCAATCGCGGCGGCTTCATCAATCACCAACAGTCGAATATCGGGGTTGGTACGCAGCTCCTGTAAGGCTTCAGCAGGATGGAGGAAGCGCGGCTGAAACTCATCGCTCTGCTGATAGAGAGAGTAAACGGCGCGCTTATCCGGTGCCGTCACAATGACCTGATTGGACTCCCAATCAGACTGTTTTAACGCATGGCCCAAAGCTGAGGATTTGCCGCGACCTCTGTCTGCTGTAATAACTCTGGTAGAGGTCGATAGAGACCAGTCATCAAGCAGGTTATCCACCACAGCCTGTTGGTCAGCAGTTAGGGCTATTGATTCAGATAATTGAGTGCTAGTTGTACTATTGAGCTCGACGGCGTCAATATCATAAATAATATTACTACTATGATTTAAACTATTGATTAATAATTGTATGTAGTTTGAATAATAACTTTCAGACTGCCCCAAGGCTTGTAAAAACGGATCAGCATAATTGGGCCAAACAGACGCTTTAGGAGTGATCAAAATCAGTACACCAGGAGCCCGAACAAGGCCCGCCCCTTGGGCCAGAGCATTAGGTGTGAAGCCGTCAAATGCATTGAAGATAAGGTAGTCAATGGATTGACCAAGCTCTGTCGCTAATCGATCGGCTCTAATCGAACTAAAACCCTCTTGCGACTGACCGACTAACAACCCTTTCATAGAGTTGAGAGGGAGTTGATCCTTAAGCTGATTGATCGCCTGACCTGCCTCTACTTCTGACTCACACTGAAGCCAAACCAGTTTTCGATCGTTGATGGCCACTATCGATGACGCTCTAGATTGGCGAGGCGCTGCTCTTCATTCTTACGTAACAACAGATAGATCGCTGCAAGCCCCCCATGCTGGGGCTGACAGCTATGAAAGGCTAACACCTCATCAATGTTTGGCAGCCAGAGTGTCAGTGCACTTTTCATCTTGTTCTGAGGTGCCTGCAGATGCTTGCCACGTCCATGGGTAATCATGACTGTGCGTAGACCCAATCGGTAACACTCCTTTACAAAATTAGGCACCTCTTCACAGGCCTCAGAGAGCGTTCTGTTAATCAAATCAAGGCGCGCATCGACAGTGTATTTACCCAAACGGAGATTGCGATAGACCCCCTCTTGAACGCCATCGCGTTTCCACTCGACAGGGTCCAAGGGGTTCAACAGTTGATTGTCAGTAAATCGAAAGCGCTCATCAACCCCTTCGGCCTCACGTCGACGCTGTTCAAGAGCCTGCATATCACCACGTCTTAAGTGCTCGCGCGCAGAGACCTTAGCCTCTGCCTTAATCGGTTTAACTCCTTCACCTAGCATTAACGATGTGAAATCGTTTGTAATCTCTTGATCAGACACACTCATTACCTCAAAACCGGCAGAAAGACTTTAAACCGGTCAATAAAGTGATTATTGTTGCTGTAATAACGAATAACAACCCTGATTCGAATCAGTCGCCTGTTAAGGACACACCACTATGCAACGCGTCATTATCGCTCTTATTCTGATTATCATTGCAGTATCGACTTACCTTTTCCTGAACAAACCGGAAATATCCACTGACTCCCAAACCGGCGAAAGTGTGCAACCACAAAGCACCCCCTCACAACAGCCCCTTGCAGAGACAGAAAAAGCGGCCAAAAAGGTCATTAAAACACTGACCGAAGAGACCAAAGATGAAGCGCTCGATATTAAACAAGCGAATAACTTTGTTACCGGTGATCAACTGCTAGAACTACCCAACATGAAGAGTGAGGCCGCTCAAGTAGAGACCATTCAGACAGCTATGGAGGCCGCTGATGAGGCTCAAACCCAGGGTGTACAAACCTCAACCCTTGTTGTGAAGCAGCCACTCGTCAGCAATGAATCGGTGAAGCCTGATCAGATGATGAAACTCATCTCTGAAGACAATGTTATCAATACCAAAACACTGTCACCCGGAGACAAAATTCGTCTTAAAGAGCTTCTATCTAATCCCGACATCGCTGCCGGCAGTGTCTTCTACATTCATGCGGTAACCCCCAACGACATGCAAGGGCTCTGGGGCATATTGCAGCGTGGCCTTACCAACACCTTCCGTGAAGGGATCAAGCTCAGTGGTGAGAACGGACAAACGCTCATCGCAGAGATTCCAGAACTTGCTGACGAAGTGCTTGAGAATCAACGCTCCTCTTTCTTAGGCGAGTTCCTCTACTCTAAGGTGAACGACATCTACATTTACAACTACCAACAGGGAATGCTGGGTCAGGATCCAGACCTGATTAAACCCGGTCAACAGTTGGTGATTGTTAGTTATAGTGAAGAGGAGCTGATTAAAATTTACCAACACTTCACACGAGGCTAATCAGATGATCGATTTCTACACCTGGGGCACACCAAACGGCCATAAGATCCGAATCATGCTTGAAGCCTGTGGTTTCGAATATCAACTCCATAGAGTCGATATTCTTAACGATGAACAGTTCAAACCTGAATTTCTAGCCATCAGTCCCAACAATAAGATACCCGCCATCGTTGATCATGATGGTCCTAATGGCGAGGCTATCTCCCTATTTGAAACCGGTGCTATCCTGCTCTATCTCGCCGAGAAAAGTGGCCAGTTTATGCCCACAGAACCTAAAGCCTACTGGCAAGTGATGCAGTGGCTAATGTGGCAGATGGGTGGATTTGGACCTATGCTTGGACAGGCACATCACTTCAATAAATTTGCACCGGAACCTATCCCCTACGCGGTTGATCGCTACTGCAAAGAGGCGCATCGTCTTTGGGGTGTTCTGGATAAACAATTGGAAGGACGCGACTTTGTTTGTGATCAACTGTCGATTGCTGACTTCGCAATCTTTCCATGGGCAAATCGCTTTGAATTTCAAAAAATAGAACCTGATCAATACCCCAATGTGGCCGCTTATATTGAGCGAATGAAGTCCTTTGACTTTGTCTCTAAAGGGCTAGAGATGCCTAGCACATAATGTTCAGGCCCGCTTTCATGGCGGGCCTTTTTGTTGTTTAAAAAATAAACAGCTGGCTTATTAGCCTAAAGTCTGTATAATTTGCGCCTCTTTCAACGATCCTCCACCTGCTTTTGACTTATGGGCCGCGGGTAACGGGATCCCCTAAAAGCAGGAAATCTGATGTCTGATACTGATCAGCCGATCACATTTAGTGATCTTGGCTTAAGCACGCCTATTCTCGACGCACTCTCTGACGTAGGCTATGAAACACCTTCTCCTATCCAAGCCGGCGCTATTCCAGCCCTTCTTGATGGCCGTGATATTCTAGGGCAAGCGCAAACGGGTACTGGTAAAACAGCCGCCTTCGCTCTGCCGCTTCTACAGAACGTCGATACTAGCAAGATCCACCCACAGGTATTGGTACTTGCTCCAACTCGCGAACTCGCCATTCAGGTAGCTGAAGCCTGCGAAAAGTACTCTAAGTACATCCCTGGTCTACGTACACTATCAATCTATGGTGGACAGGGTTACGACACACAACTTCGCTCTCTACGTAAGGGTGTGCATGTCATTATTGGTACACCAGGCCGTGTCATGGACCATGTTCGTCGCGGCACTCTTAGCCTAGACAAACTAAAGTGTTTGGTACTGGATGAGGCGGATGAGATGTTACGCATGGGTTTTATTGACGATGTAGAGTGGGTGCTTGAACACACGCCACCTACTCGTCAGATCGCACTCTTCTCGGCGACGATGCCACGTGAAATTAAAACGATCACTGAGCGTTACCTACAAAACCCTGTGCACGTAAAGATTCAAAGCAAGACTGAGACAGCCAGCACCATTCGCCAGCGCGTTTGGGAAGTTCGTGGCCTCTCTAAGTTCCAAGCGTTAACTCGCCTACTCGAAATGCATGAGCACGACGCAGCACTGATCTTTGTTAGAACTAAGACAGCGACTGAAGAGCTATCAGAACAGCTTATTCAGGCAGGCTTCTATGCAGCTGCACTGCACGGTGACATTCAGCAAGCACAACGTGAACGCGTTGTAGGCCGTCTAAAGTCTGGCAAACTTGATGTTGTCGTGGCGACCGATGTCGTAGCACGCGGTCTTGATGTTGAGCGTATTAGCCACGTTATTAACTTCGATATCCCTTACGATGTTGAATCTTACGTACACCGAATTGGTCGTACAGGACGTGCAGGTCGTCAAGGTGATGCGGTTCTTTTTGTGACTCATCGTGAGCGCCGCTTGCTTAAGTCGATTGAACGCCACACGCGTTCAACACTTGAAACACTTGAACTTCCCGATGCTAAAGCTCTGAACCAATTACGTTCACAGCGCCTAAAAGAGCGTCTTGTTAATGCGATTGATAAACCGCAGACAGCTGACTTCCATAACTTGATTACAGAACTCGTAACAGAGAGCGGTATCACAGCCTCTGCCCTGGCCGCTGCTGCACTTCAGCTTATCTACAAAGATAAGCCCTTCTATCTTGATGAGAAGGAGCCCAGCTTTAAAGAGCGCCCACGTCGTGAACGCTCTGATCGTGGCGAGCGCGGTGAAAGAGGTGATCGTAAACCTCGTCGTGACTCTGGTGCAGACGAAGGTAAGACCCGTTACTGGATCGGCGTTGGCCACCAACAAGGCGTTAAGCCGGGTAACATCGTCGGTGCGATCGCAAACGAAGCGAATATCAGCAGTGATCTGATTGGACGTATCAGCATCAGCGAGAACTTCTCAACGATTGATCTTCCAAATGATCTTAAGCATGCACAATTGAAGAAAATTGCCGATGCTCGTGTCTGCGGCAAACAGTTGTCGATTCGCCCATGGCAGGATGAGATGTCAGGTAAACCAACGCGTCGTAAAGGACCACCGCGCGACCGCAACAGCAAACCTAAAGGCAATCGCAAACCACGCGCAGAAAAAGCCTAACGGTATCCGATACTCAGCCTAAGGGGCTGAGTATCCTCCTCTACCCAACTATAAGCTTATGCAAAACCAGTCTTAAAAACCCACCTAATACGTTGATTTATTAATAATCAAATCCAACTAAAGTAGTAAACTGACGATCCTTTAGAGGCACAGCTTTGCCAATATCTGATAAGGATTATCTATGCTCCACTACACTCTCATCGCTTTTGCTCTGATTGCACTGTTAGCCATTGTGTTTGAAGAGGTAATTCATCTGAACAAAGCGAAATCGACTCTGTTTCTAGGCACGCTCTCTTGGATATTGATCTTCCTGTTTCCTGAACAAGGTGTTACGCCTGAGCAACTCAGGGGTATGCTCAATGAAAACCTTTTAGATATCGCAGGGCTTTGGCTATTTTTAATGTCCGCGATGACCTTTGTCGCCTTTTTAAACCATCAAGGACTGATTGAGACGCTTATATATAGACTACTGCCCAGTCAAATCAGTGAACGCAAACTCATCTTTCTGGTTGGCATCTTCTCCTTTGTCTTTTCAAGTCTTTGTGACAACATCACAGCCACCCTGGTCTCCATTGCCTTGGTACTATCGCTAGGGTTAGAGAGACGCAAAACCCTTAGACTCTCTGTACTGGTTGTATTTGCAGTCAACTCTGGTGGTGTATCGCTGATTACCGGCGATGTGACCACATTAATGGTATTTCTAGCCGGCAAGGTAG
The DNA here is from genome assembly GCF_013283255.1 of Marinobacterium sp. xm-m-383. Lineage (NCBI taxonomy): Bacteria > Pseudomonadati > Pseudomonadota > Gammaproteobacteria > Oceanospirillales > Oceanospirillaceae > Marinobacterium > Marinobacterium sp. xm-m-383. The sequence goes on along the minus strand of NZ_WBYT01000001.1, from coordinate 338,865 downwards.
AGATTACTGACCTACTGCTACTTTCAGTACCAGCCTTCGTAAGCACCATGCTGTTAGCGGCCATGCTCTCTAGACCCTTGGTAGGTCAGGTGATTATTACCCCTACCCCTCGCAAGGACGACAAGGTCGGTAAAGCCATTGCGGTTATATTTCTAGCAACCATTATTTCGACCATTATTCTCAATATTGTTGCGGGCATCCCACCGGTTTTGACCTTCCTTTTTGGACTATCCATCATGTTTCTGCTGGGCCGTTTTCTCTACGAAGAGGACACTCGTGAAAACCTGTTGGACTACGTTAGACGCATCGAGTTCGATACATTGATGTTTTTTTTGGGTATTTTGCTATTGGTGGGGATGCTCAAAGAGATTGGAACCCTAGACAGTTTAGTAGGCATCTATCAGGTCCTACCCATCACCGTTGCAAACTTTGCGATGGGTGTCTTCTCAGCCTTTGTCGATAACGTACCTTTGACAGCGGCACTGCTCAAATCTGGAGTAGAGATGTCTAAAGCCGAGTGGTTATCCTTAACTTATTCTGTGGGTGTTGGGGGGTCGCTGTTGGCAATTGGGTCAGCAGCCGGCATCGTTGCAATGTCTAAAGTGGATATCCTAAATTTCGGAAGCTATGCACGCTACGTCGTCTATCTCTCGATTGCGTTTTTAGTCGGTTACCTTAGCAGTTATCTTTTAGGTAGCTATTTCGTCTAACGCACAATGAAAACGGGCGACACTCTTACTGTTAACCATAACTTCTAAACAGTGAGTTGCCGCCCGCTTGGCCGAAAGCAATATTTCGACTCGTAATACCCTTCAAACCCGGGCCAGGTAAGCCAACCACTGGATATCAGCTTCAGACTTTTCACTATTCAGTTTAGACCCATGGGTCTGGAGTTCAACTGAAAAAAATTCCATTCAGTAAGCTAAGATCATCCTAACTGACACGACCCTATTAATTGAGTTTTTTGCTGTAAAGTCATCCGCTTAATTGCGCACTCGCGCTGCGTGGCACTTGAACGATCTGCATGTTGCTCATGCCAGATAAGCTCCACAGGTCGTCTAGCTCGTGTGTATTTAGCGCCCCCAACCAGTTCACCATTATGTTGACGGAGTCGTCTAGTGGGATCCGTGGTAACGCCTGTATAGAGGGTTTTATCGGAACAACGAACGACGTAAACAAACCAGTGAGACAAGCCAAACGCTCTTAATAAAGATTAAAGCCTAGATATAATCACACCCTTAGCTGCAACTGCAACAGAGCGTTTTGCAAAGATTCAGAGGTGATCGGTTTACCCATAACGACATCAGCACCAGCTTTTAACAACAGATCTCGTTAGTTACCGACCGTTGCGGCGGTTACTCCTAACACCTTCACATCACTTCCTGTCGCACGTATCGCTTCGACCAACTCATAACCGTTCATCTCCGGCATAAAGATATCCGTTATGATCAGATCCCATTTCTGTTTATTAAACAGATCTAGAGCCAGCTGGCCATTTTCCACAAGAACGGGGTTAGCCCCCAATTTTTGCAGTAAGTTTTCACTAAGCTTTCTGAGCATCAAATTGTCTTCTGCCATCAAAACACTCAATCCCTCTAGTGATACCATCGATGCAGTCTCATCCGGGGTTGCTGACTGCTTAAGCTCAACCGGCATATTGATTGTGAAGCAAGCACCTCCTAGCGCCTCACTCTCTTTAACATTGAGCGTACCGCCATTCGCTTGAATGATCTCACGACAGATTGAGAGCCCTAATCCGGTTCCATCCGCATCTGTATCGCCTCTTTCAAAGGGTTCAAAAATCGACTCATACTGAGAGGTAGGAATACCACGACCATCATCTTCAACCGAGATACTAAGCTGATGCATAGCCCCCTCATCGGCTGATGATGGAGTAAATACTTCGACCTGAACTTGAACCATACCTCCATGCCCGTGCACAACGGCATTCTTAACCAAGTTGGTTAAAACCTGTCGAATACCCCGCTGATCGAGATTAAATTGGTGACCTGCCATATCATTCGATTTTACCGAGCATCGAATCTGTTTATTATCGAGCATCGTTTTAAGTGGTGTCAGTGATCGCTCTATTATCTCTATTGGACGAGCATTAGAGAGCGCTCTCTCTTGAATCAGTTCTGGTTCAACCACCGATCGTAAATCATGCAATACCGCTAACAGGTGCTGACTGGTTGAGCGAATATCACCAAACGACTCTGTAATCGCCGCATCGTCCGCTTCCAACATCATATTCAGTGCCGCAGCCGGTGTTCGAAGTTCATGACCAATCACAGCAAACATCTGTTTCTGTTTTTGCAGCGTCTCTTCTAACCGTTTGACAGCCAGACTGCGCTCAGTAAGCGTAACCTCCAGTTGATGCCTGAGCAGAACATCATCTGTACGATTGATGACTGCGCCGCTAAACCCCTGCAATACACCCTCTTTCACTTCAGGACGAGCATTCAACTCAAGGTAACGCCTCTCACCAGAGGGGAGTAACAACTCTCTCTGAATCTTTTGAAAATTATTTGATTGCCAATTGTGGAGTTGATTTTTAAGCTGATCCTCTCCACTGTCCGCAGCGATACGTGTGCTGATATCCTCTTGAGTAATCGTCGGATACTGATCTTTAGGGAGATCATAGAGGGATCTAAAGACATCATTCGCCGTGACGACACCGTTGATCAAATCACTGTGAAAGAGTCCTATATCACCAAATTCAGAAACATCGTTAAGCTGCTGCAGTACTTTTTCAGTCCGTTTTACCGACTCTGCAAGCGCCAACTCTTTCTCTTTAATGTCCGTTACATCCTGTGACAGCTGAATCCGAATCAGCTCACCCTGACTATTGGTATATTCAGAAATTGAAGAAGTTCTAACCCATTTCTCCATATTCAATTCTTCTATAAAGAGTGGGTACTCAACGACCACACCCGTTTGAGCAAGCGCATCACTGATTTGATCGCGATATCTAGGTTCAGTGGCATTTAATCTAGCCTCACCTACAAGTGGCAATCCAGGCTCATTTGGACCTTTTTCTATCCATTCAGCCGTCTGATGAGTAACATTCTCCTCAAATAGCACCAACTTCGATGTTGATAATGCTAAATGGAGCTGTCTATCTAGAGACTCTATCTTCGATAGCTGGCGATTTCGAAGGGTTAACTGATGCCAATTCCACCAGGCAAACAGAGCTGACAACAGTGCAGCCATCAATAAAAGTAGGCCGATGTATGTCTGAACTTGTCTCTCGGTAAATATAGAGAGAGGCTCATTGATGATCGAGATTGGCCCCTTAAGATTAGACGTATCAGCCTTCCAACGCTCTAGCTCGTTATAATCCAAAATATAGCGCTTTTGAGGTGGTTCATAACCTTCAGATTGACCATAAGCCAATAGTGCTATCTTTTGACCCAGCTCTTTAGATAGGGTCATATAGCCACCTAAACCACCGGCCTTAAGGCTTGAGCTCTGCATCGATATAAAAGGGGCCACATCAAGTTCAACAATCTGTTTAGTTAGCTGTATCGGCAAACCATCTTCAGAGACCGACCCAGTACCACGACCTAACCATAGAATGACTCGATCTGCCGGGAGCTTTTTTAATGTGGATAGGGTCTCGTCAAAACTTAACGACTCATCAAGTAGGGTTAAATCAAACTGATCGGCAAAGTTGAAATCCCAGAGATCTTCAACCTCTACTCTACGTGAGGCTGGGGCAAGAACAACCAACTCTTTGATGTTTGGAAATAGCCTTGGGATTGAATCCAGCGTTTTCTCTAGATCAAACAGCTCCCCTTTCGAAAATCCGGGAAGTGCAGACATGTTGGTGTTAACAGAAACAACATCAATTGCATTGGGTTGCTTACTGGAGAGACCCTGCGCGACTCGCAGGGCAAAATTGCCTTCGGCTATGATCGTAGCGGGTAGTTTAGGGTAATTTTTATAAAGGGAATCGATATTGTGACGAAGGTAATCCGGCTCACTTCTGAAAGCATCCAATCGGTGGATGTAAACCTCTTTTGTAAATAACTCAGATTGATTAACCAGTAGCTGATACTGTTCATCAATAAATCCCTGAAAAACCTCTTGCTGAAAAGGGATCTGTTCGTGGCCAGTAAACAGAATCATTATCCGATTAGGATCCACTGGCTTATGGGACGCCGAAGTCGCTGTTAATGGGATTGAGATCAGTAGAGAGAACAACAACTGGGATTTAGCTTTTGCAAAATATTTGCAAAACGCGACGCATAAATAAAAACAATAGTTCAGCATGAATAATCCAACACCTAACCTAAACAGTTTCGAGCATCATTAACTTTGATGCCTATCTACTGTGGGTTAAGCAAAAGCCATGCCAACCTACAAACTATTAAGCGGAAAGTTGCTGTACCTGCTCTAAAGCATGATTAGCCTCTTGATGAACCTCACCAAACCAGGCCAGTTCTGAGTGAAGCTTAACCACCTCGCCGACGATGATGATGGATGGCGCGGGAAGTTGGGCACTCTCTTGTAGATCGGATATTGTCGATAGTGTACCGGTTAACACTCTTTGATCCTTACAGGTACCACGAGAGACAATGGCGACCGGTGTAGAGGCTGAACGACCCGCACCCATCAATCCCGCAGAGATTTCTGGCAAAGTGTGCAATCCCATATAGAAGACCAGCGTCTCATTCGTAGCTAATAGATCTGAGAAATCCAATTCTGCTTGTCGGCTCTTTAACTGCCCGGTTACAAATCGAACGGATTGAGCAAAATCGCGGTGAGTTAAGGGAATACCCGAGTAACTACTGCAGGCACTGGCCGCTGTAATGCCTGGCACTACCTGAAAAGGCACTCCCTGCTCTGACAAGGTTTGAAGCTCTTCACCGCCACGGCCGAAGATGAACGGATCCCCCCCTTTTAGGCGGACCACTCGCTTACCCTGTTTCGCATGTTTGACTAGCAGCTCGTTAATCCCCTCTTGTGGCAAGGTATGTTGATCACGGCGTTTACCCACAAAGATTAAATCGGCATCTCGACGACAAAGATCCACCACCTCCGGTGAGACCAAGGCGTCATACAACACCACATCGGCCTGCTGCATCAAACGCAGTGCTTTAAAGGTCAGCAGTTCAGGATCCCCTGGCCCTGCGCCGACCAGATAGACTTCACCCATTGGTGCTTTATCTTCGGCCGCTTCAATCGCTGACCTAAGTAACTGCTCAGCCTCATCTTGCTGTTCTGCAAATACCTTTTCGGCGACAGGGCCTGACAGTATCTTCTCCCAAAATAGGCGACGACCATCAACGGTGGAAAATTTCTGTTTCACCTGCTGTCTAAACCGTCCCACCAATGCACCTAAGTCGGCATAGCCTTGAGGGATGAGAGTCTCCAGTCGTGCTCGAAGATTTCTCGCTAAGACCGGTGCTTTACCCGCCGAAGAGATACCGACAACGATTGGGGATCGATCGACAATAGCCGGAAAGATAAACGTACAGAGTGCAGGACTGTCTACAACGTTGACCGGAACATTAGCAGAACGCGCGTCAAAAGAGATCGACTCATTGAGCGACTGATAATCGGTCGCGGCGACGACCAAGACTCTGCCTTGCAGTAGAGATTTACGATACTTACCTAGCTCAACCTGACCACCCTTCTGCTCAACCAGCATTTTCACCTCTTCACACACCTCTGGTGCTATAAGATGAATGAGCGCGCCAGCACGTGTTAATAGCCGTGCTTTACGCAAAGCCACGTCGCCGCCACCTACCAGTAGAACAGGTCGGTTTTTAAGATCAAAAAAGAGCGGTAAATATTCCATAAGAGTGGCTCTACAGTTGCGTATGAAGCCCGCACTCACGGGTCTCTAGCGCTTTAGTTGGATCAAAATAGTCATGCTCATTCGGCAAATTGTGTTCTAGCAGATAGGACTCAAGTTGAGCCTCTGTCAGCTCAAACAGTGGCGCCACCTTCAGCACACCATCTTTTGATTGGCTTAAGACGTCCAGTGACTGTCTAAACTCAGTCTGATCTTTTCGAATGGCGTTAAACCAGACGTCCGGCTTCAGATCAGTAAGAGCCCGCTGAAATGGCTCGATTTTGACCTGCTGTGTAAAGGTTTCATGCAGTGGGCTATCCACGTCAGGGATGCCACCCATGACCACATTACGATGCGCTGCTGTTTGTGCTGGCACATAGGTAATCACATTCAGATTTAGGTCTTGGATTAGCTTTTCGGCGAAGCGGTAGGTCGCCGAGGTGTTGTAACCTGAGTCAACCCAAAGCACTTTAATATCCGGTTTAATGGAGGTCACTAGATGCAGAATGACCGACTCATAGGGACGAAAATTGGTCGTAATAATCGGGTTATCACCCTGCTCTAGTGCCCACTCGACAATCGCTTGAGGGGTTGCACCGGCGAGTTGTTGATTAGCCTTTTTAATATCTAAGCTCATAATGTCTGCCTATAGATGGGTTGGTCGTTTCGCGCATCAGCCTGATAGTGCACGGAAATTTCTTGATAGGCTGTTTGGGCTTGTTCAGCATCGATCGGAGCCTGCAACAGCACTGAGTCAAAGCCACACCGATAGAGATAATCCAGTCGATCACGGCTCACCTCACCGCTGGCACGTATCTCACCCTGGAAACCTTCACGACGTAACAGGCGAGCAAAACTGAAGCCTCTACCGTCGCGTAGCGCTTCAAAATAGATTTCAACCAGCGATACCTGATTTAAACGTGGAATCAGATCATCCAGTGACTCCTCACTGCTGAGTCTGACGCCCAATCGTTCCTGAGGTTGTGCAATCGTCACTTGCTGAAGAAGCTGAGTGAATGGCACAACGATGGATGACTCTGTAACGTCTGAAAACTCTTCCTGAAAAACCCAAGGATCATCACTGACTAAGGTTTTATGCTTAAGCAACGGCATAGACTCTCTCCTTAAACGGCTCAACACCTAGTCGGCGCACGCAATCGATAAACAGCTCATCACCCTTTCGTAGTTCCACATAGGTTTCTAGAAGACGTTTTAACGTATCGGCCACCTCATCAGCAGCGACAGCTCGTCCCAGCACTTTACCCAGTGATGCATCGGCTTCGCTCGATCCACCCAGTGTGATTTGATACCAATCCTCACCCTTCTTATCGACACCTAGGATACCGATATGGCCCACATGGTGATGGGCACAGGCATTAATACATCCCGACATATTGAGGCGTATATCACCAAGATCATGCAGATAATCAACATCATCAAAGGCATCATTAATCTGCTGAGCAATGTTCAGGGTTTTTGCATTGGCCAAAGAACAGAAATCAAACCCAGGGCAGACAATCATATCGGTTAACGTACCGATATTGGCACGAGCTAAATTTGCATCACTGAGCGCTAGCCAAACGGAGTACAAGTTTCTCTGTTCAACATCGGCCAATAGAAGATTTTGATGATGCGTTGAGCGTATCTGTCCAAAGGAGTAACGATCCGCCAACTCTGCCACCAGATCCATCTGCAAGGCTGTGATATCCCCCGGCGCTCCCAACTGCGGCTTAAGGGAGACAGTCACTGCACGATAGCCAGGCACTTTGTGCTGATGTGTATTTCTCTGATACCAATGTTTAAACTCTGAATGGGTCTCTAGATAGTGATCCAATGTCGTGTCAGCAGCAGCTTCAGTGTTGTAGTCATGTGGCGTGAAAAAGTCACTGACCCGTTCAATCTCCTCTTGAGTAATTTGCAAATCACTCCCTTTGAGATGCAGCCACTCCTCTTCGACAAGATCACGAAACGCATCAGCACCCAGCGCATCAACTAATATCTTGATTCGAGCTTTATACTTGTTATCACGACGCCCCTTTAAGTTATAAACCCTCAGGATTGCCTCCAAGTAAGAGATCACCTCATTAGCGGGTAAGAACTGACGAATCACTTTACCTATCTTCGGTGTACGCCCTAAACCACCGCCAACTAATACCTCGAAGCCTAGCTCGCCCTGAGCGTTCTTGATGAGGTGCAAGCCAACGTCATGAACTTGAGTAGCTGCACGGTCTTCTGGCCCTGAGGTAATAGCGATCTTAAATTTTCGTGGAAGATAGGCAAATTCAGGATGCAGAGTCGACCACTGACGAATCAGCTCACACCATGGCCTAGGATCCGAAACTTCAGTTGCGGAAACGCCAGCAAAGTGATCAGTGGTCGTATTTCGAATACAGTTGCCTGAAGTCTGGATCGCATGCAGTTGAACCTTAGCGAGATCCGCCAAAATATCAGGCACCTCTTCAAGTTTTGGCCAGTTAAATTGAATATTGGTACGCGTCGTAAAGTGACCATAGCCTCTGTCATATTTTCTAGAGATCGCAGCCAAAGCTCTTAACTGAGTCGAGGTCATCGTTCCATAGGGAATAGCTACCCTAAGCATAGGTGCCTGTCTCTGGATATAGAGACCATTCATCAGACGGAGTGCTAGAAACTCGTCATCACTCAAGTTCCCTTCTAGGTACCGCTTGGTTTGATCGCGATACTGTTCAACACGCTCATCAACGATCTTTTGATCAACGTCGTTATAGATATACATCGTCTACCCTAACCCTTTACTGAAATATTCTTTTAAACCGCTAAAACGAAACGGATACCTATCGCCATTAACAGACTGCCGATAATCGGCTGCATCAATTTAGGAGATAGATTCGCCCCTAATCGACTGCCTAACCAAACCCCGGGCAGTGAGCCCACTAATAGGTAGGCCAAAAGCTCCAAATCCACTGTACCCATCTGCATGTGACCAAACCCTGAGAAAGCCGTGAGCACGACGGCATGGACTAAGTCCGTTCCAACGATCGTACCCATTGAAAAACGCGGATAGAGCAAGATCAGCATGGCGGTTCCTAGCGCACCTGCCCCTACTGATGAAAGTGTGACCAACCCACCCAAAAAGAGACCACATAGCACCGTTAGATAGGGACGCAACTTTACAAGTGTTTGCGCAAAAGGCGTATCGGACTGCTTGTCTGAAAAACGACGAATTGCCTCACGAAAGAAGACTGCAATAGAGGTGAGTAACAGAGAGATCCCAAGCGTTAAGTTGATGGTTGATTCGAGAGTTGCCACCGAATCAACCTGACTGAGAAGAATCAGCGTCAAAAATGAGCTTGGCAAACTCCCCAACAACAGCAGTGCCGCTACACGCCACTCGACCAACTGTCTCTTTGCGTAATTAATGATGCCACCCGCTTTAGTAAATGCGGCGTATAGAAGATCCGTACTCACAGCCACTATTAAAGGCACACCAAAACCGACAATTAATATAGGCGTCATCAACGCGCCACCACCTATACCGGTTAAACCAATAACGAAACCAACCAAAAGGCCAGCAAAAGAGTATCCAAATTCCATGTGGTTGCTCCGTTATAAAGATAAGAATATAAATTACGAAATGGAATATATATACCTTTCTATATAACTCAAAATAATATTTAGTCGTAATATTATCCGAATCAGTTATATAGCTAATATTTATAGATGATAAATTTTATATAACTAAAACTGCTATCTTAATTTTTATATATTCTTTTGGGTTATATAAATTGGTATGCATAATGCGTTTTCGAAATTAAGGAGGCGCTATGAATCTTATTAGCTCGGATCGTTTGACCCATCTCAAACAGCTTGAAGCAGAGAGCATTCACATCATTCGTGAAGTGGCTGCTGAGTTTAATAACCCTGTTATGCTCTACTCTATCGGTAAAGATTCATCAGTCATGCTGCACTTAGCCCGTAAGGCTTTTTACCCTGGCAATCCTCCTTTTCCACTGCTTCATGTCGATACCACTTGGAAATTCCGAGAGATGATCGAGTTTAGAGATCAGATGGCAAAAGATGCGGGTATGGAGCTGTTGGTTCATATCAATCAGGAGGGCGTCGATATGAACATCAACCCCTTTGTCCATGGGTCCGCAAAACATACTGACATCATGAAGACTCAAGGCCTTAAGCAGGCTCTAAATAAGTATCAGTTTGATGCCGCATTTGGGGGTGCTCGTCGTGATGAAGAGGCGTCTCGCGCCAAGGAACGCGTCTTCTCATTTAGGGACCAAAACCACCGTTGGGATCCAAAAAACCAGAGGCCAGAGCTGTGGAATATCTACAACACTGAGATCAATAAAGGCGAGAGCATTCGTGTCTTTCCTTTATCGAACTGGACAGAGCTAGATATCTGGCAATACATATACTTAGAGAATATTTCTTTAGTACCACTTTACTTTTCTAAGCCGCGTCCAGTGGTTCAGAGAGATGGCATGACCATCATGGTCGATGATGAGCGTTTACCACTTAATGACGGTGAAGTACCTGAACAAAAATCGGTCCGTTTTAGAACCCTAGGCTGCTATCCATTAACGGGCGCCGTTGAATCTACAGCCACAACACTGCCTGAGATCATTCAAGAGATGCTATTGGCTACCACCTCTGAAAGGCAGGGCCGCGCTATAGACCATGACGGTGCAGGGTCCATGGAACAGAAGAAAATCGAAGGATATTTCTAGGATAGATATTATGAGTCATCAATCATCCCTTATTGCCAGTGATATTAACGCATACCTTGAGCAGCACGAGAATAAAGAGCTGCTCCGTTTTATCACCTGTGGCAGCGTCGATGACGGCAAGTCCACTTTGATTGGCCGCCTGCTTCACGACTCTAAAATGATCTATGAGGACCAACTTGCTGCCATCAATAAAGAGAGTAAGCGTGTTGGCACAACCGGCGATCAACCTGATCTAGCGCTGTTGGTCGATGGCCTTCAGGCCGAGCGTGAACAAGGCATCACCATTGATGTCGCTTATCGTTATTTCTCTACTGCAAAACGTAAGTTCATCATTGCCGACACACCCGGTCATGAGCAGTACACACGAAACATGGCGACCGGCGCATCAACAGCGGATTTGGCGATTATTCTGGTCGATGCCCGATACGGCGTTCAGACACAGACACGTCGCCACAGCTACATCGTTTCCCTACTGGGTATTAAACACATTGTCGTCGCGATCAACAAAATGGATCTCGTAGAGTTCGATCAGAATCGTTTTAACGAGATTCAGGCAGAGTATCTCGCTTTGGCCGATAAACTGGGCTTATCCGATATTCACTTCTGCCCTATATCTGCACTGCAGGGTGATAATGTTGTCGATCCATCCATCAACACTCCCTGGTACTCAGGTCCAACCCTTATGGAGTTGCTAGAGGATGTAGATACTGGACGTGCAACGTCTGAGGCTTTTCGCTACCCCGTACAGTATGTCAGTCGCCCTAACTTAAACTTCCGTGGCTATGCAGGAACCATCGCATCAGGCTCCATAGAGGTAGGTCAAGAGGTCAAAGTCCTTCCCAGTAATAAGCAATCCAAGGTTAAATCGATCGTTACGATGGATGGGAATCTTGAACGTGCTTTCGCTCCGATGGCCGTCACGCTGACGCTTGAAGATGAAATCGATATCTCACGAGGTGACACGCTGGTGCTGGCGAATGATGAGGTCGAGCCCATTAACGCCTTTAGAGCCAAACTGATCTGGATGGACCAATCTCCCCTTAAGGTAGGCAACAACCTTCTCATTAAAACAACAGCAGCGAAATCCTCTGGTCGAGTCACTGATATTCATTTCAAAGTGGATGTGAATAGCCAAGAGGCCTTGCCTGCAGATTCATTGACGCTTAATGAGATTGCAGAAGTCAGTCTGCAACTCGATCGCGCGATTCAGATGGATCCCTACCTAGAAAATGGTTCGACCGGATCCTTTGTTGTTATTGACCGCTTAACCAATAGAACCATTGCCGCGGGCATGATGGTTGACGCTGAGCAGCCGATTGAGAACAACGAAATACACTCTGAAACGGTGGTTGATGCTAGCCTTCGAGCTCGTCGCCTAGGCCATAACGCTCTGATTGTTGGACTACCGAATGTCACAAATTCGGTGCTGTTCACTCTGGAGAAACGTCTCTTCGATAGAGGCCTTCTACCGGCGGTGAGCAGCCGACTAGACGATGCAGTACTGTTAAAAGAGGCAGGACTCGTTGTTCTCAGTACTATCGAGGATGGAAGTGATATTGTCATTGGACCGCATGCAAACGCTGAGGTTTATCTCGATATCACCCTACCGACCGAAAAACAGGTAGATTTGATTCTGCAGTCACTGACTGAACTAAAGTTACTTTAGCGACGTCTAATTGACCTGAAACAACCGTTGATACTGGGTTATAGAGGCGGTTTAGGGTACACTCTAAACCGTTTTTATTAAGCTTCTTTTTGCTTTCAACGCCATAGCGATAGACGATGACTGAGTTTCTATTAATTTTAATCAGTACCGTACTGGTGAATAACTTTGTACTGGTTCAATTTCTAGGCTTGTGCCCCTTCATGGGGGTATCCAACAAGCTAGAGACCGCCATGGGGATGTCGCTCGCGACCACCTTCGTACTGACGCTCTCTTCTGTCTGCAGCTACTTGGTCTACACCTATCTGCTACTGCCATTTGATCTGATCTATCTACAGACGGTCAGTTTCATTCTCGTGATCGCTGTGGTTGTGCAGTTCACGGAGATGGTCGTACATAAAACCAGTCCACTGCTCTACAAGCTACTGGGTATCTTCCTGCCACTGATTACCACCAACTGTGCGGTATTGGGTGTAGCACTGTTGAACATTCGCAAACAGAACGACTTTATCGAATCCATTGGTTATGGTTTTGGTGCTGCAGTTGGCTTTTCGTTGGCACTGATTCTTTTCTCGGCGCTGCGTGAGCGCATTGCCGTTGCTGAGGTGCCAGTTGCCTTTAAAGGTCCAGCCATCGGTATGATTACGGCTGGCCTTATGTCACTCGCCTTCATGGGCTTTGCTGGCCTGGTTCAGTTCTAAGGTGGCCGCATGAGTAGCGTTGCACTAGCCATTCTTGTTCTCGCCATTCTGGCACTGATTTTTGGTGTCATTCTTGGCTTCGCAGCCGTCCGCTTCAAAGTGGAGGGTGACCCGATTGTTGATCAAATTGACGCCCTGTTACCACAAACTCAATGTGGCCAATGTGGTCACCCTGGCTGCCGCCCTTACGCTGAGGGTATCGCAGCAGGTGAAGCGATCAATAAGTGTCCACCTGGTGGGCAGACCACCATTGACCAATTGGCCGAGTTGCTTAACGTTGATTCTATTCCTCTGGACTCAGAGCACGGGGTCGAGGATGTTCGCAAGGTCGCTTACATTCGTGAAGATGAGTGCATTGGCTGTACTAAGTGTATACAAGCCTGCCCAGTCGATGCCATTTTAGGTGCAGCAAAACTGATGCACACCGTGATTGTCGATGAGTGTACCGGTTGTGATCTCTGTGTTGAGCCCTGCCCTGTCGACTGTATTGATATGTTGCCAGTGGCGACGACAACACTGAACTGGAAGTGGCCAGAACCACCTCAAACCAATAATCTGATTGCGACGGATAGACAGCCTCGCTTTGAGGAGAATCCATCGTGAAGGTATTCAGTTTTCACGGCGGCATTCACCCGCCAGAAAATAAGAAGCAGTCTACTCGCGCTTCAGTGCGGACCATGCCCATTCCTAAAAGCTTGGTCATTCCAACTCAGCAACACCTTGGCCTAGCCGCTGACCCTGTTGTCTCTGTTGGAGATAAAGTACTTAAAGGACAAATCATCGCTGAACCCGTAGGTCGTATTAGTGCGTCGTTGCATGCACCAACCTCCGGCACCGTTACCGCGATCGAAGCACAACCCGTGCCGCACGCGTCGGGTCTAACCGCTGAATGTATTGTGATTGAATCAGATGGCCTAGATCAGTGGATTGAACATCAGGCAATTGATTATAAGGGCATAGAGCGTTCTGCACTGGTTAACCAGATTCGCCAAATGGGTATTGCAGGTATGGGTGGTGCAGGCTTCCCAACCGATGTGAAATTGAACTTGGGTTCAGATCACATTGTCACCACCTTGATTATCAATGCGGCTGAGTGTGAGCCCTACATTACTGCTGACGATATGCTGATGCGTGAGCACGCCTCTGAAATATTAGAAGGTATTAAAATCATTCAGCATCTGTTGGAGCCAACTCATACCCTAATTGGTATAGAGGATAACAAGCCCAACGCGATTCGCGCCCTCAATGAGGCGCTCGCTGAAACTGATATCGATGTGGATCTCGTCGTGGTTCCGACCAAATACCCTTCCGGTGGTGAACGCCAATTGATTCAGCTTTTAACCGGTGTAGAAGTACCGAGTGGCAAAATACCGGCTGACATTGGCATTGTGGTGCAAAACGTTGGGACGGCTCAGGCGCTGCATCGCGCGATCAATCACGGGGAGCCATTAATACAACGTATTGTGACGGTAACCGGTGAGGCAGTTGAGCACCCTGGGAACTTCTGGACACTGATCGGAACACCTTTTTCAGAACTGCTTTCGGCGGCTGATCTAAAACCGGGCGCCATGCATCGTCTGGTGATGGGCGGTCCAATGATGGGGGTTGCCGCAGAAACCGATTCAATTCCGGTCATCAAAACAACCAACTGTCTGATCGCGGCGACCGATAGCGAGATGCCCGAAGCGCCTGCGGCACAGCCCTGTATCCGATGTGGAATGTGTGAACAGGCCTGCCCTGCACAACTGCTTCCGCAGCAGCTCTACTGGTTTGCAAAAGGCAAAGAGTTTGAGAAGGCGAAAAACCATAACCTGTTTGACTGTATAGAGTGCGGAGCTTGCGCCTACGTCTGCCCTAGCAGCATTCCTCTGGTGCAATTCTACCGTTTTGCCAAATCTGAGATCCGTGCAGAGGAACTTGAACAACGCAAAGCTGACCATGCTCGTGAGCGATTCGAAGCGAGACAAGCTCGCCTAGAACGCGAGGCAATCGAGAAAGCGGAACGACGTAAAGCACGCGCGGCTGAAGCGGCTAAAGCTCAAGCAGAACGTAAGAAACAGTCCAGCAGTGAAACTGCGCAAGATGACACAGCGGCACTGAAAACAGCTGCGGCCGTTGCCAGAACCAAATTGAAGAAAGCCGAAATCGCCCTCAAAAATGCCCAAGATAAAGGTCTGGATGGCGTTGAAACTCTGCAAGCGACTGTCGATAAACTTAAACAGGCAGCGACTGAGGCTGAACAGGCCCTTCAGAACAGCTCTACAACGGAAGCAGTCCAATCAACGCCAACTAAGAGCGAACCGAAAGAGACTAAACCGGATCTAAAAGCGCTGAAGCAGCAAGTTTCGATCATGCGCACCAAGTTGAAGAAGGCAGAAGCCGCCGAAGAGAGAGACGAAAGCGAAATCGAAGCGTTGAAGTCTCGCCTAGAAGAGGCAAGCAAAGCCCATACTGATGCTGACAATGCTCTGATTGAACTGGCCCAGAGCGCAGGAATTGATCTTAAACAGCTGCGCATTGATGTTGCCATGGCGAAGGTTGCCATAACCAAGATTGAACGTGCGATCAGCAAGAGTGATGACGAGACAGAGCAAGAAGCTCTGAAAACCGATCTTGAGTCAGCCAAAAGTCATTTCGCTCAACTTGAATCACAACTTAAACCGTACGAGTAGGATTAACAGATGTCACTGATACGGATGAGTTCACCCCACGTTACCCGCAGCAATACCAGCTCTGGTGTCATGCAGCTAGTCATTCTGGCGATGATTCCAGGCATACTCGCGCTGACCCTCTTCTTCGGTTGGGGTACTTTGATTCAGGTTGCGATCTGCCTAGCCTCAGGGCTCGCGTTTGAAGCGCTTGCTCTGAAGATGCGCGGACTGCCCATTTCACGCTACCTAGGTGATTATTCCGCCACGGTAACGGCACTTCTATTAGCAGTCTCTATACCGCCCTCAGCACCGCTCTGGATCGGTATTGTTGGGATGTTTGTTGCGATTCTATTTGCTAAACAGGTTTATGGCGGCATTGGTAATAATCCCTTTAATCCAGCAATGGTCGCCTACGCCCTACTGCTGGTCTCATTCCCGGTTCAGATGACCAGTTGGAACCTTCCCTACGTATTAAGTGGCAGTGAGGGTTGGTCCATTCCAGCTATATCGGAGTCACTGTCACTGATCTTTGCCGGATCATCACAGATGATGGATGCCTACACCGGGGCGACCCCTTTGGATATTCTGCGCAACCGTGATGGTTTTACGACAGAAGAGATGTGGCGCAGCAATCAAACCTTGATTGAGGGTGCCGCAGCCTATCACGCCCTTTCGGCCGCATGGTTTATGGGTGGCATCTACCTGATCTACAAAAAGGTATTCACTTGGCATACCCCTGTCAGCATTCTTGTCACCCTAGGCTTGGTGAGTGCCATCGCTTATGGTGTCGATCCCAGTAATTTTGTTGACCCGTTTAATCACCTAACACTGGGTGCCACTATGTTAGCGGCGTTTTTTATCGCTACGGATCCGGTTTCATCCGCTACCAGTAACCGCGGTCGAATCGTTTTTGGTATGGGTATCGGATTGTTAATTTTCATTATTCGAACCTGGGGTAACTATCCTGATGCGGTTGCTTTCTCGGTTCTTCTAATGAATCTAGCGGCGCCAATGATCGACCACTACACCCAACCGCGTAGTTACGGCCATAAACGTGCACGTCTTGGACCCAAAGGAGAGTGAGTATGGAGATCAATGAGAACCCTACCACCACTCAATCCATCTCTAAGAGCGCGGTTGGTATTGGTCTATTTGCCGTTTTGTCGGCTGCTGTGATCGCCATTACCCAAGTGACGACGGTCGATCGTATTGATGCCAACGTTCGTGAAGCTGAATCGAAGGCACTCTATGAGATCTTCCCTGCGAGCATTGATGAACAGCTGTATGACCATCGCATTGAACTGGATGCAGGACAGCTGAACGTCGAGACTGGGACCACTGGTTACCAAGCGATACAAAACGATCAGGTAGTGGGGGTTATTTTACCGGTCACCTCCTCTCAGGGTTACTCTGGCGACATTGATCTGATTGTCGGAATCAATGCGGACAGCTCCATTGCTGGTGTGCGAGTCATCTCCCACAAAGAGACCCCAGGGCTTGGCGATAAAATCGATAGAGCTAAATCAGATTGGATAGAAAGCTTCAGAGGGACTCGTCGACAGGGTCAAGATGATTCAAACTGGGCCGTGAAAAAAGATGGCGGTCAATTTGATCAATTTACCGGTGCAACGATCACACCTAGGGCTGTCGTCAAAGCAACCAGCGTTGCGTTAGACTACTTTGAGACCCACAAGAATCTGTTATTGTCACCCGCGAATCGTGAGAAGAGCTATGCAGAGTGAAACACAGACACTGATTAAGAATGGGTTATGGACTAACAACCCAGCCCTGGTTCAACTACTTGGACTCTGTCCACTACTCGCCGTCACCAACTCGGTGGTTAACGCGCTAGGACTTGGATTGGCGACACTGGTCGTTCTGACCGGCAGCAACTTGACGGTATCACTGTTCCGCAAGCTAACACCTGAAACGGTTCGTCTACCCATTTTCGTGATGATTATTGCCGCCTTTGTCACCGCCATCGAATTACTGATGCAGGCCTTCACTTATGAACTCTATACCATTTTGGGTATTTTCATTCCGCTCATCGTCACCAACTGCGTGATTATGGGTCGCGCCGATGCCTTTGCCTCTCGAAATGCGATCAAAGAGTCGTTTATTGACGGCTTCTTTATGTCGATTGGCTTTATGCTGGTCTTGGTCATTCTCGGCGCGATGCGTGAGCTACTGGGCACCGGTGCTCTGTTTGCCAACATGGATCTTCTATTCGGAGAGATGGCAACGAACTGGCATATTACACTGGCAGATGACTACCCTAACTTCCTATTTGCCATTCTACCGCCGGGCGCATTCCTCGGTTTAGGCCTTTTGATCGCACTGAAAAACCTGATTGATCAGCGAATCAAAGAGCGACAACCAATCCCTGAGCCAACCGAAGCTCCCGTAAGTACGGGTTCGAAACGGGTCCGCGTAACAGGCTAAGCGATGAACAAACTAAAACGCATCGAGATCTTCGAGCGACTAAAAGCGGACAATCCACATCCAACAACCGAACTAGAGTACAGTTCGCCGTTTGAGCTGCTGGCAGCCGTGCTTCTATCGGCTCAGGCTACTGACGTTGGAGTGAACAAAGCGACTCGCAAGCTATTCCCTATCGCCAACACACCGCAGGCGATCATTGATTTGGGCATTGAAGGGCTTAAAGAGAAAATTAAGACCATCGGCCTATTCAATACCAAGGCTGAGAATCTGATGAAGACCTGCCATATGCTGGTCGATCTTCATAACTCAGTGGTTCCAGACAACCGAGAAGATCTTGAAGCGCTCCCAGGCGTTGGACGCAAGACCGCCAATGTCATTCTAAATACCGCCTTTGGCCAACCCACCATGGCAGTTGATACCCATATATTCCGTGTCTCCAACCGGACCGGGATCGCCCCAGGTAAAAATGTATTAGAGGTCGAGAAGCGACTGCTGCGCCTTGTGCCAAAGGAGTATTTAATCGATGCCCACCATTGGTTGATACTGCATGGCCGCTATGTCTGCGTCGCTAGAAAGCCTCGATGTGGCGCCTGTAACATTGAAGATTTGTGTGAATTCAAAAAGAAAACAGACTACTAGGATCCATTATGAGCAACGATGACAACAAGCCCTACCAAGGTGAAACCAACCAGACCAAAAATGGCTTTTTAACACTGATGTCTCGTTTAGTAATTGATGAAAAGTTGCCGGTTCGTTTTATGTATAAAACCGTCCCTGAGCATCTAAATGATACCGGATGGCGACTATTCACTGGGTATGAAGATGATGAGTTTCTAGCCAACGAACAGGTGAATATGATTCCCATGCCCACAGAGAAAGTCGTGAAAATAGACCCCTCCTTAGAGCCCCTGCTTGAGTACAACGCTGGCACTGTCTGGGAGCGTGCACCTGAATCCGAAGGCTGGGAGCGTGTCTACGACTATAAGATTCCAAGTGCTAACGTCGATGTCGAGATCACCAATGATGTGGATCAGTTCGGTAACGAAACAACCCACTGATTAATCTCTATTAATCGCGACCCTTTTTACCCTACTCCCTTGGGTCGCGATTCAGTTAAATTCCGCTCTTGAATTTTCTAGTTACTATCCCCAAATAATCTATGTAGGCAGTGACCATGAGGTACTGCACTTCCTAACCACGCCGATTGGGTGGTTTAACTTTGAACTACATATTGCTTAATTTGAGGATATGACCATGCGTAATTTTGACCTAACACCCCTATACCGTTCAGCAATTGGCTTCGATCGCCTAGCCAACATGATTGATACCGCTAACCGAAGCGAACAATCAGCTTACCCTCCGTACAATATCGAAGCGACCGGAGAGAACTCTTACCGCATTACTATGGCTGTAGCCGGCTTTACTCGCGAAGAGATTGAGATTACCAGCGAGAGCGGCAACCTAGTGATTCGTGGTAACAAAGCGGAAGATCAAGTAGAGCGTACCTACCTCTACCAAGGCATCGCAGCCCGTAACTTTGAGCGCAGATTCCAACTAGCCGATCACGTCCGCGTTGAAAATGCGTCGATGGAAAATGGACTGCTTCACGTTGAATTGATCCGTGAAATTCCAGAAGCGATGAAAGCACGTCGGATTGAGATTAGCTAAGAATAGACTTAAAAAAACGCGGCATTTGCCGCGTTTTTTAACCGTGACTGGCCTTCAGCCTGTCATCGACCCTTGCCGCTTCTTCCAGAAGATAGAGCAAAATCTACCAGCGGATGACAGGCTGAAAGCCAGTCACCGTCACGAGATGTAGGAGCGAATTAGCGCGAAGCGATAAACCGCGATCTGTTATGAAAGCCAAAACTGATTACTGGAGTCGGCTTTTAAGAACATCCCCAATCTTCACAGCATCCCGCTCTGTTCTTAGCTCTTGGAATAGCTCTTTGGCTTGCGGATAGTGCCAGCCCAGCATATTGCACCACTGTTTAATACGACCATGCACATGACGCTCTTCAATTAACGAGAAGATATCATCATAAAACTCAAGGATATTCGGCTTTAGCAGCTGCCAACACTCATCCAAATCGGTCGGGTAGCTTCTATCTTTAATCTGAAGCGGTAGCAGTGGGTTAGCGACCCAGCCTCGCCCAATCATGACATCCTCACACCCACTGACCTCTCGGCATCGGTCATAGTCTTCGACGTTCCAGACTTCGCCATTGGCAATCACCGGGATCGAGACCGCATTTCGAATCTTGGCGATCCACTCCCAGTGTGCCGGCGGTTTGTACCCTTCTACCTTTGTGCGGGCATGCACAGTAAGATAGCTCGCACCAGCCGCTTCGATCGCCTGCGCATTATCGATTGCCAATGATTTGTCTTCATACCCTAGGCGCATTTTAGCGCTGACTTCGATATGGCTAGGAACCGCATCACGCACCGCTTTAACGGCATCATGAACGACCTCGGGCTCCTTAAGGAGAATCGATCCACCCCTACTCTTATTAACGGTTTTGGCGGGGCAGCCGAAGTTCATATCAATAGCAGGCGCGCCCAACTCAAGTGCAGTTAAAGCATTTTTAGCCAGGGATTCAGGATCAGAACCCAATAACTGAACAACCAGAGGGGTATCGCCGTAACCGCAATAATCCTGTTTCAGCTCTGGGATCAGTTTATGAAAGACTTTAGGGGGAAGCAGCGTGTCGTTAACGCGCACAAACTCGGAGACCATCTGATCGGCGCCGCCCACTCGAGCGATGAGGCGACGCATGCTGTAATCAACAACGCCCTCCATCGGCGCAACAATCAGACGCATAAAAGTCGATTTTAAATGGCGTCTAAGCCACGCTGTAGATCGCGCTTGAGATCGTCAACGTTCTCTAGGCCTACAGAGAGACGAATCAAGCTATCTTGAATACCCGCTTCTGCACGAGCTTCAGCTGACATACGTCCGTGAGTCGTCGTTGCAGGGTGAGTGATTGTGCTCTTAACATCGCCTAGATTACCGGTAATCGAGATGACTTCGGTTGCGTCGATAAACGACCAAGCCGCCTCTTGCTGGCTCAGGGTATCGCTCGCAACTTCAAATCCAAGTACCGCACCAAATCCTGATTGCTGACGAGCAGCCAGTTCATGTTGTGGATGCGAAGCGAGACCTGAATAGTAGACTCTCGCTACTTTAGGCTGGGCCTCTAGCCACTGTGCAATCTCTAGTGCAGCCTCGCTGTGCGCTCTCATTCGCAGTGGAAGTGTCTCTAAGCCTTTTTGGAAAACCCATGCGTTGAATGGACTCAGACAAGAGCCCGCTGTTCGGATAAACCCGAACACCTCTTCCATATCAGCGTCTGAACCAACCACAACGCCACCGACAACACGCCCCTGTCCATCAAGGTGTTTAGTAGCCGAGTGCATGACAATATCCGCGCCGAGCGACAGTGGCTTTTGCAAAGCGGGTGTTAGAAAACAGTTATCCACCACCAACTTAGCGCCCGCTGCATGTGCCACGTCAGCAACGGCCTGTATGTCCGTCACCTCGGCTAAAGGATTACTAGGCGTCTCTAAGAAGAACATACGGGTTGTAGGGCGCACGGCCGCTTGCCATGCGGTTAAATCTTTAGGGTCAACAAAGGTCGTTTCGATCCCCGCTCGACTCACGTACTTTTCAAATAGTGATACGGTTGAACCAAACACAGAGCGAGAACAGACCACATGATCGCCATGTTTCATTAATGACAAACAGAGACTCATAATGCCCGCCATCCCTGAACTGGTCGCGATGGCGCGCTCCCCACCCTCTAGCGCCGCAATACGACGCTCAAAGGCTTGAACCGTTGGATTGGTAAAACGTGAGTAGACATTGCCTTCGATGTTGCCGGCAAAGGTATCAGCAGCCTCTTTTGCTGAGCTGTAGACAAAACTAGAGGTTGGGAAGATTGCGTCGGAGTGTTCACCCTCTTCACTACGCCACTGACCCGCTCTAACTGCGAGCGTCTCTACCGCGTAGTGATCATCACTGAACTGAATCCTTTCAGGTCGTTCGAACTGCTTACTTCCCATGCTTCATCCTTAAAAAGCTTTATGTAGGTTGGTAGACTCGTTTCCTTCGGTCTGTTCATCATCAGCACTCGCCTTAGCACCGTCGTTGCGCTTAGCATCGATGTTATCAAGGTAACTGCTGGTCACTGTTCCAGTGACATACTCGCCATTGAAGACACAGGTATCGAACTGAGTAATCGCAGGGTTAAGATCTGTGACACAGGCTTTTAGATCATCAAGATCTTGGTAGAGCATCCAATCACAACCGATCTCTTTACCCACCTCTTCCGCAGTACGACCATGTGCAATCAACTCACTGGCACTGGGCATGTCGATACCGAATACGTTGGGGTAACGAACTTCAGGGGCTGCTGAGGCAAAGTAGACTTTACGCGCACCTGCATCACGTGCCATTTCAACAATCTGAGCGGACGTAGTACCACGTACAATAGAGTCATCAACCAGCATAACCACTTTGTCTTTAAACTCAGATTGAATCGGGTTCAGTTTTTGACGAACCGACTTCTTACGCTGAGTCTGCCCAGGCATGATGAAGGTACGGCCGATGTAACGGTTTTTGATAAAGCCTTCGCGGTAGGTCACTTTCAGGCTTTTCGCCATCTCAAGTGCCGCTGTACGGCTGGTATCAGGGATTGGAATGATGACGTCGATATCGTGCTCTGGGAACTCACGGCGCACCTTATCCGCCAATTTCACACCCATCGCCATGCGCGCGTTGTGAACCGGTGTCTCATCAATGATCGAGTCTGGACGAGCTAGGTAGACGTACTCAAACAGACAAGGAGCAAGCACGGGTGTTTCAACACACTGCTTGGTAAAGATCTCACCCTCTTGAGTAATGAAGATCGCTTCACCAGGCGCCACATCACGCACCATCTCGAAGCCGGCAGTATCCAACGCAACACTCTCTGAGGCCACCATGTATTCAACGCCTGCTTCGGTTTCACGCTTACCGTAAACCAGTGGGCGTATGCCAAAAGGATCACGAAAAGCGGCCAGACCCAGACCGGTGATGATCGCAACAACGGCATAACCACCCTGACAACGCTTATGGACCGTTTCCACGACGTTGAAGATATCTTCAGAGGTTGGGTGTAACTTGCCCAACAACTGCAGCTCATGGGCAAAAACGTTCAGTAACACTTCTGAATCAGAGGTGGTATTGATGTGGCGAAGATCAGAACGGAACACCTCATCAGCCAACTGCTCAGAGTTGGTTAGGTTACCGTTGTGTGCCAACGCAATACCGTAAGGTGAGTTGACATAGAATGGCTGAGCTTCTGCTGAGCTTGAGCTACCGGCTGTTGGGTAGCGCACGTGGCCAATACCCATCTCGCCATTCAGTTTTTTCATGTGTCGTGTACGGAAGACTTCGTTGACTAAGCCATTATCCTTACGCAGATAAAAGCGGTTACCTTCACAAGTAACCATACCCGCAGCATCTTGGCCACGGTGTTGTAGGACTGTTAACGCATCAAAAATTGTCTGGTTAACATAGGTTTTGGCTACGATGCCAACTATTCCACACATCCGATCTACCTATATCGAACTAATTCACGGCACTGGCGCTGGCTGGATCACTGCTGAGTGTCCAGATTACACCACCTATCTCTTTTGCAGTCTCTTTGGTCCACTCCTCCATCAAAACGAAGTGAGGAATGAGCTGAGAATCTTTCCACCATTGATCCTCAACGGCTGGGGTTAGCCCCAACAGAGCAACAATGACAACAACAACCAGACCGCCACGAACGGCACCAAAGCCCATTCCAAGGATACGATCGGTTGCAGACAAACCGGTTGCACTGATCAATGCGGTAATCAATTTACCGACAAGGGCACCCACGATCAGTGTTAATACAAATAGAGCGGCAAAGGCTGCCAACATACGGAGGGATGGGGTCTCGATGTAATCAACCAAATAGGTACTCAGACTGGTTGAAAACAGACGCGCCACTATAAAAGCACTGACCCAAGTGACAAGTGATAGAGCTTCTCGCACGAATCCACGCTTGAGGCTTAATAGACTGGACACGGCAACGATGCCGATAATTAGCCAATCAGTCCAGATCATCTTCTCTATCCAAAGTTAAAAACAGCTGCATTTTATCAGAGTGGATCGGTTTACCCAATGAACTCTTGATCTATTTATCATCGCTTACTGAGTTGTAAAGCGCACAATCATACCATCCAATGAGTACTGCTCTTTGATCGACTCTTTTAGCGACTCTAAACGGGTACGTTGCATTTCTGGGCCGATGTAGACACGAACTAGGTCGTTGGCACGACGGATATAGACCTTGTATCCCGCTTTTGTCAGATCAGCGCGAAGAGACTTAGCATTTCGCTCATCTTTGAAACTTGCTAACTGTAAAGACCAGGCCGCCGGAATTCCGTTCTCATCCAAAGCTGGCATATCTTCTGCCGGCGAGACCTCTTCAGGAGCACGTTGCTTCATCTTTTCGACCACCTCTACAGGGGGTGCTTTTATCACAACGGGCTGAGCCACTGGCGCTGGCTCGTTAATCACCTCGGGTTCGTTGATTGTATCATCCAAAACAACCGCTGGAGCCGCTTCCATAACGGGCGGCAAGGTCGGTGCAGGAGGAATACGATCCACAATTTTACGCTCTTTATAGCCTGCGGCATCGAAGATCAGCGGAGCGATAGAGAGTGAGATTACCAAGAGCGCTCCCAACCCTAACAATCGACGGCGAATACTTGCCTGAATTAATGCGTCTTGAGCCAACTCAGGGCCTCCGTAACGGTTAGAAAAGAGCCGCAGATCAGAACCTGCTCACTCTCTGAAGTAGAGTTTGATAATTGATCAAGCGCCTCGGATACAGACGCGAAACATTGATGAGGGTTGTTTGCCCCAACCAGATTCACAAGCTCTTCAGCTTGACTGGCGCGCGGTCCTTGTAGTGAAACCAAGTACCACTCATCGGTGATCGGCCTCAGTGCCTCAATCACACCCTGTCGATCTTTATCATTAAGCATACCCAGCACTAGGGTTCGCTTCGACGGCTTTGGCTGTTGCTGCAATCGATCCGCTAAGTACTCAGCCGCTTGCGGATTGTGTGCCACATCGAGCAGACACTCGGTTACACCGATTGTTTCACTCTGCATGCGACCGGTGAGATGTACACTCTCTAATCCACTAGCGATCGACTCAATGGAAACCTCAGGAGCAATCAGCGTCAATACTTGCAGGACAGTCGCAGCATTAATCAGTGGCAAAGGAGGCACTTGCAGATCAAAGTAAGCGATATGCTCACCCTTCAGATCGACACCCGACCAGTTCCAGACCTTCTGAGCGTCATCTAATCGATAATCTTGGTTAAATTGGTAGAGCGGAGCATTCAGTTCAGCCGAGTGTTGAACAATCGATCGAGCTGCCGGTGACATCGCACAGACCGCTGGTTTATTAGGTCGAAAAATACCCGCTTTTTCGCGCGCGATGGACTCGATGTCGTCGCCCAACCAATCAATATGGTCCAACGCAATGGAGGTAATCACAGCGATGTCAGCATCGACAATGTTAACGGCATCCAATCGCCCGCCGAGCCCAACTTCTAAAATCACATAATCAAGAGCCAGGTCTGAAAAGATGATCAGCGCAGCCAGTGTGCCGTACTCAAAGTAGGTTAAAGAGATCTCTTCTCGAGCTTGATCTATCCGACAAAATGCATCAACAATGACTTCATCAGATGAATCTAATCCGTTGATCTTTATCCGTTCATTGTAGTTTAAAAAATGAGGGGAGCTGTAGACACCGGTGGTAAAATCCGAGGCGCGAAGAATAGAATCCAACATCGCGCAGGTAGAACCCTTACCGTTGGTACCCGCTACAGTGATGACTTTACTGCGAGAAAAATCCAGATTCAGGCGACCGGCCACTTCAGCAACACGATCTAAACCCAAATCAATCTCAGACGGATGAGCGGCCTCAATGACTTCGAGCCACTCTTCCAAACTGTTAGTTGAGCTCAATTTGCTCATAACCCAATCGTCTTCTGAGCGCTTAGTCGGCGAGTTGTTGAGCAGGCTGGCCCTGCATTTGACGAAGCATTTTAGCAAGACGGCTACGCATCTCACCGCGCTCAATAATCATATCAACTTGCCCGTGCTCTAAAAGGAACTCACTGCGCTGGAACCCTTCAGGAAGTTTTTCACGAACGGTCTGCTCGATAACACGTGGACCTGCAAAGCCAACCAGTGCACGAGGCTCAGCAACATTCAAATCACCCAACATCGCTAGGCTGGCAGAGACACCGCCGTAGACAGGGTCAGTTAACACAGAGATGAAAGGAATACCTTTAGTACGCATCTCTTCAAGTACTGCCGATGTACGAGCCATTTGGAAAAGCGAGAATAGCGCTTCTTGCATACGAGCACCGCCTGAAGCAGAGAAGCAGACCAGAGGAATACCCTCAGCCAAAGAGACTTCAGCAGCACGAACAAAGCGCTCACCTACAACAGTACCCATTGAACCACCCATGAAGCGGAACTCGAAAGCGACCGCAGCAACTGGGTTGCCCTCTAAGGTACCCTTCATAGCAACCAATGCGTCTTTCTCGCCGGTATCGCGCTGAGCAGCCGTTAGACGATCTTTGTATTTTTTAGAGTCTTTGAACTTAAGACGATCGATTGGCTCAATATCAGCTGCAATCTCTGTAGTTGACCCTTCATCAAGGAAGTAGTTCAAACGCTGACGGGCGCCAATACGTAGGTGGTGATCACATTTAGGGCAGACGTGTAAGGTCTTATCTAACTCTGGCTTGTACAGCACACTTTCACACTTTGGACACTTCTCCCAAAGCCCTTCTGGAATGCTGTTACGTTTTTTCTCATCATTACGTGCCAGTGACGGTACGATCTTTTCCAACCAGTTACTCATGGTACTCCCTAAATGATCGACTTAAGCGTCGATCGCTTGACGCATTTCTTTAACTATACCTGCAACTGCAGCAGGAATCTTCTCTGGCGTGTTTGCCAGTTCTGCAATTTGATTAACCAGCACGGAACCGACAATGGCACCATCGGATACTTTAGAGACGGCTGCAGCAGACTGACCATCACGGATACCGAAGCCTACACAGATCGGCAGATCTGTATCCTGGCGCATATCGCTGATGTAGGCCCCTACTTCATCTACATTCAATGCTTTTGATCCAGTCACACCTTTAACGGATACATAGTAGAGATAACCACTGCCCTGCTCACAGATCGCCTTACGACGTTTTGGAGAGGTTGTCGGTGCAATGAGGAAGATGATATCAAGTGACTCAGCCTTCATTGCCGCCATTAGGCCAGCAGACTCAACCGGTGGCATATCGACCACTAGCACACCATCGACACCTGCCGCTTTAGCGTTTTTAGAAAAGGTTTCGTAGCCCATCACTTCGATAGGGTTAAGGTAGCCCATTAGAACCACCGGTGTTGTCTGATCCTGTTCACGGAACTGAGCAACCATTGCCAATACATCGGTCAAACTGGTGCCGTGCTCAAGGGCACGCTCACAGGCTAACTGAATCACGGGGCCATCGGCCATTGGATCCGAGAAAGGCACACCCAACTCAATGACATCCGCTCCCGCTTCAACTAGTGCATGCATTAGAGGCACGGTAACGCTTGGGTTTGAATCACCACCGGTTACATAAGGGACAATCGCTTTACGTCCCTCTGCCTTCATGGCAGCAAAGCAGGCTTCAATACGACTCATTTAACTCTCCAATTACATCTCAATGCCGTCGATGCCTGCGACGGTATGTATATCTTTATCACCACGACCCGATAGGTTTACAACAATCACTTGATCTGGACTCATCTCTTTTGCCATCTTCATGGCGTAAGCAACCGCGTGAGAGGATTCAAGTGCTGGCATGATACCTTCAACCTGCGTCAACGTACGGAATGCATCGAGTGCCTCGTCATCATTGATCGCAACGTACTCTGCACGGTTAATATCTTTCAAGTAGCTGTGCTCAGGACCTACACCTGGGTAATCAAGACCGGCCGAGACAGAGTGTGTACCGATAATCTGGCCGTTATCATCTTCCATCAGGTAGGTACGCATTCCATGCAGTACGCCTGGACGACCATCACTTAGCGGTGCTGCGTGTTCACCCGTTTCAAGACCGTGACCACCCGCTTCAACACCGATCATACGAACCGACTCATCTTCAATGAATGGGTGGAACATACCGATGGCGTTCGAGCCACCGCCCACACAAGCCACAACAGCATCCGGTAGACGACCAATCTGATTCATACACTGCTGTTTTGTTTCACGCCCGATGACGCACTGAAAATCACGCACAAGCATTGGATAGGGGTGCGGACCTGCAGCAGTTCCAATGATGTAGAAGGTATTATCGACATTGGTTACCCAATCACGCATCGCTTCGTTCATCGCATCTTTAAGCGTTTTAGTGCCCGAAGTAACTGGAATCACTTCAGCACCCAACAGCTTCATGCGGTAGACGTTTAGCGCTTGTCGGCGAACATCCTCTTCACCCATGTAGACCTTACACTCAAGACCCAGACGAGCAGCAACCGTTGCCGAGGCAACACCGTGCTGACCAGCACCTGTCTCAGCGATAACACGCGGCTTACCCATAAACTTAGCCAGAAGTGCCTGACCAATGGTGTTGTTCACCTTGTGTGCACCGGTATGGTTAAGATCTTCACGTTTCAAGTAGATTTTAGCACCGCCCACTTTTTCTGTGAGGCGCTCAGCAAAATAGAGTGGCGAGGGACGACCCACGTAGTGAGCGAGGTCTTTATCAAACTCCTCTTGGAAGTTTGGGTCGTTAGAGAGTTTTTTGTAAACTTCTTCAAGCTCTTCCAGAGCACCCATTAACGTTTCAGAGACAAATCGACCACCGAATTGGCCAAAGTGTCCATTCTCATCGGGTAGCTGCACCTGTGTATTATCTGTTGTTGGCACGGTAAACCTCGTTCATAAAATCTGTCATTTTATTTGAATCTTTAATCCCTTTAGATGCCTCAACACCCCCACTCACATCAACAGCGTAGGGAGACACCTGAGCGATGGCTTCAGCAACATTCTCTGCCGACAAGCCACCCGCCAAAATAATCTTGGTTGCCAGTTCAGTTGGTATTCTGGACCAGTCGAACATTTCACCAGTACCCCCAGGTATCCCAGGGGTATAAGCATCCAAAAGAATCCCTTGTGAGGATGCGTACGTCTCAAACTGAGCCGTTAGATCTAACTCCGGCTTCATGCGAAGCGCTTTGATGTAAGGTCGAGAGAATCTGGAACAAAACTCAGCACTCTCATCACCGTGAAACTGCAATAGATCAACACCTGCTGTGGCGATAACCTGATTAACGACCTCAGCAGATTCATTCACAAACAGAGCCACACTGGTAACGAACGCAGGCAGCTTGGAAATAATTTCAGCAGCCTGTTCTGGAGTAACAGCTCGCGGACTTTTAGCGTAAAAAACAAAGCCAAGCGCATCACACCCAGCATCAACGGCCGATAGCGCGTCATCTATATTGGTGATACCACAAATTTTTACACGAGTTCGCACAATAGAGGCTCTAAATTAGGTCGTTAAAGACAACTGAGTTGATCACTCAATTTATCGGTTGGAAAGTCTACCAAAACAGAGAGAGTTAGTCAGTCTAATGGCCCAAGAAATATGGCCCTGTACCACCCTTCGGCAGTGCAAACTCTTCAGGGTATTCAACATCACAAAAATAGAGTCCCCAAGGCGGAGCGGTCACCCCACCTTTGCGACGATCTTTGGCCTCTAGCACCTCAGCCGCCCACTCTACCTCAGCCTCTCCAGAACCAATTTTCATTAACACACCGGCAATATTTCGAACCATATGGTGTAAAAAAGCATTGGCTTGAATATCGATCACAATGATCTCACCGCTTTTATAAACCTGCAGATCATGCACCGTACGAACGGGACTGTTCGCCTGACAGGCAACCGCTCGATAAGAGCTGAAATCATGCTCACCGATCAGACAACGACTTGCCGATTGCATTCGCCCAACATCAAGACTCTTGTGAGTCCAAGTAACCCCTCTAGAGAGAATCGCCGGTTTAACAGGTGCCGAGTAGATCAGATAGCGGTAGCGTCTTGCTTGAGCAGAAAAACGGGCGTGAAATTGATCCGACACCGGTTTTGCCCAAAGCACCGCAATGTCATCAGGGAGGTGTCGATTCGTACCCATCACCCAGGCACGATCGATTCGCTGATTGGGTGTATCAAAGTGAACAACTTGATAACAGCCATTCACCCCGGTATCGGTGCGGCCAGCACAGACCAGATGCACATCGTGATTCGCAATCTTTGCTAACGCCTGCTGCAGACGTTCCTGAACCGTGACAACCCCTTCATCTGCCTGAATCTGCCAGCCATGATAGTTTGCACCAGCGTACTCAATCCCAAGGGCGTAACGAAAAAGGGCGACTTCCGTCGCCCCTTTGATGTTTTCAATATCGCTCATTAACTAAGCTTTATCCAATTGATCCAAGAGGTTTGCGACCTCCTGCTGCTGAGCAGAAGAGCCTTTGTCTTTCATACTGACAAGGATATCACGAGCAGCCTCATAATCATCCATTTCAATGTAAGCTCTTGCTAGATCTAATCGGGTTTCGTTTTCATCTGCACCACTGTAGAAGTGGGTATCAAAATCTTCTGACTCTGCGGTGTCATTAATCTCTTCTACCACCTCTAGATCGCCATCAACTTCATCGAAAATCTTTTCGATCTCCCCGTCCAGCGCCCCAGAATCACTCTCTTCTACGACAAATTCCCAATGATCGTCAGACTGTCCGTCAGCTTCAACATCTTGATCCACCTCGATATCAAATGCCTCATCGGGAACGCTGGCATCGCCCATCATTGCCTCTAGAGCGACCAGGTCCTCATCAATGGAGTCAGTGTGCGCTGGTTCATCCGTTGAGTCTGCTTGCGGCATATCAACGCCCGGAATTTGGCTCTCTTGTGGTTCTTCGTCAGATTCTGAATCAAACGGCTCGATAACAAAATCGAGGTCTTGCAGCTCTGCACTCTCCTCTTCTACAGGCTCCACAATCGATTCAACCGAATCGGCATCTGCCAGTGAGGCTTCTAGCTCAGAGTCAAGAAACTCCTCTAAATCATCATCTTCCGGCTGCGACTCATCGGCTTCGTTAACCATCGCCTCTTGCTCTTCAGGTGATGACATAGCTGCATTAGCTCTGGAGAGGAAATCATCAGCGTCAGAACTTGTTTCTGTTTCTGTTTCCAGTTCATTATCATCAATGACCTCAGGCTGAGGTTCAACTGAAGCGAGATCACCTGTATTTGATGATTCATCAACGGATTCATTTGGCGGTGACTCTTCAGCAACCTCATCGCTGATCGCTTCCATCTCAGCTTGGGCCGCCTGCTCACTGGCACGAGCTCGAAGCACCTCATCGATCATCGACTGAATCTCAGCTTCAGCCTTAGCGATACTCTCTGAATCAGAATCAGGCTTTGGATCGATGACTGGCTCAATCGACGTTTCCAAAGCGGGTTCAACAGCTGATGGCTCAACGACAGCCATAGTTGGGGTCGACGATGCTGAAGGTACTAGAGGCGCTTCAGAGATAACCTCATCCTCTTTTGCCGCACTGCTCGCGGGTTCACGATAAGGCGCAGGCTTTCTTGAAGATCGTATTAACAACAGCAGCAACAATAGAAAGGCTACAGCACTGCCACCAACGATTTCAGGATTCATTCGAACATAGTCGATCACAGCAGCGACTGGGTCCTCATTACGCTGTTGAGCTAGCTGCATCTGCTGTTCCAACTGCTGTTGCAGTTGCGCAACCTGTTGATCTTTTAGCTCAATTAGACGCTGCATGGTCTGTAGCTGCTCAGCTATAGAGTCCAATTTTGCAGAGAGATCAGCATTGTCACGTTCAACTTTCTCGACACTCTCCTGAGTTACAAGCAGCTGATTTTCCAAGTCTCGATTGAGTGCTTGAAGCTCCTGTTCGCGAGGCGTTGATTCAACGGGCGTAGCAACAGAATCTTGATCTAAAGAGAGAGAAGCTCCCTCCTCTTCAGTTTCAACCACAGAGTTAGAGGGTTCGCTATCAGCTCGGACCTCTACTGAATCTGATACCGTCTGACTAGCCTCAGCTTCTGAACTGCTGGTTGATAGAGGTTGATCTTGTGTCTCGTCAACAGAGACCAACTTCAATTTAGCCTCTGATGGATTAACCACTTCAGAGGTTTGAGCCGAGGGAGCTTCACTCTCTGGTTTAGCAACTGGAGTAACGTCCGCTTTCTCAATAGCTGCAGAAGCGGAGGAACGTCTGCCATTTTTCCAATCTTCATACTGCTTGCGAACTTCGATAGCCGCTTGCCTAACTGATAGCTCATTCGCTTGCGCACTATTGGGCAGCGTGACGACCGTACCGGCTTTAAGAACATTGATATTGTTGGTCGGAAAGCTACTAGGGTTTAGACGCTGAATCGCCAGCATCATCTGGTTGACCGAGACGGATTCATCAGGAAGATTACTTTGAGCCAATGCAAACAGGGTATCATTTACATCGACATAAACCTGATTCGCTGATGAGGTCTCAGTTCTCAGTGTGGTTTGGACAGTTTGCGCCGGGTTCGCTTTTAAAACCTTTTCCGGTTCAGCCTTAAGACCCTCTTTCTGAAGTGAGTCAGTTACTGGAGTGGACGGCACGGATATGGGTGTCGGTTGAGCTGCAGCCTCTACAAACAGAGGAGGATCCAACAACAGGGTGTACTCTCGAACAAGACGACCATTGGGCCAATTCACTTCCATCAAGAAGCTGATAAAGGGCTCACGAACAGGGGTGTCCGAACTAATGACGACTTTAGCACCACCCTGGGCATTGAGCTCAACGTCAAAATCAACCGAACTCAACACGCCAGATCGGCTTAAGCCAGCCAGACTGAAGGCGTCATCATCAGCCAATTTAGGACGAATATCGGATGCTTTTAAATCACGAACTTGTAGCAGTTGAATTTCAGCCTGAAGCGGCTCGTTCAATGCAGATTTTACATTGAGTTCACCTAGGCCTAGGGCATTAGCCTGACTGGCTAACAATGCGGATGAAACGGCAATACTGAGTGCTAAACGACGCACAATAACTTCACTCCACTCTATTAATCCGAAAGGATTAATCTCTCTCTATTGAATGAAGTATTGTTGCTACCCGGTAATGGGTCAAGTTTACCGGGCAGATTTTTTAAATTAGTGCTTAGTTACCAATGTAGCAAGCAGCTCTAAAAGTGCTGAGGCACGGCCGAAACGGTTCTCATCAAACATCAGGGTAGCTTGAATCGTCTGGTCCACACGTGCATCGACACGCAGGCGCGATACCAAACACTCAGTCTGCCCAATCATCGATTGAGTAGAGGCGTTGGGGCTGTGACTGAAACGCAACGCATTATCTCGATCAATGAGCGCTACTAGATCAGAGACCGATTGGTCCGCTTGTGTCTCAACCATCAGCATTGCAGAGGTACCGTGGAACATCGGCACTTGAACGGTTGATACCGTTACTTCGGCATCGTCAAACAGTGCATCAGCACCCTCAGCAATACGACGCTCTAACCCTGATTCACCTTGTTCGTCCAATACAAACGGCTGAGCCAATGCATTAAAGGCTAGGGTTGCATCTAAAAACTGCTCTGTCGCTTCACGACCATTAAGCAGTGCGGCTGTTTCACGTGCTAAAGCCTCAGCGCCTTTGCGATCATGAACACTGGCAGGCAAAGTCGCGGCAATGTGCATACGAAGAGGCTCAACTTTAGCGCTAATCGCCTGGCAGAACTTGTAGACTGCTACTAGCACAGGCTCAGCGAGCTGATACCACTCGCCAGACTCCAGACGGTCACGACCCGCGACGGCCAACTGAGACGATTCAGCAGACAGGTTAGAGTAGAGATCGATCAATGTAGCACCCAAGGAAGCGCGCTCCAAAAGATCTGCACTCGCCTCAGGTTGAGCCAGAATAACCACAGACGCTTCAGCAAACGGAGCTTGATCAACGGGACGCACCAGTGTGGAGTGCCCGTTAATCATCAATGAACGACCCGCTTCGCTCTCGTCATCCCATAAAGAGAGCTCAATTTCGCTCGCTAGAGGGTGATCTTCGAAGAGTTCAAAAAACTGGTCGGCTACTAGAGATGAGACACCAACAAAAAATAGTTTCATAGCTTTTCCAAAAAGATCGGCCCGCAAATGAGCGGGCCGTTAATTGATTCGTTACGCTTATTGAGCCAGAAGTATACGAAGCATTCGGCGAAGAGGCTCTGCAGCACCCCAAAGCAACTGATCACCCACACTGAATGCGTTTAGGTACTGTTTGCCCATCTTCATTTTACGAAGACGACCCACAGGGATACTCAATGTACCGGTCACTTTGGTTGGTGATAGCTCTTCCATAGTGATCTGACGATCATTAGGCACCACTTTCACCCAGTCGTTCGCCTCAGCAACCATCTGCTCGATCTCATCCATTG
The DNA here is from genome assembly GCF_013283255.1 of Marinobacterium sp. xm-m-383. Taxonomy (NCBI): domain Bacteria; kingdom Pseudomonadati; phylum Pseudomonadota; class Gammaproteobacteria; order Oceanospirillales; family Oceanospirillaceae; genus Marinobacterium; species Marinobacterium sp. xm-m-383. The sequence continues at coordinate 304,298 of NZ_WBYT01000001.1, read as the reverse complement.
GAAGATCTTTATTCAGTTTGATTGTAAATGCCTGGCTGTGACAGCGCATTGCACCGATACGAACACAGGTACCATCGATAGCAATCGGGTTAGAGTTACGGCCAAGAATCTTGTTTGTTTCAACATAGCCCTTCCACTCTTCCTTAGACTGACCATCGGCAACAGGTACATCGATCCAAGGGATCAACGAGCCCGCAAGCGGCACACCAAAGTTATCAACGGCTAGATCGTTACGCATGGTGCTAACAACCTGACGATCAATATCAAGAATTGCCGATGCAGGGTCATTCAGAAGCGCTTCTGAACCATCGCGAATCTGCCCCATTTGAGTGATCAACTCACGCATATTGCGTGCGCCAGCACCTGATGCAGCCTGATAAGTCATTGAAGAGACCCACTCAACGTGACCCGCTTTAAATAGACCACCTAGACCCATCAACATGAGAGAGACAGTACAGTTACCGCCAACGTAAGTTTTGATCCCTTTCGCTAGACCCTTCTCAATTACATCGCTATTGACTGGATCCAGAACAATGATCGCTTCATCATCCATTCGCAGAGCAGAAGCAGCGTCAATCCAGTAGCCATTCCAGCCAGCAGCACGAAGCTTAGGGTAAACCTCTTTCGTGTAGTCGCCACCTTGGCAGGTAATAATCGCGTCCATCTCTTTTAGCGCATCAATATCAGATGCATCTTTAAGTGGAGCAATCTCTTTACCAATGTCTGGACCAGCAGCACCTACCTGAGAAGTGGTGAAAAATACCGGTTCAACGATCTGATCGAAGTCACGCTCTTCCTGCATACGCTGCATAAGAACGGAACCCACCATACCGCGCCAGCCAACAAAACCTACACGATTCATATTTACCCTCAAAAAACTTTTTCGCTATTCAATAGCTCTATCAAAAAAGGCCGGATCTAACCGGCCTTCTCGGTTAACGTTTGATTATGCGCTTAGCGCAGCAATCACCGCGTCACCCATTTCAGTTGTCGAAACCTTCGTCATGCCTTCAGAGAAGATATCGGCAGTACGCAGGTTTTGATCCAAAACCTTACTTACCGCGGCTTCGATTCGATCCGCAGTTTCGCCCTTATCAAGCGAGTAGCGCAACATCATAGCGGCAGACAGGATGGTTGCCAATGGATTTGCAATGTTTTGACCCGCAATATCCGGAGCAGAACCGTGACAAGGTTCAAACATACCCTGACCCTTCACGTTCATAGACGATGAAGGCAGCATACCGATGGAACCCGTCAGCATTGCAGCAGCATCTGAAAGGATGTCGCCAAACATGTTACCTGTTACCACCACATCGAACTGCTTAGGTGCACGTACTAGCTGCATTGCAGCGTTATCTACGTACATGTGGCTTAGTTCAACTTCAGGGTACTCAGCGCTCAACTCTTCCATCACTTCACGCCAAAGCACCGTCACTTCTAGTACGTTTGCTTTGTCGACAGAGCAGAGTTTCTTACCACGTGCCATTGCCGCTTCAAAAGCGACACGACCGATACGCTTGATCTCATCTTCGTTGTATACGTAAGTGTTGTAACCTTCACGTAGGCCATCTTCAGTGGTGCGAATGCCGCGTGGCTGACCGAAGTAGATACCACCCGTTAGTTCACGAACGATAAGAATATCTAGATCTGAAACCACTTCTGGCTTCAAAGTAGACGCGTGAGCTAACTGTGGGTAAAGAATCGCTGGGCGCAGGTTACCGAACAATCCAAGCTGAGTACGAAGACCTAGAAGCCCCTTCTCTGGGCGAATCTGAAAATCAGGGTTTGTATCCCACTTAGGACCACCCACAGCACCCAAAAGGATGCCTTTGGAGTCATGCGCCTTAGCTAGGGTCTCTTCTGGAAGAGGTACACCTGTCGCATCGATCGCAGCACCACCAACGTGTGCTTCATCAAATTCAAGACCAAGGTTATCTTGATCGTTAACCAGTTCAAGCACACGACGCGCCTGAGCAACAATCTCAGGACCAATGCCATCACCTGGCAAAATCAAAACTTTGTTTTCGTTCATTTTTCTATTCCTTATTTACCGTGTCTGGCTTTCAGCCTGACACGACTCTCTCAGCGTCTTCCAGACTACCGAGCGTAAATTAATAGCGGATGACAGGCTAAAGCCAGTCACCATCAATAGCCGCGAACAAATCAATTATTTAATCGCGTCGAACAACCAAGGCGCTTCGGCACGGCGTTTCGCTTCGTACGCACGGATATCATCAGCATGCTCAAGCGTTAAGCCGATATCATCCAAACCGTTTAGCAGACAGTGCTTGCGGAAGTCATCAACTTCGAAGCTATACTCTTTGCCGTCTGGGCTAACCACTTTCTGATTTTCAAGATCAACCGTTAGGCTCATACCGGGTGCTGCAGCAACGGCTTGGAAAAGCTCTTCCACTTCATCCTCTGTAAGAATGATCGGTAATAGACCATTCTTGAAACAGTTATTGAAGAAGATATCGGCATAGCTTGGTGCAATCACTGCACGGAAACCGTAGTCATCTAATGCCCAAGGAGCGTGCTCGCGGCTAGAACCACAACCAAAGTTGTTGCGTGCTAACAGAATGCTAGAACCAGCGTACTCTGGTTTGTTTAGAACAAAGTCTGGGTTGATAGGACGTCCAGAACAGTCTTGATCTGGCTGACCTTCATCAAGGTAACGAAGTTCATCAAATAGATTAGGACCAAAGCCAGAGCGCTTAATCGATTTAAGGAACTGCTTTGGAATGATCATATCGGTATCAACGTTGACGCGATCAAGCGGAGCAACAACACCGGTGTGAGTCGTAAACTTTTTCATATCTCTATCTCCGCCCTAACTTAAGAGTTCAACTCAAAATCGCGCACATCAACGAAGTGGCCTGTAATCGCAGCAGCCGCCGCCATTGCTGGGCTCACTAGATGGGTACGACCACCGAAGCCCTGACGGCCTTCGAAGTTACGGTTAGAGGTTGATGCACAGTGCTCACCATTACCCAACTTATCTGGGTTCATCGCAAGACACATTGAACAGCCCGGTTCACGCCACTCAAGACCCGCTTCAACAAAGATCTTATCCAAACCTTCCGCTTCTGCCTGCGCTTTTACAAGACCAGAACCAGGAACAACAAGCGCCTGCTTCACTGTGCTTGCAACCTTACGGCCTTTAACAACTGCAGCGGCAGCGCGCATATCTTCGATACGGCTGTTAGTACAAGAACCGATAAAGACACGATCAAGTTTGATATCGGTAATCGCCTGGTCCGCGTTCAAGCCCATGTACTCAAGCGCACGAGTAATAGAGTTCGCTTCATCTGCATCTTTAGCGTTCGCTGGATTTGGCACAGTGCCATCGACAGCAACCACCATCTCTGGCGAGGTACCCCAAGTCACCTGAGGTTTGATATCAGCGGCGTTGATCTCAACGACCTTATCGAACTGAGCATCATCATCAGAGACTAGATTTTTCCAGTTTGCTACAGCCGCTTCCCACTGATCCGCAGTTGGTGAGAATGGACGACCTTTAAAGTACTCAATCGTCTTATCATCAACCGCTACAAGACCTACACGAGCACCCGCTTCGATCGCCATGTTACAGATAGTCATACGACCCTCAACAGAGAGCGAGCGTATTGCAGAACCACCAAACTCCATCGCATAGCCTGTACCACCAGCCGTACCGATAACACCGATTACATGAAGTACAACGTCTTTAGCGGTGACGCCAACACCAAGATCACCGTCTACTTTAATCAGAAGGTTCTTCATCTTCTTAGCGATCAGACACTGAGTCGCAAGAACGTGCTCAACCTCAGAAGTACCAATACCATGCGCTAGCGCACCGAAAGCACCGTGGGTAGAGGTATGCGAGTCACCACAGACAACGGTAGAACCTGGCAGAGTCATACCCTGCTCTGGGCCTACAACGTGAACGATACCCTGACGCTCATCAAGCATCTTGAACTCAACAATGCCGTACTCGTCACAGTTCTCATCCAGTGTTTTTACCTGAATACGAGAAACGGGATCGACAATTTGATCGACGCCGCCAGCTCGTTCAGTGGTGGGTACGTTGTGATCAGGCGTCGCTAGGTTAGCATCGATACGCCAAGGTTTGCGACCCGCCATACGCAGGCCCTCAAAAGCCTGAGGTGAAGTGACCTCATGAAGAATTTGACGATCGATGTAGATTAATGAACTGCCATCATCGTTCTGACGCACCAAATGGGCATCCCATAATTTGTCATAAAGTGTTTTACCAGCCATCTCTCTCTCCTGGTTGGTGACCTATCCGTAAGGATTTAAAAGTGTCTAAATTTTATCCACACCTCTTTCAATAGACAAACTCTTATTATTTATAATTTCCATTCCAAATAAGAATAGTTAAATTATTTTTAAAAAAATTAATCTTTTTTTTGTAAAGTTCAAAATATGGTCTACATTTCATTGGTAACACATAAAAAAAACAGATTAACTTTTCCTAAGAAGGGACTCTTATCCATGCTTGTACTTACACGTAACGTCGGCGAAAAATTGATTATTGATGGCAACATTGAAGTAATGGTGGTTGAAGCAGGTGGCGGCAGTGTTCGTCTCGGCATAGAAGCACCAAAAGATGTGCACATCGTTCGCGAAGAGCTACTAGAAGAAGACGAATCCTGAGATAAGTCTTTGATCAAAAAGCACCCTCTGTGGTGCTTTTTTTATGCCTATTTCAACCGCTCTCTTGTAAGCTTAGGCTTATGGATACCTCTACCCTACAGGCTTTTGTTGAAACCGCTCAGCTAGGCAGTTTCTCCCAAGCATCACAGCGACTGTTTATAACTCAATCAGCAGTCAGCAAACGCGTGGCTCAGCTAGAAGAGCAGGTTGGAGCTCGGCTGTTTGATCGAATTGGTCGAACCATAGCATTGACCGATGCCGCTAAAGCACTGCTCCCCCAGGCACGTCGCATTCTGGCGGAGTTAGAAGACGCCAAGCGCGTCGTTGAAAATATAAAGGGTGATATCTCAGGTCGCCTGTCGGTCGCAGCAAGCCACCATATTAGCCTTCACCGACTTCCCAACACACTGCGCACCTTCACCACCCAATTCCCTGACGTAGAGCTAGATCTGCGCTTTTATGAGTCAGAAGTGGCTTATGAGGCGGTATTGCATGGTGACATTGAACTGGCACTGATCACACTCTCGCCAGAGTCAGACCCACGTCTCCACTCAGAAGTATTGTGGTTAGATCGACTCTTTTACTGTGTCTCCAACGACCACCCTATCGCTAAACATGGCTCAACCGATTTTGAAACGTTGAACCAGTATCCAGGTATTCTGCCAGCACCTAATACCTTCACCTCTCTGATTGTGCACGAACAGTTAGCCCAGCGAGGTCTAACACCCAATTTAGGTATCAGCACCAACTACCTTGATACCATTCGTATGATGGTCAGTGTTGGTTTAGGCTGGAGCCTACTTCCAGAGTCGATGATTGATAACAGCCTGCATAAGGTGGTGATCGACAGTGACGCCATTGAACGCCCACTTGGGTTTATCTACCACCGTGACAGAACACTCTCTAATGCGGCGGGTAAACTGCTCAATCTACTAAAAGAGGATGCGCAGAAGGGTTCATAACTGAATCAGGGTGAATTACTATGATTCAAAGAGTAAATAAGGGCTTAGCGTGAACCATCCGCTTCTAGATCAGTTCAATCAATGGCTGCAGCAGTTCGAGCAGACGGGATCTGTTATCGATACCACTCGTTTAAATGAGTGGAACCATCTAATGGATCAGTTCCAAACGCACCCTGAACAACTCTCTAGTAATCATGCCCAGTGGATCAAAACGCTTGCTCAAAACTCCAAAGCGATGATGAGTGTGGTTGAAGCACTGCAGGATCAAGCGACCGACTCCAGCGAGCAACTGAAAAAGCTAAGAGAAGAGTTGCACCAATTCAACGTCCAACTTCTTCTGCAACAGGCGAGTTTGCCACAGCAGATGGCACCGCTCTTGTTCACTCACACCCACTTATCGACCATGTTTAATGAGGAGCAACTCGCTAAATTTGAGCAGTTAAAATCCTCATTGAACACTCCTCAGTTTGAAAAACTTAACCAACTGATTGAATCCTTTATGCAGTGGCAGCAAGCAGGCCAAACACTGACCGAAGAGATGAATCAGATTACTGAGTTGGCAACGCAGACCTGGCAAGAGCAATTCGATGACTCACTCTCTGCCAAGGATCAGATTGAGCTCTGGGGTAAGATCTACGACAACACCTACCAGGTTCAATTCCAAGAGCCATCGATGCAGCTAGCGCAAAGCGGGTGGCTGAATGGATGGGCCGATCTAAAACTTTCTTGGAAACAACTTCTGACGCAACTGACAGAACAAGCGGGACTCCCCTCACCTGAGCAACTCGATCGCCTGATTGAACAGCTCGATCAACAACGCAGACGCATTCGACAGCTAGAGAAGCGACTCTCTGCCCTAGAATCAGGTGATCACAATGGCTAATCGGCATAACCAAGCCCTGCTCGATTCACAAAAAGAGCTGGCTAAGGCTATGGCGGTACTCAGTGAACTCCCCCCTTTGGAGGATAGCTCACTGAAAGCCGAGGTTGTGTTAACCCTCGATAAGATGAGACTACTGCACTTTAAACAGTCTGGACGACGCAGACAGCCACCGCTGATTATCTGTTACGCGCTGGTTAATCGACCCACTATTCTCGATTTAGCCCCCGATCGCTCTCTGGTTCAGGATTTACGTGCCAAAGGGCGTGATATCTATCTGATCGATTGGGGTTATCCTGATCTGTGTGATCGACATATTGGACTTGATGATTACATTGGCGACTATCTAGATAGCGTCGTACAGTGCGTTATAGAGCGTTCCGGTTTTGAACAGATTGACCTAATGGGCATATGCCAGGGTGGCGTATTCTCTCTCGCTTATGCGAGTTTAAAACCAGAGCGTGTTCGTAAACTGGTCACTTTGGTCACACCCGTGGAAACTGATGTCGAAGGGTTTACCCTTAGCGAAATGGTCCGAGAGACGAACATTGAACAGCTGGTCAAAGCCTATGGAAACCTTCCTGGTCAGTTTCTCAATCAGATCTACGCTGCGCTTAAACCACTGCAACTGGGTGTCGTAAAAGAGATGGGGCTGAGCCGCTCGATTCAAGACGCGACAAGCGCCGAGCTATTCTTACGCATGGAGCAGTGGATCAATGACAGTCCTGATCTAGCAGGCCGGGCCGCTATAGAGTTTGCAGAGACGTTTTTTAAAGGGAATGGACTGATGCAAGGATCATTCTATGTCGACTCCAAAGCCGTAAAACTAACCTCCATTCGATCTCCCATTTTGAATATCTTTGGCACTAAAGACCACTTGGTACCACCTGCCTCAAGCCAAGCGTTACAAACAGCCATTACTCCCAACACCCCCTACCAAGAGCTGGCTCTCCCTGCCGGCCACATCGGCGCCTTCATCAGTGATCGCTGTCGTGGCCAAGTGATTGATGCCATCGAGACGCACTTGAGCCAAAAATAGCAAAAGCACTCATTTTTTCGTAAATCACCAAATACCAGGATTGCAAAAAGGTTCAACACACTGTGGTTTGTTGGTAGACCTTGGCAGAGCTTTGCCATCCAATGATAAAGCCAACCACCCCTGCGGCATGGAAAGCATGTATGGAGCCGGAAGCTGTTTCTCACTGATCGATTGAAACCCCAGTTTGGAGTAAAAATTGGGGTCGCCATAAGTAACCAGAAATGGGTAAGACGCCTCCTTCAACTGCTCGATTGCAAATCTGATTAGATTTTGACCGACCCCCTTACCTTGAGCCTCAGGAATTACAGCCATCGGTGAGAGAAGTAAGCCATGTATTTGATCGGTGTAGATAAACTTCGAGAATAGCACTGCCCCAAGAAGCTGATCATCCTCAAGAGCCATAAAGCACAGGACATCTTCTTCTGGCAGGGTAAATAGATCAGTAACCAGCTCACGAATTAATGCGCCTTCACCCTCACCCTCACCTTCGGATGCGGAAAACGTTGTTAAAAACAGACCCGGAATGTCAGCAGCATCCGACTTAACTCTTTTGATGAAATCCATCATTTGTGACCTACTTTTTTTCTAACATGGTGAGAATATTAGAAGCATTCACTTACAACAAGCCAACGCTAAACGGTACATGACTAATGTGACATATTGAACTTGTTTCAAACTCTGATCGTACATCACAGTGATTTAAAACCCTCACATAGGAGTACTAAGTTGAACCCAGCCCCTCACGAACTGGATATGCTGATAACCAGTATCTTTGTTTTTGCACTGGTTTTGTTCATGGTGTTTGTTGTTTTGAAAGACCTTGTCCTTCCAAGCAAAATGAACAGATTTGGTGTCTTTTTAACAGTAGGCGTTCTACTAACAGCACCTGCGGTTTTCGTTGCGAAAAATATTTACGTGGTTTTCGCTTCATTTAACCTGTAAGGCATTTATCGACCTGCAAAGAACGCACTGTGAAGGTGGATAAAACTCGAGTAACGATGATCTGAAAGATGTAGGTAGTCGGGTTCGCCTTCACAATTTACCAAACAGGTAGACATGTTCGCGTTGCGTCCAGCCTCTAGATCGTATTTGTAATCACCCACCATCATGATGGACGGGTTAGGCAGAGAAAAATTCTTTGCAATTTCATTCAATGCAGTTGGGTCTGGTTTGGGCGCTGAATTTTCACGAGTATACACAAGCGAAATCGGTATGTTGTTTTTCGCAATCTTCTTGTTAGAGGAGAACTCAGAGTTTCGAGTCAAAATAGCGAGAGGCATTCCCGATGTCTGACATTGATCGACAAACTCTTTTGCACCAGGAAGCCATTCAGAAAGTTCTGCATCCTCAACTTCGTGTTGGTGGATAATCGCTTCGGCGTCAGCCCTCTCTGGCAATGAAAGTGTTTCAACAAAACTCAACACATCTACATCAGCTGGACACCCGATATCCAAACGAATTTGATTGAAATCCAGTGTGGATGTCACAAGCGTTCCATCAAGGTCAAAAACAATACCGCGTATATGATTCAATTTAAGAGTCCTCAATTTATGATTTGATTACGTAAATGTTCAGAACAGTGATCAATTCTCAAAGGCCAATAGTGTTAAATACTCCTCAACATTTCCAAAGCTGGCCTATTTTTTGCATTTGTTTATTGATGTTTCCTAATTCCCTACTAGAGTCAATAGATGCGAAACCGACACTTGATAAACCGTCTGATTGAACTGTCAAAAACAGCAGATCATCACGATATTCTGAGTAAGATCACACAGGCTTTCAGCGAAGCCTATTCACCCTCTCTGGTTTTTGTAGGTGTGTTAGTTGATAGCCACGCTGAGCTGATTGAAGGCCATGCCGCTTTTCGTGGGGAGGAGCCTTCTGAACCCTGGGTGTACTGCATGACCGATCAACCCTGTGCACTGGTTTATAAAGGGAAAAAGGTCTCTATACCCTGTGATGTCCAGAAAGACTTCATCAAAAAAGAGGGTTCAGGATTAGAGAGCTTTCTTGGCTTACCGATCAACCACCCCACTGCGGGTACCCTAGCTCACTTTGCCGTCTATGACAGTCAACCCAATCACTTTGATGACATCAAAGAGGAGACCCTCTGCCTCCTTCAAACGCTCATTGAGCGGGAATACTGGCGAATTCATGCGTTGCGTGCAGAACGTGTCGTTGACCTATTCAGCGACCTAGAAATCGGCATTCACCGCACCGAGACTGCAACCGGAAAAATTGTTGAGATAAACCCTTATCTGTCAGAAAAAACAGGGATTAAGATTAATGCTCAACAGGCTGTGCCAATCTGGGAAATGGATCTACTCAGCTCAGAGAACCAGATCAAGAATAGGGTTTTTGACCAAAACTTGTCTCATGAGTCCCTGTATAAGCTAGATGATGATCGTGAGTTCCCTGTTGAAGTGAGAACGATTTGTAACCCAGCGGACAGTCTAATGAATGAACATTGGGTAAGCGTGGTACTGGATCAAACAGAGCGATTAGCCAGAGAGAAAGAGCTCAGACTTGCGTTAGAACAACTCAAAGCTAAACAGGAACAACAAAAACAGTTTTTCGCAGTGGTTGGACATGAATTGCGTACCCCTATTGCATCGATCAACATGCTACTTAAAGATGAATCGATACCCCGCGAAGAGATCGATACCTATTTAAAATCGACTGCCAGCAACTTACTCGATGTTTTAGAAGATCTTCGCTTTATTGGCGAACCAGAAAAACGAGTAGTTCAATTTAAAACAGCAACTCCGGAATCCATTATTCAAGGTGTTTGCGGATCGCTTCATGGACTTCTGCTTCAACGCCAACAGCAATTGACTCTCAGCTTACAAGAGAGCGGTCAATTTGTACTGCCTGTACAAGCCATTCGACAAATCTGCACAAACCTAATCAAGAATGCATCGATTCACAGCGGGGGTCACCAGATTGCTGTCTCTCTGACACATGCAAGCGATCAAAACCTGTTGCAAATCGTTGTTGAAGATGACGGCGTAGGCATCCCTAAAGAAGCATTAGAGGATCTATTAAAGCCATTTAATCGAGGCAAAACAGACGCGGACGGTACAGGACTTGGGTTGTACATCGTAAAAGAGATTGCCAATGCTATTGAGGCTAAATTGGACTACAGCACTTCAGAACTAGGGGGTGCAAAATTCATACTGGAATTTGCCGTTAATGAACCTGAGATTAAAAATTCATCGCAGATAAGAGATTCAATCAACTTTTCAGACATGCGAATTCTGATAGCAGAGGATAATAAGACGCTTCAGCTACTGACCCAAAAGATGTTAAGTAAAGTTGGTGCACATGTAGAGGTTGCTGATAACGGTCGTGATGCGTTGCAGCTTGTAAAAAGAGATAGTTTTGATCTGGTGATTACGGATCTGAACATGCCAGAAATGAATGGCTTAGAACTGATCGAGCAACTCACGAAACAAGATTTCAAAGGGACGATTTTGGGATGCACGGCAGCGATTACGGGTAATGAGACAGAGCAGACGATAATTAAAGGCGCCAAAGAGGTTATCCCCAAGCCGATCTCATTGGATCAGATAGAACAGGCACTTAAGTAACAAAAAGAGAGCAAAAGCTCTCTTTTTTGTCGAATGAGAAACCAAGAAAAGAGCTATTTCTCCTCTTTCTCACCCTCTTGTTTAGCCGTTGGATTGAACATATTCCAGAAGGCCATGTTCTGATCCGTCAATTTGTTCATCATCGTTAATGGATTGGCTGCGCCCATCATCGTCTCCATCTGATCACGGATACGATCTTGGTGCTCTAGGAAGGCGCTGATGCTCTGTTCTAGGTACTGGCTCATCATGCCCTGCATGCTATCACCGTAAAAGCGGATGAGTTGCTGAAGCACCTGATTGGTTAGCAAGGTACCACCCCCATCAGCCTCTTGCTCAGAGATGATTTGCAGGAGAATGTTGCGCGTTAAATCTTGGCCTGTTTTAGAATCCTGAACCTGAAAGGTCTCACCGTTCATTACCAGCTGCTTTACATCTTCTAGGGTAACGTAGCAGCTGCGAGATGTGTCGTAGAGACGGCGGTTTGTATATTTACGAAGAATGCGCACAAAAGTACCTCAACAATTATTTATCGTTCTTATCGCTAGTGTTGCTGGTCATCATTCCGAAGAAAGCCTTTTGCATGGCCTCCATCGAATTTAGGCCTGAATTTAGATAGGGCTGCATTAAAGAGAGAGCGTCATAACCATCTGCGCCATTAAGCATCTGCTGTCTAAACTGTTCAACTAACTCTTTTTGAATTTCGGACACATCGGGTAGACCTAGGGTGCGGCGAAACTCTTCTGGGGTTAAATCAACATCTACACTGATTTTCATAACGATCTCCATGCAGCACTTTTAAGAAGCCTGTAGGCTTGAGCATAACGCGTTTATTTTCGCACTGCAAAAAAACCTTTTTAGCTATTTTGCTGCACTTTTGCCGGCAACTTTCCGAAGGATATCAACAACAGAGCTACGAGACTGGCCGCCGCCGCAAAGATGAAACTAACGCCAGAACCGAAGTGGTGCCAAAGGTAGCCGGCAATGATGGAACCAAACAGACCACCCAAACCAAAGCCGAGACTAGAGTGCAGAGCCTGCGCCCTGCCCTCGCTTCCAGCGGGAAAGAGCTGCTGCACAATACGAATACCACTGGCATGCAGCACCGCAAAACTGGCCGCATGTAGCAGTTGAGAGAGTATGATCATTAACAGTGAGTCAGACAGGGTTGCCATCATTAACCAGCGCAGCACTGCCAGCATTAAACTCGCCATAAAGACACTTACGAGCGAAAAGCGTTGCCACAATTTGTGCAACACAGCGAACATCGCTATCTCAGCCAGAACACCTAAAGACCACAATAAACCTATGGATAAGCCGCTGTACCCCTCTTGTTGCAGCAAGAGCGTGTAAAAACCGTTGTAGGGGCCGTGAGCCAATTGTGCAAAAAAGATCAGCGCAAAGAACTGCATCACTTCAGGACGTCTCATCACCTTTGCAACAGAGACAGATTTGGCTGAATTGATCGGTGCGGCAGCCGGCTTGGGAACCGTCCAGGTTGCAAAGTAGATAGCAATTAATACCACCAACAACCCAATAGGCACCCACTCGATCTGATCGTCTATGAACAACTCACCACCGATCAAGGTAGCCGCTATGAACCCAACGGAGCCCCACAAACGAATTTTCCCATAGCGATCTCGCTTCTCACCTAGATGACTTAAGGTCACTACTTCAAATTGCGGCAAAATCGCATTCCAGAAAAATGAGAAGCAGAGCATCGCAAGCAGCAGCGGCCAAAACCCCTCAATGAACAGCACCGGAATAAAGGCTAATACAGCCAGCAGCGCACCCAGTTTAACAACCCGCATGCGCTCCATATGACGATCGGCCACATAGCCCCAAATGCTGGGAGCATAAAGCCTAGAGAGGTGAAACGCGCCCAACAGGAGTCCAATCTCCTCAGCATTGAAACCTTCATGACTCAGGTAGGGAGCCCAAAAGGGCATCACCACCCCTAACAGCGAGAAGAAGGTGTAGTAGAAAAGCGAAAGTCTCAGCTCAAGGCGCATCGTTAACTACGCTCACCAAGTAAGAGGCGTAGTCCGAACATCAGATAAACAGTTCCACTTAAGCCATCTAAGGCTCTGATCACACCTCTATTGAACAGAAGATGACGGGCTCGATCGACACCTAATACCAAACCACCCTGCCAGACCATGGCAATACAAAAATGGATTAACGCCATCATCAGAGACTGTAGGAGAGGTGAATAGCCCGATACCAGAAATTGCGGTAACAGAGCCATATAGAAGAGTAAGGTTTTCGGGTTTAACAGATTGTTGAGAAAACCTTGGTAGAAGGCCGAGCGTAGAGCGCTTTCATTAGTAGCAGTTTCCAAAATCAATGCGCGTCCTCTGAACAGATCTTTAAACGCTTGCAGTGCAAGATAGATCAAATAGCCTGCTCCTAACATCTGCATGTAAAAGAACAGTGTTTCTGAACTGGCCAGAATGGCAGCCACGCCTAATGCACTCAATGTTCCGTGCACAAACAGCCCCAAGCAGATACCAAGACTGGCTAAAAACCCCTGGCTTCGACTGCCTACAGAGCGTCGCAATACCATCATCGTATCGACACCGGGGGTCAGTGTTAATAGGGTAATGGCCACCAGAAACGCGGCCCAAGGGAAGAGTTCAAGCATTAAAAAAGCCCAGTGCGATAACAAGTTTTCGTTATAACATCTGGGCTTGATGGGAGCTAGTCGATATTAAGAGAAATCGAGCGGACGCTCTCCATTTTCGTCACGGATCCATGTTGGCAGACCCATGTGGTTAAGATGATTCAGGAATGGACGTGGATCCAACTCCTCTACGTTAACCATCGTTTTACAATCCCATTCACCCGTCGCAATCAATAACGCAGCTGCAACCGGTGGAACACCAGCGGTGTAGGAGATACCCTGGCTACCGACCTCATTGTAGGCATCTTTATGGTCAGCAACGTTGTAGATGAACACTTCACGCTCTTGACCATCTTTAGTTCCTTTCACCTGATCACCTATACAGGTCTTACCGGTGTAGTTGGGTGCAAGTGACGCAGGATCTGGAAGACAAGCTTTAACCACTTTAAGAGGGACAACACTCTGCCCTTCAGCCGTTTCGATTGGCTGCTCAGAGAGAAGACCCAGATTCTTTAGAACCGTGAATACGGTGATGTAACGTTCCCCAAAGCCCATCCAGAAACGTACATTAGGACAACCTAGGTTGGCTGATAGAGAGTGGATCTCATCGTGACCCGTCATGTAGCTTGTGCGCTCACCCACCACAGGCAGATCGTCAGTACGACTGATCTCAAACATCTGGTTGGTTTGCCACTGATTGTTCTGCCAAGAGTAGACACGTCCGGTAAACTCACGGAAGTTGATCTCAGGGTCGAAGTTGGTGGCGAACCAGTGACCGTGATCGCCCGCATTGATGTCGATAATGTCGACTGACTCGAGCGTATCGAAGTACTCATTTTTAGCCAGTGCCGCATAAGCGTTTACGACACCTGGATCAAAGCCACAGCCCAAAATAGCCGTGGTGCCTGTCTCTTTACAGCGCTCGCGACGTTTCCACTCGTAGTTACCGTACCAAGGTGGGTTTTCACAAATCTTAAGTGGGTCTTCGTGAATAGCGGTGTCTAGGTAAGCGACACCCGTTTCAATACAGGCTTCAAGTACCGACATATTGACGAAGGCTGAACCGACATTAAGCACGATCTCAGAGCCCGTCGCTTTGATCAATGCATCCGTCGCGGCTGTATCCATTGCATCCAGTGCATGAGCCGTTAACTTGCCATCCACCTTCATTGCACCCTTCTCGTGGATGCTGTCGATGATCGCGTCACACTTCGATTTGGTTCTTGAAGCGATCGCTATATCACCGAGGATATCGTTGTGTTGGGCGCATTTATGCGCCACCACCTGGGCAACACCACCGCCGCCAATAATTAGTACATTCTTTTTCATAAGATCGCGCACTCCGATGCGTTACTTAACACTATTAAGAGAGGTTATCGACAAAGTCCTGATAACCAAATTCACGAACAAGTTTGATCGAACCATCAAACTCTTTAATGGCTATAGAGGGCATTTTCACACCATTGAACCAGTTTTTCTTAACCATGGTGTAGCCACCCGCATCCTCTATTGAGAGTCGATCACCGGCTTTAAGCTCATGATTAAAATTAAACTCACCAAAAATATCGCCTGCCAAGCAAGACTTACCGCACAGTTGATAGCTGTACTCACCATCACAAGGTGACATACGAGCGTCCTCTCGATAGATCAAAAGATCGAGCATATGCGCTTCAATCGAGCTATCAACAATCGCTAGGTGCTTACCGTTGTAGAGTGTATCTAATACCGATACTTCGAGCGTTGTGCTCTTGGTAATGGCCGCTTCACCAGGCTCTAAATAGACCTGAACACCATAGGTTTCAGAGAAGGACTTCAAACGCTGACAGAATTGATCAAGCGGATAATCATCCCCGGTAAAGTGGATACCACCCCCTAGACTGATCCATTTCATTTTGGCAATCAGGTGGCCAAAGCGCGCTTCGATATCACTGAGCATGGCACTGAAACGCTCAAAATCGCCATTTTCACAATTGTTGTGGAACATGAAACCGGAAATTTTATCGACTACCGTTTCGATACGCTCAGGGTCCCATTCACCCAGGCGGCTATACGGACGTGCTGGATCGGCAATGATGAACTCAGAGGTTGAAATACCCGGATTCACGCGCAAGCCACGCGTCTTGTCACGGCTCTGCTCTTCAAAGCGTTCAAACTGATTGATGGTGTTGAAGATGATCTTGTCACAGTTAGCGAGCACCTCCTCAATCTCATGATCGTCATAGGCGACCGAGTAGGCGTGTGTTTCACCTGGAAACTTGTCATGACCTAATTTAACTTCATAGAGTGAGGATGATGTAGTACCGTCCATATACTGCGACATTTGATCAAACACGGACCAGGTCGCGAAGCATTTCAGTGCAAGCAGTGATTTAGCACCCGAATGCTCACGTACGTAGGCGATCTTCTCCAGGTTCTTTTGGAGTTTCGATCGATCGATAAGGTAGTAAGGCGTTTTCAACATATGAGCAAATAATCAAGTTAATAGGGTGACAGGCTGAAAGCCAGTCACCGGTACACTCAGTTAACTACGGAGTCGCCGTGACTGGCTTAAGCCTGTCACCGACAGTACCAGCAACTCCATAAATTATGGATAAATTTTAAAGCTGACCCAGCACCGGCGTATCAACCGATACATCCGCATTTTGGCCGCGATGACGCAGCAGATGATCAACCAAAGTCAGAGCCATCATCGCTTCTGCAATGGGTGTGGCACGAATACCGACACAGGGGTCATGACGGCCTTTGGTAACCACCTCCACTTCATTACCAAACTTATCAATACTGCGTCCAGGCAGGCGCATGCTTGAGGTTGGCTTAAGCGCGATGTGCGCAATGATATCTTGGCCACTGGAGATACCGCCTAAGATTCCACCCGCGTGATTCGAAAGGAAGCCCTCTTTCGTCATCTCATCGCGATGCTCAGTCCCTTTTTGCGCAACCGATGCAAAACCATCACCAATCTCTACCCCTTTCACGGCATTGATACTCATCAGTGAGTGGGCAAGATCGGCATCCAAGCGATCGAAAATAGGTTCACCCAGCCCGACAGGAACACCCGAAGCAACGACAGAGATCTTAGCGCCCACTGAGTTACCCTCTTTGCGTAACTCGTCCATGTAGACTTCCATTTTTGCTGCAGCATCAGCATCAGGTGAGAAAAAGGGGTTATTACCCACTTCATTCCAATCAAACTGAGTGTGATCAATAGCGATAGGTCCGAGCTGTGACAGGTAGCCACGAATTTCAATGCCCTGCTTCGCTAGTACTTTCTTCGCAATAGCACCGGCTGCTACACGCATCGCAGTCTCACGAGCCGAAGATCGACCACCACCACGGTAGTCACGGATACCGTACTTGTGATGATAGGTGTAGTCGGCGTGAGCAGGACGGAATTGATCTTTGATGTTGCCGTAATCTTTTGAACGTTGATCGGTATTCTCGATCAGCAAACCAATGGATGTACCGGTGGTCTTACCTTCAAAAACCCCAGACAGAATCTTCACTTGGTCTGGTTCGCGACGCTGCGTCGTGTGACGTGAGGTTCCTGGTTTACGACGATCAAGATCCAGCTGAAGATCCTCTTCACACAACTCAATCCCAGGAGGACAGCCATCGACAATGGCACCCAGTGCTGGGCCATGGCTCTCGCCAAAGGTGGTGATTGTGAAAAGCTTTCCGTATGTATTACCGGACATGGTCCTAATCCTTCTGTTTGAGCCGCAGCTCAGTCATTAAATAAATTCTTGGTGTGCACGAAGACTGGGAGCATCAATAACAAAGACACCATTACCGCCCTGATCGAGCTCAACCCATATTAGTGGAAGCTCAGGGTAAGCCTGCATTAGATGCACCTCTGAATTGCCCACTTCCACCACCAGAAGCCCCTGTTCACTCAGATGACGACCCGCCTCTCTCAAGATCCGGCGAGTAATATCCAAACCATCATCACCTGAACCTAACGCCATTTCAGGTTCATGCTGATATTCAGCAGGCATTGAGGCTACATCCGGAGCATCAACGTACGGGGGATTGGTGACGATTAGGTCGTAAACCTCACCTTCTAAATTGTTAAACAGATCACTGTGGACAACGCGCACACGCTCTTCCATCTCATGACGTGCCACATTGATATTAGCCACCGCAAGTGCATCGTCTGATAGATCGGCAAGATCTACCTCAGCTTGATCAAATGCATAAGCACAAGCGATACCGATACAACCACTTCCGGTGCAAAGATCCAGAACGCGCTCTACATCCACATCGCCAAGCCAGGGCTGGAACTGCTGTTCGATCAGCTGTGCGATCGGCGACCGCGGAACCAAGACACGCTCATCAACAGTGAATGGCAGTCCCATAAACCAAGCCTCACCGGTGATGTACGGTAGTGGTTTACGTTGCTGGCAGCGCTGCTGCACAAAATCGATGACACGCTCTCTTTCTGAAGGCAGAAGTTTTGCGTCTAACAGTTCAGCTGAACTATCCCACGGAAGATCCACCGCATTAAACACTAACTGCAGCGCCTCATCCCAAGCGTCTACATGGCCATGACCAAAATAGACTTGGTGACGGTTCATCTCACTGAGTGTCCAGCGAACGTAATCGCGAAGAGTGAGAAGTTGTTCGATCACTGCTTGATCTGAGCTCATGGCTAACCTGATAATATCCGAATCAAAAGTTGCCATAGTTTACCTGTAATCAACATGTCTGATAAGAGTGATAAGATCAGTGATTTCGCTTCTCTAAAGGAGCTTTTTAAGGATGTGACGCCGATTGAGCAGAATCGCGCTGATATTCAACGCCCCGTCAACAAACCCGATGAGGGATCGATTGAATATCGTCGACTGGCGGCCGCCGAAAAAGAGGAGCTTATCGTCGATGGGCTAAACTCTACTCATCACGAATTACTCAGTGCCGAAGAGAGCATTCTTTTTGCAGTACCCGGTGTTCAACTGAAGTTAATCAAACGGATGCAATCGGGTCACTTAGGTTGGGATGCTGGTCTTGATCTGCACGGATTTACCGTCGACCAAGCACGCAACGAGTTGCATCTGTTTATTAGGGATTGTCGTAAGCAGGGCCTCAAATCGATACTGATTGTTCATGGCAAATCCTATACTGACCCTAACAAACCTGCCCTTTTGAAGACTTACGTCAGCGAGTGGCTGCAACAGACAGAGGGCGTGCTAGCGTTCTGCTCTGCTCAGCCAAAAGATGGCGGAACCGGAGCACTCTACCTGCTTCTTAAATCGGATGAGCGTCATAAATCCAATCGGTAAACCTTTACCCAAGGGTGACATTGGCGTATGTTTGCCCGCTTAGTTGTTAACGGGCATAAATAGGCCCGAGAAAGGAATAGAGTCATGGAAAAAGCCTACGAAAACATCATTGAAGCGATTGGCGAAGATCTTAACCGCGAAGGTTTGTTAGATACGCCTAAACGCGCTGCAAAAGCGATGAAGTTTCTGACCAAAGGCTACGACCAGTCGCTTGAAGAGGTGGTTAACGGAGCGCTTTTCCCATCAGACAACTCTGAAATGGTGCTCGTGAAAAATATTGAGATCTACTCAATGTGTGAACACCACCTACTCCCTTTCATTGGCAAAGCCCACGTTGCATATATTCCACAGGGTAAAGTGATTGGTCTGTCGAAAATAGCGCGCATCGTAGACATGTACGCACGCCGTCTTCAGATCCAAGAGAACATGACCAAAGAGATTGCCGAAGCACTTCAAGAGGTGACCGGTGCTCTGGGTGTAGGCGTTGTGATTGAAGCGCAACACATGTGCATGATGATGCGCGGTGTCGAAAAGCAAAACGCGATGATGAAGACATCAATGATGCTGGGAAGCTTCCGATCTAATCCCGCAACACGTGCTGAATTCCTGTCACTGGTAAACTAGTCACCTCAGCTGTTTGGTGTCTGACTTCCAGTCTGACACCCAATCGGATCTTCTATTTAGCGATCACGACCACAGCAGATTGGTCGGCACCCAGCACACTGGGTGCTAATGCCCCTATTCCGTGTACTTCGAGTTGGCCAGTGGCTACGCCTGCCCTATCCAGGTAAGCCTTCACCTGTTCAACTAAGCGCATTGATTCCTGTTCAGCAATTCCTTGATCACTGCCCTGCTGATGACCGACCAATCGAATTGGCGAAAGATTTTGCTGCAGATGATCAGCTAACAGCTTAAGGGTTGGCTCTTCGATGTTGGGTAATTTAACCCAGCCACGTTCTTCTAGTAGCACCAACCAAGGCACCGCCTGTTCCGCTTCAGTGATCTGATCGAGGTGAAGATAAACACGTCGGTTACCCCGTCTTACCGCGTAAGCCGCAAGGTATTGATCATCCAGCTTAGCAGCAAAATAGCGTTGGTAGTCATCACGACCATAGAGGTCGGCATTATTAAATAGGTCATTCGCCCAGATATTACTGGTTCCGCAATCTCTACCATCACACTCAAACAGGATTTCACCTTTTTGGGTAATTACCTGATCACGAAGCACCTGCAGCAGTTCATGGGGATCAAATGATTTTGGCATCTCCCAGGTTGTACGCGTGAGTTGGCCCGACAGTTGCTGCTCTTTATCGATGCGAACATCTCGATTGATCTTAACGACAGCGCCTAAAGGAAAGCGATAATCTCGAACGGTTTGAGTGATCTGTTTATCGAGCTCAGCGGATGGGTCAATACTGATGCCATTGGGCAGAGGAGCAGCCCCATTCGCAAACGCCATGGAGGAGAATAGAAACAGGGGTAACAGTCGATGTAACACTAGCCTAATCATTCAACACACTCACTCAACCAAAAAACTCATTAAATGCCGCAGCCATCTGTGGCACGACCTCATCCTCTAAGTGTAGATGATGCCCACCCGGCATCCATCTAAATTCGATATTTTTTACGAAGGGTAAGCGTGCTTGGGTCAGCTCCTGGCTCAAACCTGACTGACCCGCAATCACCAAAACAGGTGACTCTATCTGAGCAAGAGTGCTGCGAACCTGCTCTTCTGTTAAACGTACTGAAGAGCGCAATTTGAGTCTGGGATCCACTCGTATTCTGAGCTCTCCATTGGGCAGTTGTTCACTACTGCGCACCACTAAGCGCTCAGCCGCATCCACTGGCACAGGGAAGCGACCCGTTGCTCTTAACTTGGTCAGCAATGCTTTGGATTTAGCAGAAGCCTGTTTTTGAATCGACAAGTTATCCGTTATCGACTGGCTTAAATTCTCAGCAAATTGATCGGGGGCGTTTGTAAACGGAGCTAGGTTCTCTATCAAGCCAAGTGTTAACACCTGATCCGGAAATGTCCCGGCGTAGAGAGACGCCACACCAGCACCTAAAGAGTGAGCCAGTATTCGAATTGCCCCATCGGGTTGAAGTTGGCGCTTAACCGCATGAAGATCTTCTACATAACCCCAAACAGGATAGCCCGAATCCGCACTGCGCCAATCTGACTGACCATGCCCTGCCATATCGATAGCGACAACACGAAAACCCGCCAAGTGAGGCGCTAATTTGTAGTAACTCTCGGCATTATCTAGCCAACCGTGTAGTGCCAAAATCAACGGTTGGTCATCCTCACCCCACTGCAGTGCAGTAATGGTTCGACTGTGAACGGTAAACCTAATCTCTCTTGGATGAATCATGCTGTTTTCTATCAAATGTAAGCGGTAGGTTCAGGGGTAATGAGTAAACTGAGCAATGGAGCGACCCAGCCCCGCTGCAGGCAGATCACAATCGACCACCTCGATTTGAGCGGGCATAAACCCAACGCCAAAGCGACTTTCACCCTCAACGAGCGAGCTGAATAGACGACCCACCAAGGGCATGTGTGTCACTAATAGAACCCTGCTCTCATCGGGCAGAGATTGCAGATAGTTAAACACGGCTTCAGGCTCACCCTCAGGGGTAATCAGATCAAGAAGCAGAGCCTCCCGATTGGGCAGAAGGTTAGCTAATGTCTGCTGAGTACGCTGATAGGGGCTGACAAAGATGTGGGTCAATTCATCTAAGAAAGGCTGTAGACCTTCAGGGCGATTTTGCAGTGACGCCTCCCCATAAGGGGTTAAGCGACGTGATTCGTCTGGGAAGCCAGGGGCAGCCTCCGCATGACGCATCAATAGGATTCGCATGTTCAGGAACCCGAGAGTGTAAACTCAACATCGGCACTGTGGGCACCTTCCATCATCTTACCGATGACCACTTTGACGGGCGCCTGATTAAAGACTACCTCGTAGAGGCCACGCACAAGAGGCATGTAGACATCTTGCTGCTCTGCGTGCTCGCTCACCAACTTCAGTGTATTGACACCCTCAGCGACCTCTCCCAGCTCAGCCACTGCTTGATCCAACGACTTACCCTGCCCCAACGCATAACCAACTCGGTAGTTACGTGACAGAGGTGATAGACAGGTCACGACCAGATCTCCCACACCCGCTAATCCAAGGAAGGTCAATGGATTAGCGCCCATGCTCACCGCAAGACGACTCATCTCTGCTAGAGAGCGCGTGATCAGCATGCTTTTAGTGTTTTCACCCATACCCAACGCAGCACTCATGCCGGACGCAATGGCGTAGATGTTCTTCAAGGTGCCACCGAGCTCCACACCGAAGGTATCAGCGCTGGCATAGACACGGAAATAGCTAGACTGAAGAAGCTCTTGAACCGTCTCTCGAAGATTCTCATCGGTACTGGCAATGACCGTAGCGGTCAGTTCACGCTTGGCGATCTCTTTAGCCAGGTTAGGGCCACTGATCACACCCGATCGATGCGCTGGGCACTCCTGCTCCATGATTTGACTCATCAGACTGAAGCTAACAGCTTCGATGCCTTTGGTCGTGCTAACGATCAATTGTTCATCGTTGAGGTAGGGTTTAGCTTGATTCAGAACCGCTCGAAAGCCACTGCTTGGAATCGCAATAAAGACAACCTGAGCGTCTTTTAATGCGGACTCGATATCATCAGTCGCAACCAAGGAGTCGGCTAATGGGTAGTTGGGCACATAGCGATCGTTACAACGCTGCTGGTTAATATCATTAGCCAGTTCAGCTCGACGTACCCACAAGGAGGTCGGGATACCTTTTTCAGCCGTCATATTGGCGATGACGGTACCGAAACTCCCACCGCCTAACACGGCAACCTTAGTCACTGTCTGCATTACCTTTACCTAACTCAACCTAACCTAAGGAATCTAAAATTCGTTCAACCAACTTGAACAACATCGCAATCACATACCAAGAGATGATCGCTGCAACGAGAAAGAGGATCAGTTGAACCGGATCTCCACTATTGCTAAAGCCTAGCAATCCAATCACTGCGAAAAACGCACTGACAATCATGGCCACTATTTTTTGAATACCCGCTAGGCCGTGACGATCACCACTCATTAACTGCGAGACTCCTTATCGTCGTTCTCTTCAGTGATCTCTAAATCTAACTGCTCTTCGCTTGTCTCAGCAGCTCTTTCAAGGGGTAGCACATCAATCTCGCCAGCCGTCTCTTCTGATGAGACTTCCGTTAGGTCGACTGACTCATTTGCTAGAGGCTCTTCCGCCACTGGCGCGTCAACAACGGTTTCAGTCTCTGTCGCTTCCAATTCGGTCGACTCTGTTTCAACAGCCTCTTCCACTACAACACTGTTTGGATCAACCAGCAATTCAGCATCAGGGTGGATACAGTTCAATTTAACACCGGTCATCGACTCAATGTCTGGGATAAGGAACGAATCGTCTTCACAGGCAAAACAGATTGATTCACCGGTAGCGCCTGCACGGCCGGTTCGACCAATACGGTGAACATAGTCATCCGCATCTTCAGGAAGCTGATAGTTCACAACATGGCTCACACCATCAATGTGTATACCGCGACCAGCAACGTCGGTAGCCACTAGGACTTCGATCTTGCCACTGCGGAAACCCTCTAGGGTTTTGATGCGTTTGTTCTGTGGGATCTCACCCGACATCATGGCCGCTTTGACACCGTCTTTCTCTAGACGCTCTGCCAACTTACGCGTCTCATGACGACGGTTACAGAATACGATCGCTTTCTCGACGCCATTGATACGTAAGTAGTTACGCAGCAAGTTGTACTTCTCATCACTTGAGACAAGAAATACCGTTTGAGAAACGTTATCCGTAGTTTGATGCTCTGATTCGATCTCAATCGTGACCGGATCACGCGTCCACTGCGCCGCTAAACGCATAATCTCATCGGTGAAGGTTGCACTGTAGAGCAGTGTTTGACGCTCAGCGCCCTTACGCGGTGTTGAACGAATGATGGTACGCACATCGGGAATGAAGCCCATGCTCAACATACGATCAGCCTCATCCAGCACCAACACCTCTACGTTGTAGAGATCGATATCCTGATTTCTGACGAAGTCGATCAAGCGACCCGGTGTCGCGACCAAAATATCGACAGGCGCTTTGGCGAGTGCTGCACGCTGCACGTCATAATCCATGCCACCTACCAGCGAGACGATACTTAAACCAGTGTATTTACATAGGCCTTCTGCATCGGCTGCAATCTGCAGAGCCAACTCTCGTGTCGGTGCAATGATCAATGCACGGGGTTCACCCTTGCGCGGTTCAACATCCAACTTGAAGTCGAGAAGATCGGTAATGATCCCGATTAGAAAAGCTGCAGTTTTACCGGTACCGGTCTGAGCCTTACCAATGATGTCACGGCCTTGAAGTGCCGGCTTAATCGTTGCCGCTTGAATCGGTGTTGCGTACTCAAAGCCAAGCTCATGAATACCACGCATCAATGAGTCTGGCAGATAGAAATCGTGGAAACGATCCTTACCCTCTTGAGGCTCTACAACAAACTGATCAAGACTCCACTCTTGCGAGCGACGAGGTTTGTCGTCACGGCTTTTGCGGGGACGACGACGCTGGGTGCGACGCCGCTTTTCATTTGAATCTTGATTACCTTGTTGCTGTTCAGGGTTGGTATCTGTAGTCAAAATCGGGATCTCTCAATCAATAGATCATTCAAAATGGCGCGCAAAAGGAGGAAGCGCATCGATCAACTGCTGTCCATAACGACGTGTCACGACACGCCTATCAAGTAAAACAACACGACCGGAATCATTCTCCGTACGCAGTAATCTGCCTGCCGCTTGAGTTAGTTTGATAGAGGCTGCGGGTACACTTATCTCCATGAAAGGGTTACCACCGCGGGCTTCTATCCACTCAGCCAAGGTCGCATCCACAGGATCATCTGGAACACTAAAAGGCAACTTGGTAATGATAACATCTTTTAGGTAGTGACCGGGTAGATCTACACCCTCTGCAAACGACGCCAAACCAAAAATAACACTGGGTTCGTCACGGTCGATTCTCGCTTTGTGCTCTATCAGCATCGCTTGCTTACTGAGTTCACCTTGAACCGTTAAACGCGACAGCAGTTTGGTATCCATTAACTCTTCGACTCGACGCATTTGGCGCCAAGAGGTAAACAGAACCAATACAGAGGTTAAATTGGGTAACTCTCGGTTAAGCCAATCAGCAACCTCTTCGGTATGAAGATCCGCTTTTGAAGGATCGAACTTCATTTTCGGGACATGCAAAACGGCCTTATTGGCGTAGTCAAAAGGACTAGGCATTCGCAGTGCTGGCGTATCCAAAGGGAGACCCAATTGAGTAAAGAGGGAATCAAACCGCCCAAGGGCCGTTAGCGTTGCTGAGGTTAAAACCGCACCGTAACACTGATCCCAGAGCAGATCTTGAAGATGGTTTTGAGCGGAGACAGGGGCACTGTGAAGCTCAATATCGCGACCCGCTTCAGATTCATGACGAACCAACCATCTTGCAACTTTATCCTCTTCATTTTCAATATCTTGCGAAAAACTTCTACACAGCCACATCATCTTCTGGACACGGCTAAACTGGGTACTTAGCGGTGGCAACCAGCGCTCCCCTACACCCTTATCGAGTGCAGACTCTTCATCTTCCATCGCCCCTTTAAGGGCATTAATAATCTTCTCTAACTGAGGATCAACCTGTGATAAAAACTGAGCCAATTCACGTGTCAGGCTAGCCAAACTGTCGGGTACCCTGCCTTGCGGGTAGCGCAACCTGCGCTCATCCACCGGGAGTGGCAAAAACTGTTCAGAGACTAGATCGTCCAGACGCTGCAAATGCCCCTGAACCACATTGAGACTGGATTGAATACGACTGATTGGATCTTGCAAAACCAATGCAGAATCCGCTTCATCCAACAGCCCTTTTAACTGACGCTCCAGGGTTTTGAAGGCCTTTTCACTCGCTTTAACTCGCATAGAGAGCGCGAAGTGGTTAGTCGCCTTATCACCCAGATGATGCGCCTCATCAAATATGTAGATTGATTCGGCCGGTTCAGGAAGAATCGCACCACCGCCTAACGCCAAGTCAGCCAGTACAAGATCGTGGTTGACCACCAAGAGATCGGTTGTCTCAATATCGGCCCTAGCACGATAAAACGGACAGGCGTTGAAATGCGCACAGCGACGATTAGTACACTGCATATGGTCTGAGGTAAGCGGCATCCAGGTCTCATCATCCAGGTTGCGCTCTAGCTCATCACGATCACCCTTCCAACGACCACTGGCAAACTCATCCAACAGGCCGCTGTACTCTTTGATCTGTTCAGGCCCCAAAACTTGGGCCAACTCATCTTCAAACAGGGCTGACTGTGAAAGATCCTGCTGATTACTAAGAAGAGACTCTAATCGGCTAACACAGAGGTAGCGCCGACGCCCTTTAGCAATTTCGTACTTAAATTCAATACCGGCGTGCTCAGCCAACTCAGGAAGATCTTTTAATAAAAGCTGCTCCTGAAGCGCAACGGTAGCGGTCGAAATGATCAGCGTTTTACCTTTAGCCTGCGCTATTGGAAGTGCGGCCAGCAGGTAAGCAATGGTTTTACCGGTGCCCGTTCCAGCCTCTACGGCGACCAGATGATTTTCACCCAGACGCTGACCCGCATCGTCCGACAAGATACCGCCCAACTGCCGTGCGACCGCTGCAATCATATGCTTTTGTGCATAACGAGCCTTTAAATCGCGAGCATTTAGGAATGCGCGATAAGCTGTCTGTATGGTGGTTTGGGTCTCTTTGTTAAGCACATCGCCTCCGAATTAGTTGGCCATCATACAAAAATACTGGATATACAAACAGAAAAAACTTGACGACATTTAAAATACTGTATAAAAATACAAATACTGAATAAACAGACAGTCATTTAAATTCCAATCAGTACTGTCATAGGGGGCGTTTATGAAGCTTACAAATCGTCAAGAAGAGGTGCTGGATTGCATCCGTCGCCATATTGATGAAACAGGATTTCCACCTACACGCGTCGATATCGCACGTGATCTAGGGTTCAAATCTGCCAATGCAGCAGAGGAGCACCTAAAGGCCTTAGCACGTAAAGGGGCCATTGAGATGATTCCTGGCACCTCTCGCGGTATCCGTATCGTCGGTGAAGAGGAGGAGCAAGAGGGCCTTGCGATCATCGGTCAAGTTGCCGCAGGTGAACCCATCCTCGCTGAACAACACATCGATGATTACTGCACCATCAGTTCAGACTTCTTTCGCCCAAGAGCAGACTACCTACTCCGTGTACGCGGCATGAGTATGAAAGACATCGGCATTATGGATGGTGATCTCTTAGCAGTTCACCAAACACGTGAAGCACGTGAGGGTCAGATAGTCGTTGCTCGTGTCGGTGAAGATGTCACAGTAAAACGCTTCCATCGCGATGGTCACATGGTTTATCTAATTGCAGAGAACGAAGAGTTCGACCCGATTAAAGTTGATCTTCGTGAAGAGCAGTTAACCATCGAAGGCTTGGGTGTTGGTGTAATTCGTCAACAGAATGACTTTTAAAGGTGATGACCATGCTTGCGTACAATCAATTTGCACAGAATGATGCGGGTCTTAAACCACTGGTTTTGACTGAGCTGGTTCAGCACACCTCAGAGGTAAATCTGAACACCATGCTTCTGCCGATGCTTGCCGCATTAAGTCAAAAAGAGAGCTGGCTGGTTATGTTAGAGCCGCCAAAATCTTTGACTAAGCAGGTGCTGGCGGATGCAGGTGTCGACCTCAAAAAAGTGTGGATACTTCGTCGTGATAAGCGCCATGGTTTAGACAAACTTGCTCAGCGCGCACTGCAAGCGGGAACCTGTCACACACTGATCTGCTGGCACAATGACCCTGCCGATGACGCGTTAGTCAGCCAACTGAAACGCACTCAGATCTGTAGCGACACTGAGTGTCTATTGCTACGTAAAAAAATTTAGCCTCCCCCTTTGCTGCGTTGTAGCAAAGACCCCCATAGCCGCTCTTTGAGCGGCTTTTTTATTTAGCTTGAATCAGACCCTGAACCATCATAGGCTCAATAGAGGAGTACCACTTACAAGGAGAATAGTGTGGGATCGCACAAGCCAAATCAGCAGCCGTATCAGTTAACCGACTTCCCTATCCAAACATTTGATAAGATCCGTTATGCCGATACCGATCGTCAGGGCCACGTGAACAATGCCGCATTCAGTACCTACCTAGAGACAGGCCGTGTCGAATTTCTCTACGATCCAAAAGACCCACTGGCCAATGACAATTGCGAATTTGTCATTGCCAGTCTGCATTTGAACTTTCTAGGTGAGATCACCTGGCCAGGACGTCTGGATATTGGCACCGGTGTAACTCGGGTGGGTACCAGCTCATTTGGGCTCTACCAGGTGCTGTTCCAAGATGACGTCTGTGTCGCGACGGCAGAGACGACCATTGTTCAGATGGATGTGAGCAGTCGCAAATCAGCCCCACTTGCGGATGCGACAAGACACTATCTGAATGATCATCTCTTTGTGAAGGGTGTTGAAACAAAAGGAATGAACTGAGTTTACCACTCTTGCGCGTTAGAGCGATGTCTTAGGATCATCGCTCGCAACTGCTCAAACCATCCCTGCAACTGAGTCTCCAGTTGCTCCTCAAGGCTTTGTTCTTTGGCCAAATCTATAATTGCTATGTCAGATTGGCTAGCGCTCTCTTGCAAGGGAGGTAGGGGTTTATGAATAGCTTTGATGGCACTGATCAACTTAGACAACCAACTTCCGGAATCCTGACAGAGCAGCTCCATCTCATCCAACTCACTGGAATGGACTCCCTGTTGCTGAAAAGCTTTGCTTAATTCAAAGGGTGTTGCCTGGGTCAGCAGGACACGCTCACGTTCAGCCAACTCATTAAGATAGGCTTTAAAGGCGCTGTCTAAATGAAACAGCGCAGCCTCTTGCAGGCCACGAAGCTTCATACGATTGGTCGATTCACCGGTCAACTCAGTGTTGATACCCACCAGCGCGTATTGTGCAAACGCGAGTGTCTGATTCACACGCTGGGAGTATAGGTCAGCCATTAACGCTTCTTAGCTTTGGCTGCTTCAATTTGCCACATACCATTGGTGAAGTAAGCTCTCCAACCAGTCGCCTTACCGTCAACTTCCGTCATAAGGTACTGCTCTTTGGTTTTGCGGCTGTAACGTATTTGAGCGGGGTTACCCTGCTCATCTTGCTGAGGTCCTTCCATTAAGAAGTGATATTTAGGGTCAATCGCATTTTTATGTGGAATCAACTCTTTGACCAGAGGTGCACGGGTCTCACGATTACGTGGGAATTGGCTTGCTGCCAGGAATAGACCACTGGCTCCATCACGCAGGATGTAGGTATCGTCAACCTTCTGACACTTAAGCTCCGGCATCGGAACTGGATCCATCTTAGGCGGAGCCACTTCACCATTCTTGAGCAGCTTACGTGTGTTTTTACACTCTGAGTTGGTACAACCAAAGAACTTACCGAAACGGCCCGTTTTAAGGTGCATCTCAGCGCTACACTTATCACACTCGACTACAGGGCCTTCATAGCCCTTGATACGGTAGTTACCCTCTTCGACCTCAAAGCCGTCACAATCTGGGTTGTTACCACAGATGTGTAACTTGCGCTTCTCATCGATCAAGTAGGAGTCCATAGAGGAGCCACATTTACCACAACGGTGCTTCTCTAGAAGCAGACGTGACTCTGCCTCATCGTCTGCATCCACTGCGACAACCTCATCACCAGGAATCAGGTTGATGGTCGTTTTACAACGCTCTTTAGGTGGCAAAGCATAACCAGAGCAACCCAAGAAGACGCCCGTCGTTGCCGTACGAATCATCATTGGGCGCTGACATGCTGGACAGCTGATATCGGTCTCGGTTGGATCATTGGCACGCATGCCACCATCCGCTGATTGAGCCGCTTCCAGTTCGCCTTCGAACTGTGTGTAGAAGTTGTTAAGAAGATCCTTCCAGTTGATGTCACCATCTGCCACATCATCCAGCTTCTCTTCCATACGCGCGGTAAAGCTGAAGTCCATAAGGTCTGGGAAACTTTCAGCCAGACGATCCGTAACGATATCGCCCATTTTTTGTGCATAGAAGCGACGGTTTTGAACTTCGACGTAACCACGATCTTGAATTGTCGAGATAATCGCTGCGTAGGTGGATGGACGACCAATACCGCGCTTCTCAAGCTCTTTAACCAAACTCGCTTCTGTGTAGCGCGGTGCCGGTTTCGTAAAGTGCTGGCTAGGGTCCAAGGCTTTAAGTGTTAGTGATTCACCCACCTGCATGTCAGGTAGGATCTGATCTTCATCCGATTTACCGCGGAAGTTCATCACACGGGTGTAACCGTCGAACTGCAAGACACGACCTTTAGTGGTCAGCTCATAGGCACCCGCTTTCACTGTGACACGGGTACTTAGGTAACGAGCGGGTGTCATTTGACAGGCTAGGAATTGGTTACGAATCAGGTCGTACAGACGAACAGCGTCGGCATCGACACCATTCAATGTGTCAGAGGTAACATTGACATCCGATGGACGGATCGCCTCGTGCGCCTCTTGTGCGCCCTCTTTAGAGCTGTAGCGAATCGGCTGAGGTGGCAAGTATTCACCACCAAACTGAGAACCAATAAACTCTCGTGCCGCTTCAACCGCCTCGTTACTTAAGTTAGTCGAGTCGGTACGCATGTAGGTAATGTAACC
This sequence comes from Marinobacterium sp. xm-m-383, assembly GCF_013283255.1. Taxonomy (NCBI): domain Bacteria; kingdom Pseudomonadati; phylum Pseudomonadota; class Gammaproteobacteria; order Oceanospirillales; family Oceanospirillaceae; genus Marinobacterium; species Marinobacterium sp. xm-m-383. The sequence goes on along the minus strand of NZ_WBYT01000001.1, from coordinate 273,492 downwards.
CGCTTCATAGAGACGCTGAGCGAGCATCATGGTCTTCTTAACACCGAAACCTAAACGGGTGCTGGCGGCCTGCTGCAAGGTAGAGGTAATAAAGGGTGCAGAGGGCTTGCTGCTGGTTGGACGATCTTCACGATTAACGACCTCATAAGAGGCACTTTGCAGCGCTTTGACAGCAGCCATCGCCTGATCTTCATTGGTCGGTTTAAATGCCGCACCGGCCTGTTTAACGACCTCTAGACGAACCGCTTTATCACCTTGAGTCTGCGCATCCGCATGCAATTCCCAATACTCATCAGGAATAAAGGCACGAATTTCACGTTCACGTTCAACGACCAGGCGTACCGCAACGGATTGAACACGACCCGCCGACAGACCACGAGCGACCTTCTCCCAAAGAAGTGGAGAGACCATATAACCAACAACGCGATCAAGAAAACGGCGCGCTTGCTGCGCATTAACGCGGTTTAGGTCTAGATCGCTCGGTTTTTCGAACGCTTCATTGATCGCTTTCTTGGTAATCTCGTTAAAGACAACACGACGGTAGCGTGAATCGTCACCGCCAATCGCTTCGCGAAGGTGCCATGCAATGGCCTCCCCTTCACGGTCCAAATCGGTTGCGAGATAGATCTGATCAGCGCTCTTAGCTAGTTTGCGCAGTTCATCAACGACCTTCTCTTTACCGGGAAGGATCTCATAATGAGCTGCCCAATCCTTGTTGGGATCAATCCCCATACGGGCAATAAGCTGCTCTTTCTGTTTGCGCTTTTTATGCTCAACCTTCTGCTCTGGCGAGAGTTTGCGTGTCAAAGCAGCCTGTTTAGCGCGCTCTTTAGGATCAGACTTCTGGGCACTACCACTGGTCGGCAGATCACGGATGTGACCAACACTGGACTTAACCACGTACTGGTTACCAAGATACTTATTGATCGTCTTGGCCTTGGCTGGTGACTCCACAATTACCAGGGTTTTACCCATTTTTATCTACCTATTCAAAACTGTGTCTTTTTTTACAAATACGTGGAAACTGACTTCAGCGTCAAGTGAGCATTGCAAAAAATTTATCGGCGCAACAATACAGCGCTAAAAAATAAATGCAAATAAACGCCTTAATAATAAGTGCTAAGAGAGCTGTTTAGATCAGTGAAAATCGATCAACCTCTTCCCCAGACTCTAAACGCACTTTTTCAACAAACATCTCATAGGGACGCACCCAGAGATCGAAGTTGCCATAGAGTGTTCGATAGACCACCATCAACTCTTCTGTCTCTGAGTGTCTGGCGGTTCCAATCACTTCGTAGTCATTGCCTTTATAGTGTCTGTAAATCCCTGGGGTTAACTCGCCGCTCATTAAATCATCTCCGTTAACAGTTGATTGGCCTTTTCACCTAGCTCATCCAGTGCGCCAGCCCGCTCGGGTTCGCGCCAATAGAGCGTCAGGTGAATGGCGGTTGATTCAACCGCAACGACCTCTTCAGGCAACTGATCAAGCCAATCACTGAGCGCTTTCAGCTTAGTAGGACTCAACGATCTTTCACCCTTTGCCCAGGACCAGCCCTCAGGAAGGCCATCAGCGGCCATGGCGTCGACTCGAGCCACCATCCACTCAACCCACTGCTCTTTTGCTGATCGATCCAATTTGCCACGCAGCATACGGTAAGCCGCCATGTTGATAATTTCTGACTCCATCTCGCCCTTGGCTCTGGGTATCTCTAGACGCGATAGCTGCACCTGAAAACCGAGCTTGCGTGCCTCTAGTCTGAGCTTAGATTGGAAGCGCTGACGAGGACTTGGCATGACCCACATCATAGAACCGATCAAAGAGAGCATGATCAGAACAATAATTGCCCACTTCATATGTTAAAAACCTTCTTGTCTGCTATTAATAGTAGTAGGGACTAAACAGGGAGAATCACCATGAGTCACTACAATCGTATTCTTGTTGCCATCGACCTTTCTGAAGAGTCTGGTGTTGTGCTTGAAAGAGCCAAACTGCTAGCCGAACAGAATCAAGCTGAGCTCAATCTGATTCATGTGGTCGAGATTGTCAGCTACGCCTATGGCGGTGAGATCCCTGTCGACATTGCCGACATCCAAACTCAAATTGAGAACCACGCCGAGTCTAAACTGAGCGCCCTTGCCACCAGCCTTGGCTACCCTGTTAATAAAGCGATTGTCGCAACGGGCAACACTGGTTCAGAGATTCATGCCGTCGCGAAAGATCTTAAAACTGATCTCATCGTGATTGGCTCTCACGGTCGCCATGGTCTATCGCTGTTACTTGGGTCCACCTCCAATGGCGTTCTGCACGGCGCAGAGTGCGATATTCTGGCCGTACGATTGGGGCATTAACCCTCAGCCATCGCCTCTAACTCCATCCAGCGCTCCATCTGCGTCTCCAGCTGGGCTTCTAGAGTGCTTAACTTTTCAAGTTCAGCGGTGACCTCTTCATGAGGTCGCTGATAAAAGTCCGCTGAACCACAAACGGCCTGCTGCGCTTCAACGGCCGCTTCAGTCTGCTCCATCTGTTCTGGAAGCATGTCCAACTCTCGCTGCAGTTTATAGGAGAGTTTAACGGGCTTTTTAGCCTCTGCAGCTTCCTTTTTACCCGGTTTAGCTGGCTCAGATTTTGGTACAACACTCTGAGTCACTACATTTTTAGGTCGCTGACGTAACCAGTCGTTGTAACCGCCCACATATTCACGAATGACACCCTCACCCTCAAACGCAAGCGTGCTGGTGACGATGTTATCGAGGAATTGACGATCATGGCTCACCAACAAAAGAGTCCCTTGATAGTCGAGCAGAATCTCTTCGAGCAGCTCCAGTGTCTCGACATCCAAGTCATTGGTCGGCTCATCGAGCACCAACAGGTTCGAGGGCTGACTGAACAACTTAGCCAACATCACGCGGTTAGTCTCGCCGCCGGACAGGGCTTTAACCGGTGTGCGCGCACGCTCTGGTGTGAACAGGAAATCTTGAAGATAACTGATGATATGACGTGATCGACCGTTAATATCGATACTTTCACGACCGCCTGAGACGTTATCGATGATGCTCTTCTCGGGGTCCACTTGGCCACGCAGCTGATCGAAATAACCCACCACCAGTTGGCTACCAAGGCGCACATCCCCCTGATCCGGAGCCTGCTCCCCTAAAATCAACTTAAGCAGCGAACTCTTACCAATACCGTTCGGACCAATCAGACCGATGCGATCGCCTCGCTGAATACGCACTGACAGATCCTTAACGACTGGCTGTCCCGCATAACTCAGCGAGACATTCTGCAGCTCGGCCACCAACTTACCCGAGCGAACCGCCTCTTCCACATCGAACTTGGCTTTACCCTGACGTTCACGGCGTTCGGATCGCTCAACACGCAGCTGCTTCAGAGCACGAACACGTCCCTCGTTACGGGTACGACGAGCTTTGATACCTTGACGTATCCACGCCTCTTCCTGCGCCAATTTTTTATCAAACAGAGCAGCCTGCTTGGCCTCCTCCTCGAGCAATTTCTCTTTTTGCGTAAGGTAGGTTGCATAACTGCCTGGAAAGTCGACCAACTGACCTCGGTCTAACTCAATAATACGGGTTGCTAAACGCTCGACTAGAGCACGGTCGTGCGAGATAAATAGAAGCCCGCCTTTGTAAGCGGCTAATACCTCTTCTAACCACTCGATGGTCTCAATATCCAAGTGGTTGGTTGGCTCATCCAGCAGCAACAGATCAGGGCTTTGAACCAGTGCAGCCCCTAAGGCAGCTCGACGGCGCCAGCCACCTGAGAGTTCAGACATCAGCTTTTCGCCAGGTAGCTGAAGTTGACTAAGAATGCGATCCACACGCGTCTCAAGTGACCAAGCATCACGGGCTTCCAGATCATGCTGAAGACGCTCCAACTCATCGAGCGAAGCATTACTGTTAGCCAGTAATGTCTCGTAGCGATCTCGCAACTCAACCAGATCAGCCAAACCTGCTTCTACAACACTGCGAACCGATCGTTCATCGGCCGCGGGTAGGCTCTGTGGTAACTGAGCAATTCGAGCGGTTGGGCTGCGCCAAATGACACCGCTATCAACGTCCATTTCACCCGAAACGATTTTTAGTAGGGTTGATTTACCCGTACCGTTAATACCGACCAGCGCTACTCGCTCACCCGCCTCAATTTGCAGGTTTGCGTTGTCTAAAATTGCTCGGGTACCAAAGGCCAGAGAGACCTGATCAAATCGAATAAATGCCATGTGAGTCGCTTAATTGTAAAACTGGTCGCGTAGTTTAACTCAGTTGCTAAAAATTAACCTGACAAGGGGTGAAATTTTTGCAGATTTAAACCATAGTTAGTGCAGAGACTTATTTGAGTGCGAGCTTTGTTAACAACGAATAAATTGAACAAATACTTAGCCCCCATTCTCTTTAGCACTTTTGCCATCAGCATAGAATCCATGGCCAAAGGTAAAGAGAGTGCAGAGCAACTCGCATTTCTAAAAGCCGAGAGACTCGCCAAACTGGGTCGCTTAGATCTTGATGACCCCGCCGCTAAACAGCTCGAGTCTTACCCTCTCTACCCCTACCTAGTCTTCAATCAGTACAGTGCCGAACTGAATCGACTCACGCCAGAGGATATTCAACAGTTTGCCAACCGGTACCCTGATTCACACTTAGAGGGGCTATTGCGTTTCAACTACACAGAGCATCTAGGGGAAAAGAGAGATTGGGGGGCATTCCTCAGCCACTACACTGAGATCGATTCCCCTAATACTGAGATGCAGTGTCGCTATGCCGAAGCTCTCTATCGACAAAAGCGCACAACTGAAGCCTCTAAACTTGCGGCATCACTCTGGAGTGTGGGCCGCTCTCAGCCAGACAGTTGTGATGATCTATTCAGACTGTTTAGAGCCAATGGTGATCTGACCAGCGATGTCGCACTCAAACGGGTTCTCAATGCGTTGGATGCCAACAAATGGGGACTGTCGGGTTATGCGCTGCGCTTTGTTAAGTCAGAGTCTGATCGTCGCATTGCTGATGCGGCTCGATCGGTCTATCGATCACCCTTTAAAGTCCTTCGAATGGGCAGCGGTTACTCAGCTAAGCAGCTCGCCAAAATTCAACGCATTGCGATTGAACGTGCGTATCGTCACGACCCATATGAAGCGTTAAATCTGTTGCTAAAACTGGGCAAAGGATTTGATCTGAGTCTGGCGGATAATTTACAAGAGCTCACGCGTGTTGGTGTAAGGGTCGCTAAGGAGCTTGATGCACATGATCGAATCAAACTCGCCAAGCTTGATCCAACCTTTGCCAGTGCTGAACTCACTGAATGGCGCATACGCTTAGCCCTGCTTGAACAGGACTGGCAGGAGGTCGCCACCCTGATTGCCAAGCTCCCTAAAGAGCTGCAAGACTCCCCTCGTTGGCAATATTGGCTAGCCGCACTCCCCAATAATCCAATGCGAACAGAGATATTAGATACACTTCGTACCAAACGCAGTTTTTACGGATTTCTAGCAGCTGATCATCTTGGGCAACCCGCTGATTTGAATCATGAACCGATCACGCTTGATCCAACCCTGCTAGCTAAATTAAGAGACTCCAAACACTATCTGCGCATTAAAGAGCTGACAGCGCTTGATCGCTATACAGTTTCACGATCTGAGTTTAATCGTTGGATAGAGACGATGTCTTCGAATGAGATCCAACACGCCGCGCACTTGATGAATGAGCTAGGTTGGTACCAACAAGGAATACTCGCTGCCGCTTACAATGAGTTTTGGAATGATATGGATCTTCGCTTCCCAGAAGGCTTTGAGAATCTGTTTATCAAACATGCCAATAAGCGAAATATAGACCCTATCTGGGCACAGGCTCTTGCTAGACAGGAGAGCGCCCTATTCCCCTGGGCTCGATCCAGTGTTGGTGCTAGAGGGCTCATGCAGCTGATGCCCAGAACGGCTAAGCGCACTGCCAAAGCAATCAAGGTGAAGTATAAAAGTAGTAACCGCCTCTACGATCCTGATTTCAATGTACAGCTAGGTACAGCTTACCTAGCGCAGATGTATCGTCAATTTGATAAAAATCGAATCTATGCAACGGCGGCCTATAATGCGGGGCCTCACCGTGTCAGCCGTTGGCTGAAGGGCCGTGAGAATTTGCCGTTGGAGATATTCATAGAGCTCATCCCCTTTGATGAGACCCGTACCTATGTGCAGAATGTTCTCAGCTTCTCTGTAATCTACGCACAGCGTAAGGGCCAAACACGACAGATGCTAACACCGACCGAACAGGCCCTACTGGCCCTCAACTGATCTGATAAACTGTGCCAACTGCTCAGCATCAAACGGCCAATCCAGTGACTGCTTAGATTGAGGATCGACCAAGACCGGTATCCGGGTGGCATATTGATTCATCAACTCGTCATCAAAGGCTATATCGACCAGATCCACTTCATACTTTGACGGATCAATACCAGAGACCAACAGAGGGAGTGCTTGATCACACAGATGACAACCTTCTGTCGTCATTAATTCCAACAATTTCACGATTTAAAAATCCCTTAGTGTTAAAGCCATAGAGTAAGACTAACCTCTAACTTGTTCCCTACGAATCTTGGGGTTATTCTACGATAATATTTTGCGGTGCAACATTCACTGCATCAAACGTCATTCACACTGGAGTTTTACCATGGCGACTAAAGGTAACGGACCTACTGATCCTCAAGAGTTCATCAACTACGTAAGCCAAGAGACAAGCAAGATGCTTGAAAACTTCTCTGGCAAGGGTGCTGAGGATATGTTCTCTCAATTCACCAAGTCATGGACAGAACTTGCGACGCGCTCACTGCAAGATCCAACCCTGTGGATGCGTGCAATCGCCGATTACCAAACTGCGCAGTTTAACCTATGGCGCAACTTGTTAACCGGTAATACTACTGAAGCACCGGTTGCTGAGCCAGAGCGTGGCGATCGTCGTTTCCAGGCTGAAGAGTGGTCAACTAACCCTATTTACGACTACATCAAGCAGTCTTACTTACTGAGCTCTAAGATGCTGACTCAGATGGCTGAGAGCGCGAACCTATCGGATCAAGATCAGAACAAACTGGAGTTCTACACTCGCCAGTTCATCGATGCGATGTCGCCAACCAACTTTGCAGCAACTAACCCTGAAGTCCTGCAACAGGCGCTTGATACTAAGGGTCAGTCACTGCTCGATGGTATGAAAAACCTGCTAGCCGACTTTGAGAAAGGTCGCATCTCAATGACTGACGAGAGCGCGTTTACGCTGGGCGAGAACCTTGCCACAACCGAAGGCTCTGTTATCTTCCAGAACGATGTCATTCAGGTTATTCACTACAAGCCAGAAGGTGAACAGGTCTACACTCGCCCGACGCTGATCATTCCACCGAGCATCAACAAGTTCTACATCCTTGATCTTCAGCCACACAACTCATTTGTTAAGTACTGTATTGAACAGGGCCAAAACACCTTCCTAGTCTCTTGGCGCAACCCAACCTCTGAACAGTCAAACCTTAGCTGGGATGATCTTGTGTCAGAAGGTATCTTCGAAGCCGTTCGTGTGACCAAAGAGGTCTCTGGCAGCGATAAGATCAATACGGTGAGCTGGTGTGTCGGTGGCACATTAACAGCAACTGCACTAGCAGTAATGGCGAAGCGTAAAGATACCAGCATCGCAAGCGCAACCTTCCTTACAACGCTGACAGACTTCTCTGATCCAGGTGATCTCTGCGTCTTCATTGATGACTACCAAGTCAAACAGCTGGAGCAGAAAGTGAGCCAAGCAGGCTTCCTGAACGGACGCGAACTGGCGACGTCGTTCAACATGTTGCGCTCGAACGATCTCATCTGGTCATACGTTGTTAACAACTACCTAAAAGGTCAGACTCCACCGCCGTTTGATATCCTCTACTGGAACTCGGACAGCACCAATCTGCCAGCGGCCATGTACACCTACTACATCAATAAGATGTACCTAGAGAACAAACTGGTTGAGCCGAATGCACTGGAGATCTGTGGTGAAAAGATCGATCTTGGCGAGATCAAGATCCCTTGTTACTTCCTATCGACCATTGAAGACCACATTGCACCTTGGAAAGCGACCTTCAAAGCGACAGAGACCTTTGGTTCAGAGATCGAGTTCGTCCTTGGCGCAAGCGGTCACGTTGCCGGCGTAATCAACCCAGCTTCTAAAAACCGTCGCAACTACTGGGTTAAAGGTGAGCAGGGCCAAGGCGCTGACCACTGGTTTGAAACCTCTGAAAAAGTTGAAGGTTCTTGGTGGCCAAACTGGGCTGAGTGGGTTCGTCGTCGTGCTGGTAAAAAAGTGGATGCACCGAAAACTCTGGGTAGCAAAGAGAACAAACCGCTTGAAGCCGCACCTGGTAGCTATGTAAAAGTTCGTATCGATTAATCTTCCAAATCGATGTAAAAAACCGGACACTGTGTGCCCGGTTTTTTTATGTGTGACTGAAACGATCAGGAGATCAACATGGATAACTTTTTTGATAAGGGTTTAGAGATGCGTCGCAGCACACTGGGTGCTGAATACGTTGATAAAAACCTAGCCGCTGCTGATGACTTTAACCGCCCCTTTCAGGAGGCGATGACCGCTTGGTGCTGGGGATTTGGTTGGGGCGATGATGCCATTGATCCCAAAACACGTTCGTTAATGAATCTAGCGATGCTTGGCGCCATGGGCAAAAGTCACGAATGGGCAACCCACTGCAAGGGCGCATTGAATAATGGTTGCAGTGTTGACGAGATTCGAGCAGCTATTCATGCCGTCGGCATCTATGCCGGTGTGCCTGCAGCCGTTGAGTGCTTTCGTATTGCACGGACAGTGCTTGAGGAGGCAGGAGAGCTTTAAGCGCCCCTGATACAAGAAATAGCATGTCATTTTTTCCGCCCAACTCCAGAGTAGAGATCAAGCAGCTACTACACCTTGCCTGGCCCATGCTGCTGGCTCAGTCCTCGCAAACAGCGATGAGTCTATCCGATACTCTGATGGCCTCTTGGGCGGGCGCTGAAGAGCTGGCAGCTATCGCTCTGGGCTCCAGTATATGGACGCCACTCTCGCTATCCTTAGCAGGCGCTATGATGGCATTGACTCCGATCGTGGCACATCATGTTGGTGGAAAACGTGAAGAGGAGACCGCCTCAGAATTGTTTAACAATCTTCTGATCACACTTGCGATCGGCGTGCTCAGCTGGCTTTTCATCAATGGCGCCTCTGACTGGATTCTTACCCTACTGTCTGTAGAACCGGCTCTGAAATCCACAGCCAATGACTATCTGTTTGCGATCAGCTGGGGCATACCAGGCATGCTGCTCTATCAATCGATCAGGGCTTTTGCTGAGGGACATGGGCAGACAAAGATCGTCATGAAAATAGGCATCAGCGCTGTACTGCTCAATCTACCTCTTAACTATATTTTCATCTTCGGCAAACTGGGAATGCCTGAAATGGGCGGTGTAGGCTGTGGATGGGCGACAACAATTGTATTCTGGTACATGTTCATAGCCGGTGCTGCTTATCTGATCTACAGCCGCTATTTCAAACCGTTGAACCTCTTCAAACAGACGCTCAAACCGAACAGAGAGAAGATCAAACATCAGCTCTCTATTGGCATACCGATTGCCGCGAGCCTTGGCGTTGAGACCACCATGTTCTGCCTGATTGCGCTCTTTTTGGCCGATTACGGTGCAACGGTAATCTCTGCTCACCAGATTACACTCTCGATATCGAGCCTGATCTTTATGATGCCGCTCTCGCTCTGTTTAGCCGTCACCATCAGGGTGGGCCAACTGAATGGCGCTAAACGCTTTGCTGACGCCCAGCAAGTAGGTTTCCTAGGACTGCGCATCGCCCTTTTGATCGCCTGCTTCAGCTCAACGATTTTGTTTATACTGTCCGACGGAATCGCTGCACTCTTCTCTAAAGATGTTGAGTTAATCGCCATCGCCTCAACCCTGATTGGCTACGCCGCACTCTACCAGTTCTCCGATGCGCTTCAGCTGACCGCGAATGGCGCACTGCGCGGATACAAGGATACTCGAATCCCACTGCTGATCGCGTTTATCGCTTACTGGGTGGTTGGGCTACCCAGTGGGTATGTCATTGCCGAACATTTAGAGATGGGGGCTATCGGTTACTGGTTAGGCATACTCATCGGCTTAAGCTTTGCCGCCGTATTACTGATAAAACGACTCTATAAGCTATCCAATGAAGCACTGGTTAACCCTCCTACTTTCAACTAGTTTTATCACGGGCTGTATCAATACCGATCCAGCCCAATCTCTGGTTGAGACCTATGCCGAGCGTACCAGTCGAGCCATAGATATCGATTTTGATCTTCAACTGAACAAAACCTCTAAGCTCTACCCCATTCTTCCCGATCGAAGAGAGCGAACTGAAACCCTGAGACCCATTACCGAAGGCCTGATCGATGTTCTCGATCTTAAGCAGTGCGGGCTGATCGATCTAATCGCACAGAGAAACACCAGCCTTGGCAAATTGGCCGGTGGCTCACAACGACTGATTTACGAACTGGGGTTCATCCCAAAATTACGCAGCTGTCAGAAGCTGCTCACAGGTGACAGTAGTCAAACTGATGTGTTAGCGCGTGTTCAAGAGATCAATCAGATCAAGAGCGATAACTGGCCAAAGCAGATATGGAACAGCCTATACAGCAGCCCAGAGATGGAACAACACTTCTCACTGGGGGCTGCACCACTGTTACCCGATGCAGACTACTCAACCTCAGAGTTAATGCTGACAATGCAGCGCTTTGCTGAGATCGCTGAAACCCAAAACAATACAGACTGGCAAACACCCTCTTTTGCCAATGAGCTAGAGCGTGACTACGAAACGCTCTATCGATCCAATTTCGGATCAGAGTGGCTCGCCAGCATGGCACTGTTAACTCAGGTTTTAGAGCAGACCTCAGAAGCGATTAACCAAAGACTCAATGACAGACCGATCTGCTTTAATCAGAGGCAAAACCAGAAGTCAGAGATACTCTGGAACGTCTTTATGAAGTTTTACGTCAACAGTTTGCAACCCTACATCGCTCAGGTTGAACGTACAGGCCGCCAATGGAGTAACCTTCATCAAGCCATCATCGCGTCACTCAACCTCCCTCAAAGCCGATGGCTAGACACCTATACCCATCCCGAAGGAGAGGTCTGGTCTAGGTATCTAAAAGCTCGAGAGAACCACACCCAATCTTGGCAGAATATTTTGGATCAGTGTGGACTTCGTCCGGGTAATCAGAACTGAATTAACCCACCCACTGCTGCAGCTGGCTGATGTTCATTGCGCCCGACTGACGCTTAACCTCTTTACCGCCCTCAAAACGGACAACGGTTGGAAGGCTTCTGATGTTATAGCGAGCGGCCAGCTGTTGATTGGCTTCGGTATCAACTTTAACGAAGCGCATCTCAGGCTCAGTGCGTTTTGCCACTTCGGCAAAGGCGGGTGCCATCATTCGACAGGGTCCACACCAACCTGCCCAGAAATCAACAATAACCGGAATATCCGTATTGCGAATAAACTTAGCGAAATTCTCTTCGCTCAGGGCGATCGGTTGCTGAGTAAAGATCGCTTTTCGGCATTTACCGCAGGCAGGCCCTTTATCGAGCTTATCTTTGGGCACTCGATTGGTTGCTAAACAGTGGGGGCAGCTGAGATTAACTGATTGACTCATAACATCTCCTATATCATTAACTACTAATATATAGGCAGAAATTCAGAGTTCAAGGGGAGAACAAGACAGAGCAGCGAGAACCGTTGCCCTGCCTAAGCGATTAGAACTTCTTAACTAGGGCTTCTAGTTTAGAGGTAAGACGCTCCTCTTTTTGAGCAACGCGTTGTTGTTTACGAGCCTCTTGGTGGCGCTCTTTACGGCGCTGCTTGTACTCGTCTAGCTTAGCTTTAGCGTGCTTTTCATCTTCAGCAGTCACTTCAGCCACTTCAGCACCGGTCAAATCAACACGCTGAGCGCCAACAACCATTGACTGAAGGTAACGTGGGTTACGAACATAAGTCGCTAGCGCACGCTTAATCTTACCGCGACTGACCTTTTCATCCGCCACTAAGTCCTCTTGAATACCAATTTTCAGAGGCTTGGGTTCTTCAAGGTTGAATGTATTGGGGTAAGCGGCAATCAGCAGTTCGACTGCGGCTTGGTTAGCTTCACGGTTTTTATTGCGAGGCTTAGCTGTGTTCTGTTCTGTCACTGTTTTATTCTCTTGAAGTTGACGAGGTTCAGTTCGATCAACTTGTTGTTCAACTCTGATTAAAATTTCTTCTGCCTCTTGCAGAAGACGCTCTGTATCAGAGGCTATCTGTTGAATGATTTTACTCATCCACCTTTCCGTATTCGATAGATGAAAAGATCATCGTTCACTTCATGACTGACCAACTCGTGCCCTAAGAAGTTACAAAACTTAGGGATATCACGCTCTGTAGAGGGGTCCGTGGCAATCACCTCAAAGAGATCACCCACTTGAAGTTGAGCAATTTTACCATGCAACATCATCACTGGCTCTGGGCAGTAGAGACCGCGCGCATCCAGCTGTTCTATGGGTTCTTCAATGCTCATGGCACTATCCTTTCAATCAAGTCGCGCATTGTCGCAAATAGTTTTTAAAAACACCAACGAGTTTAAGGCCATTTAACCTTTACCTATATTAAGCCGAACGTTATTCTCAAGATATAACAAGTAGTTAGAGGACAAATCGATGATCAAGGTTTTTATAAACCGCAAGGTTCCTGCCGAACTAGAGCCACAATACACGGCCATTGCCAAAGAGACTCTGCAAGCGTCTATGCGTTCACCAGGTTTTATCAAAGGCGAGGTCATGCATGACATCAATGATCCAGAGCACCGTTTAGTCATTGCCACCTACAGCACACTGGCTGACTGGGAGCGTTGGTATCAATCTCAGGAACGTCTTGAGCTGATGAACAAACTGCGTCCCATGCTAGAGCGTGACGAGCTGATCAAAATCTACGAGCACTGATTAGACGTCTAACTCCAGGTAGCAAGTGATCTCTTCACGGTCGTGGTAGAGATGCTTGCTGACGAGACGGTAGGGTTTTTCATGCTCCTGAAGAATCATCTCCAACTGCTCTATTCGATCTGATACTTCAATGTAGCGCTTTTTCATTGGCAACTTTAAGTTGAAGATCAAACGATCAGCCCAGCCATTAATGGCCCACTTTGCCATCAACTCAATGACACGTGTCGGTTTATCAACGACATCACACACCATCAGATCCACTGGCTTGGCAGGCGCAAAGGTAAAGGCATCCTCGCGTTGGTGATCAACCTGACCGGTCTCCATTAGATCACCCTTCATGGGCCCATTATCAACCGCTGTGACAAACATGCCGCGTTTAACCAGCTGATAGGTCCAGCCACCGGGGGCCGCCCCCAAATCGACTGCTTTCATACCGCGCTGCAACCGCTCATCCCAGGCTTTTTGTGGGATAAAGTAGTGCCACGCCTCTTCAAGTTTTAATGTAGAGCGGCTCGGTGCATCGGCTGGGAATTTAAGTCGCTTAATCCCCTGCTCCCATTTGGAACTGTTATTGATCGGACTGACACCGACCCAAATCTGATTATTTTCGAGCAGGAAGATATGTAGCCGATATTCAGCCTTTGATTTTCTTGGAAGTAAAAGATCCTGCTGTCGTAAAAAGCCTGCTGCAGCACTACCGAGTTTTTTAGCCAAACCATTAAGGTTGCGGCCATCAGTAGTATCCGCACTCTCAACCAACAACTCAGAGGCTTTGGGCAGCTTAGCAACCGCTTCACTTATGGGTGTTAGGCGATCTTTTGACGAAACGCCCTGCAGCATTGGCTCACAGGCGATCCATTGGCGCGCAAAGATGAGATCGCGAAAGCGCAGCTTACTCATCAACTGCAGCGCGTTGTGAGGAGGGTTGATCACAAACTCTATATAACCCGCCAAATCATCAAACTTCGGATAACCGTAAACTCCAGCCTCCGCCGCTTTTACTGATATTTCACTGGCGGCCTCACTCTCAAAGCCACTGCGACAATAGATAATAATGTGATTCAAAGGAACCTCTCCCTAAAACAGAGGCAACAGTTTAACGAGTTAGCCGTCGTAATAGCAAAAATCAGTCACTTTTATGAAAATTGATACATATCAAAAAAGCGTTATTTTTGATGAATCAAAAAATTGACTAAAATCGAACAAATAATAAACAGATATATAGTTTGAACCAATCGTAATAAATGATTAAGTCATTTAATATCAGTAACTTACACCATTAACAAATCGTATCCGCCTTTTTAAAATTCACGACAACCGACTTATTAGATAATACTAATGGATAGCTACAACGCCCTATTTAGGGGCGTTTTGCATTGAAAAATCTTGCCCCATAACTGATAATTCGCAACGGTTTCAAAAACTATCAATTCACTTAGCTTTGATGAGAGCATGAAATGAGCACTGCAACAGCAAACACGACCTACAACTACAAAGTTGTACGCCAGTTCGCCATCATGACTGTAGTCTGGGGCATAGTTGGTATGACGATGGGTGTACTCATCGCCGCACAACTAGTCTGGCCGGCACTTAACTTCGACACTGCATGGTTCTCTTTCGGACGTCTTCGTCCGTTGCATACCAACGCAGTTATCTTCGCCTTTGGCGGATGTGCACTATTTGCAACGTCTTACTACGTTGTACAGCGCACCTGTCAGACGCGTCTAATCTCTGACGGTTTAGCATCGTTCACTTTCTGGGGTTGGCAAGCAGTCATCGTCGCAGCAGCAATCACGCTGCCGATGGGTCTGACAACCACTAAAGAGTACGCTGAACTTGAATGGCCTATCGATATCTTGATCGCGGTTGTATGGATCTCATACGCAATCGTGTTCCTAGGTACCGTTAAGAACCGTAAAACGTCGCACATCTACGTGGGCAACTGGTTCTACATGGCATTTATTATCACTGTTGCAGTGCTTCACATCGTTAACAGCATCTCTATGCCTGTTACACTGTGGAAGTCTTACTCTGTCTACCCTGGCGTTGTCGACGCGATGGTTCAGTGGTGGTACGGACACAACGCTGTAGGCTTCTTCCTAACGGCAGGCTTCCTAGGCATGATGTACTACTTCGTACCTAAGCAAGCAGAGCGTCCAATCTACTCATACCGTCTATCGATCGTTCACTTCTGGGCACTGATCGCGACGTACATGTGGGCTGGTGGTCACCACCTACACTACTCTGCGCTTCCAGACTGGACTCAGTCAGTCGGCATGGTCATGTCTTTGATACTTCTTGCACCTTCTTGGGGCGGTATGATCAACGGTATGATGACGCTATCTGGCGCTTGGCATAAGCTTCGCACAGACCCAGTTCTTCGCTTCCTTGTTGTCTCTCTATCCTTCTACGGTATGTCAACATTCGAAGGCCCAATGATGGCAATCAAGACAGTCAACGCACTGTCACACAACACTGACTGGACTATCGGCCACGTACACGCTGGTGCTCTAGGTTGGGTTGCAATGATCTCTATCGGCGCGGTTTACCACATGATTCCTAAGCTGTTTGGTAAGGCTCAGATGTACAGCGTCGGCCTAATCAACACTCACTTCTGGTTGGCAACAATCGGTACAGTTCTTTACATCTGTGCAATGTGGGTTAACGGTATCCTACAGGGTCTAATGTGGCGCGCAGTTAACGAAGACGGCACGCTTACTTACAGCTTCGTAGAAGCCCTAGAAGCGAGCCACCCAGGTTACTTTGTACGTTTCCTAGGCGGTGTCTTCTTCGTAACCGGTATGCTTCTAATGGCTTACAACGTATGGCAGACCGTACGTGCAGGCAGCACAGTAGCTAAAGCTGAAAACCCAGATCCATCAGCAGCTACTGCGTAATTAGTACCGGAGACATTAAGATGATTAAACACGATACTATTGAAAAGAACGTCGGCCTCCTTGCCCTACTGATCATCATCGTGATCAGTGGTGGTGGTTTGGCTGAGATCGTACCTCTGTTCTTCCAGAGCTCTACGACTAAGCCA
Source organism: Marinobacterium sp. xm-m-383 (assembly GCF_013283255.1). Classification (NCBI taxonomy): domain Bacteria; kingdom Pseudomonadati; phylum Pseudomonadota; class Gammaproteobacteria; order Oceanospirillales; family Oceanospirillaceae; genus Marinobacterium; species Marinobacterium sp. xm-m-383. The sequence goes on along the minus strand of NZ_WBYT01000001.1, from coordinate 257,421 downwards.
ATCGAAGGTCTTCGCACCTACTCAGCTCTAGAGCTTGAAGGTCGCGATATCTACATCCGTGAAGGCTGTCACGTATGTCACACTCAGATGATCCGTCCTTTCCGTGCGGAGACTGAGCGTTACGGTCACTTCTCTACTGCTAACGAGCACGTTTACGAGCACCCATTCCTTTGGGGTTCTAAGCGTACAGGTCCAGACCTAGCTCGTGTCGGCGGTCGTTACTCAGATGACTGGCAGCGTGCTCACCTATACAACCCACGTGACGTTGTACCTGAATCAAAAATGCCATCTTACCCTTGGTTGTTCGAACAGAAGCTAACGGGTAAAGACACAGCTGCGAAGATGGAAGCTCTTCGTAAGTTAGGCGTTCCATTTGACGATGCAACAATCGCTTCAGCGCGTGAAAACGTAGAAGGCAAATATGAGATCGATGCTCTAGTTGCTTACCTACAAGCGCTAGGCAAGATGCATACTGTGTACAACAACAAGCGGTAATTAATAGTGAGCTACGACGTCTACGGTCCATACATCCCAGTAGTAATGCTGGTAACGTTTCTGGCCCTGTTCATCTGGGTACTGAATCCGAAAAACCGCAAACGGTTTGACGATGCAGCCAACCTCCCCTTCCAGGATGAGGAGATTGATGAACGCACCAGAAAAACTGACAAAGACGTCGAGTAAGGAGTAGAAAGATGAGTGCTTTTTGGAGCGCATGGATCACAGTCATCACTCTAGCCGTTATTATCGGCTGTACTTGGCTGCTTCTAGCAACGCGCAAAAGTGAAACACACAAAGAAACAACTGAAGCGACTACGGGCCACGAATTCGATGGCATCGAAGAGCTTGATAACCCACTACCACGCTGGTGGTTCCAACTATTCATTGGTACGGTTATCTTCTCTCTTGGTTACCTAGCGCTTTACCCAGGTCTTGGTAACTTCAAAGGCCTTCTTGGTTGGACGTCGGCTAACCAGTGGGAAGAGGAAGTGGCACACGCAGAAGAGGTCTACAAACCTGTTTTCGCTAAATACGCTTCGCTATCAATTGAAGAGCTAAACCAACCAGGTAACGAAGCAGGCCTTAAAATGGGTCAGCGTATGTTTGCCAACAACTGTTCTGTTTGTCACGGTACTGGCGGTCAGGGTGCTTACGGCTTCCCTAACCTAACCGACAAAGATTGGTTGTACGGTGGCGAGCCACAAACCATTATGATGTCTATCGTCAATGGTCGTCGTGGTGCGATGCCTGCTTGGGGTGCGGTACTGGGTGAAGATGGTGTTCAAGACGTGACTAACTACGTGCTTAGCATCAGCGGCAACGAACACGACGCAGCAGCAGCTGAACGTGGTCAAGCACAATACAACACTCTGTGTGCGGCATGTCACATGCCAACAGGTAAAGGTATGGCGGCACTGGGTGCACCAAACCTAACTGATGACACTTGGCTATACGGCGGCAAGTTTGAGCAGATCGCTCACACTATCCGTGCTGGCCGTGCAGGCGTAATGCCAGCGCACAAAGATCTTCTTTCAGAAGATAAGATCAAACTGATCTCTGCATACGTCTACAGCTTGTCTAACAACTAATAGACCCCCTGCAGAAGAAAAGGCGACCTGATATATATCAAGTCGCCTTTTTTTTATTCCATTTATAATAGACAATCAAATCAAGTCATATAAGCACAGGCGAGTTGCATGTCTAATATCCCAGTTAAAGATGTCACCCCAAAAAAAGGCTCTGGCGCTGCTGAAACCTACGATCTATACGCTAAACGTGAAGAGATCTACGTCAAGTACACGACCGGCCTATTCAAGAATCTACGAAACATCTCAAGTGCGATCATGTTGCTGATGTTCTACGGTTTCTCTTGGATCCAATACGATGGCAAACAGGCCGTACTATTTGATCTACCAAACCGCCAGTTCCATGTCTTTAACTTCACGTTTTGGCCACAAGATTTCATGCTGCTTTCGTGGCTGCTGATCATTCTCGCCTTTACCCTCTTCTTTGTAACAGTGTTTGCCGGTCGCATCTGGTGTGGCTATGCCTGCCCACAGTTTGTCTGGACTTGGTTGTTCATACGCATCGAACAGCTGACCGAGGGTGATCGCAACGCTCGCATGAAGCTGGATAAAGCGCCTTGGAGTGCAAATAAGCTTCTGCGCAAACTGGCTAAGCACCTTATCTGGCTTGCTATAGGTGCCGTATCAGCCGTTGCGTTTGTTGGCTACTTCTCGCCGGTACGCGAATTGGTTCCAAACATCCTAAGTTTCAATCTTGGACCCTGGGAGCTTTGGTGGTTGGCCTTCTTTACGGTAGGCACCTACGGTGCGGCTGGCTGGTTGCGCGAACAGGTCTGTATCTACATGTGCCCATACGCTCGTTTCCAGAGCGTTATGTTTGACCAAGATACCTTGATCATCTCTTACGATGAGAAACGCGGGGAGAACCGTGGTGCTCGTAAGCGCCATATCGATCACAAGGCTGAAGGCTTAGGTGACTGTATCGACTGTGGTCACTGTGTGCACGTCTGCCCTGTCGGTATCGATATCCGTGATGGTCTTCAATATGAGTGTGTCGCTTGTGGTGCCTGTGTCGATGCCTGTGACAACATCATGGAGAAGATGGGCTATGAGAAAGGTCTGGTTCGCTACACCACCGAGCATGAGCTTAACGGTAAAAAAACCCATATCTTCCGCCCTCGCTTGATCGGTTACTTCGTCGCGATCTGTGCCATGTTCATCGCCTTCAGTTATGTACTCTTTACACGAGTGCCGCTTGAGGTGGACGTTATTCGTGAACGCGGTCAGCTCTACAGCACCACCAATGAGGGTTTAATTCGTAACACCTACACACTAAAACTGGCAAACAAATCACAACGTGATTACCAGTACGAGATCCGTGTTGAAGGGTTAGAGGATGCCATCATCAAAGGTGATACCGTAGTAAACGTAGCCGTTGGTGAACTACTCGATCACAACCTGTCGATCATTCTGGATCCTCGCGCTATGGAGCGAGCAAACTATGAGATCGATTTTATCGTAACAGCGACTGATGGCTCAGGCGTTGAAGCTGAATCAGAAAGTCGTTTTATAGGTCCTGCGCCGAAGCGTTAAGACAGTGTCACAGAGAATCTGTGATATACTCGCGCGCGGATATTCTTAGGGGTATCCGCGCTTTATTTTAGTCACTATTTTGAGGTTTACATGACTGAACAGACTCACGACATTGGCCCTTGGTACAAGCAGAAATGGCTATGGTTTGTATTGGCGCCGTTGATCGCTGTGGTTATCTATGGAACAACCTTCCTCTATCTTGCTATTACGACTATGGATGGCGTGGTTAAAGACGATTACTACAAAGAGGCACGTGGTACTAATGTCGACACCAGCCGTTCAGATGAAGCGGATCGCTTAGGCATTCACGGTGAAGTATTGCTGGACACACTGACCGGTGACATTCGCTTGGATCTTAAATCGAACAGTTTTTTGGGTGATCAACTCTCTGTTGATCTGGTTCACCCTACCCACCAGAAGTATGATCAAAGCCTTACGGTTCGTTCAGTGGGTGGTACAGGTGTCTACGTTGGCAACTTACAGAGCACACTTACCGGCAAACGCTACCTGATCATTACCAACACTGAGGGTAACTGGCGTCTACGTCGCGAAATATTGCCCCCTTACGATCAAAATACCTTCAAGGTGGGTAAGTTCTAACAGACCAAAATGAGTAATCCAAAAGACTCTTGTTTTCACTGTGCCACCCCTATTCCTAAGGGGGTGAAGGTTGAGCTTTCAATTGATGGAAAGCAAGAGTCATTTTGTTGCCCCGCCTGCCGTGCGGTCACTCAAACAATACTGGGCTCAGGTCTAGAGAAGTACTACCAGCACCGCGGCAGTCAACAGCAAGAACGCCCCACTGAAATAGAGTCCGAAGATCAACTCGCACTCTATGATAATGAATCCATTCAAGCACCCTTCGTCAGAACCATAGACTCCGATCGCAAAGAGGCCCTCTTTGTCATTGAAGGGATCCACTGTGCTGCCTGTGTTTGGCTTTTAGAGAAGCATCTGACCGAACAGGTTGGTGTCACTAGCTTTACCGTTAACCTAACCAACCACCGCGCTCGACTCGTTTGGAACCCGTCAGAGAAACCCTTAAGTGAACTGATGGCCGCCATCATTTCGATCGGTTACACACCTCACCCGTTTACGCCCAACCAAGAAGAGAAGCTCTACGAACAGGAGCAGAAAAAGGCGATGCGCCGACTGGGTGTTGCCGGTGTCGGCATGATGCAGGTGATGATGATGTCATCGGCACTCTACCTAGGTGACGCCTTCTTCATGGAGGAGCACATCCAGAACTTTATTCGCTGGACCAGCTTCATTGTTGCCACCCCTGTTGTATTTTATGCCGCGCGCCCCTTCTTCAACGCGGCCCGACGGGATCTTCGCACCCGACACCTCAGTATGGATGTGCCGGTATCTATCGCTATAGGTGGCGCTTATATAGCCAGCGTATGGGCTACGATCACGCAGAGCGGCGAGGTCTACTACGACTCGGTCTCGATGTTCACCTTCTTCCTATTGATTGGCCGCTTCTTCGAGATGAAAGCGCGCCACAGAACCGGTATGGCCGGCAATGAGTTGGCCAATATTCTTCCAGCCAGCGCTACGCGATTGACCGAGACAGGCGAACAGCTTGTCCCGGTATCGGAACTCAACCCAGGCGATCGCGTACTGGTTAAGCCCGGTCACTCCATACCAGCTGATGGCATACTCTTTACGCAACACACCAGCATTGATGAGTCGGCCCTCACCGGTGAGCCTCTGCCCGTCAGCAAAGCGCTTGGCGACCCTTTAGTAGGCGGTACCATCAATATGGAGCAAGCGATTGAGATGGAGATCACCAGCAGTGCTGAACAGTCTCGCATGTCCTCCATTTTGAATCTATTGGATCGTGCTCAGGCTGATAAACCCAAGGCGGCTCAGATTGCCGACAAGGTTGCGAGCTATTTTGTCGCTGGCGTTCTTCTAACGGCTGTCGTTGTCAGTCTTATCTGGTGGCAGATATCCCCTTCAGACGCTTTCTGGGTGACACTCTCCGTCCTAGTAGTCACCTGCCCTTGCGCACTCTCCTTGGCTACACCGACGGCTTTAACAGCAGCCATAGGTTCTCTGCGTAAAATGGGACTGCTGGTTACTCGCGGGCATGTATTAGAGAGTTTGGCACAGTGCACGGCCGTCTACTTTGATAAAACCGGCACACTGACCACCGGCAAACTGACGTTGCGTGAGACCACCCCTCTCTGTGAGCAGTCCGTTGATGAGCTCAATCAACTAGCGGCAGCAATTGAGAGCCGCTCAGAGCACCCCATCGCGTCCGCTTTTGCTCCCTACTTTGAATACTCTGTTGAAGAGGCCACTAACCATGTGGGTAGAGGCGTAGAGGGAACGATTAACGGAAACACCTATCGTATTGGTAAACCCGGGTTTGTATCCGAACTCTTTGGAAACCAACCTCCCACTCACCCAGAAGGGACAGGGATTTTTCTTCTGATGGGTAATAGCTCCGGCCCTCTCGCCTGGTTTTCGATTGACGATCAACTTCGACCTGAGGCTATTGAAGCGGTTAAGCAGATCCAAGCATTGGGATTACCTGTTGGCATGCTAACCGGTGATCGCGAAGCGAATGCACAACGCATCGCCTCTGAGTTAGGGATCGATCATGTTGAAGCGCACTTGTCGCCAGAAGATAAGCTAGCTCGTGTAAAGGCGATGCAAAACGACGGTGAACGCATCCTGATGATTGGCGATGGTATCAACGACATTCCCGTTCTGTCCGGTGCGCAGACCTCTATTGCGATGAACGGCGCGACAGACCTTGCCAAAACATCCTCTGATGCTGTGTTGGTCAGCTCTGATCTAAGACGCATCCCTGGTTCACTTAACATGGCTCGCAAAACACGCAACATCATTCGTCAAAATATTGGCTGGGCTTTGTTATACAACCTAATCGCGCTACCCTTAGCAGCAAGTGGTTTTATTGCCCCCTGGATGGCGGCTATTGGCATGTCCCTTAGCTCTCTGATTGTTGTCGGCAATGCCCTTCGTTTAACTAAACAGCTGTAGGATTTTATGGAAATCGTCTATCTACTCATCCCTGTCGCAATCATCTTAGTGGCATTTGCGACCTGGGCTTTCTTCTACAGCGTAAATTCTGGTCAATTTGATGACCTAGAGTCCCCTGCTCATCGCATTCTATACGACGATGATGAAGATATGATTCCTGAAGACGCGCGCGTCAAAAAAGAGCCTGAAGCTCCATCCTCTGAAACACCAAAAGATTGAGCATGCTGCCCGCCTCTCTTAGCTTCACCTCGGCATTCATCATTGGCCTTCTTGGCACAACACACTGCCTAGCCATGTGTGGTGGACTTGCCTCGAGTCTCAGTATAGGTGGAACAGGTCGAGCCAACTCCCTATTAGGTCTGTTTAGCTACAATCTTGGACGTATCGCTAGCTACTGTGCAGCGGGTGCCATTCTTGGTCTGTTAGGTGCAACCCTACAACAGACAGAGATAGCCTTTGCGCTACGCTGGATTGCAGGCCTTCTACTGATCAGCATGGGCCTCTACATCGCACAGTGGTGGTTTGGTTTAACCAAACTGGAACAGGCTGGTTCGCTATTGTGGAAACAGATAGCGCCTCTCCTTAAACCCTTTATGCCTGCCGATACCCCGTTTAAAGCCCTAGTACTGGGCATTGGCTGGGGCTGGCTACCTTGCGGTCTGGTCTACAGCACCTTAATCTGGTCATCGGCCGCCGGGAGCGTTACAGAAAGCACTCTACTCATGCTGGGCTTTGGCTTGGGTACATTACCAGCCATGCTCGCCACTGGACTACTGGCTAAACAACTACGCGAGCTGGTCGCCCACACTTTGGTACGCAAACTCTCGGGGCTGCTGTTGATACTGATGGGCATTTGGACACTGCTAAGCGCGTAGCGGTTGACCCGTATCAACACATAAACCTCTATTATTGCCTAATATTCTTAAATCTGATGATTAAGGAATATTACTGTGCTGCAACAGACCAACATCCAGTGGGATACCGACCTGATTCGCCGTTATGATTTAGCAGGTCCACGCTACACCTCTTACCCAACCGCACTGCAATTTACTGACACTCCAGACAGTGTCAAAACGCTCTCTAAAGCGATCAGTGAGCGCGACAGTCGTAAGCCTTTATCACTCTATATTCACATCCCCTTCTGTGCACACGTCTGCTACTACTGTGGATGCAACAAAGTGGTCACAAAAGATCGTTCCCGCGCAGAACCCTACCTTCAGACGCTGTTAAAAGAGATTAAACTGCGCAGCGCTGAACTGGGCAGTGACGTTCAAGTGGATCAGCTTCACTGGGGTGGTGGTACACCCACCTTCATCGATGATGAGCAGACCGCTCGCTTAATGCAGGCACTAAAAGAGGCCTTCAAACTGCGTGATGATGATCAGGGTGACTACGCCATCGAGATCGACCCTCGTGAGATGACACCTGGCCGCTTAAAACTGCTGCGTGAATTAGGTTTCAACCGCATCAGCATAGGGGTTCAGGATGTTAACGAAGCGGTTCAAATCAAGGTAAACCGCGTGCAATCTCTAGAGATGACAACGGACCTTCTTAAAGAGGCGCGTGAACTGGGCTTTCGCTCAATCAATGTCGATCTAATCTATGGCTTGCCGCTGCAAACTGAAGAGAGCTTTGCCGAGACCTTGGACCGAATTCTAGAGCTACGACCCGATCGTCTCTCGGTATTTAACTATGCTCACCTACCCGAGCGTTTCAAACCGCAGCGTCGCATCAATGCCGATGAGTTACCCGACGCGCTCACTAAACTTGCGATTCACCATCAAAGTATTGAGAATCTGACGGCAGCGGGCTACCGCAACATTGGTATGGATCACTTTGCTCTGCCAGACGACACACTGACACAACACCAAGATGATGGAACGCTGCACCGTAACTTCCAGGGCTATACCACTCACTCACAGTGTGACCTAATTGGTTTAGGCGTCTCATCTATTAGTCAGATTGGCGATTACTACCTACAGAACAGCCCTAACATTGAGCGCTACACTCAGGATATTGAATCTCAGGGCTCAGCATTAACCAAAGAGTACTGCCTCAATGAGGATGACAAAATTCGCAGAGCGGTGATTACCCGCCTGATCTGTGACTTCCAACTCGATTTTGCCGATCAATCCAAAGCGCTCAATATCGACTTTAAAGAGTATTTTGCTAACGAATTAAAACTGCTTGAGCCGATGGCACAGGATGGCCTGATTCATTTAAGAGAGGATGGAATGGATGTCACCGCCGCTGGGCGTTTGTTGATTCGTCGAATCTGCATGACCTTTGATGCCTATATCGATCACTCAGAACAGCGATTTTCTAAAATCATCTAATCCGATTTTGCACAGTAAATTTAACTAAAAGTGGACCGTTAAAAAGTCCACTTTTTTATCTAAATTGACTTGGGTCAATAAAGCGCTTTTGGATATACTGTCAGGCAACTAAGGAGCAGTTATGTCTGACACCAAAAACATCAAACTCGCCAGCATCGGCCAGGTAAGCTGTAACACCTGCAGCTTGAGTACACTCTGCTTGCCTGTCTCTCTAAACGACGAAGAGGCGCTTCGCCTCGACGATATCGTTGATAAGAGCAAACCACTTCACAAGGGCGACTTCCTGTTTAGACAGGGTGAAGAGTTCACGTCACTGTTCGCCATTCGTGCGGGGTCGTTAAAAACTTACTCTGTAAACCCTGAGGGAGAAGAGCAGATCAACGGTTTCTACTTCCCAGGTGAACTGGTTGGCCTAGCCGGATTCGATTCAGGCAGCTACCCAATGTCGGCTAAGATGCTTGAGACGACCACTGTCTGTGAGATCCCTTTCTCACGCTTGGACGATCTGGCAGGTCAAATGCCAGAGCTGCGTCGTTCTGTGATGCGCTCTATGAGCCACGAGATCAGCGATGACCAACAGATGATGATGCTGCTCTCTAAAAAGACGGCGGAACAACGTATCGCAACCTTTATTTTCAAGCTGTCGCAACGTTATGCCCTGCGTGGCTACTCTGCACAATCCTTCCGACTTTCGATGTCACGTAACGAAATAGGCAACTACCTTGGCCTAGCGGTCGAGACGGTCAGTCGAATCTTTACACGCTTCTCTTCACAAGAGCTGATTCGTGTTGAAGGTAAAGAGCTGGAAATTCTTGATCAAGCAGCGCTGCTGGATGCGGCAGGTGAAGCACCTAGCCCAGAGTGCAATCAACACCACGGTTAAATAAGGATCTTTAATGTCTTACGACGAGCACTATGTAAAATCGGTTGTCCGCTCTATTCCAGATTGGCCAGAGCCTGGCATTCTGTTCCGTGATATTACGCCGATTTTTCAAGATCCACGTGCCTCTCGCATGGTCGCAAACGCCTTTATTGATCGTTACATGCAGATGGATATTACCCACATAGCCTGTATCGATGCTCGAGGTTTTCTATTTGGTGCGATTATTGCGCACCAGCTGAACAAGCCTCTGATTTTGGTTCGTAAAAAAGGCAAGTTGCCCGGTGAAACGATTCACCAAGACTATACGCTAGAGTACGGCACAGCCTCCGTGGAGATTCAGAAGGATGCCGTTACCGCTGGCGACAAAGTGGTATTGATCGATGACCTTATTGCCACTGGGGGCACAGCACTGGCGGCCTGCACACTGATCAACGGTCTAGGGGCTAGCGTTGTTGAGGTGGCAGCGCTGATTGACCTGCCAGACCTTAACGGATCACAAAAAATCCAAGACACCGGCGTCCCCGTATACTGTTTACTGGCCTACGACGGTCTCTAATAGAAACCGAGGTTTAGCCACCTCGGTTTTTTTATACCTATTAACGATAAAAATTTTAAGTTTAATGGAGTTTTAAATGCTTCGACTATCGACCACCCTACTCGCTGCATCACTCATGGCTGCAACTGCACAGGCTGAACAGGTTCAGATACCGTTTGAGGGTTTAACACTGAACGGCAACCTTGAACTGACGGCTGATAAATCCCTGGCAGACGGTGTACTGATGCTGACGCACGGCACCCTGGCTCACAACGAGATGGAGATCATCAGCTACGTGCAGGAACAGATGGTCGATTACGGCATCTCTACTCTAGCCATCAACCTGAGTTACGGCCTAGATAACCGCGAATCAGCGATGTACGACTGTACCCTTCCGGCTCAACACACCATGCAGCAAGCACTGGCTGAAATGGATGCATGGCAAACCTGGCTAGATGGACAAGGCGCAGGCGATCGTTGGGTAATGGGTCACTCGCGTGGCGGCAACCAGACGGCTCAGTTTGCTGCAGCTAACCAAGATAAGATCAAAGGCCAAGTTCTATTAGCACCTGCAACTTGGGACTACACTAAGACCATAGAGGGTTATGGCAAACGCTATGAAACGCCTATCGAGCCGATTCTAGAAAAAGCTAAGGGAATGGATCCTAAGGCGATGATCGATGGCATCAGCATCATCTACTGTGAGAACAGCGGTGCGTCAGCTGAAGCGGTCCTAAGCTACTACGGTAACTACCCTGAGTACGACACACCCACCGTGTTAAAAGAGACTAACATCCCTACTCTGGTCATCGCAGGCAGCTTGGATACCGTGGTTGCAGATCTTCCTGAAAAGATGGAAAGTATCGACAAAGAGAACATTGAACTAGTAGTCGTTGAGGATGCGGATCACTTCTTCTTAGATCTGTTTGCCGACGAGGCGGTGGAATATGCGGTCGATTTTATCGAAAACCTGTAGTGCACTTCTTCTCAGCTTGGGCCTTATGATAAGCGCCCAAGCCGAGGTAACACTTAAGACAGCCACAGATCTTCAGTCGCTTGGTAAAGCGAACCCAAATGAAGTGATTGTTCTGTTGGTCTCTCAGGATGGTTGTGCCTTCTGTGTTACCGTCAAAGAGGACTTCCTAAAACCTCTTTTACAAACGAACGATGCACCCCCTATTCAGGTACTGGATCTGAGCAACCCTACTCCCGTCATCAACTTTGATGGCTCAACGGGCTCGGCAGAACAGGTCGCTAAGAGCTTGGGTGGACGCTTCACCCCGACCATTCTATTTGTCGATGCAAAGGGCGAGACTCGCGCTAAAAAGATCGTCGGTGTGAACACGCCAGAGTTCTACGGTTACTACATCGATGAAGCGATTAAATCGGCTCGTAACAGCTTTTAACCTCAGAAACTAACCGCAAGCAGAGGGCTCTCTGCTTGCATCCCTTCTATCAGAGCAACATAATAGCGCCCCTTCACCTAATCCGCATTTAGAGGTTTTATGCTCTGGTTTCGTAACGCCATTTGGTACCGTTTTTCTCCCAGTGATTCATTTAATGAAGCCGCACTGATGGAGGCGCTAGAAGCCAGACCCTTCGTACCCTGTAAAGGCGCTGAACCACGTTCAGTGGGTTGGGGTGAAGTGGCGCCTGGTGTCATAGATCTACCGGTACTGACCAGTCACGGTTTTCACCTAATCTCACTGCGTGAAGAGGAGAAGATCCTCCCTTCGAGTGTGATTAAAGATCAGCTCAACGAGAAGGTAGAGCAGATAGAGGCGACTGAAGATCGTAAGGTCTACCGTAAAGAGAAGGTGCAGCTTAAAGACGAGATTACCCTGACGTTATTGCCACGTGCATTTACACGCCGTAAAACCACACGTGCTCTTATCGCGCCTCACCATAAACTACTGATTGTGGAGGGCAGCAGCTTTAAGCGCGCAGAAGAGCTGCTAAGCACACTGCGTGAAGATCTAGGGTCACTATCGGTAAAACTGACCTCGACCGCGCTTCCGGCCAACAAAGTGTTCAGCGACTGGCTACTAGAGAACCGTGATCTACCCCGTGCACTTGAGCTGGGCGCTGTCACCGAGTTTACCGATCCTTTAGAGACCAGCAGCCAGATCAAGATTAAAGGCCAAAACCTGACTGACAAAGAGATCCAAGCGCACCTTAGCGGCGGCATGTTAGCAGAGCGCCTAGAACTGGTGTGGCGCGATCAGCTGCAGTTTGTCATGCACTCGGATCTAACCCTGCACTCGATTAAAATGACGGATCAGTACCAAGAGCAACAGAGCGACCGCGAGCAAGAGGACGAAGCACTGGCACTGGATGCTGATCTAGCCCTGTTGGGCATTGAATTTACCCGCCTACTCCCTGAGCTTTTGGAAGCCCTGGGCGGTGAGGCAGAAGAGGCTTAATTTTGGCAAAGACCTACTCCGTAAAAGAGATCTTCTACACCCTACAAGGCGAAGGCTTTCACGCAGGACGCCCTGCGGTGTTCTGTCGCTTTACCGGTTGTAATCTTTGGAGTGGTCGTGAAGCCGATCGAGTGGCTGCAGTCTGCCAATTCTGTGATACCGATTTCGTGGGTACGGATGGTCAAAACGGCGGCAAGTTCACCTCCGCCGAAGCCCTGGCACAAAGGATCGCTAGCTTCTGGCCAGATCCTAAGCAAGGACAACCCTTTGTCGTCATCACCGGGGGCGAGCCTGCCCTGCAGATGGACAGCGATCTGATCGATGCTCTACATAACCAAGGGTTTGAGATCGCCATTGAGACCAACGGCACCCTACCGCTTCCAAACGGAATCGATTGGGTCTGTGTCAGCCCCAAAGGGAGCTCCGAGATTGTTCTTTTAGAGGGCCACGAACTCAAACTGGTCTACCCGCAAAAAGAGCTCAGAGCACAGCCAGAACAGTTCCAAAATCTAAGCTTCGAACACTTCTACATCCAACCCCTGGATGACCAAAACGCGCTTGAAAATCGTGCACGTTGTATCGAATATTGTATGCAAAATCCTCAATGGAAATTGAGCATTCAGACCCACAAAATCCTTGACATCGACTGATCGTTTTTAACCTTTAATCCTCTAAAATCGAACACCCCAGTAACCATGCGGGCTAGCAAAGTGTGCTCACATTATCTGTGGATAACCCTGTGCACAGAGTCATCGAAGGGGAACTAAAGCGTCATAAAAAGGTAAAAGCAGCAAATTGGTTAAAAATTAACCAATACTATTAAAGCTTAAATAAACAATAACTTAAATAGGTAATGTAATCTTGAATTGTCTATTTTGGGCCTAACCTGATCTTAATGTCGAAAATAGAACTTAAGTTAGCACTTTAGCGACACTGATGCAGAATTACTCACTCGCCTCTTTAAAAAAGCGCTCAATATCATCTCTTAGCACCCTGCCTATGTGTCGGCCCTTTCTAGTGACAAGCAACTCATCTTGGCCACTCGATTGCATCAACTCCATCGCTTGTAACAGGGTCGCTTTGGACTCAATCACTACCTGATTATCTGTAGCAAAATCCGCATCACTCTCACTCAGCTGAATCATTAACTCTTTAACGCTGTGGCTGGTCATGACGCGTCTGTAGATTTTCGTGTTTCGACTCACCCCTTGAAGCAACAGCAGTCGCTCAAAGATCGAGGGGCGGTTAAACAGCGATCGCATGATCAGGTCTGAGAGTACGATTACCGTGAGGGCTAGCGTTAGGGTGTGGACATTGCCGCTTAGTTCAAATACGGCCAGCAGCGCTGCCAGTGGTGCATGTATGACCGCTGATAACATCGCAGCCATTGCGATTAGCGATAGGCTTGCCTGATCAATCTCAAAATCGGTACCGAGTAATTGATACCCAAGGATGGATCCAATCAACGCGCCTAAGGTAAGCGAGGGGCCTATCATTCCTCCAGGTATGCCTAGGCCGATTACTAGAGGCGGTATAAATAGGTAGAAGAGGAGTAATAGATAGAGGGCTTGTTCCGCATAGGCTTGATCAAGCGTACCCAGCATCACTTCGTGTACTGGGGTGAACAGGATCGGCTCATAAGCAACCAGCGCACCGACTAATAGACCGGAGAAGATCAATTTCGCTGGCCAATATTGCCCACGCTGCTTTGCTAATCGCGTGACGATCTCGTGAAACAGAAACGCCCCCACTCCAATAAGGGCTGCCAACAGCACTAGAACCGGCAGGTGAGCAAACAGGTCACTGCTTTTCAGGCTGTGGCCCAACAGCTCTGGCGAACCAAATAGAGCTCTGGAGATGGCATCGGCACTGATGGAAGCGACAATAATGGCGGTAAAGCCGACCAGGCTGTATTCAAGAAGAATGACCTCCATTGCAAACAGGACACCGGCCAACGGGGTATTGAAGAGCGCGGCAATGGCGGCCGCAGAGCCGCAACCTATCAGTAGCCTTTGATAACTGTTAGAGACGCCGACTTTGGTGCCCAACCAACTACTGAATGCTGCACCAATATGAACACCAGGCCCTTCACGACCTACGGGTTGTCCGGTGCCTATGGCTAGTGTCGCGCCCACTATCTGATTCAATAAGTTTTTAAAGGGTAAGGCGCCATGTTGGTAAGAGAGGTGCTCAAAAAGATGCGGTATGCCCACTCGGCGACTGTCTTTAGATTGACCACTCCAAAAGAGCCATAAGAGCACAGAACCCGTTACAGGCAGAGCAAAAAGAACCCAAGGATCAGATGTCGACAACCCAAGCCCGCTAACCAGTTCAGTCGGTAGCGTAATGAGCCAACGGAACAGCCCCATCACCAAAGCGGTGACGACGCCGACGGCGATACCTAATAGCACAAGCTGGGGTAACTTATTAAACGACGCTCTACTTGAGTTAGGTGTCGTATCTGACGGCTTTGAAGACATGTCGCTAGGCCAATAGTCATGAATGAATAGACAAAATTTTATCACATTCATTTTACAGACACTCTGGCCCTGAATGCCTTAGTCACTTATCCTTATCAAAGTTAACTCTGGGAGCTTTCATGCAAAACGAATTGGATACCCGCCGTAAAGAGGCCGAAAAAGTCACACTCATTGGTTCAGCCGTCGACCTCTTTTTAGGGGTGACTAAAATTGTGGTTGGTTTTTTTGCCAACTCGGCTGCCCTGATTGCTGACGGTGTTCATTCGCTCTCAGATCTTGCCACCGATTTTATGGTGATTGCGGTTCTGCGCATTTCTCATCAAGAACCCGACGAAGATCACCCTTGGGGGCATGGTCGTTTTGAGACGGTGGGTACCACGGCGCTGGGTGTTGTCTTGATTCTGGTGGGTCTTGGTATGGCCTACGAGTTAATCAGCAATCTATTCTCAGGTGTCCCTGCCGAGGTGCCTACCTGGCCGGCTCTGGTTGTTGCTGCTATCTCAATCATCTCTAAGGAGTGGATCTTCCGTTATAGCCTTGCGGTGGGCAAGCGCCTTAAATCGGATCTATTGATTGCGAACGCCTGGCACTCTCGTACCGATGCACTGTCATCGATTGTGGTGTTTGTTGCACTCATTGGGGCCATGCTCGGCTGGGTTTGGCTTGATGCTGTTGCAGCAGTATTGGTAGCGGGCCTAGTCACTAAGATCGGTTGGGGACTGGTTAAACGCAGTCTTACGGAGTTGGTTGATACCGCCCTACCCGAAGAGCAGGCCGCCGAGTTTCGTGCTGTTGTGAATGAGGTTGAAGGCATCATTAACGTTCACGACTTCAAATCGCGTCCAATGGGAAGCCAGATCATTCTTGAGATGCATCTTCAGGTTGCGCCGCATTTAAGCGCCAGCGAAGGCCACTATTTAGGTGACCAAGCGGTCTGCGCGTTGACCGAGGCGTTCCCGGAGATCAGCCAAGTGATCTTCCACATCGATACCTACAATGATGAGCATTTAGATGAGTTGAGCTGTCCGATCATGCCGACTCGTGGCACCATTAGAGAAGCCGTAGATGCAGCATTGCACGATGCCGTTGGCAGCAGCAGTGGATATCAGCTGCAGCTCTACTACTCACCGAAGAAGGTTGATTTAGAGATTCGTCTACTACCGGCTATGCAGCCGTTGCTGGATGAGAAATCACTTACGCCCAGCCAGTTGAAGCAAGCGCTCAAAGAGACGTTAAGCAAACACAGTTGGCTTCACCATCTAGAGGTGTTGGTTGTAGCGCAATAGGTAGTAACACACTGGTATCGGCCATCTAACAAACCGATACCAGTGACTTCAATGCTTAACGGGTTTTCTGCCTCATCGTAACAAACTCTTCAGCAGCGGTTGGGTGTATACCGATCGTTCGATCGAAATCACGTTTAGTCGCGCCAGCGGTGACTGCAACAGCAAGACCTTGCAAGATTTCACCGGCATCCGCCCCGACCATATGAATACCCACGATTTTGTCAGTAGCAGACTCCACGATCAGTTTCATCAGTGTGCGCTCTTCACTACCCGAGATGGTGTGGCGCATCGCTCTGAAATCAGAGACATAGACATCCACGCTGTCAAAGCGTTCACGCGCCTGCTCTTCCGTTAAACCCAGGGTTCCGATATTGGGCTGGCAAAAGACTGCCGTTGGGATTAACTCATAGTTAGGCAGCTCGCCCTCATCGCTGCCATAGAGGTGATCAACCAACGACATCGCTTCAGCGAGTGCGACGGGCGTTAACTGAACACGATCGATCACATCACCTAAGGCGTAAATTGATGGCACTGAGCTTTGAAAACGATCATTAACCTCAATGGCACCTTTGTTATTCAGCGTAACGCCGGCTGATTCGAGCCCAAGGTTGGCCGTTTTAGGCACACGACCTGTGGCATACAGAATCTGATCAACAACACGGACTTCACCGTTAGACAGGGTCACATCGAGTGCACCGTCAGAGCGTTTCTCAATGCTAGCGACATCGGTATTAAAGCTTAATTTAATCCCTTTGCGAACCACTTCAGTTGCCGTGAACTCACGAACCTCTTGGTCAAAGCCACGCAAGAATAGATCGCCTCGGTAGACCAGTTCCGTTTGTGCTTGCAGACCAGCAAAAATACCGGCGAACTCAATGGCAATGTAACCGCCACCGACCACCATGACGCGCTGTGGGAAGCTGTCTAGATCAAAGACTTCGTTTGATGTGATTGCGTGCTCTTTACCAGGAATATCGGGCACAAACGGCCAACCACCAACTGCCACTAAAATACGCTCAGCCGTTATTGTTTCACCATTCACGCTGACTGAATTAGGACCTGTCACCGTCGCACGTCCATTGATGCGGGTACAACCCGAGTTATCCAACAATTTACCGTAGATACTATTGAGGCGAGCGATCTCGTGCTTTTTGTTATCACGCAGCGTCGCCCAATCAAAGCTGACTGAGTCTGCATTGACACCAAAGCCGCGCCCCTCTTCGATCTCTTGCATGTACTCCGATGCATAGACATAGAGTTTTTTAGGCACACAACCGACGTTGACACAGGTACCCCCCAAATGGAGATCCTCTGCCACGGCCACTTTAACCCCTTTCGCCGCCGCCATACGCGCCGCACGCACACCACCAGACCCTGCACCAATAACAAAAAGATCGTAATCGTAACCGCTCATGCTCTACCTATCTGAGATCATTAATATTCAATCACTTAAGCTTACCCTGTGTGAGAGGCTGCATCCAATTAAGAAGCGCAAATGATGTGATTGAGTGGGGCTATTGGCACCGGTGTCTGGCCTTCAGCCTGACATCCACTATCTCAGCGTTTTCCAGGTAAGTAGTAAAGCATACTTGCGGATGACAGCCTGAAGCCAGTCACCGAAAAGATCGCCTCATCTTTGATAAGGCTCCAACAATAACAGGGTTATTCTTTTAACCCTCCCCCATTTTCGGTAGCATCCAAGCCACTAAACTTTGGAGGTTGTTATGTTTGTTGTCTCGTTTAATACCAATGGCATTCGTGCGCGTTTTCATCAGTTGCAGGCTTTGGTGGATAGCCACTCGCCCGATGTCATCGGTATTCAAGAGACCAAGGTGCATGATGATCAGTTCCCGATTGAAGAGATGGAGAAGCTGGGTTACCACGCCTATTTCCATGGTCAAAAGACCCACTACGGGGTTTGCCTTCTCTCCAAAGAGCCGGCTTTGTCGATTCAAAAAGGGTTTGTCACCGATGATGAGGATGCTCAACGTCGCATGATCATCGGGGATTTCAAAACAGCCAAGGGAGAGACACTGCGTGTCATTAACGGCTATTTCCCGCAAGGCGAGAACATAGCTCACGAGACAAAATACCCCGCTAAACGCAAATTCTACGCTGATCTCAGTGACTACCTACAAAATGATAATGACCCCAACAGCAATCTACTGGTGATGGGGGATTTGAACATCTCTGCGACCGACAAGGATATCGGTATCGGTGAACCCAACCGTGTGCGCTGGCTTAAAACCGGTAAAACCAGCTTCCAACCCGAGGAGCGTGAGTGGTTACAGCGCCTGTATGACTGGGGACTGGTTGACTCATTCCGTGAGCAACATCCTGAAACCAACGACCTGTTTAGTTGGTTCGATTACCGCAGTCGCGGGTTTGAAGATACGCCTAAACGGGGTCTGCGTATCGATGCGATCATGCCGACCAAACCTCTAATGCAAAAGTGCGTGGAGACCGGCATCGATCTGGATATTCGCGGTATGGAAAAACCCTCTGACCATGCACCAGTCTGGGCTAAGTTCGATCTTTAAATACTTTATTGATCGTGAATAACCAAAATATCGGACTCTATTCTATTTAAAAGACGTGCGGTGGTGCTGCCCATTAAGAAGCGCTCCACCCACCCTTTTTCGGGTGCGCCCAGAATCAACAGATCGATCTTCTCTTGCTGACAGAACTCAGGCAATTTTTCATCCGCATCCCCCACAATCAATTTAAGCAGTGGCGAACCCAATGGACGGTTTAGAGGTTCAATCAACGATTCAATTCTTTGACGATGCTCCTCACCCACCTGTTTTTGAAGCGACTCAAAATCTTCCACTAAATGCTCATCATAGATGACGCTCTGTGGAAGTGTTTGAAAACAGTGAACGACATGAAGCTCAGCTGACAGCCGTTGTGCAAACTGATCAGCCACCTCAAGCAGTTGCTTCTCCAACTTGTGATTTCGACTATCCAGGTGGAAAGGATCAATGGCTACAGCAATCCTTGGGTGGGCCTGCCAGGGTTGATCATTGGCTAGCAGAACCGGTTCATGGAGACGACGCACCAACTCTTGTTCATCACCGCCGATTAGCCAATCCAACAGATCATGTTTTCTGACACGGGGTACCACCATCAAGTCAGGCTGGTAACGATCTGACTCTTCTAGTGCCGCTTTAAGAAAGCTAGGGTGCCAACGAATATCAGCCGCTACATCCTGTGGTAGGTCTAACTCTTCGATGTGCCGCTCAGCTTGGTTGAGCCTGTGCGTCACATAGAGTGCCAACGCATCCTCTTGTGATGGTTGATCTTCCGCCGTCGCCGTTTCAAACGCAGCGTTATAGACCGACTGAAACCACTCAATATGAGACGACTCTGCACAGAGTGCCGACGCTTTTAACAGTGGCTGCGGGGAGTAGTGTGACTCTTCACTGGTGACCAGGACTCGTTGGAACATAAATACTCTCCTACCCTCTACTATGCGATTAATTGCAGTATAGCGTTAACTGTCGAAATGAGCGTGACTCAGCGCAATTAAGGGCGATTAAACGATGCGAGTGGATAATAAAAATTTACAAACACCCATCAAGTCGTTATATTCAAAACTGCTAATTAAGCAAATCAACATCCCTTTTGGGACAGATCAATACCGAGTTCAACTATGACAGATACACAACGCCTACCCGCAGACACATTAGAGCTAATGCGTGAAAACTCAAAAGAGGCCGCGCGCTTGATGAAGGCACTCGCGAACGGTAGTCGCTTGATGATTCTTTGCTACTTGGAAGGTAAAGAGCTCTCTGTCACCGAACTAAACGAGCATCTGGATCTTAGCCAGTCTGCCCTGTCACAACACCTAGCGGTGCTGCGTCGTGATGGCCTAGTTAAAACTCGTCGAGATTCGCAAACGATCTACTACTCACTTGAAGGCGATCGTGCACAACGAATTATCAGCACTCTGCACGGTATGTACTGCGGTATTTAAATCAATAGCATGTACAACAGGCTGCCCAGCGCAATGCTGAGCAGCGCATTTTTGCTCAACCACTGAGTCACGGCCACCAGTATTAAACTTCCCAGACTGATTACCCACTGTTGATTGGCCATCGGCAGATCAGAGACCGCATACACCACCAACAGCACCATCAAAACCGGTGGCAGATAGCGACCCAGATACTCCAGTAGTGGGTGCTGACTGTGACGCGATAAAAAGAGAAACGGTAGCGCACGTGTTGCCACTGTTGCCAACGCTGCTAACGCTATAAAGCTGATCAGATAGAGTGACTGGTCCATCGCTGCCTCAAGTAGTTAATTAACATTAGAACCAGTGCGGTAGTGATCGATAGCAACAGCATCTGATCTTGCCAAAGCCAAATGGCAATCAGCCCAATCAAACAGGCTATCAACATCAAACCCGCCGCTCTATGCGTTCGATACTGTTCAACGGCCAGTACCACGAACAGTGCTGGCAGCACTATCTCCAAACCTAAATCGGGCAGTGTCAGTTGAGCACCCAATAGTGCACCAATCAATGTACCGAAAACCCAGTAGCTCTGATTGATGCCTGCCAAGCGCCAATAATCTTGCTGCTGCAGGCCGCTCTCTTTTGGCAGCCCGGTAATCAGTGAGAAGGTCTCATCGGTCAATGCGAAGACCATATAGGCCTTACGCCACCCAGTAAGCTTTAGCGAAGATAGCAGTGTCAGGCCATAGAAGATGTGGCGACTGTTCAGGAGGAAAACAGCCACAAACACTTCTAACAGCCCTGCATGATTGGCAATCAAACCCACCGATAAAAACTGGGCAGAGCCGGCAAACACAATGACGCTGAATGCGACGGCCCAATACCAATCCAATCCCAACTCGGTGACAAACAGCACGCCGAAGGCCATCCCAAGTGGAAGGTAGCCAAATAGAACCGGCAATGAGAGTCTAAAAAGATGCATGCATTCACTTCTCGTAAAAAAGCGATCCTCGCTCAGGCTCTTGATCAGGTCAACTTTATAGATAGTTAAAATATCGATTTTTATTGAAATCAGATTGAAAAAATTAATTTTCTCAAAATTCTAAGCATGAACTATATTCCGCATTAACGGTAACCCTCGACCGTGACTAGCGTCAGAACTGAGCGATCAATTTTATAGAGTGAGATTAAGAGATGGGCAGCAAAGTCCGTGTCGATGAAAAGATCGAAGACCTCGACGATTGGAATGATCAATTCGAAGAGCAAGAGAGCCAACGTAACCGATCCAGATACACTGCTAAGCGCAGACGTCAGATCGAAGATATTATGGATGATCGCGTTCTAGCCAGTCAGTTACGTGACGCTTACGACGAACTTTACTAGGCCTAAGTCTTAATAAAAAAAGGTTGTGGTCAAAGTTTAACTTTGTTTATATGGAGTTGACTGAAGTTGACCTTAATTATTGAGGGCAAGTTCGGCACACCCGACCGGTGGCAGTATCAATAGCTGACACCGGTCGACCTCTTCTTCTTTCCCTACTTCGCTTCTGATACTATCTCAGCTCAAATTTATCCATTTGTAAGGTTTCGTTATGAGTAAGTTTTGGAGCCCGCAGATCAATGATCTCGTTCCTTATACACCCGGTGAACAACCTAAGGTTGCCAACTTAGTTAAACTCAACACCAATGAGAATCCTTACCCCCCTGCACATGGGGTTCAGGAAGTGTTAAACGCGTTTGAGACCGATCGCTTACGCCTCTATCCAGATCCTGAGTCTTCTGCGCTCATCAACGAGCTTTCAACCACTCTGGGTGTGCCTAACGAAAATCTATTTGTCGGTAATGGCTCAGACGAAGTGTTGGCTCATGCGTTTATGGCTTTCTTCCGTCAAGAGAAGCCACTGGTCAAACCAGACATCACTTACAGCTTCTACGATGTTTATGCTGATCTATATGGAATTGAGATTAAGAATCAAAAACTTAATGATGATTTCTCAATCTCTTTAGAGGATTACCCACTGGATAATGGCGGTATCATTTTTGCCAACCCGAATGCTCCTACTGGGTTAGCTCTGCCGTTAGATCAGATCAAAAACCTACTCGATCGCAACACTGAAACGGTGGTATTGGTGGATGAAGCGTACGTCGATTTTGGTGGCGAATCGGCCATTGAGCTAGTGAATCAATACCCTAACCTAGTAGTGACACAGACCTTCTCTAAGTCGCGCTCACTTGCTGGTTTGCGCATTGGTTATGCCGTCGCACAACCCCATCTGATCGACGGTTTAAATCGAGTTAAAAACTCATTCAACAGCTACCCTATGGATATGCTCGCGATCGCTGCTGGTGTTGCCTCATTGAAAGACAGCGCCTACTTCAAGGAGATGTGTGACAAAATCATCGCAACGCGCGAGACCACTCGTGATCGCCTTGAAAAGCTAGGTTTCAACATACTTCCATCAGCAACCAACTTCCTCTTTGCCGAGCACCGGTTTATTGAGGGGAGTGAGTTGATGGGCTATTTACGTACTAAAGGGGTGTTAGTTCGCCACTTCAGTCGCCCTGAGATCGCGAACTTCCTTCGCATCACCATTGGTACCGATGCTGAGATGGATGCATTGATCGACGCACTCAAATCGCACCCTGATATGGTCGAGCTAGACGCTTGAACCAATCAATAGCGTCACAACAGGACTCACACAAAGAGTATCGACAAGGACTCTTCCAAGGCACCCTAGCCTATCTAATCTGGGGTTGCTTTGGACTCTACTTCACCCTACTCGCCGAGGTACCCGCCGACGAGGTGTTAGCACACCGTATTGTCTGGTGTGTGCTCTTTGTTGGCTTGCTGATTCTTCTACAGAAAAAAATCCGTTCCACCTGGACGATGTTAACGTCCAAGAAGACGCTGTTCTGGTTAACCATTTCATCACTGCTAATCAGTGGTAACTGGTGGATCTATATCTGGGCGGTAGGCAGTGGCCAAGTGATCGCGGCCAGTCTGGGGTATTTTCTGTCACCTTTGGTTGCGGTGTTGTTGGGGCTGATCTTTTTTAAAGAGCAACTCAATAGGCTACAAAAAACATCGGTCTTTTTTGCCTCTGTCGGGGTCTTATGGCAGATAGTCGCCATTGGCGAGTTCCCATGGATCGCTGTTAGCCTCTCGCTGCTGTTCGGCTTTTACGGCGTCGTGCGTAAGCAGATAGCGGTCGATTCAGTCAGCGGATTGTTGATTGAGACCCTAATCATGTTGCCGATCGCTCTGATCTACCTAAGCTTGCTAGCCACCCAGGGTGTTGATCATTTCGGAGCATTCACTTGGGAGTTAATCGGTGCCGGCGTCATGACCGCTGTTCCACTGATGCTGTTTGCCTCTGCCGCCAGAAAGCTTCCGTTAGGTACCGTAGGCTTCCTAAACTACATCGCCCCGATCATGCAGTTTCTTAGCGCTGTGTTCATTTTGAACGAAGCCTTCGGCATCGATCGTTTTATCAGCTTTGCTTTTATTTGGGTGGGGCTGATTGTGTTCAGTGTCGATCTATTTCGTAAGGCTAAGGCAAACGGTTAACAGCGGTGTCAGACCTTAGGTCAGACACCAGAGTGTTAAACTGGCTACGCAGCTGCGGGTCTGACCTTTGGTCTGATCCAACTGTGCCTAATTTTGTTGGAGCGGTTTGAAAAGGCCGCGAACAAAAAAGGCCTGACAGTGTCAGGCCTTTTTGCTTCAAGTGGAGTGTTTAAGCACTCAACTCTAACAGCAGTTTGTTCAGACGAGCTGTGTAAGCTGCTGGATCCTCTAGCTGACCGCCGGTCGCTAGTTGAGCTTGATCCAACAGAATCATTGCCAGATCAGCAAAACGATCTTCATCGGACTCTTGATCAAGCTTACCGATCAGTGGGTGCTCTGCGTTGAACTCAAAGACGGGTTTAGTCTCTGGAACTGCTTGGCCAGCCGCTTCCATGATACGACGCATCTGTAGACCCATATCGTAATCCCCAAGCACCAGACAGGCTGGAGAGTCGGTTAGACGCTGTGAGACACGGACAGAGTCGACACGGTCGGTAAATACACCGCCAAGACGTTCAATCAGTGATGCGTACTGCTCGTTCTGCTCCTCTTGAGCTTTTTTGCTCTCTTCAGACTCTTCACCATCCAGTTTCAACTCGCCTTTGGTGACGTCTTGGAACGACTTGCCTGAGTAGTCCATCAAGTGGCTCATCATCCACTCATCAATGCGATCAGTCAGAAGCAGCACTTCAATGCCCTTCTTACGGAAGATCTCTAGATGTGGGCTCGCTTTAGCCGCGTTGTAGCTATCGGCAACTAGGTAGTAGATCTTCTCTTGATCTTCGCCCATACGCTCGATGTAGCTGTCCAGGCTAACGTTCTGATCGCCGTTGCTGTTCTCGGTCGATGCAAAACGCATTAGCTTAAGAATGCGCTCACGATTCGCATGATCTTCCGCAGGGCCCTCTTTCAAGACCTGACCAAACTCTTTCCAGAACTCTAGGTACTTCTCGGCATCCTTCTTAGCGAACTTCTCGATCATATCGAGGCTTCGCTTAGTCAGAGCGGACTTCAGCTTATCAACGTTTGGATCTTTCTGAAGAATCTCACGAGAGACGTTTAGTGATAGGTTTTTCGAATCAACGACACCTTTAATGAAGCGCAGGTAGAGCGGCAAGAACTGATCCGCTTGATCCATGATAAAGACACGCTGAATGTAGAGCTTAAGCCCTTTAGGTGCTTCACGGTTCCAAAGATCATACGGTGCTTTGGACGGTAGGTAGAGAAGACTGGTGTACTCTAAGTTACCCTCAACGCGGTTGTGGGCCCAGCTAATTGGCTCCTGGAAATCATGAGAGACGTGCTGGTAGAAGTTTTTGTACTCCTCCTCGGTCACCTCTGACTTGTTCTTAGTCCACAATGCCGTTGCGCTGTTAACCGTTTCGATCTCAGGCGCATCCTTTGATGACTCCTCATCACCCTCTGCCGGCATGGGCTGTTTCTCCATCTGCACAGGCATCGCGATGTGATCTGAGTATTTGGTGACTAGAGAGCGAAGGCGCCAATCGCTGGCAAACTCTTTCGCATCCTCTTTCAGAGTCATGACGATACGCGTGCCACGCTCGGGCTTGTCGATGGTTGCGATATCGAACTCGCCTTCACCCTTAGAGGACCAGTGAACACCCTCTGCCGCGTCTAGACCAGCACGACGGGTGTATAGATCAACCTGATCAGCCACAATAAAGGCCGAGTAGAAACCGACACCAAACTGACCGATCAGTTGTGAATCTTTTGCAGCATCGCCGGTCAGATTTTGCAGGAAGCTAGCGGTACCTGATTTAGCGATGGTACCTAGGTGCTCAATGACCTCATCGCGCGACATACCGATGCCGTTATCTTCGATGGTAATGGTATTGTTCTCTTCATCAGCAGAGACGCGAATACGCAGTTCACCATCGTTTTCGTAGAGGTCGGCGTTAGACAAGGCTTCAAAGCGTAGCTTTTCAGCCGCATCTGAAGCGTTGGAGATCAATTCACGTAGGAAGATCTCTTTATTAGAGTATAGAGAGTGAATCATCAGCTGCAGCAGCTGTTTCACTTCGGTTTGAAAGCCAAGAGTTTCTTGTTTCGTTTCGGTTGTCATAGCTTAGACCTGAATTCCCAAGTTACTGATTAACACTCCATCAGATATGGGGGATGCCGATCTAATTTCAACCCTTGGCGTTGATATCAGTACTCATCATTAAGGTTCTTAGCGTCGAAGAGCTGAATTCACGACGATAGAGAATCCAGACAACCACTGCACACAAGAACATAAAGAGCCAGGTATTGACCATCCACCCTAGCACTGCGATGGCAAAGTAGTAGGTTCGTAGGCCGGCATTAAAGTTATTTGCCGCCATACTGGCCATGCGAGCCGAGCGTTCTGCGTGCATATCGAGAGTCCGTGGATCGGCATTCTCTTTGGGGTTGGGGCCGCCACCAATCATGACCGAGACAAATCCATACTGGCGAATAGACCAGGTGAATTTAAAGAAGGCGTATACAAACATCACCATCAGCACGATGATGCGCAGGTCCCACTGCAGTCTGGTCATCGGCTCCGTGAACGGCAGTTCCGAAAGAAGGTCGATCGCCATATCAGAGCGAGAGAGCAGGGTCAGAAGACCGGCCAAAATCAGCATCGTGGTGCTGGCAAAGAAGGTGACACCACGCTCTAAGTTGGTGATCGTCGTGGTATCAGCCACCCTCACCTCACGATCCAGCGCCGCGCGCATCCACTCCTTACGATAGAGGTGCATTAGGCTAGCCAGACAGGTAACGCGATAACTGGCGCGCTTAGCGTAGACGAAATAGCCGTTGAAACAGATCAAAAACCAGATCAATGCGACCAGGTCCAGATTGAGTGAGATCAGCATCTCTAACAATGAGTTCATGCATTGCCTCCTTGCTGCGCTTGACGCTGTGCTGCCGTTAAAGCGCGATCCAACGCGTTGGCAAACTCACGACGATCTGCCTGACTCATACCCGATTGGCCACCAGACTGAATACCGCTAGCGCGCATGGTTTCGTAGAAGTCACGCAGATTGAGGCGCGCTTTGATGTTCTCTTTCGTTAAGGCCTCGCCACGATGGGTAAGTACGCGAGCCCCTTTATCGATCAGATCATTAGCCAACGGAAGATCTGTAGCGATGACAAGATCACCAGCGGTCACTCGATCAACGATCTCTTGATCAGCCTGATCGGCACCCTGAGGGACTCGACGCCAGTTTAAATAGGGGGAATTAGGTAACTGATAGAAGTGGTTTGCAACGAACTCCATCTCTACTTTTCGATTGAGTGCTGCCTTGATGAGAATATCTCTAATCACCACAGGACACGCATCCGCATCAACCCAAACTTTCACACTCATTCCTTGAAATCTAAGAAGCGTTCAGTATCCCCTCTTCCCCGTCGAGAAAACAAGTCTGAAACTGATATAGATGATCAATTTCACACAATTGGTAAGATAGAGAGGAGGTCAGATGGGGACCTACTCGATTTTTGGGACGGTAACTGGTGTTGTTCATTAACTCAAACACACTCAGATCGATCGTCTCAAATCGATTCTGACAAACGCCTATTGGACGCCAATGGCGATCGCTAAACCAGTCATACAGCCCACCCAAAAACTGATCAAACGAGTCGTGAGGCAGTTCAAAGTTAGACGTTTGACTCTTCACAGACTCAGCATCTAACTGAAGACCCGAGTGAATCAATGACTCGCATATCCATTGATAAGAGTGAGTTGAGAGTGTTGAGTCTGTTCCACCGCCAACATCTCCATGCGATCCGGCAAACCACCGCTGCTCAACACTCTGATGCGCCTCAAGCATAGGTGACCAGAGTGTCGGTATGAAATCAGCACGATGCTCATCAATGGCCAGTGCTTGAAAGCCTCGCTTCACATTGGAAGCTAAGCGTGTGTCATGAAAGCCCCAAAGATAGCGGTTTAACTGTTTAAAGCTACCTAATGGAATGCCCAACGACCCGACGGTATCCCAAACGGCAATCGCCTCAATCTGAATCTGAGTGGCAAACTGGGCTTTGAAGCGATTTTGTTCACGACGGGTGCCGCGTCTGTAGAGCTGGTAGCAGGATTCGAACTGCTCTAGATGCTCAAATTTAAGCAGACCCAATCGATCAATAAGACCTGACAGGCTTCTCGCCGCAAATGCCCCTCGACTGTAGCCGACCAGGTAGACCCGATCGCCCGTTTGGTAGTGCTCCATCAACCATAAATAGGCTTCGGCTATCTTGTCAGAGAGCCCCCAACCAAAGATACCTCCTCGAATCTGTTGCCAGGCTGAAGTACCAACGCCAGAGAGATAATGGACCTGTTGTGGGAGATCTGTGTCTGAATTGTGAAGAGCCTCAACCAAGCGCACAACATGGCTGTTTTGATCGCCATCACTCAAATCCGAATCGGTTTTTTGCCAAGTACCATCAAATGCTAGCAGTAAATTGCGCACCAGATTCTCCTGTCATTATTAGAAGTACTGTGCGCTTGAGATCGCTATGATGAGCAGGTTAAGAAGATTCCCTCTGCCCATTTCGGTGGAGCATCTGCATAGTCTGCCAGTGGCGCATAGTACTTGGTTGGTTCACGAACCATGGCAAGCAGATGATTCACGCGTTGATAGTCACCTTGGTGAGCGTCGCGAATCGCCTCTTCACACATGTAGTTACGTAAAATATAGACAGGATTTAAGGTTTTTGCGTAATCCAGACGTGATTTTAGTTGCTCATCTTCTGAGTGACGTACTGCATAGAATCGGCTTAACCAGTCTGAAAAGGATTCGGGACTCTCTACTTCAGCACCCAAAGCCTCGCCCTTTTCTAGATCCGTTAAAGCCAGCAAAAAACGATTGAGATCACCCTGCTGTTTTTCTAACAACGCGAGCATCTCATCGATCAGCGCTTTATGAGTGACCCCTGGATTCGGTAGTGCCAACCGCTGAGAGAGCTTAGTGTAATAGGCGTCAAAATAGAGTGTTGAGAATCTCTCGAGTTGAGCTTCCAGGTTGGATTTATCTATCAGAGGGATTAACGCCTGAGCTAAGGCCGCAAGATTCCACTGCATGATGCTCGGTTGATTACTGAACGCGTATCGACCTCTGTCATCGTTTTTATTGGCGATGTGATCCGGCTCATATCGATCCATGAAGGTAAACGGACCATAATCAAAGGTCTCTCCTATGATCGACATATTGTCGGTATTCATCACGGCATGAACAAACCCGTAACTCTGCCACTGTGCAACCAGGTAGGCACTTCGCTCAACAACCTGTTGATACATGAACAGGTAGGGATTTTCAGTCAGTTTCGCGTCAGGGTAGTAACGATCGATCACGTAATCGGCAAGCTGTTTCAGGTCCTCATGCTGACCTGAATAGTAGAAGTACTCAAAGTGGCCAAAACGTATGTGACAAGGTGTCACCCTAAGCACTTGAGCACAGGGCTCTGCCCCATTTCGAAGCGTAAACTCCTCACTGCCAAAAATAGCCAGCGCACGTGTGGTGGGAATGCCCAGACCAAACATCGCTTCACTGACAAGGTACTCACGAATACTGGAGCGAAGCACCGCTTTGCCATCAGCAAAGCGCGAATAGGCTGTTTTACCCGCCCCTTTAAGGTGGAAATCCCATCGATTACCAGCAGGGTCCAGATGCTCGCCGAGCAAGATACCTCGCCCATCACCGAGATCTGGGTTATAGACACCGAACTGGTGACCTGTGTATTTCATGGCCAAGGGTTCGGCACCCTCTGGGCCCTGTTCAGTGGTGAAAGTTTCCACCAACTGACTGGGCGCCCATTCACAGGGGTTTAGCCCTAATGCTTGAGCCAGTGGTGCGTTGAAACTGATTAGATGCGTGTTCTTTAACGGAGTGACAGAGACCGACTGATACCAATGAGAGGGTAAACGGGCATAGCTGTTATCAAAATTGAGCTTAGACATGGCTAATCCTCAAACTTATGAGCCTCTGAGGTAATACTCTCTAGACGATTACCAAGAAGAATTACTTGGCCACGGTAGCGCTGATCGCCGGTCGTGGTGAACTCAAACTGATATCGACGCCAGGGTGCCAAGCGGCCTCTATCATCTCGTTTTAGCCAAAGCGCACGCAAAGAGACATTTTGGTCCAACAGTTGCAGATCCAATTTGTTGCAGTAACTCTCAACCGCTTTAAGTGCGCGCTCTCTAACGGCTAGGCCTTTGTACCAAATATAGATAACAGCAGCGACTAGAGTCAGGAGAAAAAGATCGGTAAGTTCAATAAACACGCTGATGGCCTATAAAGTGTGAGAATGTCGACAGTCTAATCAAGCAACTTTATTTAGTATAGAGGCGATCGTATCGCCACCGTGCCCAGCGCTTATAGGCCAGATTAGCTATGGGCTTGATGATTGGCCAACCAAGAATGCGCCAAATCCAACCCCAGCGGGTATGCTGCCAAGCGGCTATGTTCGCATCGATTCCAGTTACCCACTGATCACCACGCTGCAGATGAAGAACCTTAAGCATGTTAATACGCTCCTCTTCTGTCAGTTGATCCGATACCTCATGGATATCTTGGAGTTCTAACTGTTCTCCCTTAATGACTGCCAACTTATCCATCTCGGCAACACAGAGCGAACATTTTCCATCGTAGTAGAGTGTCTCTTTCATGTAAGAAGATACGAAACACTTCTCAAAGCGGATGACCGGATAATCTGTCGATTAAAACAGATTACAGATCGCGGTTAACTGGCTTTTTGCGATTACCACCAAAACGGCGAGGTTTACGTTTGGGTGTTCCATCAGCCGGTCTATTGCGTCTTGGTTGATTTTGACGCGGTGCTGGTTGTGCAGATGCACCCTCCGCTTTCTGCTTTGGTTTCTTAGGTTTTTTCGGTTTTTTCGGTTTCAACGGCGGTTGTAGCTTAGACTCTGGCAGTGGATTGTTTGGAGCAAACCCCTTCAAGTCGCGACGTTCGAGAAGCTTTTGCGTCAAACGTTCAACCGCTCGAAGCTGATCGAACTCATCAATAGAGACCAAGGATACCGCCTGACCCACACTGCCGGCACGACCGGTGCGGCCGATACGGTGTACATAATCTTCTGCCACGTTGGGAAGATCAAAGTTAATCACATGAGGCAGCTCTTTAATATCGATACCACGTGCTGCTATGTCGGTAGCCACAAGGATCTGAATATCGCCCTGTTTAAAAGCTTGTAAGGCACGCGTGCGAGCGCCCTGGCTCTTATTGCCATGGATAGCCGCTGCCGTAATACCCGCCTTATCCAGCTGAACGACCAGACGGTTTGCACCATGTTTAGTTCGGCTGAAGACCAACACCTGAAACCAGTTATTGGTCTTGATCAAATCGATGAGAGCCGCTGTCTTGCTCTTCTTATCAACCCCAATGACCCACTGCTCAACGGTGTGGGCGGTCGCATTTTCTGGTGAAACCGAGACCTCTACAGGGTTGTTGACGATGTCGTGGGCAAGCTCTTTGATCTCTGGGGAGAAGGTCGCAGAGAACATTAGGTTTTGACGCTGTTTAGGCAGCAGGTTAAGGATCTTGCGAATGTCACGAATAAAGCCCATATCGAGCATGCGATCCGCTTCATCTAATACCAGCACTTCAAGCTGATCAAAACGAACTGCATTCTGCGAGTAGAGGTCCAAAAGGCGACCCGGTGTCGCTATCAATATATCCGTACCCGAGCGAAGCTTTTGCATCTGTGGGTTGATCTTAACCCCACCAAAAACCACATTGCTTTTGAGGTCGGTGTATTTGCCATAGAACTCAGCATTGTCTTGGATCTGAGCCGCCAGTTCACGAGTCGGTGTCAGCACTAATGAACGAACATTGTTGCTTTTTACCTTAGGGCCAGATTGCAATCTCTCGAGCAGAGGCAGAATAAAGCTAGCAGTTTTACCCGTTCCCGTTTGCGCAGCCGCCATAACGTCCTTACCGGACATCACGGCAGGAATGCCTTCACGTTGAATAGGAGTCGCTTCTGAATAGCCTTTTTCAGCTATTGCACGAGTAAGAGGAGCCGAAAGGCCAAGAGATTCGAAAGACATGAGGACACTCAAAATGTTAAGGCGCGCACAGTAACATAAAGCGTGGCTAGGCACACGTGAAAAACCATTGTGCTCGTTCTCAGTCGGACGGGGACTACTGGCACGAGATTTGAATCTGGCACCCTGTTCCCCGTCCGACTGAGAACGAGCTAACCTGAATAGGCGAAGCGATGTTTTTGACATTTCGCTTCGACCTTAGGGCTAGCTCCAGTAGGACTCCGTTGCGGGCTTATCGCGAAGTCCTATTGTAGGAGGGAATTCAGCTCTGCTGAAACCCCGATCGATTTCAACAGCGGGTGACAGGCTGAAAGCCAGTCACCATAGTTCGTAGGAAGATCAGCGCTCCAGTGACTGGCTTTAGCCTGTCACCTGCTTCAATTTAAACCTTTCTCCACGAGAACCAAGCCGCTAGCAGTGCGGTTAACAGCGATACTGTCAGGGCATTGGTTGTGACGCTCTCTAAAAGCTGTGGATCAGACTCCCCTATTGCGGCGCCAGCAAAGTAGAGTCCAAGTAACAGGGTAATCACCGCCATTCCGATCAACTGGCCACTCTGTCTCGATAGACTGAGGATGGCTGAGCCTATACCCATTCGCTCTGCAGGGAGTGTTGCCAGTGCGGCGGAGTTGTTTGGGGTAGAGAACATGCCATGGCCCGTTCCAATCACCATTATACAGAGCCCGATCACCCAAAGTGGTGTCTCGTGATTCATCAACGCTAACGCCAGTAAGCCAAGGGCTATGGACAAACTTCCTCCCGTCGCCAGTAGACGGTGCCCTATTCGATCAGAGACGCGTCCTGCCAGAGGCGCGATGATCGTCATCATCAACGCTTGAAGCATCATCAGCTGCCCAGTATCCGTTGGCGACAGTTGGCGGTTGTATTGCAGATAAAGTGACAAAATCAGGACAATGCCGTACTGGCTAGCGTACATAAACATGGCCGCGGTTGCAGAGTTGATGAAGGTTTTATTCTTCATCATCAAGTCGATTCTCACCAGTGGAAATGCCTGTTTGCCAGACCATTTGATGAAGAGATAACCCAGACCTACTCCTAAGAGTGCAAGCAACCAACCGTTGAGTTCAATCAGGCGAGTACTGCCAAAATAGAGAGCTGCAATGGCGGCTGAGAAAATGGCTGTACCGACCCAGTCGATCTTATGCTTTTCACTGCTTTTCCATTCACCCGGAATAAACAGTCGAATCGATAAAATGACCCCTAGCAATATCGGTACCGGCAACATAAACACAGATCGCCAGCCAAACAGATCGACCAACCAGCCACCTATTAGCGGGCCTGCAGTCATGCCGAGATAGACGGCTGATGTCATCCAACCCAAAGCGGCCCCTCGTCCACCTGCTGCGTAGATACGGGAGATCATGGCCATACCCGCGCTGGCTAGGATAGCCCCGGCAGCCCCCTGTACCACACGCCCTGCTAACAGTATTTCAATATTGGGCGCAAAAGCCGCCATGGCACCACCCAACGCAAAGAGACCACAACTGATGAGGAAAGCCTTTTTGAGACCGATTAGATCCGATAGACGACCGCCTGGCAGTTGGGAGATCAAACTCACCAGAAGGAAGATGGCCGGTATCCAACTGATCAATACCGCATTGACTTGAAGATCTTGAGCAATGGCAGGTAGTGCGACCAGAGATGCCGACACGGCTAAAGGAAACTGCAGAATCGCTAGACTGAGGATAATCAGTGCTTTTAGTCGAGCTTTTGAATAACGCTGATAGTAACGCGCAAACTGTGTCATCTAACGTCCTTGTGAAAAAATTTTAGCCATCAGCTAAATGTCAGCTTTGCACACTATTATGTACACAGCTGTTGTAAACACCCCTTTGAGAGGGTGAAGCCCTTTCCCCTCTCTTTCTTTTTTCTTCCCTTAGATGGCCCTGTCTGTGTAGAGCTCAACATTGGTCAGTTGTGCTACTTCATTGATGTAATCTACAACCTGCGTGGGCATCTGAAGATCTTTGATCACGGTTAAGTTGCGTAACATTGGAAAAATCATAACGTCATCCCAGCTAAGCTGCCCACCTCTATCCGAAGGCTTAATCAGCTTAGGCAAATCATTTAAGACCTGCTCTACAAGGGCTTGGTGTTCAGCTGTATTGTCCAGAGCTTGCTCAAAACTACACTCAATCATCGCTTCCTTGTTCACACGATAAAAATCAATTGCCGATTGAGTTTCAAACTCAGGCAAACCGATCTGTACATTGCGAGGAAAAAGCAGAGAGAAGATCGCGCGATTTACTGACATCAGTGGTTGTGTGAAACGATCAGAATCACCACCTTCGACTATTACCTGATCAGCCTTGCCTAACTCATCCAACTTATGAGCGATATCCAGACTTTCGCCCATAGATTGGCCATCAATCTGTAAAATCGGCACCATTTTTTTGCCAACACGCTCAATACAGCTGTCGGCATCGTCATTCAGCAGGTAAATCGACTCAAAATTAACCTGTTTGTATTTAGCGACCATGTCAGCACGAACACAGAATGGACAATGATCATATTGGAAAAGCTTCATAACACCTCTCTTACATCGGGGATGGCTTATTAGAGCACAACTTATCCATCAGTATGTATCAACCTAGATAAGATAATTGCTATTCTCTATTCAAAGATGTGAGAAGGAGTCTCAATGAAACAAGCCATTCAAGATCTCTATCCAGAGAGCCATAGCCACTGTTTTGGCTGTGGTCGATCAAACGCGGATGGATGGCACCTGAAAAGTTATGTAACAGGTGACACCATCCTAGCTCGCTTCACGCCAGAGACCAAATACAGCGGCGGCGTTCCTGGACACCTTTACGGCGGCGCGGTCGCTTCCCTACTCGACTGCCACGGCACTGCATCAGCGGCCGCTTTCAGCTACCTGCAGAAGCATGAAACACTCGAAAAAGATGCAAAGATTCAACGCCACGTCACAGGGCAATTAAATATTAAATACATCACCCCCACTCCGATGGGCGTGGAGTTAGAACTGCATGGCGAGCTGATATCCATCGAGGGGCGTAAAGTGCGAGTTAAGTTGACCTTATCCGCCGATGAAAGGCTCTGTGCAGAGGCTGAGATGGTTGCGTTTGGCGTTGAGTGATTGTTGGAGCGGTCTTGTAAAGGCCGCGATTGGTATTCATTAGAGTTTATCTGAAAGCAACAGTGACTGGCTTCAGCCTGTCATCTGATTTTTCGGTGTTTTCCAGATAGGCATTAAATTCTCACGGCGGATGACAGGCTGAAGGCCAGTCACCGTCAATACCGCTCACACAAAGAAGAAGGCTAGCCGACGCCAGTCGGATAGAAATGCTTTTGATCTTAGGAGATATCGCGGCCTTTTCAAGACCGCTCCAACGTTTTGAATGGATCTTGGGTCGATTAGTATCGACCCGCCATGTCATCCATTGAGATCGGTTTGATCTTACTGCCCTGTCCGGCACAGCCGAAGGCTTCGAAACGATCTTTGACGATACCTGAGGCTGCATCGCGGGCTGCGGCTAGGAATTTACGTGGGTCAAACTCGCTCTTCTTCTCGGCCATCATACGGCGCATAGCACCGGTCATTGCCAAGCGAATGTCGGTATCAATGTTGACCTTACGAACACCGTTTTGAATCCCTTTAACGATCTCCTCTACAGGGACACCGTAGGTCGGTTTCAACTCGCCACCAAACTCACGAATGATCGCTAACCACTCCTGTGGCACGCTGGAACTACCGTGCATCACCAGATGGGTGTTCGGGATTGCTTTATGAATCGCCGCGACACGATCAATTGCGAGAATATCGCCCGTCGGTGGGCGTGTAAATTTGTACGCACCGTGGCTGGTACCAATCGCAATTGCTAGGGCATCGACGCCAGTTTTCTCAACAAATTCTTTAGCTTCATCAGGGTCGGTCAGCATTTGATCATGGCTCAAAATACCCTCAGCACCCTGACCATCCTCTTCACCGGCTTCACCCGTCTCTAGCGAACCCAGACACCCTAGCTCACCCTCAACCGATACGCCAACGACATGCGCCATTTCACAGACTTGTCGGGTCACCTCGACGTTGTATTCATAAGTCGATGGCGTTTTACCATCACTCATTAACGAACCATCCATCATGACACTGGAGAAGCCAGAACGAATCGACTGCATACAGACTGCAGGTGATGCACCGTGATCCTGATGCAGGACAACCGGAAGATCCGGGTGTGTCTCGATAGCCGCCAAAATGAGATGGCGAAGATAAGCCTCACCGGCGTAGGTGCGAGCGCCAGCAGATGTCTGCAGAATCACAGGACTGTCTGTTGCCTGCGCTGCTTGCATGATCGCTTGCACCTGCTCAAGGTTGTTAACGTTAAACGCAGGAACACCGTAGCTATTCTCTGCGGCGTGATCAAGTACCTGACGTAGGGATACAAGTGCCATTATTTACCTCCGAAGAGTCGATTAAGTTATTGAATTGATGGGTTAATCCACCAACTCTGAAAAGTCTTGAATGACGCGATCGGGGTTAGCCGACTCAATCGGTTCACCCATGTTGTAACCGTAAGGAAGTAACCAAACATCAATGCCTGCATTACGCGCCGTGGCCGCATCGATCGAGGAGTCACCCACAAACAGTGCATCCTCTGCTGAGATTTGCCACTGCTCAAGGCAGTCTAAAATTGACGTTGGGTCAGGCTTCTTCACTGGAAAACTGTCGCCGCTGACTACAATATCGAAGAGTTCCGTTAAGCCGTGAGCCGCTAACACACGATCGGTGTATCGGCTCTCTTTATTGGTAACCACTGCCAACTTGACCCCTTCAGACCCAAGCTTTTTAACCACCTCTAAAACATGTGGATAGAGGTAACTGGTGGTACCGCAGCAGCGTTGATAGTGCTTATCAAAGACAGGTAGTGCGCCTGCCAAAATAGGTCCAGACTCAATCTCTTCAATGGATTGGTTGTGGATGTAAGCCAGGGCTTTAATCAACAGCGCACGTGTGCCGTGCCCTATCCACGAGTTGACCTGTTCTTGAGTCACCCTTGCATAACCACACTCTTCTAAAGTGGCATTGGTGGCATCATAGATCTCCGGCGCCGTCTCGACTAAGGTACCGTCAAGATCAAATAACATCGCTTTATACATTTCTGTTACCCCTAAACTCGCTGGCGAACAGCATCAGCAACTGCGTTAGCAGTAATGCCGAAGTACTCATAGAGAACAGGAGCCGGTGCTGAATCACCAAAGCTGTCGATGCCTACAACACCACCTTTTCTGCCCACATATTTGCGCCAGAAATCGGTATGCGCTGCTTCCACTGCAACCGCAGGAAGGTCCGATGGAATCGTCTGCTCTTGGTAATCTTCAGATTGGCGATCAAACAGATTGGTACAAGGCATTGAGACAACGCGGGTTGAGATACCCTCAGCCGCTAAAGTCTCTTGAGCTTGCAACGCCAATTGCACTTCAGAACCGGTTGCCATGATCACCGCTTGTGGACTGGCCATATCAGAGAGGATGTAGCCACCTTTACGAACTTTGTCTGCATCAGAGGCCGCCTTCAGTAATTTAGGCATCCCCTGTCGTGACAGCGCTAGAGCAGAGGGACCATCCTGTCGCTCAACCGAGTGCGCCCATGCCGTGGCCGTTTCAAGGGCATCACAAGGACGCCAGACATCAAGTCCAGGAATAATGCGTAAGCTTGGAACGTGCTCGATACTCTGGTGTGTTGGGCCATCTTCACCCAGACCAATCGAGTCATGAGTAAAGACATGAACCACACGCTGTTTCATCAGTGCAGCCATTCGAATCGCATTACGAGAGTAATCACTAAACGTGAGGAAGGTACCACCATAAGGTAGGTAGCCACCATGCAGTGCCATACCATTCATAATCGCAGCCATACCAAACTCACGAACACCGTAAGAGAGGTGGTTACCCCAAGTATCTCGGCCTGCATAGGTGGCTGTTTTGAAGTTAGTCAGGTTCGAACCGGTCAAATCAGCACTGCCGCCAAAAAACTCTGGAACAAGAGGTGCGATAGCATCTAGTGCATTTTGACTCGCTTTACGAGTCGCTACGTCCCCTTCTGCTGCAGCAATCTGAGCCATGACATCGGCAATCTTAGATTGATACTCATCGCTCAATTCACCGATCATACGACGTCTGAATTCTGCGGCTTTTTCTGGGAATGCTTTAGCGTACTCAGCAAAACGAATATCCCATTCCGCCTCTTCTGCTCTGCCTGAATCGGTGCAGTCCCAAGCGCTCTTCACGTCGCTAGGAATCTCAAATGGCGCATGATTCCAATTCAGTGCAGCGCGTGTCGCAGCGACCTCGTCAGCACCCAGTGCGGCACCATGAACGTCGTGTGTACCGACCTTATTGGGCGACCCTTTACCGATCTCGGTTTTAGTACAGATCAGTGTCGGTTTGCCATCAGCTAAGACCGCTTGAGCTTTGGCTGCACGAATCGCTGCATCGACAGCTGACGCATCATGACCGTTTACATCACGAATCACATTCCAGCCATAAGCTTCAAAACGTGCCGGCGTATCATCAGCAAACCACCCTTCGACGTGGCCATCAATCGAGATACCGTTGTCGTCGTAGATCGCGATGAGCTTAGACGTTCTTAGGGTCCCAGCCAGTGAGCAGACCTCGTGACTGATCCCCTCCATCATGCAGCCATCACCCAAGAAACAGTAGGTGAAATGGTCCACTATAGTGTGCCCTGATTCATTAAACTCTGCCGCCAACATCTTCTCGGCAAGTGCCAAACCGACAGCATTCGAGATACCCTGGCCTAATGGACCCGTCGTAGTCTCCACACCCGCTGTAACGCCCACTTCAGGGTGACCTGGTGTCTTAGAGTGCAGTTGGCGGAACTGTTTAAGTTCATCGATTGGAAGATCGTAGCCCGTTAAATGCAGCAGTGCATAGATCAACATTGAACCGTGACCATTAGAGAGAACAAAACGGTCGCGATCTGGCCAGTGTGGATTGGCTGGACTGTGTTTCAAGTGACGGTTCCAAAGAACCTCTGCAATTTCTGCCATACCCATCGGTGCACCTGGGTGTCCCGATTTTGCGGCTTCGACGGCATCGATCGCTAGAAAGCGAATCGCATTGGCCATCTCATTTGCCATAGCGGCATTCGGTGCTGTTCTGTTCATCTGTTGCTCCTAATTAGCGACGGCCTTAACCACGACCCAAGGCGCGATTACGACGTTCCATCATGCGCCATACAAAGGGTGTGAAGATCAACTGCATTGCCAGCTCCATCTTGCCCCCAGGGACAACAATGGTATTGGCACGTGACATGAAGCTATTGCCAATCATGTTCAAGAGATACTGGAAGTCGATCCCCTTAGGGTTAGCAAAGCGGATAATCACCATGCTCTCATCGGCAGAAGGGATGTCCCGAGCGATGAAAGGGTTAGAGGTGTCGACCATCGGTACGCGTTGGAAATTCACATGCGTATGTTCAAATTGAGGGCAGATGTAGTGAATGTAATCAGGCATGCGGCGCAGAATCGTATCCGTTACCGCTTCAGCACTGTAACCACGCTGGTTCTTATCGCGCCAAAGCTTCTGCGTCCACTCAAGGTTGATGACGGGAACCACACCGATACGTAGATCTGGGTATTGGGCTATATCGTTCTGCTCAGTTTTCACCGCGCCGTGCAGGCCTTCATAGAAAAGGATATCGGTATCTTTATCGATCTCTTCCCAAGGTGTGAAGGTGCCTGGCTCTTGTCCGTAAGGCTCAGCCTCATCTTGGTTGTGCAGGTAGAAGCGTTTTTTACCGGTACCCGTCTCAGAGTAGCTTTTAAACAGGCCTTCGAGCTCATCAAACAGGTTGTTCTCTGGACCAAAGTGGCTGAGATGTTTATTGCCCGCTGCATCGGCTTGCGCCAACTGCTTTTTCATTTCGGTACGATCGTAACGGTGGAAGCTATCGCCTTCGACAATCGCGGCTTTAACATTTTCACGACGAAAGATGTTTGAGAATGTGCGAGTAACGGTTGAAGTACCTGCACCTGATGAGCCGGTAATCGCAATAATTGGGTGACGTTCTGACATAATGTTTCTCCAGGTCCAGTAACTTAATCGCGGAATAGACTGCGTTCAGCAAAGAGCGGCATATCTTCGCCTTTCTCTTCGATCGGTTCGTTGTGGTAACGCTCAATGCGCTCGACCTCGTTTTTAGAACCAAACACCAAACCTATGCGTTGGTGAAGCTCAGTCGGTTTCACATCCAGCATGGGGTAGCTGCCTGTACTGGCACGACCACCGGCCTGCTCGATAATCATACCGACAGGATTTGCCTCATAGAGCAGTCGTAACTTACCGGCTTTGCTTGGATCTTTGGTGTCACGTGGATACATGAAGACACCACCACGCATTAGGATACGGTGCGCCTCCGCTACCATCGAAGCGATCCAACGCATGTTGAAGTCTTTACCGCGCGGACCCGTCGATCCCGCAAGACACTCATCTACGTAACGTTTAACGGGCGCTTCCCAGAAACGGCTATTAGAGGTATTGATCGCGAACTCTTGAGTCTCCTCAGGAATGGTGATGCTGGGGTGAGTCAACATAAACTCACCTAAAGCGGGATCCAGAGTAAAACCAACTACACCGTTACCCACCGTAAGAATCAGCATGGTCGAGGGACCATAAAGCGCGTATCCCGCCGCTACCTGTTGTGATCCGGGCTGAAGAAATACCTCTTCTTGAATAGGCGCTGTTGCATCATCCGGTGCACGAAGAATCGAGAAAATACTGCCCACCGAGACGTTCACATCAATGTTCGATGAGCCATCGAGTGGATCAAATACAATCAGATAGCGACCTTTCGGATTCCCCTCTGGGATATCCAGCGCCTCATCCATCTCTTCCGAGGCCATGCCGAGAAGATGTCCGCCCCACTCGGTCGTTTTGATGAAAATGTCATTACTGAGCACATCCAGTTTTTTCTGAGCCTCACCCTGGACATTGATACTGCCGCCTGCATCTTCATTATGCTCACCGTGTAGGCCCGCTAATTCACCATAGGCTACGGCTTTAGCGATCTGCTTACAG
This sequence comes from Marinobacterium sp. xm-m-383, assembly GCF_013283255.1. NCBI lineage: Bacteria > Pseudomonadati > Pseudomonadota > Gammaproteobacteria > Oceanospirillales > Oceanospirillaceae > Marinobacterium > Marinobacterium sp. xm-m-383. Next base: position 216,696 of record NZ_WBYT01000001.1, on the reverse strand, counting down.
GCCATCGCCACATCCAAAATCAAGGCGTTAAAATCACCGCTGGCACTTGGGTAACGACGACGCTCTTCAATTAGGTATTGAGTTAAGGTCGTTCTATTGGTTCTAAATGGCATATCAGTTGCCTCTTATTATTTTTGAAAATCGGTATTGTTAAGCGATCAGTCGAGACAACTGCTCTAAATTCACATCGCTTAATGAGGGAACAATTAAGTCAGCCCCTGTGAAATCATGGTGCTTGGAAAACTCATTAGGGGTTATTACAGTAGCCAATTCGGCGCCTTTAGCGGCTCTTAACCCATTGTTGGTATCTTCAATGGCTATTGCCTCTGCCGATGAGACACCAAGACGCTCCAATGCTTGAAGGTAGACACTGGGGTCCGGTTTTTTATTCGGAGCAGTTTCTGCGTTTTCGACAACGGTGAACGTCTCCTGCCAGTCATCGCCCATGGCGTGAGAGAGCAGTGCTTCGATATTGGCAGGAGTGGTCGTTGTGGCGATGGCTAGCTTTAAACCAGCAGACTTCGCGGCTTTAATTAGCTCTAAAACACCAGGGCGCATCGCAACCTCTCCGCAAGCAACCATCTCTTCATAACGAGCAGTTTTAGTGGCATGCAGCTCTGGAATGATTGAGTCGATGCGCTCTTCGCTGACTTGAACACCTCGATCAGGCCGTTGGTTCCAGTAGTGACGAATTCGCTCTTTGCCGCCCGAGACTTCAAGCAGCTCTGTATAGGTCTCTAAATCCCATAACCAAGTGAGGCCCGCTGTTTCAAAGGCATAGTTGAAAGCAGCCATATGCGCCATTTCGGTGTCTGCCAATGTACCGTCGACATCAAAAATTAACGCTTTAAGTGCCATTTAATACCTTCAGTTATATTCTTATGTTTATTTTCTATTAACTAAGAGTATTCAGTGTGCTAAGTAAGCGCAATTAAAATGAGGTTATATTAGGATTAAGAAATCACTTAACTAACAACCGACGTAAAAAAGCCCCGGTGCTTTTACATCGAGGCTTACTAAATAAAAGTTAATCTGCCATCAAATCTCTATCCGCGTCCCACCCCTTTGATTTTGCATGAACAATGGCTTGTTCTTGAATATGTAGGTAACGCACTCGGATCTCATCTGGCAACTGACTGACAGAAAATCCATAATTCTCCCACTCATCATTGACCTGACGCCAGAGTGTCTCCAGCCCCTGCACTAACCAACCCTCACAACTTTCCGTTTCCGGAATCAAACCAAAAGCCCAAGCATCCCTGATGATTTTTCCGGTATCGGTCATCCCTCCGTAAAGGTCATTGTGAATGCCGACGTATGTTTTTGATTTTTGCATAACGACTCCTAACAGGTCAGGCTGGCAAATAAGCTGGGTAGCTTTTCTGGCAGACGATCAACGTTATCGACCACCGTATAGTTATTGGCCCCAAAAATTCGTTTAACATAACTATCAGCATTGGGGTCTAAGGTTAAGCAATAGGTTAAAACACCTTGGCTGTACAGCTCTTCGACAGCTTTCTTGGTATCGTGCCTAAGGTGTTGGGGATCACGCTCATCGATATCAGCTGGTTCCCCATCTGTGACCAACAGGAGCAGCTTGCGGCGTTCAGGTTGTTTCATCAAAAGACTTCCAGCATGTCGCATGGCTGCTCCCATACGAGTTGACAGCCCTCCCGTCATTCCTGCAAGACGACTTTTTGCTTCGTCATTAAAGCTCTGATTAAAATCTTTAAATTTAAAGTATTGAACATCGTGTCGACCATCAGAAGCGAATCCATGTATCGAAAAAGGATCACCGATGCCATTGATCGCGCTTGAAACCAGCGTCGCTGCTTCACGCGTCAACTCAAGCACACTTTTATCAGATCCCTCCATGGTCTCATTCGTCGACTCAGATAGGTCCAACAATACAGTCACTGCAAGATCGCGATTTTTGACAACATTACGCATTGTGATTCTGGGGTTGGGTTGTTCACCCATTCTGATGGCAATCATCGCATCGATGGCCGCATTCAGATCAATCTCATCACCATCTTCCATATTTCGCTCTCTTTGAACGCCATCCGGTGAGAGAAGATCAACAACCTGTTTAATTTTCTGCACTATCGGCTTATGTTCTTGAAAGATCCGATCAATCGTTTCTGGATCCCCTTTTTGAGCTCTTTTTTCGTACACCGTTGCCCAATCGGGTCGGTATAACTGCACCTGATAATCCCACTCCTGATAGTGGTATGGATCTGAAATAGGCTCTTTACCCCAGCGGTCATTAAAAGACTCGGTCGCTTCACCTGCATCCTCATAAGGCATGAACTCTGTCGCGCATACCCAAACTTCTTGGGCATCATCGCCCGCTAGCTCACAGTCCACCTCATTCGCCATTTCGACGGCACTGACATACTTTCTTACCTGTCGTTGCGAAGCGGGAATATACTCCAGACCATGCTCAGCTAGATTGAAAGGCTCAAACTCCCAAACAAAACGATTATCATCACGATAAGGTGTGCGCATGGACTGCAGAATACGTAGACTGGGCACCTCTTTACGGTCATCAAACAGAGCAAAAAGCGCCAGTCCTAACTGAAAGCTGATTTCAGAAGAGTCTTTTTTAGCAGAAATTTCATGATGAAACTTAGCCGATAATTCATTCAACTCTGGGTCGTCTGATCTTACTGTTTCATCCATCAGCATCAATGCAAACTGACCCAACCGCTGTAAGGTTGGGTGTTCCTCACGGCCCTCCGGCTCAATTGACAGTAACGCTTGCCAAGTGGAACGCAGTCCAGGAAAGTCTTGCATCGCACAATACTCAACCCTGGCATCTTCGATCAATGCGATAAAGAACATCTGCGCCTGACTAAGGCCGCTAGCATCCATTCGGTCAGTCGTATAACTCATATGAGCAGCAGCGTGTGCCACTTGAGCACGATATAACGAGACGCCATCCACCTGGTTGAGATCATCAACCGCATCTGGCAAATGCATAACATGATGTTCAATGTAAGGTTTAAAGTCTTCGTAATCTGCCGAGGTGGGACGAAGAAAAAAATCTCTTCCCCATAAAGCCCTTAAGTAAAAATTTAATTTGCGTTGCGCATCAATAAACAGCGTACCCTTGCGCTCTTGTTGCAGCATTTTTTGACTATCAGCGGTCTTGAGCTCGAAATAACTGACTAGATTAACAAAATCTCTTCGATAAGCATCCGCCCCAAAGTTAGCCCAACGTCGAAGTCCTGAAAGCGTCAGCTTTGATAGCAGCTCATCCATATGATTCAGCATCGGCCTAAGGCCGCGAGCTGCCTTAGCAGACAATTGATGGATGAGAGTAAGGTACCCTCTCAGCAATTCAGGATCACCAAGACGATTTGCAGCAATCGGCAGGGATTGCAATAACAGAGTAATGACTTCACCAGAGGTCATCGAAGCGAGTTTCATGGCTGCATGAATACAGTCACTCATGACATCCTCACCACACTCTTTCACGACCTGTGGCATGCATTCAATAAACGCGATCACGAGCTCTTTACCACGACCTAGATTCGCCAAACTCTGTGCACCCTCAAGATAGTCTTGTAAGGCAGGCGATGACATCACTCGTGCGGCTTCATGAAAGTGACTCTCTAAAACATCGTTCATTTCTGGAGCGATGCTCTCAAGAGATTGGCGATACTGGTCCATGTCGATACTCATCGGTGCTGCCCCTGTTAGCTCACAAAAAATGTGTTGACTGCAGCATCTAGGGTTTCTCGCATATCTGGATCATCGGTCAACGGTGTTACTAACGTCATTTTGCACGCAGACAACGGATCTACACCTTCAGCGATCATCTGCCCAGCATAGACAAGCAAACGAGTTGATATTCCTTCATCAAGGCCGTGCCCTTTCAAATTCCTCGCACGGTGGGCTATTTGAACCAATTTATTGGCGATATCAAGACCCACACCTGTCTCTTTATCTACAATTTCAGCTTCATCATAATCTTTCGGATAGTCAAAGTTCATCGCACCAAATCGCTGTTTAGTGGATTGTTTAAGATCTTTCATCAGGCTTTGATAACCGGGGTTATAAGAGATAACCAATTGAAAATCAGGGTGCGCCTCGATCAGTTCCCCTTTTTTATCCAAAGGCAGTGTTCTGCGATGGTCAGTTAAGGGGTGAATCACAACGGTGGTATCTTGTCTTGCTTCAACGACCTCATCCAAGTAACAAATTGCCCCTATTCTGGCAGCTGTCGCTAATGGACCATCCTGCCAATGGGTACCGTCCTTATCGAGCAAAAAACGTCCAACCAGATCTGAGGCCGTCATATCTTCGTTACAGGCAACCGTAATCAGAGGACGCTTCAGTTTCCAGGCCATATACTCCACAAACCTTGATTTGCCGCATCCCGTTGGCCCTTTGAGCATCACCGGCATACGTCTTGCATAGGCGGCTTGATACATATCGACCTCATTGCCTACCGCCTTATAAAAGGGTTCGTCCTTGATAATGTATTGATCCGTATTCACTGCACTCATACTCTTACCTTTTGTATTCATTGAGAGCAAAACCCCCTCATTAGAGGGGGTATCTATAGCGTTATACTGGGTTGCCTCGGTAAACCACCATCTCAGCACCTTTTGACTGAGCATAGTTGTCATAACCGACCAACCTAACGTGGTTATTAGGGTGGGCTTGGTGGCAAGCTTCAGCCTCATTCAGAACTCGATCAACGTCGGTCTCACCGAACAGTGGCAACTTCCACATGTACCAGTAGTGATCGAACGCATTCTCTGGCTCTGTATGCTCTATCGCCGGGTTCCATCCTTTAGACACGATGTACTCAACTTGCTTTCGAATTTGTTCAGCATTCATCTCAGGCAGGTAAGAGAATGTCTCGAATTTACGGCTATTCACATCACTCAGGCTTGATGCGTAATCTTGCATTTCACTCATCATCTATTCCTCAACTCTAATAAGAGCTCAATTTATTAAGGAGGGTCTCTAAGGAACCCTCCCATTACTTTATTTATGAGAGACGTCTAGCTTATCGACCGTATCGAATTCAAACTTGATCTCTTTCCAGGTTTCCATGGCAACTTTTAGCTCAGGGCTGTGCTCGGCTGCAGAGAGAAGGATTTGTTTACCATCTTTCTCAAGTTCAGCACCGTGATTTCGCGCTTCAACACAGGCTTCAAGAGCCACACGGTTCGCAGCTGCACCTGCGGCATTACCCCACGGGTGACCCAAAGTACCACCACCAAACTGTAGAACTGAGTCATCACCAAAAATGTTAACCAATGCAGGCATGTGCCAAACATGGATACCGCCCGAGGCAACCGGAATAACACCCGGCATAGATCCCCAGTCTTGATCAAACATAATGCCGCGACTGCGATCCTCTTTTGTAAAAGAGTCACGCATTAGATCGATCCAGCCCAAGGTCGCCTCACGGTCACCTTCCAACTTACCAACCACCGTGCCAGAGTGAAGATGGTCACCACCGGAAAGACGAAGCATCTTAGTCAGCACTCGGAAATGGATACCGTGATTAGGGTTGCGGTCTAGAACAGCGTGCATGGCACGGTGAATGTGCAACAACATGCCATTTTCACGACACCAATTTGCTAGACCTGTGTTAGCGGTAAAACCACCGGTCAGATAATCGTGCATAATGATTGGGGCGCCGATCTCTTTTGCATACTCGGCACGCTTATACATCTCTTCCGGAGTTGGAGCTGTCACGTTCAGGTAGTGACCTTTACGCTCACCCGTTTCAGCTTCGGCTTTTTCAATGGCTTCCATGACAAAATCAAATCGTTGTCTCCAGCGCATGAACGGTTGAGAGTTAACGTTCTCATCATCCTTGGTAAAATCGAGACCACCGCGAAGACACTCATAAACTGCTCGTCCATAGTTTTTGGCTGACAAACCCAGCTTAGGCTTGATGGTGCACCCCAACATTGGACGACCGTATTTGTTCATAATGTCGCGCTCTACCTGAATGCCGTGCGGTGGTCCACCACAGGTCATTACATAGGCGACTGGAATACGAACATCTTCCAATCGCAAAGAACGCACTGCCTTAAAGCCAAATACGTTACCAACAAGAGAGGTCAATACATTGACAACAGAGCCCTCTTCGAACAGGTCAATTGGGTAGGCAATGAATGCGTAGAACGCCTCGTCATTACCAGGAACATCCTCGATAGCGTAAGCGCGGCCTTTATAGTACTCAAGATCAGTGAGCAGATCTGTCCACACGGTCGTCCAAGTACCGGTAGAAGACTCTGCCGCAACTGCTGCTGCCGCCTCTTCACGTGGCACTCCATCTTGTGCAATTACCTTAAAACACGCCAGAAAGTCCGTATCTTTTGGTGTGTAATCGGGCATCCAATACGTCTCACGGTACTCCTTTACACCTGCTTGATAGCTTTTTGCCATGGTCAATTTCTCCTGTTGGATTAAACCTTGATTATTGTTGTGCTGTTTGAGTGCCAGGCTGAAATCAACTTAGCAATCGCATAGGAGAGACGTTATGGGAAAGTAATGTTAAGAACAACACAAACTTTCTTATCAAAATGATAAGTGATTACTTAACATTAATATTCAATCAGGAATTAAATAGATACTGTTTACATTAAGGTTAAACTTAACTATTTTGAATAAACCACAATAAATAACTCAAAGCATTAATCGGAGGAGCCAGTGCGTAATACAACCTTTCGTCAGCTCAGAGTCTTTAATGAAGTCGCAAAACAGCTGAGTTTCATTAGAGCCGCGGAATCTCTTCACCTAACTCCCCCGGCGATTACCATGCAAATTAAAGAGCTTGAAAGTAACGTAGGCATGCCGTTGTTTGATCGTGCTGGCAAAAAAGTCACGCTAACCACAGCAGGTGAATATATGCTGGTCTACGCTAGAAGAATCCTAGCGACCGTTAAAGACGCTGAAGATGCTGCAGCAAGATTAATTCACGCAGAAGCTGGAACAATTACGATAGGGATTGTTAGAACCGCAAAATACTTCATGATGCACCTTATTTCTGAATTCATTGAAGAACATAAGAGTGTCGACATAAAGCTATCGATTGGTAATCGTGAACAGCTGCTCAAATCTTTGCAAAACAATGAAGTTGATCTCGCTATTATGGGTCGACCACCCAAAGAGATGCGGACCCGAAATGAACCCTTTGCGGCTCACCCACACGTTTTTGTGGCCGCGCCCACAAACCCGTTATTTTTAAGAAGCCTGGATGAGCGGTTAACACCCGAGGAGCTGCGAGATATCCCGTTTATTGTTCGTGAAGAGGGCTCAGGCACACGAGCAGCGATGGAACGCTTTTTCGAGGGGAGAAGTATTGAACCGCATTATAAGTTTGAACTGGATTCCAACGAAATGATCAAACAGGCCGTAATGGCCGATCTGGGGATAGGATTTGTGTCACAGCACACAGTCGGTTTAGAACTGGAGCACCAAAAACTGGGGATACTCAATGTCGATGGCGCACCCATTGTTAGAGCCTGGAACCTTGTGCATACACAATCGAAGGTACTCTCCCCTGCTGCAGAGGCGTTCCGATACTTTATGCTTGAGCGTGCAGAGAGCTTCCTAGCTGAGCAGTTTGGGCGGTTAGAGTAAGCTTGGGGCGATCTTTTCGGTGACTGGCCTTCAGCCTGTCAACCGCATTTCTATCCGACTAGCGTCGGCTAGCCTTCTTCTTTGTGTGAGCAAAGAAGAAGCAAGAAAACACACCCCGCTCCTTCGGCCTTCGGCACACTGCGCGCGATACTCTTTTTCTAACATCAAAAGGCACATTTCAGAGCCTGCTCCGTGCAGGCGCTGAAACTCTCGCCCATCCGGGGCTCGATCCTTTCAACGTCTTAACGAAAAAGAGCACCGTGCTCGTTCTCAGTCGGACGGGGAACGGGGTGCCAGATTCGAATCTGGCACTGTTGGAGCGGTCTTGAAAAGGCCGCGATGGGTATTAAGTTAAGCTTAGCTATTGGCACCGGTGTCTGGCTTTAGCCTGACATCCACTTTCTCAGCGTTTTCCAGATTATTAGTAAATCTTACCAGCGGATGACAGGCTGAAGGCCTGTCACCAAATATCGCGGCCTTTTTAAGACCGCTCCAACTTAGATTACTTACGCGCTGCTTTAAGTGTATCCGCAATCATAAACGCCAACTCAAGTGACTGGTCAGCATTAAGGCGTGGGTCACACTGGGTGATGTAGCGCTCTGCCAGGGCAGATTCTGTGATTTGGTAGGCACCACCGACACACTCAGTTACATGGTTACCAGTCATCTCAAAATGAACACCACCGGCGTAGCTACCCTCTGCCTTGTGAATCTCGAAGAAGGATTTCATCTCTGAGAGGATCGCATCGACCGAGCGGGTTTTGTAGCCGCTGCTCGCTTTTACCGTATTGCCGTGCATCGGGTCGTTGCTCCAGACCACATTCACGCCCAGATCATTCACAGCACGCACTAGCTGTGGCAGGTGATCGCCGATCTTCTCGGCTCCCATGCGAGCAATCAGATTGATACGACCCGCTTCGTTCTCTGGGTTTAAAATCTCCAGAAGACGTTTCAAATCATCCACTTGAGTGGTTGGGCCCACTTTCACACCGACCGGGTTTTGAACACCGCGCAGGAACTCAACGTGAGCATGATCAGGCTGGCGAGTACGATCACCAATCCAGAGCATGTGCGCTGAACAGTCATACCAACCGTTGGTCAAACTGTCTTGACGCGTTAGTGCCTCTTCATAAGGCAGCAAGAGTGCTTCGTGTGAGGTGTAGAGCGTTGTCTCAGAGAGCTGCGGCGTATTGTCTGAATTCAATCCACAGGCCGCCATGAACGACAACGCTTGATCGATCTGTGCGGCTAGCGCTTCATACTTTTCATGCGCAGGCGACTGAGACACGAAGCCTTGGTTCCATTTATGAACCTGATGCAGATCGGCAAAGCCACCACGTGAGAAGGCGCGCAGTAGGTTTAATGTGGCTGAGGATTGATGATAAGCCTTCAACATACGCTCAGGATCTGGAATCCGTGCTTCTGCAGTAAACTCGGCCGAGTTGACGTTGTCACCACGGTATGAGGGTAGCTCGACACCATCAATCGTCTCAGTATCACTAGAGCGAGGCTTAGCGAACTGACCAGCAATGCGCCCGACTTTTACAACAGGACAACTGCCCGAGAACGCCAATACAACGGCCATCTGCATCAGCAGTTTAAACGTGTCTTTAATCTTATCGGCACTGAACTCGTTAAAGCTCTCTGCACAGTCACCACCCTGTAACAGAAACGCTTCACCACGACTGACACGAGCCAGATCAGCTTTTAAAGATCGGATCTCTCCTGCAAAAACCAAAGGCGGCTGTTGTTTCAGCTCAGCCTCAATCGATTGCAGTGCCGTTAGGTCTGGGTAAGTCGGTAACTGTTTAACCGGCAGATCGCGCCAGCTATTGGGCGTCCATACGCTCATGTGAAATATTCCTTTAGGTGGTGATTAAAGAGGTTGCTAGTCTACTAAATTAATGCCAACAACTGCAGTAGGTAGAGCCCGAAAGTTATCGTGATCATCGACACAAAGGTCGTCAGAACAATAATGTTGGCGGCAAGCTCATCGTCATCTCCTGCAATTTTAGCCATCACATAACTGGCAGCCGCGGTAGGAGATGCGAGAAACAGAAACAGAGTCCCTAACTCCATTCCACTGATACCCAAGTAGGCGCCAATGGCCGTGAACAGCAGCGGCACCCAAATCAACTTTACCAGCGTGGCATTGACGGCCAACCAACCCGACAGTCGAAAGGCTTTTAACGACAGCGTTGCGCCAATGCAGAGCAGTGCTAGCGGCAGTGACATAGAGCCGAATAGTTGAGCCGACTCCTCTACCCAGAGTGGCAATCGCAAATGCAACAGTGACAACAGCGCACCAATTAACACCCCGATAATCATCGGGTTCAGCACCACCTCTTTGGCAACAACCAATGGCGTAGGGCGATAGCGTGTACTGAAGACCGAAAAGAGCACAACCGAAAGACCGTTGTTTAGGATTCCCGCTAAACCTGCCATTAATCCGGCCACTTGCAGCCCCTCATTGCCATAGAGGCTCAATACCAGCGCCAGTGCGATGATGCCATGATTACCTCTGAAACCCGCCTGAATAAAGACAGCACGCTGATCCGGCCGAATCCACCGATAAGCGACGAATCCCATGAGTATGACTACTGCGAAGTTGGCCAGGATGTAGTAGCCAAACAGAACGGAATCAAGCAGTCCCACCACGTCCGCTCGGTAAGTAGCTAAACCTAACAGAGTAGGCAGGGTTGCTTTGTAGACCAACATCGAGGCGCCACTGATGAAACCATCACTCAACAGGTTAAATCGTTTTAGCAGCAATCCGATGATGACCAGGGAGAAAATGGGGGCCGTAACAGCAAATATTTGAGCAAACAGCTCGAAGTGATTCATGCGATTCCAAGTCCATGTGGAGTAGACGTCTATTATGGCCGATACCGCACCTGCGAAACAGATAAAAACTGTGATTTTTTCTCTACTTACCTGCCCTAATTACTGTTTGATCGCTACAATAGAATCTTTCTCATGCTATTTTCACTGGAGTCCAGGATTGTCAGGTCTAGATCAGTTTATTGCCCCAACTAAAGCCGGTGATTTGCGCCGTATTGGTGATGTAAAAGGGGCCGCCACCGGTTGGCTAATCGATCAGATACGCGACAAGCATCAGGGACCTATACTGATGCTCTGCAACGACAGTGAGAGCGCTAGCCGTATTCGTCGTGAGATACGCTTTTTTGCCGGTGACTCTCTGCCTGTGATGCTCTTTCCAGACTGGGAAACCCTAGCTTACGATAGCTTCTCTCCACACCAGGATATTACTTCCACTCGCTTAGAGACGCTCTACCGACTTCAAGGTTTAAAGTCAGGTGTCATTGTCGTGCCTGCTTCGACGGCGATGCAGCGTGTCGCTCCTAAAGAGTTTGTCAGTGGTAATGTCTTCTGGCTTGAAAAAGGTCAGCAATTAGACGCCGACAGGATGCGAGAGCAACTGATCGATGCAGGGTATAACCTGGTCGACACCGTCTATGAGCACGGTGAATTTGCTGTACGTGGCGCCATTATTGATCTCTACCCTACCGGCACTAGCGCGCCTCTTCGTATCGACCTATTTGATGATGAGATCGATACTCTAAGGACATTCGATCCGGAGACACAACGCTCCATTGAACAGATCGAGCGCATTCGCATTTTGCCGGCGCGTGAATACCCTTTTCACTCCAACGCGATTGATGGCTTTAAACAGCGTTGGCGTCAACGATTTGATGTCGATTATGGCAACTGCTCTATCTACCAGGACATCTCAAGCGGTTTAGCACCGGCGGGTATCGAGTACTATCTGCCGCTCTTCTTTGAGCAGTGCTCTACCCTGTTCGATTACCTTCCTGAATCAACCCTAGTGATTCAGCAGAAAGGGATACTGGAGGCCGCATCACAATTCCACAGCGGTGTGGTAAGTCGACATAACGAACGCCAAGGCGATATCACTCGCCCAATTTTGACGCCAGATGAGCTCTTTTTAACACCGGATAACTTGGCAAGTGACCTAAAACGTTGGCCTGGAATACGTCTATGCGCTGAACCAGAGGAGGTTAAACCGGGGCGTGAAAATATTGGTGCGACTGAGCCACCCAGTTTAAGCACCTCTCCCACTGCGGCAGAGCCTCTGCGCCCACTGGCCAATCACCTAGACAAAGCCACTACTCCGGTTCTCATTCTTGCTGAATCAGCGGGCCGTCGTGAATCTCTATTAACGCAACTGCAAGCGATGTCGATCAAGCCTGTGCAACTCGACAGCTGGCACGCTTTTCAAAACAGCAATGAGTCACTCGCAATAAGCGTTGCACCGCTTGAACAGGGTCTTGCCATCAGTGATCAATTTGAGGTGATCTCGGAGGCACAGCTGTTTGGCAATCAGGTCTTCCAACGTCGTCGTCGCCAGCGTGAACAGAGCGATGCCGACCAAGCCGTTAAATCACTGTCTGAACTGAGCGTCGGGAATCCTGTGGTCCACATTGATCACGGCGTAGGTCGCTATCTCGGTCTGCAGACGATCGATTTGGATGGATCAGCCACCGAGTTTCTGACCCTGCAGTACGCGAATGATGCCAAACTCTATGTTCCGGTCTCCTCTCTGCATCTGATTAGCCGATACACCGGTGCCAGTGAAGAGTCTGCACCGCTGCACCGTCTTGGCACAGAGCAGTGGTCCAAAGCGCGCCGTAAAGCGGCCGAGAAGGTACGTGATGCAGCTGCCGAGCTGTTAGATATCTATGCACGTCGTGCCGCTCGCCAGGGGTATCAATACAGCATTGATGATGCTATGTACGATCAATTCTCACGTGCATTCCCATTCGAAGAGACGCCAGATCAAGCGATGGCCATTGAAGCGGTGCGCCGAGACATGCAAGCCGTGCAACCGATGGATCGTCTAGTCTGCGGTGATGTTGGCTTTGGTAAAACTGAAGTGGCTATGCGGGCCGCCTTCATTGCGGCACAAGCTGGCAAACAGGTCGCTGTATTGGTACCAACTACCCTACTCGCCCAGCAGCACTTTGAGAATTTCCGTGATCGTTTCGCCGACTGGCCTATGGAGGTTGATCTGATCTCTCGCTTCAAAACAGGCAAACAACAGGATCAGATCGCAGCCAAGGTAGAGGCCGGTCAGGTCGATATTTTGATTGGTACACATAAACTGATTCAGGGCGATTTGAAATTCAGCAACCTAGGGCTGTTGATAATCGATGAGGAGCACCGTTTTGGTGTTCAGCAGAAAGAGAAGCTCAAATCGCTCCGTTCTGAGGTTGATATTCTAACCCTAACCGCAACGCCTATACCTCGCACACTGAACATGGCGATGTCGGGCATGCGTGATCTTTCGATCATCGCGACGGCACCGGCTAAGCGTCTATCGGTTAAAACCTTTGTGCGTCAATCAGATCCAGCGCTGATTAAAGAGGCCATTCTGCGTGAGTTGCTTCGCGGTGGTCAGGTCTACTATCTGCACAATGAAGTGAAAACCATTGAACAGACCGCTAAAGAGTTGGGTGAGCTGATTCCAGAGGCCCGTATTGGTATCGGCCATGGCCAGATGCGTGAGCGTGAACTGGAACAGGTGATGAGTGACTTCTATCACAAGCGATTCAACGTATTGGTCTCCACCACCATCATCGAAACCGGTATCGACGTTCCTAACGCCAATACGATCATCATCGATCGCGCTGATAAATTTGGTCTGGCTCAATTGCACCAGTTGCGTGGACGAGTCGGTCGTTCGCATCATCAGGCTTACGCTTACCTGCTTACACCGCACCACAAGGCGATGACTTCAGATGCCACCAAACGTTTGGAGGCGATTGTCGAAGCGAGCACTCTAGGGGCAGGCTTTACCCTAGCAACCCACGACCTTGAGATACGGGGTGCCGGTGAGCTGTTAGGTGAAGAGCAGTCGGGTCAAATGCAGACAATTGGTTTCTCCCTCTACATGGAGATGCTAGAGCAAGCAGTAGAGTCGATTAAAGAGGGTAAAACACCCAACTTTGATCAGCCTCTTCATCACGGCTGTGAAGTGAACTTGCATCTACCAGCACTGATTCCCGATGACTATCTGCCGGATGTGCATAACCGATTGACGCTCTATAAACGCATTGCCAATGCAGCCAATGACGAAGAGTTGCGTGAGCTTCAGGTGGAGATGATTGATCGCTTTGGTCTGCTACCAACGCCTCTTCAGAACCTAATTCGACAGACTTCAATCAAGTTGCGGGCTGAAAAACTCGATATTATCAAGTTGGATGCTGGCGCTGGGTCAGGACGCTTGGAGTTTGCTGAGGAGACCTGTGTCGATCCTTACACCCTTGTAAAACTGGTGCAGACACAGCCAAAGGTCTATAAACTCGATGGGGCTACCGCGTTTAAGTTCAGTGTACCGATGGAAAACAGTGAAACTCGATTCCAGACAGTTGAAGCGCTGCTTGATACACTGACACCGGCAAGTGATTGATTTGAACCTTCAGGAGCATATTAAAGTGAGAGTGATTGCAACGACCCTTTTGCTATTGGCTGGTATCGGCCAAGCCGTGGCTGACGATGAGGCGGTCAAGCTAGCGGTTGCCCCTGAACTGATCAGTGAAGAGAGTCTCTACACTGTTGAAGTGGTTATTTTCAAACAGGCTGAAGCCGACAAAGAGAGCGAAACCTGGCCTGCCGACTTAGAAAGTATAGAATTCACCAACGCTGAGCTTCCTCTCGTCAATGATGGCGAACCCTTAGCCCTGAATGAAGAGTTGCCAATAACCACCTTTGCATTGACTGAACAAGCCAATCGATTGGCGCAAAAAGGGTATGAGCTGCTCTACCACAATAGCTGGCTGGATCAGTTTAAACCTGGCGCTAACCGCACCACTCTGTTATTGGATGCATTTGGAAACTTCGAAGGTACATTACGCATTGAGCGTCAGCGTTATCTGCATATCTACCCATCGATCAACTACTACCCTAACGGTTTAAGCTTGACCGACGAGCCCGCTGAAACGATCCGTTTTGAGGAGTCACGTCGCATGCGATCGAAGGATCTGCACTACATCGATCACCCCGTTCTGGGAATGCTGGTACTCTTTAGACCGGTTGAAGCAGTCGAGATGGAGGTCACCGATCTGGTGACCTCAACAGAGACAGCAAACACCGTAAACTAGTTCGACGGCGCCTCATTCGGGGCAATATGAATTGTAGAGGTTGGGAAAGCGATCTCTGCGCCACGCGCTTCAACCAGATTGATAATCTTAACCAATACATCCTGCTTAACCGAGTGGAACTCCACCCAGTTAACCGTTTTGGTAAAGGTGTAGACCATGATATCGATCGATGAAGCACCAAAGTGGTTCAGGTTTACGATCAGAGTTTGACTCTGATCGATCTCAGCATGGCTCTGCAGCATCGCTTTAATATCCGCAACAATCTGCTCAACCACAGCCGCATCGTCATAACGAACACCAATGGTTTCATAGATACGACGGTTAGTCATACGCGATGGATTCTCAACGGCAATACTGGCGAAGGTTGAGTTAGGGACGTAGAGCGGTCGTTTATCAAAGGTGCGAATACGGGTTAAGCGCCAGCCGATCTCTTCAACCGTACCCTCAATCTCTTTGTCGGGGGAGCGAATCCAATCCCCCACTTTGAAGGGGCGATCCATGTAGATCATCAACCCGCCGAAGAAGTTAGCCAACAGATCTTTTGCGGCAAAACCGACGGCCAAACCACCAACACCACCGAAGGCTAGTATGCCTGAGACACTGACGCCCAAATGTTGAAGCAGCACCAAACCTGCAAACAGAAGGACGGTTAATCGCAGTAGTTTTGCGACCGCATCAGCGGTGGTACGGTCAACACCAGGACGACCAGAAACGCCATCCACTAACTGCTGCTCAACCCGTTTAATCAAACGGATCAACGTCCATGCTGCCAACAGAATATAGGCTAACGAGCGCAAAGATTGCGTCAGAACCAGGTCGATCTCGTCCAGTGCTCGTGCGGCAATATCGAGTGAGAGCGTAATACCCACCACCCAGACTAGAAGACTTAATGGGGCACGCACGGTATCAATGAATACCTGATTCCAAACGGACGAGAGATTATTGATGAAGGGAATCAGTCGATTCAGCAAAGTATTGCTGACGAGAGAGACGATCAGTGTCATCAACAGAATCACAGCGCCTTGCAGCAACCACTGATATTGATTCAAGGCAGGTATGGCATTTAATAGTGGGTTAAGCACCCAACTCAACAATTCAGTCACTTAAAAACTCCAATAAATAATCAGTTAGACCAACTCTTTCGCCATCGTTCTTACGCGAGCTAAGCGTTCTGAATCACTCGGGCGCTTAGGTCTAGCACGCATTCTTACAATTCGATTTGAGCCAGTGTGCCCAATGCTGCTTAGATGCTGAAGTACCTCCTGAGCACGCTCGGGGGCGTTGCAGACAAGCACCATGTCACACCCGGCTGCCAGCGCGGCATCGGCTCTATCAGAATAACTGCCAGTCTCTGCTGCACCCTCCATAGAGAGATCATCACTGAAGATCACGCCATCAAAACTTAATCGCTCACGCAGTTGGCGTTGCAACCAAAACTCTGAGAAGCCTGCGGGCTGTGAGCAGACACTGGTGTATTTAATATGGGCCGGCATGACCGCATCCAAGCCGCGTTTAATCAACTTGGCAAAGGGCTGTAGGTCTTGAGCATCAATTTCAGCGAAACTGCGCTGATCTTCTGGAAGACCCAAATGTGAATCCACCTCCACCCAGCCATGCCCTGGAAAGTGCTTACCCGTGGTCGCCATGCCCGCTTCATGCATGCCTGACATGAAGGCTCCCGCAAGTGCTTCAACCTGTTCGCTATCGGTGCCAAACGAACGGTCGCCGATCACCTCTGAGTGGCCGTAATCGAGATCTAACACAGGGGCGAATGAGATATCGATGTCATAGTCGCGCAACTCTGTCGCCATCAACCAGCCAAACTCATGAGCCCAAGCGACCGCTTTGCTCGGGTTGTCCTGCCAAGCTTCACTGAATACTCGCATTGGTGGCAGTCGGGTGAAGCCCTCTTTAAATCGCTGCACACGACCACCCTCTTGATCGACCGCCACTAACAGGTCAGGACGGACCTGACGGATCGACGTCATAAGTTGTCGAAGTTGTGCAGGGTTTTGGTAGTTACGAGCAAAGAGAATCAACCCTCCCACTTGGGAAGACTTGAGCGTCTCAACCTCAGCGGGCGTTAACTCAGTCCCAGCAATATCCAGCATTAGGGCGCCACTGCTCATTACTCTCTCCAATTAAGCCGTAATATTTACGATCATGTTGTTGTTGACCTGATCAAACAGTTCAATCAGATCCTGGTTTCTCATTCTGATGCAGCCGTGTGATTTAGGCACCCCCATCGGCTCAGTGTCAGGTGTGCCATGGATGTAGATGAAACGACTTAGTGTATCGACCTGACCACCACGATTGAAGCCGGACTCCATACCCTGTAGCCAGATGATTCGTGTCAAAATCCAATCGCGTTCCGGGTAATGCTTGGCAAGCGTTTCTGAGTAGATTTCACCGGTTGATCGACGACCAACAAAGACACTATTGATCGGTGCAGATTCGCCAATTTTAAGCTTTACCTTGTGCTGCCCAAGCGGTGTACAGCCTGACCCTTTTAGATTTCCCGACCCGTTTAAAGCCGTTGAGACGCTCCAACTCTGCTCACCTGAATCAGTAAGTAACCTTAAGGTTTGATCATCAATGGAGATCTCAATACGACTCATCAGCGCGCCCAGAAACGGCTCTGCGTCAGGCTCGACCAAGCTTTACCAGCAATGCCGGTAATGGCCGAGACTCCAAAGTGTTCGAGGCGCTCTTGTAGACTCTGCTTCACCTGATAGCTCACTTTGTAGATATCCGCTTCATCAGCGGCATTAACCAGATAGTCATCACTGGTCTCAATCTGATCGATAAGACCATTGGCAATGGCGCGACGTCCAAACCAGACTTCACCCGTCGCGACTTTTTCGATATCTAAATCCGAGCGGTAGTCAGAGACAAACTCTTTGAAAAGAGCGTGCGTATCTTCTAGCTCCTCAACAAACTTTTCACGCCCCTTTTCGGTGTTCTCGCCAAACATCGTTAGAGTTCGCTTGTAATCACCGGCCGTTAACACTTCGTAATCGATGTCATTCTTCTTAAGAAGGCGATGAAAATTGGGGATCTGTGCAACCACACCAATGGAACCGATCAGTGCAAAGGGAGCTGCGACAATTTTGTTAGCAATACAAGCCATCATATAACCACCGCTGGCAGCCACTTTATCGACACACACCGTCAGTGGAATCTGCTTACGACGAATGCGCTCTAATTGTGATGCAGCCAAGCCATAGCCATGAACCAAACCGCCAGGACTCTCTAGACGAACAACCACTTCGTCGACCTCTCTTGCTAGTGTCAGAACTGCTGTGACCTCTTGGCGCATCTTGTCGACTTCAGAGGCTTGGATATCTCCATCGAAGTCGATGACATAGATTCGTTTGCGATCCTCTTCTGCTTGAGCATCGGACTTGGCGGCCTTTTTACGGGCTTTAGCCTCCTCTTTATCCTGCTTCTTTTGCGCTTTATGCATCTGTTTGAGGCGATGCTCATCCAATATGTGGTCTTCTAACGTCTCCTTTAGCTCGGTGAAGTGATCATTCAGCGATTCGACTTCAATCTCTCCGTCGTTAGGCTTACGACGTTTTTGAGCCGCCGCTGCAATCATCGCAAGCACCAGCCCAATCGCAACCACCCAAGTGACCGTTTTAGCTAAGAAAAGACCGTATTCAGAAAAAAACTCGACCACTGATTACCTCGTAAGAAAGTCGATTAACAGAGAGGGGTAGGTTAACATAGCCACTTCTAATGAGCGCTAGGTTTTTATGTCTTCAAACGTCACCCTCACGCAGGTTTTCAACAAGCTGCAAGATCGATTCAATTCTGACAACGCCAAAGGTCTAAATAAGACCTTTCAGTTCTCGTTGAATGATGCAGATTCATTCTACCTAACGATCGAGGATTCAAAGCTAGACGCCAACTGGGGTGAGCACTCCGATCCAAACATCACTCTGATTATGGATGAAGCGACCTTCATTGGTGTTATACAGGGTGAGATCGATGGCATGAGTGCTTTTATGAAAGGTCAACTGCGCGCCGAAGGCGATGTTATGCTGGCCACCAAGCTAGGCAAACTCTTTAGGCACTGATACCCAGCTATAGCTGCAAATCAGCTTTGACGTGCAACCCAGTCGTCGATCAACGCTCTAGAAATAGCGAATTTGGGTGGCAGAACCACAGTGTGCAGCTCTTCCTTGGTAAACCAACGCCCTTCTAATATTTCGTGACCATCAGGTTTAATGTCGCCACCTGCATACTGAGCAAAAAACGCCAACATCAGTGAATCAGGAAATGGCCACTGCTGACTTTTGAAGTAACGGATATCGCTGATTTCAACACCCACTTCCTCTTTGACCTCTCGTGCTACCGCCTGTTCAGCTGTTTCGCCAGCATCGATAAAACCTGCAAGCGTACTGAATCGATTGGGTGTGAACTTAGCATTATGGGCCAATAAAATACGATCTCCGTCCTCAACGAGAGTGATGATACAGGGAGATAGCCTCGGGTAAGCGTGATGCCCACAGTCCGAACATTTCAAGACCATCTCCGTTAAACCGAACGACATGCTGCCTCCACAGCGACCACAAAACTGATGATTTACTCGCCAATTCAATAACTGCTGAGCTCTGGAGAGCAACTGGTACTGGAATGGATCGGACCGTTCAAGTTCAGCTCGAAGATCCACTACTTTGGCACTGTCAGGTACCTCAGACATTCTGACCAACTCATAGCCCGGTAACACAGGGTAACGTTCGATCTCACACTCGCTGTCAAAAGATAGGGAGAGATCAATACGATCCAACACGACCCCTAGTTTTGAGTCAGCTAAGATCAGACGATTTTGATGGGCAATTAAGTAGTTCAAAAAGACCCCCTAAAAACGGCAATGCTTATTTGTAATAGTTATATAAAACTAAAGTATTAAAACCACAGTTTCCAAAATAAAGGAATAACCTTATAATCTTTGCGCTTTTTTGCTTTTGGGCAAATTAAAATAACTGTAAGGACCCTACATGAATCAATCAACCATGTCGGCAATTACCCGAAACTTTTTGGGCAACTCGCCAATTTGGTACAAGCAAGCAATCCTTTTCTTCCTTGTAGCCAATCCTATCCTACTTTTAACAGCTGGCCCTGTCGTAACAGGCTGGTTGCTCATTTTCGAATTCATTTTCACACTGGCGATGGCGCTTAAATGTTACCCACTTCAGCCGGGTGGTTTGATTGCAATTGAAGCGGTCGTGATCGGCTTAACCGATCCACATAACGTATACCACGAGATCAACGCCAACTTAGAAGTCATCCTTCTGTTGATGTTCATGGTTGCTGGTATCTACTTTATGAAGGACCTTCTTCTGTGGGTCTTCACTAAGATACTGGTTAAGGTTCGCTCTAAGACAACGATCTCTCTGCTTTTCTCTATCTCTGCAGCCTTTCTATCAGCCTTCCTAGATGCGTTGACAGTGACTGCTGTATTGATCAGTGTTGGTGTCGGTTTCTACTCGGTCTACCACAAGGTCGCTTCGGGCAAAAATAACGACTCGGCACACGACCATACGTCTGACCATGACGTTCATGAAGAGCGTCGCCAAGACCTAGAAAACTTCCGTGGATTCCTAAGAAGTCTCTTGATGCACGGTGCTGTGGGTACAGCTTTAGGCGGCGTCTGTACACTAGTCGGTGAGCCACAAAACCTGTTGATCGCTCAGAAAGCAGAGTGGACCTTTATTGAGTTCTTCGTACGCATGGCACCGATCACTATGCCTGTACTGGCGGTTGGCCTTCTAACCGTTGTAGTACTAGAGAAGACCGGCACCTTCGGTTACGGCGCTAAATTGCCAGAGAATGTTCGCCAAATTCTGGTTGATTACGATAAAGATCAATCGGCTAAGATGACTAAGAAACAGCGCGTTAGCCTAATCGTTCAGGCTGCAGTAGCTGTATTCCTAGTTATTGGTCTAGCCTTCCACTTGGCCCCAGTGGGCATGATCGGTTTGACCGTAATCATTCTATTGACCGCCTTCAACGGCATCACAGAAGAGCACCAGATCGGTAAAGCCTTTGAAGAGGCACTCCCTTTCACCGCGCTGCTGGTTGTCTTCTTTACCGTAGTATCCGTGATTCACGATCAACACCTGTTCCAGCCGATCATTCACATGGCACTCTCACTAGAGCCAAGCCAACAGCCATCTGTCTTCTTCATTGCAAACGGTGTGCTATCGGCAATCTCGGATAACGTATTTGTTGCGACGGTCTACATTAATGAGATCCTAGCAGCATTGAATGCAGGTGATATCACTCGTGAACAGTTTGACCACCTAGCAGTTGCTGTAAATACCGGTACTAATATCCCATCGGTAGCGACTCCTAACGGTCAAGCAGCGTTCCTATTCCTGCTAACCTCTGCGATTGCTCCGTTGATTCGCCTCTCGTACGGTACGATGGTGTGGATGGCACTGCCTTACACGATTACGATGTCGGTAACCGGTCTGCTTGCAGTCATATATGCACTCTAAAATCTGACTTGAATAAAAGCCTGCCCTGCTCACGCTCGGCAGGTTTTTTTATCTTTAAAACTTCCCTCAGTCCTCTGAAGGCTATTGGCCGAGTAAAGAGATGTGCAATAATATCGCTTTAATTCTCTCATTAAGCAGTTTATATGACAGACCTACCCGCAAAAATCGCTTATCAGGGTGTTCCTGGTGCCTACTCTCACCTCTCTTGTACCCGTGTCCACCCAGAATTGGAGGCACACGCATGTGAGAGCTTTGCTGATGCAATGTTTATGGTTGAACGTGGTGAAGCGCGTTTAGCGATGATCCCACTTGAGAACAGCACTGCCGGTCGTGTCGAAGAGATCTACCGCTTAATGCCTAAGACTCAACTGCACATCATTGCTGAACACTTTGAGCCGGTTAATCACTGCCTACTCGCTATTCCGGGCACTAAAGTTGAGCAGCTAAAACGTGTTTGGTCACACCCCCAGGCGCTGGCACAGTGTGATGGCAACATTCGAGCACTAGGACTTGAACCTATCGCGGCACTTGATACGGCAGGCTCTGCGTCGGATCTTTCAGAGAATCCAGATCCAGAGCTAGGCGCTATCGCCTCTTCACTTGCTGCAGAACTCTATGGTTTAGATATCGTCAAAGAGGGGTTTAGAGACGTCGAAGGTAATACCACGCGCTTCTTAATTCTGGCACGTGACAGTAAGGTGCCGGAATACGATGCTGACAAAGAGTTCATGACCTCGATCCTGTTCACCGCTCGAAATATCCCAGCCTCGCTGTATAAAGCATTGGGTGGTTTTGCCACTAATGGCCTGAACATTCTTAAGCTAGAAAGTTACATGGCTTCGGATACGATGCAGGTCACCAGCTTCCACCTAGATGTAGCCTCGCACCCTCAAGAGCCAGCCATGCAGCTAGCCCTACAAGAGCTTCATTTCTTTGCTAAAGAGGTTCGCGTCATGGGCACCTATGCCGCACACCCATTCAGAAAGAGCAATCTAATTATCGAAGAGTAGCCTTATTCCGCACCGCAGCATACAGGATTGAGTCTTATAAATAAGTTGACTTAAAAATCAGCTTTTACATATTGTGCACCGCACAAATAAGACTTATATTTAATACATGCCTAATGGATTAGGTAACGAACAAATCCCTTGTGTTCGTTTTCTTCATTTTTCATCGATTGAAGATTCCTTTTTAGCCCCGCAATGCGGGGCTTTTTTATTCCCAGTGACTGGCTTCGGAATATTTTCGTGGTTTGCCCTACGGGCAATTCACTCCTACAGTAGGACTCCGTTGCGGGCTTATCGCGAAGTCCTATTGTAGGAGGGAATTCAGCTCAGCTGAAACCCCGATCGATTTCAACAGCGGATGACAGGCTGAAGGCCTGTCACCGAAAAGACCGCCACATCTTCGATATGGCTCCAACAGAAAAATCACTCTGCCTCAAAAAAGAAATCGACAGGGTAACTCTCGCCATCCTGTTCGGTAATGATCAAGCGAGCCTTCCAGACCATTAACCCCGTCGTGCAGACTGAAAGCTCGGTGACTCCCGACCAACTCTCACCATTGAATTTAATCGGTGTCTGGTTGATACCCATATACTCAGTGGTCCCTTGCAGATCGAGCCAGGCACTCGCAGGCTGCTGCCCATCGACTGTAAAGCTGAATGTCAGAGGCACTAGAGATTTTGCTGGCTTTGGATTCATGCTGAGGCTTAGCACCCTGCTCTTCTCGTTACCTGAAGGGAGCTCAATTAGGCAGGTCTCCAAATTAACATCGCAATCCGTTGTTATGGGATATCGCTCTAAAAAGCCACTCAACACCGATTGCAAAAGATAGACACTGACGCCCAGCGGCAGAATGATTAACAACGCCGTCAGGAGTGGCTTAATACGCTGCATTGAAACTAGTTTCCAACGTTAGCGGCATCGATATCCGCTTGCATCTCTTCTAGAATCCAGTCACGGAAGGCCATCATTGCAGGCGTTAGTCCATGATTCTTGCGGTAGACCAGATAGAAAGCGTTATGGCTATCCAAACTGATATCAAAGGGCGCGATTAAGCGACCACTCTCTAGCTCTCTGCCCAACAGAGCAGTATCTGCCAGTGCTATACCGATCCCTTCTGATGCCGCCGATACCGCCAACGAGGTGCTGGAGAAGGAGATGGTTTTGTTTATCTCAGTGATGGAGATCCCCTGTTCTTGGAGCAGCTTTGTCCACTCATGACTACGACCTGAGACATTAATCAAAGTGTGGTTTAGCATGTCTTTGGGTGTGTTGAGTGGATCTTTACCCTCAAGGAGTTTGGGACTCATGACGGGTGTCAGAAAGATATTACGCATCATATGCGACTCGATGCCTTTCCAATGGCCAGTACCATAATAGACAGCCATATCAGTCTCGGAGTTATCAAAGTCGATGTACTCAATAGAAGATTCAACTCGAAGCTCAACTTCAGGAAAGCGCTCTTGAAAACGCGTGATGCGTGGTACCAACCAACGTGTTAAGAAGGCTGGCGCGATGCTCACCTTCACCACGTTGGTATTAGGCGCTGCAACCAATCTGCGTGTCGCCTGCTCCAGTTCGTCTAAGGCTATCTGCACCGAGGGTAAATAACGCTCCCCTGCAGCCGTCAACGAAATGGTTCGCTTCTCACGTTTAAAAAGCTCAACACCTAAAAACTCTTCAAGTGACTTCAACTGATGGCTAACCGCCGATGGCGTGACACAAAGCTCTTCACTGGCGCGGTTAAAGCTACCATGGCGGGCAGCAGCATCGAACACACGAAGAGCATTAAGTGGTGGTAAGCGTCGCATAGAAGATTCCTGTAAGTGAATTTAACTCAACAATAAATCAAAAAAGGATCGTTTGTCGAGAGGCTTATACACCTTTAGTATGATCACAAATTGAACAGCGAAACGAATTAGAGGAAATGAACATGCCTTACACATACGCAACTGTAGATCTAGAAGCAGCAATCAAAGAAGCTCAAGCACTTCGCAGCCAAGCACTGGCTGAGTTGGTTGACACTACAAGCAAACGTCTAAGCCGTGTTTTTGTTAGCGAACTTCGCACAACTCGTGAATCAGCGCTAGCACGTCTAACTCAGGCTGCTTAAGCCTCCAAAGCATATTGCTCTTTGGCCGGTCAGACTCAGCTCTGATCGGCCTGTTTTCTCTCTCGGGCGACTCGCTCACTCATCTTGATCAACACTCGGCTTACTGCAACATTTGCGAACGCAGCCGTGACTGAAGTAACTGCTCCTAAGCCTCCAGAACAGTCTAAACGCACATCACTCTCACCAAAGTTTTTTGTTGCACAGACAGATCCATCCAACTGTGGATACCTAGCCTGCTCCTGCGAGAAGACACACTCGACACCAAATCGTTTACCGCTTCGACTGAACCCGAAATGGCGTTTCAATATTGAACGAACCTTAGCGGCCAGCGCATCGTGCTGAGTTTTACTTAGATCAGCTACTTCGATTTTAAGCGGATCAATGAGCCCACCAGCCCCGCCGGTAGTAACGATCGGAATCTTGCGGCGACGGCAGTACGCAATCATTGCTGCTTTAACACCGGCACTATCAATGGCATCGACGACATAATCAATCGGCTCAACCAACAGGTCGGCAAGATTATCTTGCGTCGCAAAACACTCATGCTCGTGAATAATTAAATCGGGATTAATCTCGCGCGCACGATCCGCCATCACCTGAACTTTTGAGGCACCTAAATTTGAGCTAACCGCATGCATCTGGCGATTCGTGTTTGAGACACAAATTTCATCTAGATCAATGAGGCTAAGCTCACCGATACCACTCCGGGCAAGCGCCTCTACCACCCAGGAGCCAACGCCACCTAAACCGACAACGGCAACATGAGCCTTGTGAAACTTTTCGAGTGAATCAGTGCCATAGAGGCGCCCAATACCTGCGAATCGATCAAGGTAATCAGAATTCATCGTCTGTAATCTCAGTCAGAACAACCTCTCCACACATCTGGCATTTCCCTTCCAGAAAGATAATACCGTGCAGTTCGTACTCAACAGGATCACTCATACCCAGATCCACTTTCTGACAATGGTCGCACCAGGTATGCAGTAGCAGCTCTTCACGATCCTCTTTGCTGCGCAGTGTAAAATCTCTAATGACTCGATCATCACTCATAACTTTTGTCTCATTAATTCTGGTTCTTAAGCCAATGTTCTGGCCAATAGTTGCCATTTTCAAGTTGCTTCAGCTTGTCGATAAAAGTGTTTTTGTTGAACCACTCACCTTCTAGAGGGGCTGACTCTATCTGAAAAGCCTCTTTTTGGTACTGAAATGCGATACGCCAAGCATGCAGGTAGGTACGATCAGAGGGCTGGCCATATCGCTGGTCACCGAGTATTGCCGCACCTTCACTTTTCAGGGCGACTCGAATCTGGTGCGTCTTACCGGTTTTAGGTCGACAGACGAAGAGACGTAAACCCGGCTCAATAGAGAGTGAAAAGAAGTCAGTAATAGCAGGGTTAGACTGAGTTTTGAGCAGCTTATAACTTCCATTGCGAGCTGCTGCCATATCACCTTTGATGCGACCCTGCTTTCGTTTCGGCTTCGATTGGCTTAGGGCGAGATAAGTTTTTTGAATCGACTGTTCACTGAACAGGTTTGATAGCTGCGCGGCTGCTTCGGCATGTTTAGCGAACAGAAGCACGCCCGATGTCACCTTATCTAACCGGTGCACCATCCAAAGCTTTAACCCAAACTGTTGTTCAGCAAGCAATTGAAGACCCAACTCTCCTGACTCAGAGTGCATCCCAACGCCTATCGGCTTGTAGATGGCCATAAAATCGGGGTGATCAAAAAGGCGTTGCAGCGTCACAGCCAACCCAACACCTGTTTAGCAAAGGGGATGGTCAGTTTTCGTTGCGCCTGCAATGAGGCTCGATCCAACTGATCAAGGTATTCATACTGTTTCGAAAGATCTCGCTCACCATGATTCAGTAGATACTGTGCAACCTCATCAGCCAACACCAAGCCTCTAGCGGCAGCCTCCTGCTGAATCGCTTCTCGCTTCTGCTCATCCGAGAGAGCCTCCAGCTTAAAAGTCAGCCCCCAAGCCAAGCGTGAACGAAGGTCTGGAAGCTCTATTTGACTATTTGCGGGCGAATCCATACCACTGATCAACAATGAGTGGCCAATGTCTCGAATGCGATTGAATAGATGAAAAAGCGCCTCTTGCCAAGCTGAATCACCAATCACAGAGTCAACATCATCCAAACAGACCAACTGAAAAGATTCTAACCCTTCTAGCATCTCTATCGACAGTTCATCGGTTTGACTCAGTGGTAGATAGATCGCCGAAATACCGAGAAGCTCTGCCTCGTTACAGACTGCCTGAAGAAGATAACTCTTACCGGTATTCTCGCGACCGTATAGATAGACAAAGGACTCTTGAGACTGATTCTCTTGTATATTAATCAAACCCTTTAACGCTGGTATTAATGCACTCTGTTGGGACTGTACAAAACGAGATAGCTTAGCGTCACTGCGAAGCTGAACACCTAAAGGGAGTTGCTGAGGAGTATTCTGTGATGAGAGGGACATCAGACTGAGGGTTCATCCTGATCAACTGCGTGATGGTAAAGCGAACTCTGTTTATAGCCACTGTGAAGATGTGACAATAACACGCGAATAATAGCCGCCACCGGCAGCGCCAACAACACACCAATGAAGCCAAACAGCTGACCACCCGCCATAATCGCAAAAATGACCGCAACCGGATGAAGACCGATCTGATCACCGACGAGTTTCGGGGTCAGGACCATACCTTCCAGCAGTTGGCCGACCATAAAGACCGCTGCTACACCAAGAAGAATGGTCGGATCTTGGAACTGAACATAGGCCGCAACCGAAGAGGAGAGAATGCCAATGATCACGCCAAGGTAAGGAACGATACTCGCCAACCCTGCAATCAATCCTAACAGCAGAGCAAGATCTACCCCGAGAAGTGCCAGGCCTATCGCATAGATAACACCCAACACCAGCATGACCACTAACTGCCCTTTCATGAAAGCACCGAGGACAAAATCACACTCTTTTGCCCAGATAGAGACCTTAGGTTCTAGATTTCTTGGCAACAACTCAGCGATGTTTGCGACCATCGTGTCCCAATCTCTCAACAGATAGAAAGTGACGACTGGAATCAATACCAGATTGGCTAACCAAGCAGCGATAGCCAATCCAGACTGTGTAATAGAGGATATAAGAGCGGTCGCGATTGAACCGGTACTCTGCCAGTGTTGAGCCAACACGGCTGTAATTTGAGCCAGATCCGGTTTAGCAATGGACAGACCTAAGTTAGCTTCAATCAGAGGGATCAACTCGTTGTTAACCAGTTCGATAACTACTGGAATTCGCTGAGCGACAATCTGAATTTGATGTGACAACTGTGGTATCAGCAGCAGTAATGCACCCACCAGAACCAAGGCTAAGGAGGTAAATACAACAATGACGGCCGGGGTTCGACCCATGCCTTTTGCCTCTAATCGATCAGCAATAGGGTCTGATATGTATGCCAATAGAGCACCCGCAACAAAGGGACTTAATACCGGTGCCAATAGATATAGAAGGATTGTGATAACAATTAGAACTGAGAGAATAAACCAACGCTGCTGCATTATTCGATCACTTCTTCAATTGATGGAGTGATTTCTGCCTCAGGCACAAGAGTAGCATCACTATCAGTAGACAAAGGCTCTAATAAGGCTTCAAGGGTTGCTGGCTCTTCCAGCTGAAAGGGTTTGTACTGGTAAGCATCAATACCCGTCTCCTCTAACCAAGATTGCTCAACCAATAGAGCACTCAGTTCGGCAAGCCCGAGATCAGAACCCACCACTAAACGGATTTCAACGTCGTTCATCTGTGACACATACAAAAATTTAACACCCTCTGTCTCACGTAGTTTACCTGTCACTCGTAACAGTGAAGAGAGATCATCCAGACCTGTCACGCTGATCTCATGACCAGTGTGTTGATAGTTACTGGAAACAATCGCAGAGCTCTGTGTGGGTAAAACGGGCGCAGCGGTTTCAACAGCCGAGATAACCGGAGGCGCAACCTGATCTACCTGAGCCGTTGGAGCCTCAACCCTTTCCGGTTTAATCGATTCTACGTCTGCGGTGTTAGCATTGGGCTGCTCGACTATTTCATCAGCGGTGGAGCGCTCATCAATGGCCGGACCCGCCTCTAAATCCAGTTGCATTTTTAGCCAACTCACACCCAAGGCAAGCCCATCGCTGGTCACGGAAGTACGAAGATTTTGACCTACACCCTCTTTAATAAATCGCCAATTGATACCACCCTCGTTCAATTGCACGAGCACTGCAGCACCATTTCCGGTGCCGGCCGCACTGCGTTGAAGTGTTTCATCAATGGCTTTGCCCTGAACCAGTTGAGGGTAGAAGAGTGGCCCGACGCCAAATTCACTGGGCAGTGCGACTGAGATAGATTCAGATCGACCTTTTTCGACCAAGAATTGCACCCAACGAGCACTCTCCTGCTCAGCTTTAACCGGCGATTCGCGCCCATCAACTGGCCACAATAGTAGATCTTTAGCCACCGCACTCACTGAGCAAGTCAGTAGAGCTGAAGCTAGAGCTAGAACCTTGATTTTCATTAAATGGCGAGACATCAAAAAACCTAAGAAAAAATCATCGCTAAATTTGCTAAGAACTGTAACACACAATAGCTCAGCGGTGCGCAAACTGATAGAATTCACAACCTATTAAATTCGCTTTCACCCCTGAGGTTAAACACAGATGTCTAGCAATACCAATACCCCTTCAATCAGCTACAAAGATGCTGGAGTCGATATCGATGCAGGTAACGCCCTTGTCGAGAAAATAAAAGGTGTTGCTAAACGCACAGCCCGTCCAGAAGTGATGGGTGGTTTGGGTGGCTTTGGTGCTCTGTGTGAAATCCCGGAGGGTTACCGCCAGCCAGTACTGGTCTCCGGCACCGACGGTGTCGGTACTAAACTGAAGTTGGCCATGGATCTTGGCCGTCATGACACCATCGGTATCGACTTGGTGGCTATGTGTGTTAATGACCTAGTCGTTGCTGGTGCAGAGCCTCTATTCTTCCTTGACTACTACGCAACAGGCAAACTGAATGTCGATATGGCAGCAGACGTTGTATCCGGTATTGGTAAAGGGTGTGAACTGGCCGGTGCCGCACTGGTTGGTGGTGAAACAGCCGAAATGCCAGGCATGTACGAAGGCGACGATTACGATCTAGCCGGCTTCTGTACTGGCGTTGTCGAGAAATCAGAGATCATTGATGGTACTAAAGTACAAGCTGGTGACGCTCTAATCGCACTGGGTTCATCGGGTCCTCACTCAAACGGTTACTCACTGATTCGTAAAATTCTTGAAGTGTCTAACGCTGACCTAAACCAACCAATGGGTAAGGGTACGCTCGCAGATGCACTGATGGAACCTACTCGCATCTACGTTAAATCGGTTCTTGAGCTGATCTCGAAGGTACAGGTTAACGCTCTGTCTCACATCACCGGCGGTGGCCTTCTAGAGAACATCCCACGCGTACTTCCTGAGAGCGCAAAAGCGGTGATCGATACCAATAGCTGGGAGATTCCAGAAGTATTCCGTTGGATTCAAGCCGGCGGCAACGTTGATCAAACAGAGATGTACCGCACCCTAAACTGTGGCGTTGGCATGGTGATCTGTGTTCCTGGCAGCGAAGCTGATAAGGCCATTGAGATCCTATCAGCCGCTGGCGAAGAGGCTTGGTTGATCGGCTCTATCGCAAACGCTGCCGCGGGCGACGAGCAAGTTGAGCTGGCAGGTATGAGCCACTAACGATGAAGAACATTGTAGTTCTAATCTCAGGGTCGGGATCGAATCTACAAGCCATCATAGATGCTACTGCCAACGACCAGCATTGCCGAGTTGTTGGCGTTCTCTCAAACAGAGAGAGTGCCTATGGTTTAGAGCGCGCTAAAAAAGCCGGTATAGAGACAGCTGTGGTTGATCATACCCATTTCGATTCACGCCTTGCGTTTGATAGTGCACTGATGGAGCAGATCGATGCATGGCAAGCGGACCTCGTGGTATTAGCTGGCTTCATGCGGATCTTGACCGACGAATTTGTTCAGCACTTCAGCGGTCGACTTCTCAACATCCACCCCTCTCTTCTGCCTAAATATAAAGGCACCAACACCCATCAGAGAGCATTGGAGGCTGGCGATACAGAGCATGGCTGTACGGTGCACTTTGTCTCAGAAGAGCTGGACGGCGGAGCTGCCATCATTCAGGCTGCTACCGACATCGAGCAAGGCGACACTGTTGATTCATTGATCCAAAAAGTGCATCAGCTAGAGCATCAAATCTACCCACTTGCAGTCTCTTGGTTTGCCTCTGAACGCATCACTCTAGAGAACAACCGAGTCTTTCTAGACGGATCACCTTTGGGTGAAACAGGCTACCTTTACCGAGTGTAAATGAGGATTAATGGGAAGATGAGAAGTTGGGTAGCACTGTTATCGATACTTCTTATCGGCCCATCCTTTGCTCAACCTACCCCTTTTAAAGCCTCTTACAGTGCCAACATCGATCTTTTAATTGATGTTCCAGTGACTGCGACACGAGAGCTCGTTAAAACCTCCACAGGAACCTGGCGATTTACCAACAGAGCCTCAGCGTTTATGGCCAAGCAGAGCGAAACCAGCGAGCTCAAATTCAGTCATGGTGAGTGGTCACCGCTCTTATACAACTACGAGCGCAGTCTGTTTGGTCGCTCACGCTCTATCTCAGTTGACTTTGATGAGGCTGGAGGCCGAATTACGACACTGGTCAATGGGGACCCCTGGAATCAACCTTGGGAGAGTGCAGTTCAAGATAGGCTCAGTTACCAGCTTCAACTCAGAGAAGATTTAAAGTCAGGGCGGCAACAACTTGACTATAGAATCGCTGATGGTGGGCAGATCAAGAGCTATCAGTTTAATCGGCTTGGCGAGGAGTTACTGAAAACCCCTGCAGGAACTTTTCTATGTGAAAAATTGCAACTGGTTAGGGCCGGCCAACAGCATACGACTCTTATCTGGATGGCAAAAGAGCTCGACTACCTCACCATACGTTTAATCCGAATCGATGCAGACGGCAAAGAGCACCTTCTTAACTTAAAATCCGTGGAATTTTATGATTGATTTAAAGACCCTATCCGATCAACTGTTAGAGCTTGAAACCGTCTCACTGGACAACCCTGATCAGCTGTTTGCGATCTCCTATATCAGGGGGCATATCGATCTACTTCATAGCCAAGATGCAAAACTGAATCTAGCTCAATTGATCACTGAGATTACCGAATCATTCAAGGTCGACAAGATGTCAGCAACCGATCAATCACTTGTTTTAGAGCTGTTGAATTCATTTTAATTCTTAGACTCTACACCTTCGAATAAATCCCCTTTACATCCCCCGTCGTAATTGACAATTCGCAAATTAAGAGTAGGATACTTACCTTAAGCTATAAGCATATAACTAAAGTCGAGACAGACCGTTAATTGCACCTTAAAAGCTAGATGGAGCATCCAATGCAGCCTATCGTTAAAACCTTCTTTGATGAACCCACCTTTACCTTCAGCCACGTTGTTTCAGACTCTGAAACGAAAGAGTGTGCAATTATCGATTCCGTTCTCGATTTCGATTACGCGTCAGGTAAAACTGATCGAGTATCAGCCGATCAAAT
The DNA here is from genome assembly GCF_013283255.1 of Marinobacterium sp. xm-m-383. Taxonomy (NCBI): domain Bacteria; kingdom Pseudomonadati; phylum Pseudomonadota; class Gammaproteobacteria; order Oceanospirillales; family Oceanospirillaceae; genus Marinobacterium; species Marinobacterium sp. xm-m-383. The sequence continues at coordinate 184,679 of NZ_WBYT01000001.1, read as the reverse complement.
CATCACCTACATAAAAGAAGAGGGACTGCAGACCAAATGGATTCTTGAAACTCACGTTCATGCCGATCACCTATCTGCAGCACCCTATTTAAAGGATCAACTGGGCGGCACCTTAGCCATTGGTGATCACATCACTGTAGTACAAGATGTTTTCGGCAAAGCGTTTAATGCCGGTACAGAATTCGAACGTGATGGCAGCCAGTTTGATCATCTATTCAAAGATGATGAGTCATTTAATATCGGCTCAATCGCTGCAAAAGCGATCCACACACCCGGACACACCCCTGCTTGTATGAGCTATTTAATCGGTGACGCTCTGTTTGTGGGTGACACCTTATTCATGCCTGACTACGGAACCGCGCGTTGCGATTTTCCTGGGGGCGATGCAACAACCCTCTACCAGTCGATTCAGAAGCTATTCACCCTACCGGATGAGACCCGTGTCTTTATGTGTCATGACTACAAGGCACCTGGTCGTGATGAGTACCAATTTGAAACCACCATCGGTGAAGAGCGCCAGCACAATATTCACGTCAGCGTAGAGCATGATCAGGCTGACTTTATTCAAATGCGTGAATCACGTGATGCAACACTTGATATGCCTCGCCTGATTCTGCCGTCGGTTCAAGTCAATATGCGTGCTGGTCACCTGCCACCGGCTGAAGATAACGGGCAGCGCTACCTAAAAATTCCGGTAGACCTTTTCTGATTAAGGAAACATTTCATGGATGTAAGAAAACTCACCGATTCAATCAGCGTGTCACCTCAAGTAGCGATTGAAGATATTAAGTCCATTGCTGATGCAGGCTTTAAAACCGTCATTTGCAACCGACCAAACGGCGAGAGTGAGGATCAACCTGATTTAGCACTGATTGAAGCGGAGTGTCAGAAGCTAGGGTTAACCTACGTCTCTCAGCCCGTTATCTCTGGCAACATCAGCGACCAAGATGTTGAGGCATTTGATCAATTCCTAGCCTCTGCGCAAACCCCAATCTTCGCTTTTTGTCGCACCGGCACTCGCTGCACCATGCTATGGGGAATGGCAGAAGGGTCAAGACAGGAAGCCCAAGCGATTATCGATAAGGCCGCTAATGCTGGGTATGACCTTAACGGAATTAGAGCGCGAATCGAGGCACGTCAGTAATAAAGCAGCGTTTTCTGCTTTTCAGGATTAATACTTTGAAGAACTATTTTCCGATTTTAGACTGGGCAAAATCGTACAATAAGCTGACGCTGACCAACGATCTTATCGCGGCAGTGATTGTAACGATCATGTTGATTCCTCAATCACTGGCCTATGCTCTGCTTGCTGGATTACCGCCAGAGGTGGGTCTATATGCAAGTATATTGCCGCTGATCGCTTACGCTATTTTCGGAACCAGTCGTACTCTAGCCGTTGGCCCTGTTGCTGTTGTTTCACTGATGACCGCAACCGCTTTAGGTAGCCTCGGACTTGCCAACACCACCGATTACATTGCCGCTGCCGGTGCTTTGGCGCTCATTTCGGGCACACTGCTAATACTGATGGGCTTTTTTAAATTGGGCGCGATGGCCAACTTGCTCAGCCACCCGGTCATCTCCGGCTTCATTACCGCCTCTGGACTGATCATCGCCGCCAGCCAGCTAAAACATATTCTTGGCATCAACGCGTCTGGCCACAATCTATATGACATTCTCTCTTCAATCATCATTCACCTAGAGGACACCAACATCCCGACACTGATTATCGGTGTCTCTGCGACAGCCTTCTTGTTCTGGACCCGTAAGTGCTTAAAGCCACTTCTGCTTAAAACCGGGATGAACTCAAAACTGGCTGATGTCATTGCCAAAGCGGGACCTGTTTTGGCTGTAGCCGCCACAGCCTTTGCGACCTACTACTACCGCCTAGAGCTTGAGGGGGTCAAAGTCGTTGGTATCGTTCCAACAGGACTACCCGAGTTTGCACTGCCACATTTTGATGCAGAACTTTGGCAACAACTGTTAATTTCAGCCATGCTGATCAGTATTGTCGGTTTTGTTGAGTCAGTCTCTGTTGCACAAACACTGGCAGCGAAGCGTCGTCAAAGAATTGATCCCAGCCAAGAGTTGATTGGCCTAGGCGCATCCAACGTAGGTTCAGCGGTATCTGGCGGCTTCCCAGTGACAGGTGGATTCTCTCGCTCCGTTGTCAACTTTGATGCCGGCGCAGAGACACCAGCTGCTGGGGCATTCACAGCAGTGGGTATTGCCGTGGCTACCCTCTTCCTAACACCGCTTCTATTCTTCTTACCCAAAGCGACACTGGCCGCAACCATTATTGTTGCCGTTCTGTCATTGGTCGACCTCGGCGCCCTAAAACGCACCTGGAGCTACTCGAAGCCTGACTTCATGGCAATGCTGGCAACCATACTACTGACGCTGTTAGTCGGTGTAGAAGCAGGCATCATCGCTGGTGTGACCCTATCGATCGCCCTGTTTCTGCAGCGTACAAGTAAGCCACACGATGCGATTGTCGGCCGAATTCCTGGCACAGAGCACTTCCGCAACGTCGATCGTTTTGAAGTGGAGTACGATGAGAAGATCATCACACTGCGTATCGACATGAGCCTCTACTTCGTTAACGCGCGTTATTTAGAAGATCGCGTCTACGACCTGATTGCCCAACAAAAAGGGGTCCAGCACTTTGTTCTGATGTGCCCAGCCGTCAATCTGATCGATGCATCGGCTCTAGAGTCTCTTGAGGCGATTAATCAGCGACTCAAAGACTTTGGTGTCTGCTTCCACCTATCAGAGGTAAAAGGCCCAGTTATGGACCAACTAAAGAAGAGTCATTTCCTAAACGAACTGACTGGCCAAGTATTCCTCAGCCAATACCAAGCCTGGTGCACTCTTCATAACGAGTCCGATACGCGCATGAGCAAATGCGCCAAAGCGGCTTTGTCCGACTAAAGACAGACATTAGAGTGGTTTAATGGCACACTGATGGCTAACTTTAAGTGTGTATGGTTTCATGAGTAAAACGCTTCGTTGGTTTATCGCGACCACCCTATTTTTAGCCCTAGCGATTGGAGTTGAGTATACAATCGGTTGGAGATCCATTCTCGAAGATTGGCAGGCTCTATCTGTTAGCAATCTACTCTTTTTGACCCTACTGACCTTTATCTCATATCTCCTAAGAGCTGAGCGTGTCTTTAACTACTTTGCCTCTGAATCACACTCCCGCGTTAGCTACATAAAGATCAGCTTTTTACATAACGCGCTGAATAACTTTTTACCGATGAGACTCGGTGAAGCCGCCTTCCCACTGTTGATGAAACGTGAATTTTCAGAATCCATGTTGATCACATCGGCGGGGTTGCTGGTGATTCGCTTGATGGACCTTCATGTTTTACTCCTTCTTGCTTCACTTGCCCTCTTCTCAGTAAACCCCTTACTGGGAGGCATAGCTTGCACAGCGCTTATCTTGTTACCACTGTTATTGAGAGCTGGAGGAGAGTCACTGATCAGTCTATTTCCTGAAAAAATTAAGAACCTGCTCAATAAAGTTGAACACCTATGGCCAAAGGACTACAGGCTATTAGGCCAAACCTATCTTATGACTTTACTGATATGGATTGTGAAGTTGGTCGCACTTATTCTGATCCTAATGAGCTTCCTTAATATCGACTTTTTCAATGGTGCTCTGGCGGTCATCTTAGCCGACATTTCAGGCGTTTTGCCGATTCATGGGCTAGCAGGTTCTGGCACTTATGAGGCTGCAATGTTAGCTGCTTTATACCCGATGGGATTTGAAACCATAGTGGCCGTAAAAGCGGCCATTAATGTACACATCTACCTTTTGGGCGCTTCATTGCTATCTGTCCCTATTGCGCTACTTCTGCCCAGCCCTAGCAGGAAAACTAGCTTTTAAAAAGAGACGACAAACTTTGTTAAGAGTCAGCCATAAGGTATGATTCACCACTCAAATCCAGACACGAGATCACCATGTCAAACAGACCCACCCTCTCCGTTGTAGTTCCTATGTATAAAGAGGAAGATGTCGCACAACTGCTTGTCGAGCGGGTTCATGATGGTCTTTCTGATTACCAAGGTAACTGGGAACTTGTCTGTGTGGACGATGGATCACCCGATCAGACGGTAGATCGCTTAAAGGCCGCCGCAGAACAGTTTGGTAATCAGGTTAGAGTCATTGAGCTGCAACGTAACTTTGGTCAGACAGCGGCTATGCAAGCGGGCATTGATGCAGCACGTGGTGAACTGATCGTGACTATGGATGGGGATCTACAAAACGATCCTAAAGACATCCCTAGAATGGTCGATGAGCTCATTGAACGAGACCTCGACCTACTCCAAGGCTGGCGAGTCAATCGTCAAGATGCCGCCATCAAACGCAAACTGCCGTCAAAAATTGCCAACCGTTTGATTGCAAAAATTACTGGGGTAAAACTTCACGATTACGGCTGCAGTCTTAAAGTGTATCGCGCGTCCGTGCTTAAACAGGTGCGTCTGTTCGGTGAAATGCACCGTTTCATTCCCGTCTGGGTTGCTGGTGTTACTTCACCCAGACGGATTGGTGAAACACCTGTAACACACCATGCTCGTGAATTCGGTGAGTCTAAATATGGCATTAGCCGAACCTTTCGAGTGATTATCGACATCATTTCCGTCTTCTTCTTTCTTCGTTACAAAGCACGCCCTGGACACTTCTTCGGGTCGATTGGCCTAGCATCCGGTGCCATCGGCGGTGCTATGCTGAGCTGGCTATTTGCCGTTAAATTTTTCTTAGGCGAAGACATCGGCAACCGTCCAATGTTGATGATCGCAATCTTTTTGATCTTGATGGCTTTGCAGTTTCTAACCACTGGCGTTATCGCAGAGATGTTGAGTCGAATTTTTTTCCAAGATAATCGAAGCGCCAGTTTTGTAGTTCGTCCATCAGCTCCCATTGCTGATGATGAGTGCTGGAAAAGAGCTGATCACGAATAATGCTAACGCTGTTTAGAGATCGCAGTTTTCAATTTCTGTTATTTGCGACTGCGATTTTATTTGCCTACCGTGAATGGATTACGCAGTCAGCACCGATTCACCTCTTTTTTGATGAAGCCTACTACTTTGGCTGGTCGCAGAGTCTAGACTGGGGCTATTACTCCAAACCACCGATGGTGGCATGGCTAATTCGAATCACCACGGATCTATTCGGTAGCAGCGAGTGGGCAATCAAACTGGCCTCTCCGCTTCTCTACTCAATTACTTCGCTTATTCTGTTCTCAATTGGTCAACGTCTGCATTCGACTAGAGCAGGTCTTTATGCCGGCTTACTGTTTCTTACCATGCCACTGGTTAGTTTCAATTCGTTGTTCATTACCACTGACGCACCACTGCTCTTTTTCTGGACATTGGCCCTACTGCTCTTTTTGAAGGCACAGCAGTCCAATCAATGGGCAGTATGGATGGCTGCGGGTATCGTAGGTGGACTGGGGTTGCTCTCTAAATACACCTTCATACTCTTTCCTGCAGGCTTTCTAGTCTACGCTGCGATTTCAAAAGAGGGCCGTGAACTTCTAGCCAATCCAAGATTCTGGGTTGCCTGTGGCATTGCTATTTTGTTGCTACTACCGAACCTATGGTGGAACTATCAACACGACTTCATCAGTTTTCAGCACACAGCCGAGATCGCTCAACAAGCCGAAAACGAACCTAAACTGAGTCGTCTTCTAGAGTTCCTAGCCATGCAATTTGTGGTGTTTGGTCCACTAGTTGCTTTGATCATCCTAGTTACACTAAGACATATCTTAAGCAGCGAAAGCAGTAAATTGTTATGGTCTATTTTCATCCCTATCTTTTTAGTGATTTCTATTCAGGCGTTGACCGCTCGAGCCAACATTAATTGGGGTGCCCCTGCCTATATTACCGGGTCATTGATTGTTGCAATTTGGTTAGCTCAAAGAGATTCAAAAAGACTGATTAAATTAGCGGTATCAGTCAATCTAGTGCTAGCAATTTTGTTCTACCACTACTCCACTTTTCAAAAGGTAGCTGGTGTCGAACCTACAAAGAACAACAACCCCTACACTCGAATCTCGGGCTGGTATGAACTGGGTCAGTCTATTCAGCCCTACCTTGATCAGTATCCAGAGGCGCCCATCGCCAGTGAATCAAGAAAGGTTCTTGCTTACTTTGGTTATTATCGAGAGCCTATGGATCTATTCGGGCGTGCTTTAACCTTTGATGATCATACGATCAGCCAATATGAGCTGCTCTACCCAATAGGCACCAGCACAGCGTCAGAGCATTTAGTGGTTAGCGAACATCTGACCGAAAAACAGTTAGCTAGCCATTTCAAATCAGCTAAAACACTCACTTCACAAAGTGTAAAAGTCACCAAAGACCTAACGCGCACCATTCATGTCACACTCGTTTCAGGCTGGCTAGGAAGATGAAAATACGTGCTGACTTATCTCTGTTCGTATTAAGTGTTGCTCTTTTCACACTGCTTCCATCTATCGATTTATGGGTAGCATCCCTATTCTACGACTCAGGATTTTTTCTTAAGGGACACCTTCTTGCAGTCGCTATTTACAAAGACTTTGCCGATATGCATTTCTATCTGCTACCAGTGTTGATAGTTATCGCTATCTATTACTATAGAAAATACCAAGATCCTGAACAGAGTTTCTTTAAACGAATCTACACATTTCTTTCACTATCATTAGTGTTAGGGCCAGGCGTATTAGTCAATGTGATTTTAAAAGATAACTCAATCGGACGTGCTCGCCCGTCACAAATCACCGAGTTTGGTGGGCAAGCAGACTTTACCCGCGCATTCGAATATTCCGGTGCCTGTGACAGCAACTGCTCGTTTGTCAGCGGTCACGCGTCGATGGGATTCTTCTTTATCGGCTTGGGCTGGTTAATGCAATCTAAGCGTTGGTTCTACATTGGTTTAGGCATTGGTGTGATTGTTGGTATCACACGGATTGTCCAAGGTGGGCACTTCCTATCCGATACTGTCTTTGCACTCTGGGCGGTTTATTGGGTGAACATGGGGTTGGGCAAGATATTAAAGATCAAATCCCCCATTTAGAGCGGCTGACAGGCTAAAGCCAGTCACCTAACAAACTATAAAGTGACTGGCTTCAGCCTGTCATCGGCTTTATCAGCCGGCAGTGATCCGATTCATTTCCCTCAACCTATACCTCTGAATCTACAGAGGTACCCATGCCAACCCCCATCAACATTGTCTGGTTTAAACGCGATCTTCGATTAACCGATCACCGCCCCCTAAAAGAGGCAATTGAATCGGGCTTAGCTCTGCTGCTTATCTACATCTTCGAGCCTGAGCTCATGGAAGATAGCCACTACAGTGAACGTCACTGGCGGTTTATCTATCAGAGCATCAACGATATCAATCATCAGCTTGCGGCATTTGATTCTAAAATAGTGATGCTTAATGGCGAACCAACTGAAGTACTCGCTACAATCCTCTCAGACACGCCTGTTCACTCAATCTATAGCCATGAAGAGATCGGCATGGCCAAAACCTTTGCCCGTGATAAACGGGTAAAGAGGTTATGCATGAAGCAGGGCATTCAGTGGAATGAGTCACCCTACGGAGCCGTTATTAGAGGGGCTCGCAGTCGTGATAACTGGTTGGATAATTGGGATGCACGGATCAAAGGTCCACTACATCAACCGGACCTAACCCAACTCATCCCTGCTAGGCTAGATCACTCAAACCCACTACCCTATTTTAAACCTCAACCGGATTGGTTAGAGACTGACTCGCTGATGCAATACGGTGGCCCTAGCGCAGCAGCATCTGTGATAGAGAGCTTTTTCACGGAGCGTGGTCAGCTCTATTCCAAAGCGATATCTAAACCCTCCGCCTCTCGCAAGCACTGCAGTCGACTGTCCCCCTACCTTGCGTGGGGAAATATCAGCCTGGCTGAGGTTTACCAACAATCCAAACCCCCTGGCATTAAAGGCCAGTGGGAGAGATCCCTTAGAGCGTTTCGATCGCGTTTGCACTGGCACTGCCACTTCATTCAAAAATTTGAATCTCAGATCGAGATAGAAACCCAACCGATCAATGCCGGCTACAACCAATTTCCGTGGCGAACAGATAAAAAAGTCGAAGAAGATCTAAAGGCGTGGGAGAGTGGTATGACAGGCGTGCCTCTGGTTGATGCCTGCATGCGAGCACTCAATCGTACCGGTTACATCAACTTTAGAATGCGAGCGATGCTCGTCAGCTTTCTCTGTCACTACCTGAAAATAGACTGGCGCCTCGGCTCACCTCACTTAGCTCGACAGTTTCTCGATTTTGAACCGGGCATTCACTTCCCACAGTTACAGATGCAAGCAGGTACAACGGGTATTAATACGTTAAGAATCTACAACCCCACCCTACAGGCCGAGGAGCATGATCCAGAGGGTCACTTCATCGCGAAATGGGTACCTGAACTAGCGGAACTACCCAAAGAGCTCAGACACTCCCCTTGGGCGATGGGTGGACTTGAGAAACAGATGCTAGAGAGTGAGCAGAGCTACCCAGACCCAATTGTCGATCTAAAACAATCAGCGGCAGAAGCCAGAGAGCTGTTTTGGAGTTGGCGGGAACGGCCAGAGGTTCAGATGCATAATCGAGCCATTCTTAGGAGGCATGTGATTGAGTAGCTTGCCGTTAACTCAACAGCGGATGACAGGCTGAAAGCAAGTCACCTTGGTAGTACTGACGTGACTGGCTTTAGCTTGTCACCTAACGGAGCTCCCGTGACTGGCTTTAGCCTGTCATCGGCACCAACAGCGTTTCAGAAACTACCTAGAAAGCGCATACCCCAACAACCCAAAGTAATCCTCAAACGCTTTATCAATCACATTAGCTTCAGACTCAAATGGATAGAGCCCTTTCGTATCTCGCACAATATCCTTAGGGTTGATCAATAGGCTATTTTTGATAACGGCTCTCGAGATCCAAGCCTCAAAAGCACGAGCAAACAGCTCTTCGGGCAAGCTCCAATAGAGCGTTCCTGCTTGTTTATCTAGCACAACGGATCGAGTGACATAGTCACTTGGACTCTGCTTATCGTTGGAAAGGTAGAGCGTCGTGTATAGCCTGTCTAAGGCATCATTAAGCGGATGCACTTTGTGGGTAAAGTCAGCCAACCATGCGGTCGTTGCGAAACGTGCACCAACATCCTCTTCGAAAGAGGTCTTAGCCAGATAGTGATCTAAAGCGTGCGCCCACTCATGAGCCAAACTGCCAATTCCGGCTTTTTTAGCCAGGGCAAGGGTTCTAGCTGAGGGTTGATAGTGCGCACAGACACCGGGACGTCCACCGGTGCCATAATGGAGTGATAGTTCGCCACGAAGTGACAGCGCAAAATTTGGAAGACCGAGAATCTCTTGCAGATCTAACAGAGCAATAAAGAACTCTTCAGCCCGTATCGCCTGCTCTTCAGCGGTGACCCACCCACCAATGCGCACCGAACGAAAATCGAAGAAATTGCGAATCTCATTAAACCCAGGGTTGTGACCCAGATTTCGGGGAGGGCCTCGTCGCCAAACGCGCTGCATTCGTTCTACAAATCAATCTCGATCAGAGGCGTTTTACTGCGTGAACAGCAGACCGTCATTTGTCGATTTGAGGCCTGCTCCTCTTCGCTTTGATACAGATCTCGGTGATCCGGCTCACCGGAAACAACATCAACTAGACAGGTACCACAGACACCCGATTCACAAGAGAGAGGCACAAAGACACCTGCATCCTCTAGAACTTCAGCAATGGTTTGATCAACCGGTACCAGATACTCATCACCGGTCGATTTCAACCTCACGGTAAAGGGCTGATCACCCTCTTCCACTTCTGGAACGGCCGCATTGAAATACTCGCGATTGATCTGATCCGTACGCCAGCCAGCCTCTTTAGCAGCATCAATTAACGCATCAATAAAACGCTGTGGGCCACACACATAGAGCTGCTCATCGGCCTGAGGACTTGCCAACTCAGCTGCGAGATCAAGTCCACCATCACTAGAGAGAGAGAAACGGCAGGCCTCAGAGAAATCACACTGCTGCAGTTGAGAGTAAAAGGCCGCTCTCTCCGGTGACTTTGCTCGGTAGAGTAGATCAAATTGACTTCCTCGTGCGTGCAGTTCACGCGCCATCGCAAGCATCGGCGTTATACCGATGCCTGCCGCAAATAAACGGTGATTGGACGCTGTTTTCAAGCCAAAGTGATTTTGCGACTCATCCGCCTCAATGATGTCACCGACTTCTAGCGCTGCGACGGCTTTAGAACCCCCACGTGATTCAGCTTCAATCAACACAGCAAGTTCATAGTGCTTAGTAGAGGTACCTGGATTACAGATAGAGTACTGACGGCTCAAACCAGTACCCAGGTGCAAATTGATATGTGCTCCTGCAGCCACTCCTGGCAAAGGCTCGCCTGATACGGATTCCAACGTCAGACTCACAATCTGATCGGTGAGTGGAGCTTTACTCGCAACCCGCAGCTTAAGCATTGCCCGCCTCCTGTTCTAACTTAATCGCACGCTCAATCATACGGCGCGCCTGAACACCGCCGGCATCAATATCCAATTTAAGCAGGTCACGATCTGGGTAACGATCCAAGTTCTTCTGCTGCGCTTCCAGTACTTCAAGATCTTCAGTAAAGATACCACCCTGTCCTTCACGAATTTTATCCGTTAGCGCGGCATCCTCAGGCTGGAAGTTTCGCGCCATACCCCAGAAGTAGTGCATTGTTGAATCCGTCTCAGGCGTAATAAAATCGACCACCACACTGCTAGCACGTTTCTCAAGCGGTGCATCAATACCGCCGTTACCAGCCAGCGCTACGCCTACGTCAATCATGATGTGACTCGGTGCATTAAAGCGGCAGATCTGCCAACGATCGACGGTCGCATTAGGGTCTAACCCCTGAAACTCCATCGCCATCTGCCAGAACGGTGGCGCTTTAACCTCTGGCATAAAGCGCTCAGTAATGACCTGATCACCCTCCATACGCGTTTTCACCGGTGCTTCATCGATCTCTTTCTGACCGATGCTGGTCGAGTGAACGTAGGTCTCGTGAGTAAGATCCATCAGATTATCAATCATCAAACGGTAGTCACACTTGATGTGGAACAGGCCTCCACCATAAGCCCAACCTTCAATCTCAGCCCAATGGAACTTAGGCAATTTAGACTCATCCGCTTGGGCTTTATCACCCGGCCACACCCAGATAAACCCGTACTTCTCCATCACTGGGAACGAGCGCGTGCAAGGGAATCGATCGGTACGCTGTTTAGGCATCGAGATCGTCTGACCATCTGGTCCCATACGCAGGCCATGATAACCACAGACCAACTCACCCTCTTCTACATACCCCAACGACATGGCCGCACCACGGTGAGGACAAAAGTCTTCAATACAGGCGATGGCATCATCTTTACCACGGTACATAACCAAGTTGTGGTTACAGATGGTGCGACCGAGTGGCTTATCGGTCACTTCAGACGACATAGCCGCGACGTACCAGGCGTTTTGAATATGCATGACGAACTCCTTTTAATTTTATGAAATCAGTATCGCAATTGGCTTAAGAACTCCCAACTCAAAAAAACGCCAATTAATTGCACTTTTCGATCAAATAATAGAAATTATAGGTAAATAACATCAATGGATTTACTTTTTTCGTCATGCAGAGATCTACAAAGTCATCTATAACGCCCAACTATGTACTCTACGGTGACAGCCAGAGTGACGCTCAAGCAGGATTTGTTCATATTGAAACGGTTCAAGAGAGTAGCAGACCCTACCGCGGCGTTATCAAACCGCATAAGCATAGCGATCTATTTCAGGTCTTAATCATTGAAAAAGGTGAAGCTGAAATTCAACTGGAGGATGATCAAGTCTCAATTAACGAACCGGTCATCGTTACGCTACCGCCAGATAACAGACACGGTTTTCACTTTCACAGCGGTATAAGAGGGGTCATTTTAAGCATCGCTCTGCCGATTATTCAGCAAGACATCGATATTGTGACCAGCAGCGCCTCTATTCTTCTTTTGGGGGATAAAGAGGAAGCGGCAAAACAGATACTGACCATCGCAGAACTTTTACTAGAAGAGCAGCAACAACCTACCGATCAACAGAGCGTGTCACTGCAATTGATTCATACACTGTTCGCAATGATCAAAAGAGTGGATACCGCGTTAACATTGAGTGAGAAGCTACCCGATGCGTTGAAACAGTTTTCTCAACTGATCGAAAGCAGTTTAGAGAACCGATTGGATATTGATGATTACGCATCGCAGTGCGGAGTTTCAACGAGCACCCTAAACCGTCTTTGCAAAAAGCACTTTGGAAAAAGCGCCCTACAAACGATCAATCAGCGTTTAGCCATTGAGATCAAACGACGGTTAGCCTTCACCCAGCGATCAATCGCATTAATATCGGATGAGTTAGGATTCAGTGATCCGGGGTATTTCACGCGATTCGTTAAACGAGAGCTTGGTGAAACACCCATGGCGTTTCGGAAGCGGCATCAGTTTGACGTAGAGAGCGGGTGACAGGCTGAATGCCAGTCACCAGTGTACAAATTACGCTACGGAGCCGCCGTGACTGGCCTTCAGCCTGTCATCGGCACTACCAGCAGACTTCCAGAGCCCTATACCAACGCCGCTGCAGCCCCAATCAAACCCGGCTCTTCAGCCGTCATAACATAGGTCGGAATGGTCGACATGTACTGATCGAAACGCCCTTTGGCTTCAAAGCGCTGTCTAAACCCACTCTCGATAAAGAAGTCGAGCATCTTAGGGACAATTCCTCCAGTGACGAATACACCACCCTGGGCTCCATATGAGAGAGCTAAGTTACCGGCAACACTGCCATAGATTTTACAGAACTGTTCCAGCGTCTCTAACGCGAACTGATCTCGCTCCTCAAACGCTAAGCGACTGATCTCAGCAGGTGAGATTCGCTCAACCGGAGAGCCACGTAATTCCGCTAGGGCTTGGTAGATGTTTTGAATCCCCATACCCGACACAAGACGTTCTGCTGAGACACGTTCATAACGTTTTAACAACCAACGCAGAATCGCAACCTCTTGCTCTGTGGTCGGTGCAAAATCGACATGCCCGCCCTCGGTCACCAGAGGAATAGACGCTCCTCCTGAGCGAACTAACCCTGACACACCTAAACCCGTGCCTGCGCCCAACACAGCAATAGGGAAATCCTCTAAAGGCTCTCCACGACCCACCTGAATCAGTTGATCACCCGTCAGATTAGCCGCAGCATAGGCCATCGCAGCGTAATCATTGATGACAGAGAGCTGTTCAATACCAAAATGGTTCTGCAGATCTCGCTTTGAAAATACCCAACCGTTGTTGGTCATCGAAATCCTATCGTTGTGAGTAGGACAAGCGATGGCAATACAGCAACGATCGGGAACATCACTTCCAAGATCACTAAGGTACTGTTTAATCGCCAGATCAATCGATGCAAAGTCATCGACTGCTAAATTACGAATATTAGTCGGATTAATAGAACCCGTTTCAACCATGGCAAAACGCGCGTTGGTGCCACCGATATCGGCAATTAGAGAGAAGTTGTCCACACTCATACCTATTTTGCTGGGTAACGTGTCTCTTTTAATGAGTCTTTGATGTTCTTGAGGTGCTTAAGGAAGTCCGGTCCGCGACGTAACGTGACACCCGTCGCCAGTATATCGATTACGGTCAGGTGCATAATACGAGAGGTCATTGGCATGTAGACATCGGTATCTTCTGGTGCATCAACCTCAACAACAATAGAACAGTGCTGTGCCAGTGGTGAATTCGGTGCGGTAATGCCAACCACGGTGGCACCACTCGCACGGGCTAGCTCAGCAATATCAACTAACTCACGAGTACGACCGGTGTAACTGATAATGACAATAACATCGCCTGTAGAAGAAGCAGCCGCAGTCATACGCTGCATCAGTACGTCGTCGTAAGCGACGACTGGGATGTTAAAGCGGAAGAACTTGTGCTGAGCATCTTGCGCAACAGGCCAAGAGGCACCCAAGCCAAAAAACATGATCTGCTTAGCCTGAATCAACTGATCCACCGCTAGATTGATCATCTGTGGATCAACGGTCTTCTTAGCAGTGACCAACGCAGCGATGGTCGCGTCGATGATCTTGTTGGTGTAGCTCTCTGAGTCGTCATCAGGTTCGACACTGCGACTAACATAGGGAACACCGTGTGCTAACGCCTGAGCTAGATGCAGTTTAAAATCTGGGAAACCGGCTGTATTGAAACGTTTACAAAAACGATTAACCGTCGGCTCACTCACCTGAGCAGCGCGAGCTAATACGGCAATAGAGGATCTTGTCGCCGCCTGCGGGTCTGCAAGAATGACTTCAGCGACTTTACGCTCGGAACGATTCAGCGACTCAAGCTCTGCACTGATCTGCTGCATGATGTTAGATGGCATTAGCTACCTCAACAAATTTCATCGAAATCTAATTAAGTTACTTTAACACACCAAAGGTTAGTAAAAAACTTACGAATTAAAAGAAATTACGTAAGTTAATAACTTTTATGAGAGTAGCCTTAAATAGCGTAAACCCTATGAAAATTGGCTATATACGCTATAAATAGGGTCATTATTGCAAAAAAGAATAGGGATTTTATAACCCATACGATTGAACTTTAGACGAAAGTCGGCAAAACTGTACGTAAATTTACAACATAAACTGATAATAAAATTAGTTACGAGGGTTTTGAAATGACAATTCGCGTTGGCATTAACGGTTTTGGCCGTATCGGCCGCATGGCGTTCCGTGCAATCTACCAAGAGTTCAATGGTGATATTGAGGTGGTTGGTATTAACGACCTGCTTGGGTCTGAATACCTGGCTTACATGCTGAAATACGACTCAGTGCACGGTCAATTTAAAGGCGATATCCAAACCGACAACGGCAACCTAATTGTGAACGGCAAAACCATCCGCCTAACCGCTGAGCGCGATCCTGCTGATCTTGCTTGGGGTGATATCGATGTCGATCTTGTCCTTGAGTGTACTGGCTTCTTCCTAACCGAAGAGGGTTGTCAAAAACATATTGAAGCAGGCGCTAAGAAAGTCGTCATGTCGGCTCCATCAAAAGACGGCACTCCGATGTTCGTTTATGGCGTAAACCATGAAACCTACGCAGGCCAAGCGATCGTCTCTGCAGCCTCTTGTACAACCAACTGTCTTGCACCCGTGGCTAAAGTCCTAAACGACAAATGGGGTGTGAAACGCGGTCTAATGACAACCGTTCACGCCGCTACAGCGACTCAAAAAACCGTTGACGGCCCATCGGCAAAAGATTGGCGCGGCGGTCGTGGTATTCTAGAGAACATCATCCCCTCCTCTACTGGTGCCGCTAAAGCGGTGGGAGTAGTACTTCCTGAACTCAACGGCAAACTTACCGGTATGGCTTTCCGTGTACCAACTACAGACGTATCGGTCGTTGACCTAACCGTTGAGCTAAATAGTGAAGCGAGCTACGAAGATATCTGCTGTGCAATGCGTGAAGCTTCAGAGACAGGCGCTCTGGGTGAAACGCTAGGCTTTACTGATGATGCCGTTGTTGCAACGGATTTCCGTGGTTGTAACAAGTCATCGATCTTCGACTGCAAGGCTGGCATCCAATTGGATGACACCTTTGTGAAAGTGGTCGCTTGGTATGACAACGAGTATGGCTACACCTGTAACATGCTTCGTTTTGCTAAAGTCGTTGCTCAATAAAACTGAACAACCATTTCACACAAACGCCATCTAATCGTGGTATAACTTTCTACAACTCTCTACAACTGAGGGCTAACACTAGTTAGCCCTGCTTACCCACCGAAAGCAAACCGCTTAAGGATTTAAGATGCAACGCAGAACCAAAATTGTCGCTACCCTTGGCCCAGCAACCGATTCACCAGAGGTACTTGAACGCCTCGTTCAAGCGGGTGTGAACGTTGTCCGACTAAACTTCTCGCACGGCGAGGCGGATGATCACAAGAAGCGCGCAGCCATGGTTCGTGAAGCTGCCGCAAAAGCGGGTCGATTCGTTGCGATCTTAGGGGACTTACAAGGCCCTAAAATTCGTATTGCGCGATTCACAGACACTAAGATCCATCTCAAAGTGGGTGATCGTTTTGCTCTGGACTCGAGCATGGACAAAACAGCCGGCACACAAGAGGCTGTGGGTATCGACTACGAGCAACTGGTAGAAGATTGTAAACCAGGTGATGTGCTACTGCTTGATGACGGTCGTGTACAGATGCGCGTTGTTGAGAAGAAGCCAAACCGCTTGGAGTGTGAAGTGACCGTTGGCGGCCCACTTTCAAACAATAAGGGCATCAACCTACAGGGCGGTGGCCTTTCAGCTGCTGCTCTGACTGAAAAAGATAAAGCGGACATCATTACCGCGGCAGAGATCAATGTGGACTACCTAGCGGTCTCCTTCCCTCGCTCGGGTGCTGACATCACAGAAGCACGCGAACTGATGAATGCGGCCGGTGGTGACGCAGGGATTGTTGCTAAGATCGAACGTGCAGAGACGGTTAGCTGTGTCGAAAATATCGATGAGATCATTCTGGCATCCGACAGCGTTATGGTTGCTCGTGGCGACTTAGGCGTAGAGATCGGCGATGCAGAACTGATCGGCATTCAGAAATTGATCATCGATCGTGCACGCACACTGGATCGCACCGTAATCACAGCAACGCAGATGATGGAGTCGATGATCTCCAGCCCAATGCCGACACGTGCAGAGGTTTTTGACGTAGCCAACGCTGTTCTAGATGGAACCGATGCTGTAATGCTTTCAGCAGAAACCGCCGCTGGTGAATTCCCAATAGAGACCGTCGAGGCGATGTCTCGCGTCATTATTGGCGCTGAGAAGAATCGTCAATCTCAAGTTTCTAAACACCGTATGAACGAGCGGTTCCACAAAATCGATGAATCGATCGCCTTGGCGGCTATGTATACGGCTAACCACTTAGAGGGTGTCACTGCGATTATTTCTATGACTGAATCAGGGGCTACACCCCTTCTGATGTCACGCATTCGCTCTGGCCTACCGATCTTCGCCTTCTCAAAGAATCCAAAGACACAGACCCGCGTGGCACTCTACCGTGGCGTTAAAACCGTTCCGTTTGATTCAGAAGCGGTTCCCAACGAAGAGATCAACCAACGTGCTGTCGAAGAGCTACAGCGTCGTAAGGTAGTAAAAGAGGGTGATATCGTCTTGATTACTAAGGGCGACTACGTCAACGCTCAGGGTGGTACCAACACCATGAAGATCGTTCGCGTCGGACCGAATATTAAGTAAATCTTACAAACTCACTGCGGATGACAGGCTGAATGCCTGTCACCGGTATATCCCCTCTTATGAACTAGCAGTGACTGGCTTCAACCCGTCACCTGTTTATCTACCTTACGAAGTGACAGTGACTGGCTTCAGCCTGTCATCTGCCTTATCAGCGTCTTCCAGACACCCCATTCTTAACGCACTGCAAAAAATTTAAGAAGCCGTTAAGAGGTATTTTTGACTTGCTTCTTAATCGTTCCCTGACTAAATTACGTAGCTACTAAATCGATTAAGTAAAGCGTCTGTTTTGCATAATCTTATAACTGCAGGAAGCAGTATTAATAATAAGCAACTGGAGGTTTTTGGTGGCATCGGTCAATCTGAGCAACCTAAACAAAATTTACGGCGAAAAAAGCAAAACGCCGGTCCACATTCTTCATGATGTTAATCTCGACATCACCGACGGTGAGTTTGTGGTATTCGTTGGGCCTTCAGGCTGTGGTAAATCAACCCTACTTCGTTGTATTGCAGGACTTGAAGAGATCTCTTCAGGCGACCTGAATATCGCTGGTGAGCGCGTCAACGATCACACACCTAAAGAGCGTGGCATCGGCATGGTCTTTCAGTCATATGCGCTCTATCCGCACATGTCCGTCTACCACAACATGGCGTTTGGTCTTGAACTCTCTGGCATGCCTAAGGATGAGATCCGCAGCCGCGTAACTGAAGTGGCTAAGACTCTGCAACTGGATCATCTACTGGATCGTAAGCCTAAAGCTCTATCAGGTGGCCAGCGCCAACGTGTTGCTATAGGTCGCGCCATAGTTCGTGAGCCTAAAGTCTTCCTTTTCGACGAGCCTCTTTCTAATTTAGATGCGGCACTACGTGTTCAGATGCGTATCGAAATTGCTCGTCTTCACGGTACGCTAAAGAACACTATGATCTACGTGACTCACGATCAGATCGAAGCGATGACGCTTGCAGACAAAATCGTCGTTCTAAGCGCAGGCCGCATTGAGCAGGTGGGTGCGCCACTGGAACTGTACCACCGCCCTGCTAACCGTTTTGTCGCTGGTTTCATTGGCTCACCGAAGATGAACTTCCTAGAAGTGAGTGTCGATGCAGTCGAGAAAAATCAGATCACGATCTCTCTTGATGGTCACTCTCTGACGCTAGAGCGCCAAACTGATGCTTTTGCCTGCGATAAAGCCGCTCTTGGCATTCGCCCAGAACACCTAACAGTAGATGGTAGCGGCGATCTCTTTATTGAGAGCACCGTCAGCCATGTCGAGCATCTTGGTGACCAGTGCATGATATATATGGATTTGGAAGGTTTGGAATCACCCGTTGTTGTTGTCGCTGATGGCGATGTCACTGCAAAGAGCGGCCAAACATTAAAGCTCGGCATTCCGGTTGAACGTTGTCACCTGTTTGATCAGAACGATCAGCGTGTGCTTCCGGTTGAATAAGAATTTGAGTTTCGTGCATTCGGCATGATTTTCACGGGTTGAGCACCCGGCATAGTGCAAGCCGCTCACACAATAAAATCAAAACAGAGGTT
Organism: Marinobacterium sp. xm-m-383; assembly: GCF_013283255.1. NCBI lineage: Bacteria > Pseudomonadati > Pseudomonadota > Gammaproteobacteria > Oceanospirillales > Oceanospirillaceae > Marinobacterium > Marinobacterium sp. xm-m-383. Next base: position 165,807 of record NZ_WBYT01000001.1, on the reverse strand, counting down.
TACCCTGATGACTCTACGTAAGACTCTTTCGGTAGCAATCGCACTTGCTACTCTTTCAGGCACAGCGGCAGCTGAAGGTCTAAAGTTCGATAAAGCAGACAACCGTTTCTCATGGGATTCACTGTCAAAATTCGAAAAGATGGATCTAAATGGCAAAACAATTCGCTTTGACGGCCCATGGATCGATGGTGACGAAGCTAACCTTCGCACAGTGATTGCCTACTTCGAAGAAGCGACCGGCGCGACTGTTGAATACAACGGCTCTAACGACTTCGAACAGCTTGTTCTAGTTGATATGAAAGCGGGCAACCCACCCAACCTAGCAGCATGGCCACAACCTGGTACCGTGTCTGAGCTAGCATCACAGGGTAACCTAGTCGCTCTATCTGACAGTGTTGAGCAAGCGGTAGCAACTAACTACGCAGCAGGCCAAAGCTGGGTTGATCTAGGTACTTACAAAGGCGCTGACGGCAAAGAGGCGATGTTTGGTCTTCCATACAACGTTAACTTGAAGTCACTCGTTTGGTACGTACCAGAGAACTTTGAAGAGATGGGTTACGAAATCCCACAATCGATGGAAGAGCTTATTGCTCTATCTGATCAGATTGTAAAAGATGGCGGCACACCTTGGTGTATCGGCATGGAGTCTGGCGGTGCAACCGGTTGGGTTGGTACGGACTGGATGGAAGATCTAATGCTTCGCACTCAGCCACCTTCTGTCTACGATCAGTGGGTTTCAAACGAGATGCCATTCAACGATCCTAAAGTGATTGAAGTCATGAACACCTTCGGTCAGTTCGTGCTGAACGACGACTACGTGGATGGTTCATCTTCTGCTGTTGCTTCGATCTTCTTCGGTGACTCACCAAAAGGTTTGTTCGATACACCACCTAAGTGTTACATGCACCGTCAGGCGTCGTTCATCCCTGCATTCTTCCCAGATCAGTACAAAGAGACTATCGGTACAGATTCTGACTTCTTCTACTTCCCATCGTACGAAAGCAAAGATCTAGGTAACCCTGTTCTTGGCGGTGGTACGTTGATCACGATGATGAAGGACTCACCAGAATCACAAGTCTTCATGGACTACCTAACTTCACCCATCGCACACGAGTTGTGGATGGCTGGCCAAGGCTTCCTAACACCACACAAAGGCGCGAAGCTAGAAGCTTATTCAAGCGACACGCTTCGTAAGCAAGGTGAGATCTTCTTGAATGCAACAACCTTCCGCTTCGATGCGTCTGACCTAATGCCAGGTGCGATCGGTGCCGGTGCATTCTGGACAGGTATGGTTGACTTCACGTCAGGCAAATCGGCTGAAGAAGTGACTACCGACATCCAAAAAGCTTGGGATGCTATCAAGTAATAGCGCCCGCCCTCGCTTCATCTGCGATAAAGCTTCTACAGATTTGTAGGAGCGATCTCGCAGAGGTCGCGATTCAAAAGAGGGATCAGACTCTTGGTCTGATCCCACTCTCTGATCGACTCATATTGAGACCACTATGACTGAACAGATCTACTCTGCCCTAATCGCAATCCTAATTGGTGTATCGGCGGTTATTATCTACTTCTGGGGCAGCAACTGGATTCTAGATGCGCTGATTTCAAAATCATCACGCGCCAATAAAGAGGTACTTCGCGAGAAGATCCGCCCATGGCTGTTTGCTGGGCCGGCACTCTTCTTCTTGACGCTCTACCTTGTCTACCCTGTTTTCGAAACCCTGTGGTTATCGTTCCAAAACTCCGACTCCACAGAGTTTGTTGGCTGGTCCAACTACGCCTGGCTGTTTAATGATGGACAGTTCCACATTACGCTGCGCAACAACCTACTTTGGCTGATCATTGTGCCAACGCTCTCTACTGTTTTTGGTCTCGCAGTAGCTGTGTTAGCCGATCGTGCCAAGTTCGGCACCATCGCCAAATCGATCATTTTCATGCCGATGGCGATCTCATTCGTCGGTGCCTCGGTTATCTGGAAGTTCGTTTATCACTATAACGGTGAAGGCGATACTCAAATAGGCATTCTCAACGCCATTGTCGTGGCGTTCGGTGGGGAACCGCAGTTCTGGTTATCGATGGAGATCTGGAACTCTGTACTGCTGATGGTCATCCTGATTTGGATTCAGACCGGTTTTGCAATGGTGATTTTAGGTGCTGCGCTTCGTAGCGTTCCTGAAGAGACACTGGAGGCAGCGATCATCGATGGCGCGAACCGTCGCCAGCTTTTTTTCCGAATCACGCTACCGCAAATCATGCCAACGGTCATCGTGGTTTGGACCACCATCGCCATTCTGGTCTTGAAAGTATTTGACATCGTCTTGGCGATGACCAATGGCCAGTGGGAAACCCAAGTACTGGCTAACCTAATGTATGACTGGATGTTCCGAGGCGCCGGTGACTTTGGCCGAGGCAGTGCCATTGCCATCATCATCATGCTATCGGTCACGCCTATCATGGCTTGGAACATCTATCGCTTCCGCAAAGATGAGGCAGGACGCTAATGAGTAAACAATCTTCTTTCTTGCCGAGGTTCTTTAACGGCACCGCACTAACCGCCCTGGTTATTCTTTGGCTAGTCCCAACACTGGGTCTGTTTGTCAGCTCTATCCGTGACAAAGATCAGTTGGCGGCATCGGGCTGGTGGACCTCGTTTAATGAGTCAAAACAGGTCACCTTTGCCCGGACCGATCTACCTGAGACACAACAGCAGATTGATGGTCAGTTTGTCTTAAGCGGTCAACTGACGGCTGACGATGGCACTGCATTCACAAACATCTTAGCGTTCGGCAGCAGCTCACGGGATCCAGAAGAGGTTCCAGCCGGTGAGACAGCAACGCTAAAAAATGGTGCGCAGCTAACGGTGAACAGTGACGGTAGCTACACCTATGTCCAGGACAAAGAGATTACCGGCAGCCGTGGCAAGCGTATCTTCTTCGCCTACGGTCAACCGCCACGCTTTACGCTAGAGAACTACGACAATGTCTTGGATAAAGGCAAAATCGGTCAGGCGTTTCTTAATACACTGGCCGTAACCATCCCAGCGACCGTTATTCCGGTTCTGATCGCAGCCTTTGCGGCCTACGCCTTCAGCTGGATGCAGTTTGCCGGTCGTGAGTGGCTGTTCGCTGTGGTTATCGGTCTATTGGTCGTGCCGCTACAAACCTCACTGGTTCCGCTACTGCGTCTCTACTCAGATCTAGGTCAGATGTTCGGCTTTGAGAGTAAGGGCTACCCCGGCGTCTGGATGGCGCATACGGGCTTCGGCTTGCCATTGGCAATCTACTTGATGCGTAACTACATGAAGAGTCTGCCTGGAGATTTGATCGAGAGTGCGCGTGTCGATGGAGCTAGCCACTTCCAGGTCTTCACTAGAATCATTCTGCCACTGTCTCTCCCAGCACTGGCCAGTTTCACGATCTTCCAGTTCCTTTGGGTTTGGAATGACCTGTTGGTGGCACTGGTATTCCTAGGACAGGGCGAAGATCAGATTGTACTGACTGCCCAACTGCGTGCCCTACTCGGCACCCGCGGTTCCAACTGGGAAGTGCTAACCTCAGGCGCCTTCATCAGTATTATCTTGCCGCTGCTCGTCTTCTTTGCACTGCAACGATTCTTTGTACGCGGCTTAGTAGCAGGATCAGTGAAAGGCTAAGCCAGCCTTTGGCGGTGACTGGCTTTCAGCCTGTCATCCACTGTATGGAAATCACTGAGAAAGCAGATGACAGGCTAAAGCCAGTCACTGTTGATATGAACTGAATTAGGTGACTGGCTTTAGCCTGTCACTGGTGAATTAAAAAAACAAAGGTGACTGGCTTTAGCCTGTCACTGGTGAATTAAAAAAACAAAGGTGACTGGCTTCAGCCTGTCACCAAAACAGCGAATAAAACATGACCAACAAACCAGACCAAACACTACCCGAGCACTTTAAAGCTCAGCGCGGTTGGATCAACGATCCAAACGGCTTGGTCTATTTTGACGGTCGTTACCACCTCTTCTACCAGCACTACCCAGAAGGACTGACCTGGGGCCCTATGCACTGGGGACATGCCGTCAGCTCCGATCTGAATCAGTGGCAGCATAAACCCATTGCCTTAGAGCCTGACGAACAGGGTATGTGCTTCTCTGGAAGCGCCATTGTCGATTGGAAGGATGACTCGGGCCTATTTGATGGCCAAGTGGGCCTGATCGCTTTCTATACCGCTCATCGTGACAAAGAGGGGTTTGATCGCGACTACGAGCAAGATCAATGCATCGCCTACTCTAGCGACAGTGGTGAGACCTGGACCAAATATTCAAACAACCCTGTTTTGAGCAACCCCGGTTTTTCTGACTTCCGTGACCCTAAAGTCTTTTGGCACGAAGAGAGTCAGCACTGGATTATGTGTCTGGCAACACGTCAAACCATCTCTTTCTACCGTTCCAAAAATCTGCTCGATTGGAGCTTCTGCTCAGAGTTTGGAGAAGGCCAAGGGGCACACGAATGGCACCCTTGGGAGTGCCCTGATCTATTCGAACTGACCACCGAGAATGGTCTAACCGCTTGGGTATTGGTAGTGGGAATTGGTATGACACCCGACATCCACTACGGTTCGTACACCCAATACTTTATCGGTGACTTTGACGGAATACAGTTTACTAACCGAAACCCGGCCGGCACGGTTTTGCTGTTAGATGAGGGGCGCGACTACTATGCGACACAGAGCTGGTCAGACGCCCCCAATCAACAACGACAGGCCATCTCTTGGTTTAGCAACTGGCGCTACGCCAATGAACTCCCCTGCTCGGTCACCAATGGCCAGATGACTCTACCCCGTCAGTTAAGACTGATAGAGACCGCTGATGGATTAAGAATTGCACAACAGTTTGCGAGTCGTTCAGAAGCCGAGGCCATTCAGCCAACCGACTCTATTAGGTTGAACAAGGGCAAACACCAGAGCACTCAATTCAATTTGGACGTCGGTGAATCTGCCTATTTTGCATCAGACGATGATGCACATCGAATTGAGATTAAGCGAATAGAAGAGCGTTACCAGATAAGTATTGGTCGCTCTGTTGATACCGATGATGACGAGTTAAACCGACACTTTTCGCATCAATACAGCCGAGAGTTAAACGTGAACGGGCCACTATACGCTGAGTGGATCTTCAGTGAAGCGGGGCTGGAGATGCTGCTGGCCGATGGATTGATGAGTATTACGCAGAGATCGCTTCCGGAGCGACCTTAAAAGAGTGTTGGAGCGTCCTTAAAAAGGTCGCGAAGCTTTAAATAGATCTGGGATCGCCTCATCTTCGATAAGGCTCCAACAAAAGCTGGGTGACAGGCTGAAGGCCAGTCACCCCAAAAGGAACACCGGTGACTGGCTTCAGCCTGTCATCCGCAATAATAGAAAACAGTAGAGACAACACTATGAGCAACAACCCCTGGTGGAAAGGCGGTATCATCTACCAAATCTATCCTCGCAGTTACATGGACTCCAACGGCGATGGGATTGGTGATCTCCCCGGTATTACATCTAAGCTGGATTACATCGCTTCACTAGGTGTCGATGCCATCTGGCTCTCCCCTTTCTTCAAATCACCAATGAAAGACTTTGGCTACGACGTCTCTGACTACTGTGATGTCGACCCTATGTTTGGCACGCTCGATGACTTCAAAGCGCTGGTTGCTCGTGCACATGAATTGGGCTTAAAAGTGATGATCGATCAGGTGCTATCACACACCTCGGATCAACACCCCTGGTTTACCGAAAGCCGATCGAATAGAACCAATCCGAAAGCCGACTGGTATGTCTGGGCCGATCCAAAACCGGATGGTACGCCACCCAATAACTGGCTATCGATCTTTGGTGGCTCCTCTTGGCAGTGGGATACCCAACGTCAGCAGTACTACCTGCACAACTTCTTAACGAGCCAACCAGATCTTAACTTTCACAATCCAGAAGTATTCCAAGCAAACTTGGATAACATGCGCTTCTGGTTAGACTTGGGAGTCGATGGCTTCCGTTTAGACACAGTGAACCTCTACTACCACAGCGCTGGGCTAGAGGATAACCCACCACACCCAGAGGGCATGCCGTACATCAACAGTGTTGACGCTTCGAACCCTTATGTTCGCCAAACTCACCAGTACGATTTAAGTCAGCCGGAAAACCTGAACTTCCTTAAAGCGATGCGTGACCTGCTCAATGAGTATGAGGGTCGAAGCATGGTGGGTGAGATTGGTGTCGATCACACCGATCCCCTGCAACGTATGGCGGAGTACACGGCCGGTGGTGACAAATTGCACATGGCCTACACCTTTGACCTGTTATCACCCGAGTACAGTGCCGACTACTTCCGCCAAGTGATGACCACCTTTAAAGCGAACGCGGGTGATGCTTGGCCCTGTTGGGCGGCATCCAACCATGACGTAAAGCGCAGCGCGACGCGCTGGGGCGAGCAAGAGGATCCTAACCAATTCCCACTCGTTTCCATGGCCATGCTAATGAGCCTGCGCGGCAGTGTTTGTCTTTACCAAGGCGAAGAGCTGGGGTTACCTGAAGCCGATGTACCCTTTGAAGCTCTACAAGACCCCTACGGTATTGAGTTCTGGCCCGAATACAAAGGCCGTGATGGCTGTCGTACCCCAATGGTCTGGGATAACAGCGAGCAAGCGGGGTTCTCCCACGCTAAGCCATGGCTGCCAGTCGATCCAAGACATCTACCACTGTCCGTTGAGATGCAAGAACAGCAAAACGATTCAACGCTTCATAAAATGCGTCAGTTCATTCAATGGCGACAGCAACAGCCAGCACTGATTAAAGGCGATATGGAGTTGGTTGAAGAGACAGGCGAAGCCTTTGTATTCACGCGTCAATCTGATGAGCAGTCACTGTTGGTTGCGATCAATATGACCGGTACAGAGTTAACAGTACCTTACAGCGGAACGCTCAAATCAGTGTTAACTGGGCACGGTTTTAGCGGACGATACGAGAATGGTGCGATGGTACTGCCGCCTTATCAGGCTTTGTTTGCAGAGGTTTGAGTAAAACGAGACAGCAGATGACAGGCTGAAAGCCAGTCACTGTAAATGCACCGGTGACTGGCTTCAGCCTGTCATCCGCTTGCAAATTACGGGGAGTACTAGTCAAACCGATCGCCTCATCTTCGATAAGGCTCCAACGGGTAGAGGCGATAAGGCTCCAACGGGTAGAGATGATTATGAAAAAAATGACAATAAAAGAGGTGGCGAAAGCGATTGGTGTCTCTACAGCCACCATCTCAAACGCCTTTAACCGCCCTGATCAGCTCTCTGAAGCGCTTAGAACCAAAATCTTGGCACAATGCCATGAGCTGGGTTACGTTGGTCCTAGCGCGGCTGGGCGCTATCTACGCACAGGTCGCTCGGGTGTAGTAGGCATTGTGCTAACCGATCGGCTTGCCTACTCCATGAACGACTACGTCGCTAGCCACTTTCTCTCTGGCTTAGCCGATGAGTTCGATAAGGCGCATCTCAATATGCTGCTGCTGTCGGCCAGGGATTTGGATCATGCCAACCGTCAACGCTTGCATGAATCGATGGTTGATGGGTTTATTGTCTACGGCTTCATTCCGCCAGGCCCAACACTGGAACATCTAAAACGTCAGCAGAAGCGCCTGATTGTTGTGGATCATAAGATAGAGGGTTATGGGTCGGTTAACATTGATAACCGCGAAGCGAGCTACCAGATCGCTAAACATGCACTGAAGCAGACATCCAAGAACCCGGCCATACTGGCACTGCGTATCACCTCCGATGAAGGCATTAGCCAAGCCAATGAAGAGACCCTAAAAACCGTTGGCTTGCGTCTCTCTTTGGATCGTCTAAACGGCTACTTCGATGCCTTCGATGAAGCGGGAATCGAACGACCCATGGATCAAATTTGGAACCTTCACGTCAACGACTACTACGAAGCGTTCAAACTGGCCTACCAAGTACTAAGCCAACCCAACCGCCCAGACCTACTGCTATGCCAATCCGACGTCATGGCCATCGCCGCCATGCGAGCCGCCCTGCAGATGGGCATCAAGTTCCCAGAGGATCTAAGAATCACAGGCTTTGACGGCATTCCAGAGGCACAAGCCATGCCCAAAGCGATCACCACCATACAACAACACTCGTTCGAAAAAGGCCGTATGGCTGCAAAGCTGTTCATTGAGAATCGCATGAGTGAGGATGTCACATTACCGACTGAGTTGTTGATTGGAGAGTCTTGCCCGTAAGACTGTAGGAGCTTTATCGCAGATGAAGCGAAACAACTAAGGAAAAGCATCGCGACCTTTTCAAGGACGCTCCTACCCTTACTTAAACGCCCAAACCTTAGCCAAAGCAAAAGTTACCAATGGAACCACAAATACCATCGGCACAACAGCGTATAGGTACTCCATCTTGAGCCACTCGGTCACCAGCCAAACAGCCAATGAATTGAGCAACAATCCCGACAATGCGACGATCAAAAACCTTAGCTGAAATGCAAAGGCTTTATGCACTTTTTGCCCTTCTGTTTGAGCACGAAAGGTCCATAGAAAGTGCCCTGTATAAGAGAAGATAAAAGCGATAAGAAAGGCAATGAGATTGGCCAGCATCGGCTCTAGCAGCGTACCTGCAAAACCGTAAACAACTGCATGCACAGCAGTAGCAACGACTCCTACCGAAGCAAACTTAGAGAGCTGAGCTACTAGAGATTTAACCTCAATCGACACAAGCTACTTTTCAGCCTCTTCATCAAAACCCACCTTCTCGCGAATCAAATAGATAGGACGACGCTTGGTCTCAAGGAAGATTCGACCGACATACTCTCCAACCACGCCCAGCCCCATCAAAATAGCACCATTAAAGAAGAGCATAATCGCAACGAGCGATGGATAACCCGCCACATCGTTACCGTAAAGCAAAGTATCAGCAACAACATAAAGTAGATACATGGCTGAGAGCGCCGATAGACTAAAACCTAAATAGGTCCAAATCCGCAGCGGTGTAGTACTAAACGAGAAGATGCCATCAAGGGCGAAGTTCCATAGCTTCCAACTACCCCACTTCCCTTCACCCGCAAAACGCTCTTCACGCTTAAAGTAGAGCTGGGTTGTCTTAAAGCCTAGCCAAGCAAACAAACCCTTCATAAAACGAGTACGCTCTGGAAGGAGCTTAAGGGCTTCAACGACTCGTTTATCCATCAAACGGAAGTCACCCGCGTTATCAGGAAGATCTACATCACTAACGCGGCTAAAGAGTTTATAGAAGCTATTGGCCGTGAAGCGTTTCATAAAGCTATCTGTCGAGCGATCCGAGCGAATAGCTAATACAACATCAAAACCTTCTTGCCACTTGGCGATCATATCTGGGATTAGTTCTGGTGGGTCCTGCAGATCGACATCCATCGGGATCACAATATCGCCACTGCATAGTTCCAATCCAGCCGTTAAAGCTGGCTCTTTGCCGAAGTTACGCGATAGATCGACTACCTTGATGTCTGGGTACTCTGCTCGCATTTCGCAAAGCTGCTCGTAGGTGGTATCTCGACTCCCATCATTCACACAGACAATCTCGTAACCTAAGCTAGTCGATTTAAGAATCGGTGTAATTCGCTCAAAAAAGGGAGTAAGACTCTCTGACTCATTAAAGATAGGAACAACAATAGAGAGATAGGGAGATGATGAGGTAGCGCTCACAAGCAAGGTCACTTATTAATGGATGGTGGTATAGCAATGTATTCAATTTGAATCGGTTTGTCAGCTTTTGAAGGGTGCCAAATGAATGATCGACGTTTTGCATCCGACCTTTTAAAGCCATTAGATTCAATAAAATCAGTCATAGAAGCAGGTAACGCCTGCCCTGCCAGCCAAGCAACCAGCACTCCATTCGAAGAAACATCTTTATCCGTAACCCAGGGTGATTTAACCAAATCTGCATCAATACGTACGCGTAACTGTTCACCGCCACTAGAGGCAATCAATCCGCCTACCCAGTCAGTAGCAGCAACGATTTTTAATGGCAAACCTATTTCCGCCTGATACGCAGCTCTTAACTCACCAGCAATTTCAGCCTGGGGCCATAAAGTGCGCATCGGTTTATCGCTCATATCCGCACGATAGATATGCTGTACAGCATAAAGCGCACCTACTGAAGGCAATAACAGTAGCGCACCCAACATGATTCGTCGTGATCGAGCATCTGTTAAACGACCACCCAAGAAGTAGAGCAACACCAAGCCACTAAAATTAAACATAGGCGTACCCCACATCGGTTTAAGCCCCATCCCAGCAACAACCGGCAGTAGAGCAACCATTACCACAGGGGCAATAACAACCAACCAAAGGAAGATGGTTTTATCAAATACACGCGATGCCTTAGCAACTAAAGCACCTCGCCCTATTAAGCCACCAATAATAAGCAAAATGATAAAGAAGAGATGATCCGCTAGTTGTGCACCTAAAAACGAGACACTCTCCGCAATGCCACCACTACTGGCACGATCTTGCGCGTAGTGAATAGGAAGAAAATCGGAATCGATCAAGTACGACACCTGTGGTAAGGCAATTACCAAAAAGAGAATCCCCGTAAACCAAGGACCTATACTCTTAAATGATCTACGCCCAGATGGAGTTACTAGCAGCCAGATGAATACCCATAAGAGCAGAATACCCGCAGAGTACTTGGTCCAAACCATAGCACCTGCAGTCAACCCTAAAGCTATCCAATAAAGCAGCTTTTGAATTGTCACCGCTCGCCAAGCAAACAGGGTAACCAGCGCCCATAACGGCATCTGTAGTACATTGTGGTTAAATTCCGGCGTAGGCCAGTGGTAATAGAAGATAGAGCTAGTCAGCAGCGTAGCTACTAGCGCTTTCTGCTTGCCGATAAACTCTTTGCTTAATAGGTAGATAGCAACGTAGGCAACAACGATAGAGAGCTGAGACAGTAGATAGACAACCTCAACTTCTCCCGTAACACCGATAAAAAGATCAAGTAACAAACCCGGTAGATTTGGGTGTTTGTAGTTTGCGATGACACCTTCATCGCTGAGAGTCATTAGCTCAGCGACATCGAGGGGGAGTGCGGTGTGGAATACCGGTGCAATGATGCCCCAGACCATGATTTGAAGTGTAATTAGTAGCCAGAGTGAGTAGCGTTCGATGAAGTTCATTAGTATCCGAGAAAGCGGATGACAGGCTGAAAGCCAGTCACCGTCACTTCGTAGTTTGGTCCAAACACCGGTGACTGGCTTTCAGCCTGTCAACCGCTGTAACAGCTTCTTCAATTACCTATTTGCTGCCGCCCTATAAGCAACCACCGAACTTCGGCAGCCACTCAACCAAAATATACCAAAAACAGCAAACGCCAGACATAAAAAAGAGGGACTAAAAGCCCCTCTTCTATCTAATAAGTCGCTGAGTCTAGCTCAGCGCTAAATTAGAATTTGAATACAACGTTTGCGCCAACTTTAGTCACATCATCAGTTGCACCAGCACCTACAGTCAAGCTTGCACCTGAAACTGGTAGAGCAGTTTTGTATGAACCGTAGAAGTGAGAATCAGTTGCTTCATCGTCAGAAAAGTTCACGTCGAAAGCACCGTAAGCAACGTTGATGTTAGATGTACCAACATTGGTCTGTGTATTTTCAGCGTAAGATAAAGTAACAGTTGCGTCTGCTAGTTTAGCAGAAACTGAAGCGCCGTAACCTTCAGAAACACCATCTTCATCTTCGTAGTTAGCAGCAACTGTAGCCATGCCTAGGTCAGCTTTAATGTAAGCAACAGTAGCATCAGCACCACCTTCATCTAGGTTGGTACCGATCTGGCCTGATACCGCACCAGCAGCGAAGTTAAGAGCAACGTCAGATGCGCGCTCAGAAGCGTTTGCTTTGAAGCCGTGAGCACCAGCCATGTAATCGTCATTACCAGCAACGAAAGCTGATGAAGTTACGAAGTTACCAACAGTAACTGAAGCAACATCGTAACCAACAGTAAGTTTGTTGTCATCGATATCGAAAGATTGAGAAGCGTTCTGATCAGCCTGGTTAGCTTCGATCTGTAGGTAAGCTTTAACAAACATACCGTCTTCAGCAGTAGCAGAAGCGTTGATGTCGATATTTGTTTCAAGAGAATCTGCAACAGAACCATCAGTGCTTGTTAGTAGGTAATCAGCCGAACCGCCGATAGTTAGGTCAGCCATTGCTGGCGCAGAAATAGCTGTAGCAACAGCAACTGCAAGTAGTTTTTTCATTTGGAAATCTCCAGAATTTTTAATTTAAGCCTCAAATATCCGGCCAACTCATCATTTGTTGTACGAATACACCAAACCCGTTTGGCTTTGGACAGGTTGCACTCTATCCCCCACTACAACAGGGGTCAACACTAATTTTTTAAAAAGTTCCCTGTTTTTGACTTTTTTTTCGTTAATCTTTTGTTCAGAAAACTCAATGATATATAAAATCATTTAATTTCAATAACTTAAAGCGAGCGTTCAGGTTTCGTTAATTTTGAGATGATTTTGTTATATACAACCTTATTTTTTGGAATATGTAACAAAATTGGGGAGTTAGCTGTAAAAGTGGTGTCAGACCGGAGGTCAGACACCGGTGCCACTAGCTAATTTTAAAGTTACGGGTCTGACCTCCGGTCTGACCCGACTCTATCAGCCGATTTCCAGAGATTGGTGTGTAATTAAAATGTAGGGTCAGACCATAGGTCAGACCCTGTATGCTATTAAAATTGCAACAAAGTATGTAGTAAAATTACGTAAATACATTCTATTGACTCCATTATTCCCGTAGAATTGACGTAACTTAAACAAAAAACCTTATTTTAGGGGCCCAAAATGAATCTTCTTACCTCATCTGTGACTTGGAAAAAGCTGGAGCAGCTCGCGCAAGAGACTCAAGAGGACCGAATTAGCGACTATTTTGAACTAGACGCAAAACGCTTCGATAAGATGAGTGTTCGTTTGGGCGAGCTATTTTTAGATTTCTCTAAGAACAAGATTAATGACGATGTTTTTAAAGCGCTCATCGATCTGGTAGAGCACTCTTCTTTGCGCCAGCGCCGCGCACAAATGTTCTCGGGTGACATAATTAATGTCACAGAGAAACGCCCTGTCTTACACACCGCACTGCGTAACCGTGGTGATGAGCCGGTTATCGTCGATGGCGTAGACGTGATGCCCGAGATTCGTGCGAGCTTAGACAAGCTTAAGGTCTTCAGCGAACAAGTTCGAAACGGTGACTGGAAGGGCTATAAAGGCAACCGCATCACAGATGTGGTGAATATCGGCATTGGGGGTTCGGATCTTGGACCTAACATGGTGGTACGCGCTCTACTCCAATTCCGCCACCCCGATATCAAATTTCACTTCATCTCTAATGTCGATGGCCAGCATATTAAGAAGACTCTGAAAAACTTGGATGCAAAGTCCACACTCTTTGTTGTTTCGACCAAGACCTTCTCTACGCAAGAGACACTACTGAATGCCAAAACGGCTCGTCGTTGGTTCCGTGAACAGACCGGCGGCCACGAAGATATTAGTCAACATTTTGTGGCGGTATCGACTAACCAAGCTGCTGCTATGGAGTTTGGTATTGCACAAGAGAACATCTTTGAGTTCTGGGCCTGGGTGGGTGGACGTTACTCGCTCTGGTCTGCAATCGGTCTACCTATTGCGCTATCGATTGGCTATGACAACTTCATTGATATGTTGGAAGGCGCCTACGAGATGGATCGCCACTTTGTGGAAGCGCCAATGGATCAGAACATGCCAGTGATCATGGCACTGATCGGCATCTGGTACATCAACTTCTTGGGTGCAGAAACTCAGGCGGTGATTCCATACGATCAAGCACTTCACCAACTTCCAGCTTTCCTACAGCAGCTGGATATGGAATCGAACGGTAAGTCGGTGGATATCAATGGCGATCCGGTTGATTATGCAACCGGACCTATCGTCTGGGGGCAGACAGGCTCCAATGGCCAACATGCCTTCTTTCAGCTACTGCACCAGGGCACACGATTCGTACCGATCGACTTTATCGCTTCATTAGAAGCGGATGAACAGACAGAAGAGCACCACTTCGCACTGCTAACCAATATGCTTGCGCAAGCCAACGCCTTTATGAACGGTGATGATTCAGACGGCCTATTGGAGTATCAAAGCTGCCAAGGCAACCGCCCGAGTAATGTATTACTGATGGATCGCATCAGCCCACGCAACCTAGGCGCGCTGATTGCACTCTACGAGCATAAGGTGTTTGTTCAAGGCGCTATCTGGAACATCAACTCGTTTGACCAGTGGGGTGTTCAGCTTGGTAAACGTTTAGCGAATGAGATCAGCCAACAGATTGGTGAGTCGACGCAAGGGTATGATCAGTCGACACAGGGGTTGATGGCGTTAGTTCGGAAGCACGTCAAATCGTAGATTTGACCGTGACAGGCCTTCAGCCTGTTTATTCCATGGATGGCATGTATGCCGAAAATGCAGGAGCAATTTTCGACCATCGGATCTTTAAGCTATCTCCCATGGATTCGAGCAAGACTGCCAGGCATACTTTTCCAGAGCCTTTTCCGTAATTTCAAAGCGGTTGACAGGCTGAAGCCAGTCACCGTGACTCCGTAGCCTGTTTATCACACCGGTGACTGGCTTCAGCCTGTCATCCGCACTAGCAGTTACTTCCCATACAACCGATCCATCGCTACTTGGTTATCTTCAATCACCTTAGAGCGTTTGATCTTCTGTGTGGGTGTTACGTAACCATTCTCAATCGAGAAGAGTTCCCGTTGTACAATGAACTTACGGATACGTTCGGTACCGTTAAGTTCTTGGTTCACTCGTTTCACCGCTTTCGAGATGATTTTTTCTAGCTCTTCATCCGAGTCTGTCGCTTTTTGCAGATCCTCAGACGGAACAATAATGGCGGACAACCAAGGTTTGGCATCGCCAAGCACAACTGCTTGATCCACCTCCTCTTCCAGCGTCAGCTTCGCTTCTAGCTTGGCAGGCGCAACGTTATCACCACCCGAAGTGACGATAAGGTCTTTCGAACGCCCTACAATAGAGACAAAGCCCTCTTCATCGATCTCGGCGAGGTCACCCGTATGCAACCAACCATCGATGATGGTGACTGCCGTAGCTGACTCATTCTGCCAATACCCTTTCATGACGTTGTCGCCACGAACTAACAGTTCACCATCGTCCGCTAGCTTCAATTCACAATCGAGCGGCAAACCGACGGTCGACATACGAATGTTTCCTGGACGGTTCACGGTAATCAGTGGCGATGCCTCTGTCTGACCATAGCCTTGGATAATGCCGATACCTAAGGCAGCAAAGAAGTTACCGATCTCTGGGTTCAGCGGTGCACCACCTGAGACGAAGTATTTGATCTTGCCACCAAATCGATCACGCAATTTTTTGCGGACTAGCTTCTCTAATAGAGGATCAAGAATAGATTCAATTAGAGAGAGTTTTTCATCATTAAGCTTTTTCGTACCGATCGACAAAGCCTTATAAAAGAGGCCTTTTCTAAATCCACTGGCTCGATCCACACCCGACTTGATACGCGCATAGAGCATGTCGTAGAGGCGAGGAATCGATCCTCTTCATTAACAGGTATGGTATCCAACACTCGCGCAGCAGCTTCGACGTTATGAATAATGTTCTTATGGGTCAGCATCGCCGCTTTAGGATGACCGCCCGTGCCCGAGGTAAAGATCAGGGTACAGACATCGTCAGTTTCTATGGCTGACAGATCTGGACGCTCGGCTCCTTGTTGAACCTCTGGCCAAGACAAAATCTCTGTGTGCCAATCCGGTTTATCATGCTCACCCTGATCGATAACAATCATATGAGTGACGCATTCGTGGCTGATATTGGCCTCTAAGACTCTATCTGCCAGCTCCTGAGAGGAGACAATGGCAAATTTAGGGCTGGTCAACGACAAAATATGGCGAAGATCATCAACAGTGTGCGCTGTATAGGCAGGCACCACATAGGCACCTACGGACATGATGGCTAAATCACTAACCGCCCACTCTGGCCTGTTTTCAGAGAGAATCAAAACGCGATCGTCTTTACCAACGCCGTACTGAGTTAAATAGTGACTGAGTGTCGAAATTTGATCAGCCGTCTCTTTCCAAGAGTGTGTCTTCCACTCACCGTCGGATTTGTAACCAAGAAAAGTACGATCTTGGAAACGATCGACCTGTTTGTAGAAGCGGGATACTAGGTTCATAAATTATTATTGTCTGGTTGTTGTAAAGTTTATTATTAATTATCGCCTCATCTTCGATAAGGCTCCAACAAAATAGAGTTCTGATCTGTGGTTCAAATGAAGCAACAATGTTAATGTGGCAACATTATTACATTCAATAACCTAGGCTATATGAACTCACTCTTTGAATCACGAAAAAGCGTCATCGCCGCTCTCTTTTTTGCTGTCTTTTTACTGAATAACACTCTGTTTGCATTCATCAATTACGTCGGCTCTTGGCTTCCAGATTCGTTATGGGTGTTTATAACTAACTTAGGCGATACTTCCATAGCACTAGCCATTATTTTAGCGCTCTACAATTTCAAAGAGGATCGCGGAGCGCGCTTACTCATTTTGGCAATTACAGGGACTTTGGTTATTCAAGGGTTAAAGCACCTGTTGGGTGTCGATCGACCTTCAGTAGTGCTTTTTGGAATGGAGGGCTACAACCTGATTGGCCAAGCCATCAAATCCCCCTCTTTCCCTTCAGGCCATACTGCAACGGCGTTTATTGGTGCGGGTATTTTAGCGGCTCAATTTAAGTCAAAACCTATTACTCAGTGGCTTGTTGCTATTGCCTCTTTAATAGGTTTTTCCAGAATCATGATGGGCGTGCACTGGCCGTTTGATGTGTTAGTTGGCGCAGCATTGGGTTGGTTGATTGGCTTTAAGGGATACCAGTGGCTTTTAGAGAAAGAGCTTTCATCAACTGCTTGGACAGTGACAGGTGCCATCACGGTTTTGATTATCTTTACTAACCAGTTTATTTATCAACCTCCTTATCAGGAGTTTGGTTCTGCTGTTACGACTGAGAGAGTGGCAGTTTTATTGGCTGCTGTTGGTCTGTATCGATGGTACAGAGCTTTTAGTGCGGACTGATAGAGCGGATGACAGGCTGAAGCCAGTCACGAATCATCGGAGCGACAGTTACTGGCTTTCAGCCTGTCACTTATGGATAGACTAGATAATGAAATTATTTAAACGCACTTCACTCCTGCTGACACTCACCTACCTATCCGCTTGCGGGTACATGTACTTTGCGCAGGACTCTTTGATCTTTAAGCCGACCTACGAAACGGAGTCGGTTGAAACTGTCTTTCCCGGTGCAAGCGAGCTCTTTATCAATACCCCGCAAAGCGGCGGTCTTCAGACCTGGTATAAACCGGCTAAAACTGGGCAAGAAACGCTTGTCTATCTGCACGGTAATGCTCGTAACCTGAGTACACGTGGGCGATTGATTAATATTTTGTCTGAGGATGATCGAGGGCTATTGATCTTCAGCTGGGGTGGATTTGGTCAAAGCACTGGTACACCCAGCGAGGTTAGCTTTTACGACGACGCACGTGCGATCTTTGATTGGTTAGCCATAGAACAGAATCTGAATTCATCAGATCTAATCATCTACGGCGAATCACTGGGAACCGGCGTGGCGGTTCAACTGGCCACTGAACGCGATTTTAAAGGAGTGATTCTGGCCGCGCCCTATACCTCTATTGCGCAGATGGCGGCTGATGACTACCCCTGGTTACCGGTTAATCTGTTACTTAAACACCGATTTGATTCGATTGATAAGATTCAACAAGTGGATGAGCCTTTAGTGATCATGCACTCAACCGATGATGACACCATTCCTTACGAACAAGGCATAAGGCTTTTTGAAGCTGCTGAAGAGCCGAAGCTATTTATGGGGTTTGAGGATCGGGAACATACGCGGTTTCGATCTGAGGATGTTGATCAGGCAATTGAGTGGATTTTGGAGCGGGAGTAGAGAGCAGATGACAGGCTGAAGGCCTGTCACCGGTGCGCTGCATAGGCTACGGAGTCGCGGTGACTGGCCTTCAGCCAGTCATCCGCCCCATCACCGTCTTCCAGAAAACGCGCTAGACCACCGATACTCCGACGACATTCCACAAATCCCAGCCCGCACCGGATTCTGTTCGATATATGCTTTGATCTGCTCTACATGTGTTGAACTCATCACAGGAATATTCTTATACCGCCCTTCCCAAATCGTTCCAGTCAATCCATAACGCATATTGAAGTAACGACCGTAACTTCCTGCGATACGTTTCATCATCTCTGAAATGCCATCATCAGAACTAGGCGTTAATAAAAAGTGAATGTGGTTGCCCATCAGTACCCAAGCATGCAATTGAACTTGGTATACATCTGACCAATACTCGAGTTTACTGAGGTACATTTCAAAGTCGGCAGTGGTTTTAAAGATGTATTGTCGGTTATGGCCGCGGTGAATAATGTGCTGGGGCACACCTGCGGGACATAATCTTGGCTTCCTTGCCATGGTTAAACTCCTTTTTCTTTGGAGTATAGATCATGGTTAGGAGTTTGCATTGACAGCGGATGACAGGCTGAAGCCAGTCACCGGTGCGCTGAACTAACTACGGAGTCGCGGTGACTGGCCTTCAGCCTGTCATCCGCCCTATCAGCGTTTTCCAGACACAAAAAAACCCGCCGAAGCGGGTTTTTCTTTACAGCTAGAAACGAATTACTTCATTGCCCAGCCAGTCACTTCAGATAGGGCTACGCCGATATCTGCTAGTGAACGTACAGTCTTAACGCCTGCGTCTTCTAGTGCTGCGAACTTCTCGTCTGCAGTACCTTTACCGCCAGAGATGATGGCACCTGCGTGGCCCATGCGTTTGCCTGGAGGCGCTGTTACACCTGCGATGTACGATACAACAGGTTTAGTTACGTTTGCTTTGATGTAAGCAGCCGCTTCTTCTTCTGCTGAACCACCGATCTCACCGATCATAACAATCGCTTCAGTCTGTGGATCGTTCTGGAACATCTCTAGGATATCGATGAAGTTAGAACCAGGGATTGGGTCACCACCGATACCAACACAAGTAGACTGACCGAAACCCGCGTCAGTTGTCTGTTTAACCGCTTCGTACGTAAGCGTACCAGAGCGTGAAACGATACCGACTTTACCTGGTAGGTGGATGTGACCTGGCATGATACCGATCTTACATTCGCCCGGTGTGATGACACCTGGACAGTTAGGACCGATTAGACGTACGCCTAGCTCGTCACACTTAACTTTACACTGAAGCATGTCCATGACTGGGATGTGCTCTGTGATACAAACGATTAGCTTGATGCCAGCGTTAGCCGCTTCAAGGATCGAATCTTTACAGAACGCCGCTGGTACGTAGATAACTGATGCTTCTGCGCCAGTCTGCTCTACTGCTTCAGCAACAGTGTTGAATACAGGAAGACCTAGGTGAGTTGTGCCACCCTTACCTGGAGTCACACCGCCAACCATTTTAGTGCCGTAGGCGATCGCTTGTTCAGAGTGGAAAGTACCCTGACCACCAGTGAAACCCTGACAGATTACTTTGGTGTCTTTGTTAATTAGTACTGACATGATTAGTTGCCTCCTGCTGCTTTAACTGCTTGCTGTGCAGCGTCAGTCAAGCTGGTAGCCGCGATGATATCTAAACCAGATTCAGATAGCAGTTTAGAGCCGAGGTCTGCGTTGTTACCTTCAAGGCGAACAACCACTGGAACTTCTACGCCCACTTCTTTAACAGCACCGATGATGCCTTCTGCGATTAGGTCACAACGTACGATACCACCGAAGATGTTAACCAATACCGCTTTAACTTTGCTGTCTTCTAGGATGATCTTGAACGCTTCAGTAACACGCTCTTTCGTCGCGCCGCCACCTACGTCAAGGAAGTTAGCTGGGAAACCGCCGTGTAGAGAGACGATGTCCATAGTACCCATTGCAAGGCCTGCACCGTTAACCATACAACCGATGTTGCCAGTTAGTGCTACGTAGTTAAGATCCCACTCAGCCGCGCGTGCTTCACGCTCGTCTTCCTGTGATGGATCTTCCATTGCTTGGATATCTTTGTGACGGTAAACCGAGTTGCCATCGATAACGACTTTCGCATCAAGACAGTGTAGGTTGCCTTCGTCAGTGATAACCAGAGGGTTGATCTCTAGAAGGGCTAGATCTTTCTCTTCAAACATCTTCGCAAGACCCATGAAGATCGCGACGAACTGTTTGATCTGTACGCCTTCAAGACCCAACTTGAATGCTAGCTCACGACCCTGGTATGGCTGCGCGCCAGTCAAAGGATCGATGGTTGCTTTAAGAATCTTCTCAGGTGTTTCGTGAGCGACTTTCTCGATCTCTACACCACCTTCAGTCGATGCCATGAAGACAATGCGACGTGATGAACGGTCAACAACCGCACCTAGGTATAGTTCGTTTGCGATGTCTGTGCAGGTCTCAACAAGAATTTTAGAGACTGGCTGACCGTTCGCGTCAGTTTGGTAAGTTACCAGATTAGTACCTAGCTTATCTTTTGCGAAAGCTGCTGCTTCTTCTGGAGAGTCTACTAGTTTAACGCCGCCCGCTTTACCGCGGCCACCTGCGTGTACCTGTGCTTTAACAACCCACTTATCACCGCCAATTTGTTTGGCTGCTTCTGCGGCTGCTTCCGGTGTATCGACTGCAATGCCTTGTGACACTGGCAGACCGTACTGTGCAAACAGCTGCTTGCCCTGATACTCGTGAAGATTCATTCTATAGTCCGTTATTTAGGTCGGTTAAACGAACACGGGGTTACCCGTGCCATCGATCTGAACAAAAGCGCTTCAAGCTTTTGACCTGAAGCGCTCTCTGTTCCGCGATTAACGCTTTTTGCGATTCGCAATGTGGATAGCGTGATTATCCACAGCTAGAGCTGCTTCGTGGATCGCTTCACTCACGGTTGGGTGAGCAAATACGGTCAACTGCAGATCTTCCGCGCTTGATGCAAATTCCATTGCGATAACACCCTGAGCGATCAGCTCAGAGGCGATACCACCAACGATGTGTACACCAAGAATACGGTCGGTAGCTTCATCAGCGAGCATCTTAACGAAGCCCTCTGTCGCATTCGCTGCCATGGCACGGCCAGACGCTGCGAATGGGAATTTGCCACTCTTGTATTTGATACCTTCCGCCTTAAGCTGCTGTTCGGTCTTACCGACCCAAGCCAACTCAGGGAAAGTGTAGATGATGTTAGGAATGCAGTCGTAGTTCATTGCCGCTTTGTGGCCTGCAATGATGTCTGCAACCATGATGCCCTCTTCTGATGCTTTGTGTGCAAGCATCGGGCCACGTACTGAGTCACCAATTGCGTAAACGCCTGGTGCACCGGTACGACAGTTTTCGTCAACGAAGATGAAGCCGCGCTCATCCAAAGAGACACCTGAGTCTTCAGCTAGAAGACCGTTGGTTTGTGGACGGCGGCCGACAGCAACAATCAGCTTATCAACAACAAGCTCTTTATCGCCTTCTGAATCGGTGTATTTAACTTTTACTGCTTTACCATCAACGATCTCAGTGCCAGTACAACGTGCACCCAGCTTGATGTCCAGACCCTGTTTGGTTAGAAGCTTTTTAGCCTCTTTCGCTAGGTCTTGGTCCGCTAGGGCTAGGAAGTCATCCATCGCTTCTAGAACGGTCACTTTAGAGCCACAACGAGCCCAGATAGAACCCATCTCTAGACCGATAACACCGGCACCGATGATACCCAGGTGCTCGGGGGTTTCATCGATATCCAACGCACCTGCGTTGTCTAGGATTAGACCCTCTGTCAGAGGTGCTGGTGGGATCTCTACAGGGACAGAACCTGATGCAAGGATCACGTTGTCAGCTTGGTAAGTAGAGACAGAACCGTCAGCAGCGGTCACTTCAACCTGCTTACCCGCTAGCAGTTTACCTGTACCAGCAAGGGTTGTGACACCGTTCGCTTTGAACAGACCTGCGATACCGCCAGTTAGGTTCTTAACAATGCCATTTTTACGAGCAACCATCGCTTTAGGGTCGATCGATACGTTTTCAGCAACGATACCCTGAGCCGCGAAGCCGTGTTGAGCCTCGTGAAGTTTGTGAGTTGTTTCAAGCATCGCTTTCGATGGGATACAACCTACGTTTAGACAGGTACCACCTAGGACAGTACCGCCCTTCTCATCAATCCACTTTTCAACACAGGCTGTTTTCAAACCAAGCTGTGCTGCACGAATCGCTGCTACGTAACCGCCAGGGCCAGCACCGATTACAATTACGTCAAACTTATCAGACATTACTCTTTCCTATCTCAGTAACTTTTTAAAGATTCCTAGAATGCGATTCGCATTAAACGTCTAGGAGCATGCGCGCTGGATCTTCCAGCAGGTCCTTAATTGTTACAAGGAACTGTACAGCCTCTTTACCATCGATCATACGGTGGTCGTAAGAGAGTGCTAGGTACATCATTGGTAGGATTTCAACCTGACCATTCACCGCCATTGGACGCTCTTGGATCTTGTGCATACCCAAGATAGCTGTCTGTGGTGGGTTAAGGATCGGTGTCGACATCAATGAGCCGAATACACCGCCATTGGTGATTGTGAATGTACCGCCCTGCATGTCTTCCATGCCAAGCTTACCTTCACGACCGCGCTTACCGAAGTCTGCAATAGTGCCTTCTACTTCTGCAAGGCTCATCGCATCCGTATCGCGCAATACTGGCACCATTAGGCCACGATCAGTCGATACAGCGACACCAATATCTTGGTAACCGTGATAAACCATATCGTTACCGTCGATGGATGCGTTAACCGCTGGGAAGCGTTTTAGTGCTTCAGTCGCCGCTTTAACGAAGAACGACATAAAGCCTAGACGTGTACCGTTGTGAGTCTTCTCAAACAGATCTTTGTACTGTTTACGAAGTTCCATGACAGGCTTCATGTTCACTTCGTTGTACGTTGTTAGCATCGCTGCATTCTGCTGCGCTTCTACTAGACGCTTAGCGATGGTTGCACGTAGACGAGTCATTGGAACGCGTTTCTCAACACGCTCACCTGCTGGAACGTTCACCGATACCGCTGGCTGGGCTGCAGCAGGAGCGGCTGCAGGTGCTGCTGCAGCAGGAGCAGAAGCCGGCTTGTTCGCCATGAAGTTCATTACGTCTTCTTTAGTGATGCCACCGTTTTTACCCGTGCCAGGGATCTGGCTAGCATCAAGACCGTTCTCATCAATCAGTTTACGAGCGGCTGGGCCTACCTTCTCAGCGTCACCTGCTGGAGCCGCTTCAGTCGCTGCTTCTGCTGCTGGAGCTGCTGCACCGGCTGCACCCGCTTCAAACTTAGCAAGAATCTCTTCGCTAAGAACCGTTTCACCTTCGCCTTTTAGGACTTCAGTGATCACACCGTCGGCTGGAGCGACAACTTCAAGAACCACTTTATCGGTTTCGATGTCGACAATAAGTTCATCGGCAGAAACCGCTTCACCTGGCTGCTTGTGCCAAGTTGCAACAGTTCCGTCTGCTACTGATTCTGGAAACGTAGGTGCTTTAATTTCGATTGACATGATTTTTCCTTTCTTGCCTTCTGCTCGTCGTACGAACGAATTCTTTATTAACCGTTTAGGGCGTCGTTAACCAATTTCTCTTGCTGCTCAACGTGAACAGAGATGTAACCTACTGCAGGCGCTGCAGCGTGTGGACGACCCACACCGTCTAGGTGAATCTCTGGCTTCACTTTACGTAGAGCGTTGCGCATGTGGTGCTGACTGCAGTACCAAGCGCCCTGGTTCATTGGCTCTTCCTGACACCAAACAACCGATTCAAGATTAGGGTATTGGCTCAACTCATCTACCAGATCCGCCTCTGGGAATGGGTAGAGTTGCTCAATACGAACGATCGCAACATTCTGCTTCTCTAGCTCTTCGCGACGGTTGTATAGGTCGTAGTAAACCTTACCGCTACACATCACAACACGATTCACTTTCGACTTATCAAGCTGATCCACTTCACCAATAACCGGTTGGAATGTGCCATCCGCCAGCTCTTCTAGAGTAGAGATCGCCTGCTTGTGACGAAGCAGAGACTTCGGCGTCATGACCACCAACGGTTTGCGAAGTGGGCGAACCACCTGACGACGCAGTAGGTGGAAGATCTGCGATGGAGTTGTAGGGACAACAACCTGAATGTTGTGCTCAGCACAGAGCTGTAGGTAGCGTTCCAAACGAGCAGACGAGTGCTCTGGACCCTGACCTTCAAAGCCGTGAGGTAGCAACATTGTCAGACCACATAGACGCTGCCATTTCGCTTCGCCTGATGTGATGAACTGATCGATCACGACCTGAGCACCATTGGCGAAATCACCGAACTGCGCTTCCCAGATCACCAACGAGTTTGGTGTCGTGGTTGCGTAACCGTATTCGAATGCCAATACCGCCTCTTCAGACAGGTATGAATCGTGGATCGTGAATTTTGGTTGATCCTTATCCATGTTCTGAAGGGGTACGTAAGTCGTCGCATCTTTCTGATCATGCAGAACCGCGTGACGGTGTGAGAAGGTACCACGACCGACATCCTGACCCGTCAAACGGACTGGGTGACCCTCTGCAAGAATTGACGCGTAGGCCAATGTCTCTGCAAAGCCCCAGTTAGCGGCCATTGCACCGGCTGCCATACGCTTACGGTCGTCATAGATCTTAGAAACCTGACGCTGCACGCTGAAGTGCTCAGGGGTTTCAGCAATGTTCGCCGCAAGCTCTTGAAGCACTTTGATGTCGACACGAGTATCACACTCAAACGACCATTGGTGACCAAGGTAAGGCGCCCAATCGACAAACATCTTAGTGTTTGGTTCAAGCACAAGAGAGTGAGCAACGTGTTCGCCATTTTCTAGCGCCGCACGGTAAGACTTTTCCATCTCTTTGCTCTGTTCAGCAGTGATTACACCCTCTTCGATCAGCTTAGTTGCGTATAGATCGCGTGTGGTCTTCTGCTTTTTGATGACGTCGTACATCAACGGTTGAGTACCGCTTGGCTCATCCGCCTCGTTGTGACCGCGACGACGGTAACAGACTAGATCGATAACAACGTCTTTCTTAAATTCGTTACGGTAATCAACCGCCAACTGTGTCACGAAACGAACCGCTTCTGGGTCGTCGCCGTTAACGTGGAAGATTGGCGCTTCGATCATCTTAGCAACGTCGGTACAGTAATCTGTAGAGCGAGCGTCCTCTTGCTTAGAGGTCGTAAAGCCAACTTGGTTGTTGATCACGATGTGGATTGTACCACCTGTCTTGTAAGCGCGTGTCTGAGACATCTGGAATGTCTCCATAACAACACCCTGACCAGCAAAGGCTGCATCACCGTGGATGTTAACAGGAACTACCGTATTACCGACTGGATCTTCACGACGATCCTGACGGGCACGAACTGAACCTTCAACCACTGGCGCTACGATCTCAAGGTGAGATGGGTTGAATGCCATCGCAATGTGCACCTCACCACCGTCAGTATTGACGTTCGATGAGAAGCCCTGGTGGTATTTAACGTCACCCGATGAATCAACCAGCTTCTTACCTTCGAACTCACCGAACAGGTCAGCCGGGTTTTTACCGAAGATGTTAACCAGTGTATTAAGACGACCGCGGTGTGCCATGCCGATCACAACCTCTTTAGCACCCTGCTTACCAGCACGCTGGATCAGAGTATTCAAAGAGACGATCAGAGATTCACCACCCTCAAGACCAAATCGTTTAGCACCAGCAAAGCGGGAGCCAAGGTACTTCTCTAGACCTTCAGCTGCCGTCAGGCGCTCTAGGACCATGAGTTTCTTCTCAGGCTCAACCGTTGGGTGTGCACGGGTTGGCTCAATGCGAGACTGAAGCCATAGACGCTCTTCAGTGTTCACAATGTGCATGTACTCAGAACCTACCGAACTGCAGTACGTCTCTTGAAGATCCTGAAGGATCTCACGCAGTGTCGCCTCTTCGCGGCCAAACTGCAGACTACCGAGTTGGAAAGTTGTATCAAAATCCGCTTCTGAAAGTTCGTGGTAGCGCAGATTAAGGTCGGCCACTTCTGCACGTTCTAGCAGATTCAGTGGGTCGATCTTAGCGATCTGGTGTCCACGCATGCGGTAAGCATCAAAAAGGGCCAGCGCGCGAACTTGCTTACGCTCGTGTTCAGAGCTGACAGAAGATACCGCTGCAGGCTGTGCACGTTTTTGATTCTTAGCAATGTATTGGAAATGTTCACGAATCGGTGCAAGAGGAACATCAGGAGTAATGTTTTCACCGACTTTAGGGAGTTTATCAAACTCTTCACGCCACTCTGGGGGAACGGAGTTTGGATCTAAAAGGTACGTTTCGTATAGCTGTTCTACGTAAGAGAGGTTGCCGCCGTATAGATGAGCATTCTTCCACAGCTGCTCCATCAGACCGTCTTGCATTATATATTTACCCTCGTTGTGGGGTACGGGACCTCCGAAGCTCTTGTGAAGCCTCTTCATCCATCGCCCTTATGCTTCTAATTTCCATTTTTCAGCGCATTATTCGGTGTTGCAACCAAATAAAACTCGCGTAGTTTACGCCTTTTATTCAACCCTGAACACCGCAGTTTTAGCGATTTAATACTAAAGTAATCAATGTTTTATCGCGTTTTGGAATAAGTTAATTCTACGGGCTTTTAACAGCCGTTTTTAGTTCTTTTAGGCTATTAAGTAAGAGCTTTTTAAACTATTTTATACACTTTAGTCTAAATGAAATGACACTTCCTACATTGAACATCACACAACGCCTTACCAGCCCATCCTTGGCTCTAGCTACACTACTCACCCTTATCACCGAATTTGGGATTGCAGACCTATCCTATGCTGCCGGAATTTTGATTTGGAGTTACCTAGGCTTTAGATTTGGACATTTAAAGCCTAAGCAGAAACGCCAAATAGGCACCCTTCTAGTAATAGGGGGAGTATTGATTGCGCTTGCAGCTGTCATCAATCCATATTCGATTGATCTTTTGACACTACTAAAAGCCAACCAACTGATTATCGCACTGCTAGTAGCCGTCTCATTTTTAAGGGTTATTACCCATATTAGAAGTGATGAGCAGACAAGCACTGGCAACGTCTCTATTCTGAAAACGCTGCTCGGCACGCACGCCATTGCATCGATCATAAACATCTCAGCTTCACAAATCGTTGCCGATCGTATTCAACGCTCGGGCGAGCTTAATGCCGCTCAGGGGGTTGTCATTGCCCGCGCGTTTGGATTGTGCGCTTTTTGGTCACCTTTCTTTGCAGCAATGGGTGTCACACTGATAAGCGCACCAGACGCCCAACTATTCACACTGGTGATCTGGGGATTGCCCAGCACGGCTATCGCCCTTCTGTTCACCTACCTGCAGATAGCTAAGAAGAGTGAATATTCACCCTTTATTGGCTATCCCTTATCAATCAACAGTCTCGCTCTACCTGTCGGATTGGCTACGACTGTATTATTGACACACTACTGGTATCCAAACACATCAGTCATTCTTCAAGTCTCTCTGCTTAGCATTTTGGCTGCACTACTCATTGCGCCCATGATCGGTAAAAGCCAAGCCTTTAAATCTCATGTTTTTGAAGGGCTTAACGGCTCATCAGGGGAAGTATCACTGTTTGTCGCTGCATCCGTTCTAGCGACAGGCTTTAGCGCTGTGATCAACGCAACAGGAGCTGACCTAACCCCCGACACCTTTGGATTTTCAGAAGCCACAATAACGCTCACTTTTTTGGTGGGATTATCAATGATTGGCGTTCACCCTGTGACCAGCAATCTAATAGCAGGCGCTCTGCTACTGCCTGTAGCAACCGACCATAATTTACTGGGAATCACCCTTCTCTTCTCATGGTCCATGGGAGTGACTCTGTCACCACTTGCCGGAAACCAGATACTGCTTCAGGCGCGCTATGGGGTAAGGGCCAGAGACCTCCTAAAAGCTAACCTGCCCTTTGCCTTGGTGATGATGCCGGTCTGTTTTGGGGTGTTGTATCTGTATCAAGAGTTTGGAGGGTAATCTGGCAGCGGATGACAGGCTGAAGGCCTGTCACCAATGCACAACCTTATCTACGGAGTGACGGTGACTGGCTTCAGCCTGTCACCAGTAAAGAGACCTAACTACGGAGCTGCCGTGACTGGC
This sequence comes from Marinobacterium sp. xm-m-383, assembly GCF_013283255.1. Classification (NCBI taxonomy): domain Bacteria; kingdom Pseudomonadati; phylum Pseudomonadota; class Gammaproteobacteria; order Oceanospirillales; family Oceanospirillaceae; genus Marinobacterium; species Marinobacterium sp. xm-m-383. The sequence continues at coordinate 137,570 of NZ_WBYT01000001.1, read as the reverse complement.
CTTCAGCCAGTCATCGGCTCCAACAGCGTTTTCCAGACACTTTATAGCAAACACAAAAAAACCCGCCAAGGCGGGTTTTTTTTGAGCTTCAACCTAATCTTAGGTTGCGCGTGATATCAGCATGTTACGGATCTTACCAATCGCTTTGGTTGGGTTTAGACCTTTAGGACATACATTCACACAGTTCATGATGCCGTGGCAGCGGAATACGCTGAATGGATCATCTAGCTCTGCAAGACGCTCGTTAGTCGCTGTATCGCGGCTGTCCGCTAGGAAACGGTAAGCCTGTAGAAGACCTGATGGGCCGACAAACTTATCTGGATTCCACCAGAACGACGGACAAGAGGTTGAACAACAAGCACAGAGGATACACTCGTAAAGGCCATCTAGCTCTGCACGCTCTTCAGGAGTCTGCAGGCGCTCGATCGCTGGAGCCGGAGTATCGTTGATCAAGAATGGTTTGATCTTCTCGTACTGCTTGTAGAACTGACCCATATCGACAACCAAGTCACGGATAACCGGAAGACCTGGAAGTGGACGAAGAACCAGCTTGTCGTTCTTAACCACTTCAGAAAGAGGGGTAATACACGCAAGACCATTCTTACCGTTCATGTTCAAACCGTCAGAGCCACATACGCCCTCACGACAAGAACGACGGAATGTCATTGATGTATCTTTCTCTTTGAGAAGGTGTAGAAGATCCAACACCATGATGTCCTTGCCACCAGGGATATCGATCTGGATATCCTGCATGTAGGGAGCATCATCAATCTCAGGGTTGTAACGATAAACACTTACTAGCATCGTAACGACTCCTTAATATGTACGAACTTTAGGTGGGAACGCTTCCATGGTCTTCGGAGCGAAGTTCACGGCACGTTTGCCCAGCGTTTTCGTTTGTGGGTAGTAAACTGAGTGACACAACCAGTTTTCATCATCACGCTCAGTAAAGTCGTTACGAGCATGCGCACCACGAGACTCTTTACGCTCGTATGCAGCAATGGCAGTTGCCTCAGCCACTTCCATTAAGTTCTCAAGCTCAAGCGCTTCAAGACGTGCAGTGTTGAATGACCCAGTCTTATCTTCAAGATATACGTTCGCTACACGCTCACGGATTGCCTTAAGCTTAGTCAAACCTTCCTGCATCGCATCGCCGTCGCGGAATACACCGAAGTAGAGCTGCATGCACTGCTGAAGATCTTTACGAATATCCGCAACCTTCTCACCGCCAGTCGAGTTATTTAGACGGTTTAGACGAGCCATTGCTGCCTCGATCTCTTCTTCAGTAGCGTCTTTAACTTCGTAGCCTTCGCGCATCTGCTGTTCGATCTGAAGACCTGCAGCACGACCGAAGACAACCAAGTCTAGTAGTGAGTTACCACCTAGACGGTTAGCACCGTGTACCGATACACAAGCAACCTCACCACAAGCGAATAGACCTTCAACGATCTTATCTTCACCTGATTCAGGATCTGGGTTAATCACCTGACCACCGATGTTAGTGGTCACACCACCCATCATGTAGTGACAGGTTGGCACCACTGGAATTGGCTCTTTCACAGGATCAGCTGCTGCGAATGTCATTGAAAGCTCACAGATACCTGGTAGACGTGAGTGAAGAACCTCTTCACCTAGGTGATCAAGCTTCAAGTAGACGTGATCGCCGTCTGGACCACAGCCACGGCCTTCAAGGATCTCTAGGATCATTGAGCGCGCAACAACGTCACGACCGGCAAGGTCTTTCGCATTAGGAGCGTAACGCTCCATGAAGCGCTCGCCGTCTTTATTAACTAGGTAGCCACCTTCACCACGACAACCTTCAGTTACCAGCGTACCTGCACCCGCAATACCGGTTGGGTGGAACTGCCACATCTCCATGTCTTGCGCAGCAATGCCGGCACGAAGTGCCATACCCATGCCGTCACCAGTGTTGATCAAAGCGTTGGTAGTCGATGCGTAGATACGACCTGCACCGCCAGTAGCCAATACAGTCGCTTTCGCTTTAATGTAAACGGTTTCACCTGTTTCGATACAGATCGCAATACAACCGACAACCGCGCCGTCTGCATTTTTAACAAGATCGACTGCAAACCACTCGTTTAGGAAAGTTGTACCTGACTTCATGTTTGCTTGGTATAGCGTGTGAAGCAGTGCGTGACCTGTACGGTCTGCCGCAGCACAAGTACGAGCAGCCTGACCACCTTCACCGAAGTTCTTAGATTGACCACCAAATGGACGCTGGTAGATACGACCTGTCTCTGTGCGAGAGAAAGGAAGACCCATGTGGTCAAGTTCGAATACCGCACGTGGACCTACAGAACACATGTATTCGATCGCGTCTTGGTCACCGATGTAGTCAGAACCTTTAACGGTATCGTACATGTGCCAGCGCCAATCGTCGTTTGGATCCGCACTCGCGATTGCACAAGTAATACCACCCTGTGCAGATACTGTGTGTGAACGTGTTGGGAATACTTTTGTAACACACGCAGTGTTTAAACCTGACTGTGCAAGTTGAAGGGCTGCGCGCATACCTGCACCGCCACCGCCGACAACAATTGCATCAAATGTAAGCGTACGTAGCTTAGACATCTATTAAACCCCCCAAAGAATCTGAATACCCCACACCACGTAAACAAACGCGAGCAGGCCACAGGCAGATTGGAATACGAAACGAATGCCAGTTGGTTTAATGTAGTCGGTAGAAATTGACCACATACCGATCCAAGCATGCGCAACCAATGAAAGCAGTGTTAACAGTGTGAAGATACGCATTGCAGTACCTTCAAACAGTGCTGACCACTGGTTGTAATCTAGTTCAGGGTTAAGCAGCATGTAGCCGATCATGAAGATCGTGTAAGCTGCAAGGACAACCGCAGTTACGCGCTGCATCATCCAATCGTAAAGGCCGCTACGGCCAAAGCTTGTTACCGAAGTTACCATACCCAAACTCCTGCTAGCACAATGGAGATAGCTGAAATCGCAAGCGTTGCTTTCGCAGCCGCATTGCCAGATTCAATCTCTTCACAGTAACCCGCATCCATAACAAGGTGCTTGATACCTGCGAAGAAGTGGTACAGAAGTGCAGACAACAGACCCCAAGCGATGAACTTGGCAATGAATGATTCTGTTAGAAGTGCAGCTGCTGCATCAAAACCCTCTTGAGACTCAAGAGAAAGGCTCAGTGCGTACATCATGAAAATGGTACCGACAAATAGAATCAGACCAGTGACACGGTGCAGAATTGAAGTCACAGCCGGTAGAGGCTGCTTAATGGTTCTCAAATCGAGATTTACAGGTCGTTTTTTGTTCACGGCTCTAGTTCACACTTATGTGCCCTCTCCGGGGCCTCGTTTACTAGTAAGTACCTGATTCGGTAGTGACAGAGTCAACTACTCAGGACGACGATTAAAACTGCACGTTTATGACAAATATTCATATGAATATTCACATATTGCAGCGCGCAATTTTCGGAGGCTGATTATAACAATTGATAGGCTTTTGACAATCAATCTAAGGCCCTATTAGCCAATGGTTTAATAGGGCCATGTACAGTTCCGACGCGATTCATACGCCAGAGCGCATAAATTCGACTTATAGCTTTTTGTCCTTACTTTATAGCTTTTGCACTGCAACAATTGACGATTGACAATCACTTTGGGCTCACTATAGTGATCAGGCCTTAAAGAGTTCTGAGCCAACCTCAGAAGACCTCTAAGATGCTTAAATACCCATATTAAGCAGTAACGGAAATAGATAGGAGCCAACCATGGCTGATAAGAAAGCTCGTCTCGTAGTAGACGGTGTAGATAAAGAGATCGAACTGCCGGTTTATCACGGCACAGAAGGTCCAGATGTTGTTGACGTTCGCCCACTAACAGGTGAAGGCCTGTTTACTTACGACCCAGGTTTTGTATCAACAGCCTCTTGTGAATCAAAAATCACATACATTGACGGCGCTAATGGTGTTCTTCTTCACCGCGGTTACCCAATCGAAGAACTGGCCGAGCACTCAGACTACTTAGAAGTGTGTTACCTCCTTCTAAATGGTGAACTCCCTACTCCAGAGCAGAAAGCTAAATTTGACTACACTGTGAACCAACACACTATGGTTCATGAGCAGCTTCGCTCTTTCTACAACGGTTTCCGCCGTGACGCTCACCCTATGGCGATCATGTGTGGTGTCGTAGGTGCGCTATCCGCTTTCTACCACGACTCACTGGACATTAATGATCCTCACCACCGCGAAGTCTGTGCATACCGTCTCATCGCTAAAATGCCTACGCTAGCGGCGATGTGTTACAAATTCTCAATCGGTCAGCCATTCATCTACCCACGTAATGATCTTGGCTACGCTGATAACTTCCTACGCATGATGTTTGCGACACCTTGTGAAGATTACAAAATCAATCCAGTGCTTTCACGCGCGATGGATAAGATCTTCACACTTCACGCAGACCACGAACAGAACGCGTCTACCTCAACTGTTCGCCTTGCTGGTTCATCAGGTGCTAACCCATTTGCCTGTATTGCAGCGGGTATCGCAGCACTTTGGGGTCCGGCTCACGGTGGAGCAAATGAAGCTGTATTGAAGATGCTTGCTGAGATCGGTTCTGTTGAGAACATCCCTGCGTTCATCGAGAAAGCAAAAGATCCAAACGATCCATTCCGTCTAATGGGCTTCGGTCACCGCGTATACCGCAACTTTGACCCACGCTCACGCGTTATGAAACAGACCTGTGATGAAGTATTGGCTGAACTGGGCATCACGGATGATCCAATGCTAGACATCGCTAAAGAGCTTGAGCGCATCGCGCTAGAAGATGAATACTTCGTTAGCCGTAAACTCTACCCTAACGTTGACTTCTACTCAGGCATCATCCTGAAAGCGATCGGTATCCCTACCTCTATGTTTACCGTTATTTTCGCTCTGTCACGCACGATTGGATGGATCTCACACTGGAACGAGTTCCACTCAAGCCCGAACAAGATCGGTCGTCCACGCCAGCTTTACACTGGTGAACCTAAGCGCAAGCACCCACGTGCTTAATCGCTACTAGCGACCCATAAAAAAACCCCGCCGTAGCGGGGTTTTTTATTGTCTAGCACCAGACATCAATTAGTGCTGTGTACGCATCAACGGTGAGCTAAACACCTGCTGAATAGCGCGATGATTAACAACCTGTGCAGCCACTTGGGACGCTTTTTTCTGAGCCTGAACAATAAGCGCTGCCAATTCAGAGCGACGAATCTGTTTTGCATTCCACTCAACCAGAGCGATCTTTTCTGACTCGCTTAGGTCGTTGCTGTCTAGAAGTTCTAGAAGTGTTTTTTGATCAAGGATCTGTGACATGAGGTCATCCTCCACTGTTTAATTAAGTTGGCGCTAATATATTCGACCAAGGTATTAGTCAGCAAGAGAGGCTTTTTCACAGAATAGGTGAGTTAAATTCAACTGACGTGGTTTTATTTTCCGCAGTACCAGTGACTGACTTCAGTCTGTCATCTACTGTTCCAGACAATTCTTGAGTCTACATTGAAACCAAACAGCGGATGACAGGCTAAAGCCAGTCACCGGTGTGCAGACTTAGCTACGGAGTCGCAGTGACTGGCTTTCAGCCTGTCATCCGCTCTTTCAGAAAAAAATATAAACAAAAAAGCGAGCCTAAGGCTCGCTTTTCATTCACAAGGTAAATTCAATTACCCAGCAATCATTCCATTATCACGCATGATGCCTTCGATCTCTGGCAAGCTTGCTGGATCATCGATGGTTGAAGGTACTGTGTACTCTTGACCATCAGCGATCTGACGCAGTAGCTTACGTAGGATTTTGCCTGAACGAGTTTTAGGCAGACGTTTAACCACTGCCGTGCGCTTGTAACAGGCGATTGGGCCAATCTCTTTACGAATATTAGCAACCAATTCCGCTGAAAGTTGCTCATCTGAGATATCAGCTCCGTCTTTCAGAATGACAAGACCAACAGGCTCCTGACCTTTTAGCTGCTCAGAGATACCGATCACGGCACACTCCGCAACAGCAGGGTGCGCGGCTACGATCTCTTCCATCTCACCCGTCGATAGACGGTGACCGGCAACGTTAATCACATCATCGGTACGACCCATGATGAAGACATAGCCATCTTCATCTTTATAACCACCGTCACCTGAGGTATAGAAACCTTCAACATCTGACAGGTAACCCGACTTGAAGCGATCGAAGTCACCCCAAACCGTTGGCAGACAACTTGGTGGTAGTGGCAGCTTGATAGCTATAGAACCCTGCTGACCTGCTGGCAATTCATTACCCGCTTCGTCAACAATCTGCACATTAAAGCCTGGGCTTGGCAGCGTTGCTGAACCGGCTTTTGGTGGCATCGGCTCGACACCCATCAAGTTGCCACAGATCGCCCAACCGGTCTCCGTCTGCCACCAGTGATCAATAACGGGTTTACCGGTTTTCTCAACGGTCCAATCATAGGTTGGTGGATCGAGACGCTCACCCGCCATGAAGATAGTTTGCAGTTCAGACAGGTCGTATTTACCCACTTCCTGAGCTTCGGGGTCTTCCTTCTTAATCGCACGAAAAGCGGTCGGTGCAGCAAATAGAATCTTAGCTTTGTACTCTTCACAGACACGCCAGAAAGCGCCAGCGTCCGGTGTACGAACCGGCTTACCTTCATAAACAATCGTACTACAGCCAGCCAGAAGTGGTCCGTAAACAATATAAGAGTGACCAACAACCCAACCTACATCCGAAGCGGCCCAGTAAACATCACCCGCTTTCACGTTGTAGATCGCTTTCATTGAGTAGTTCAGTGCGGTCGCATGACCACCATTATCACGAACGACACCCTTAGGTTTGCCCGTAGTACCTGAGGTGTAAAGAATGTATAGAGGATCTGTACCTTTAACCGCCACTGGCTCTGCTGGCGTCGCGTTAGCCATCTCTTCAGCCCAGTCACAATCACGTGGAGCCGTTAGCTCGGCCGTCACCTCTTCACGCTGGAAGACAATAACAGACTCCGGCTTATGCTCAGACAGGTTAATCCCTTCATCTACCATCGGCTTGTAAGGAAGTACCTTGGCAACTTCGACACCGCAAGAAGCCGTCACAATCGCCTTAGGTTGTGCATCATCGATACGTACAGCAAGCTCGTTAGGCGCAAAGCCACCAAATACAACTGAGTGGATGGCACCTAAGCGTGCAACCGCCAGCATGGCAACCACGGCTTCAGGAATCATTGGCATGTAGATAACGACACGATCGCCCTTCTCGACCCCTTTAGATTTCAAAACACCCGCAAAGCGTGACACCTGATCTTTCAGTTCAGAGTAGGTCACAGTGCGTTTAGTGTTAGTTACTGGTGAATCATAGAGTAGAGCCGCTTGATCACCGCGACCCTGTTCGACATGGTAGTCAACAGCCATGTAAGAGGTGTTCATCTCACCATCAGCAAACCAACGATCGATGCCATTCTCATCTTTCGAAAGAATCGTTTTTGGTGCTTTAAACCATGGCAGATCCGCCGCTTTCTCAGCCCAAAACGCTTCTGGTTGCTCAATCGACTTAGTGTATTCGCTTAGGTAAGACATACTCATTCCTCATTAACTGACGAGATGTGATTATTTTTAGACGCTCGATATGAGCACTTTTCTAAAATAAGATTGTCGACACTTTACCGGAAAAGATTGGGGATTTATTTAAGACTTATGGCGATATTGTCGACAATCCTATCCATCCTTATAACCAGATAAATGGATTTAAGGCACTTTTATCGCCAGCATGTAGTTCTACTACAGCCCTATTTGGGTTGGATTTGTTCGAAAGCATAGGCTACTCTGCGTCCACATTTTGAAAAGTTACATACCCTTTTATTAATGCACACCCCATCCATAGAGTTAAGTCACGTCACTCTGACTAGAGAGGGACGCACCATCTTCGATGATCTGACGCTGTCACTTAATGAGTCACGCATTGGTATTATCGGGTTTAATGGCAGTGGCAAAAGCAGCCTGATTCGCCTGCTTAACGGTTTACTTACCGCCGACAGCGGCACCATCAGCATCAACGGCAAAGACCCATCGAAAGGGCCTGCCGCCATGTCGACTGAAGTCGGTTTTGTATTTCAAAATCCAGATCACCAACTGATCTTCCCTACCGTGCTTGAGGAGTTGATCTTTGGTCTGCAAAACCAGGGCAAAGATAAGTCAGAGTCAGAAGCCGAAGCACTCGCACTATTAAAAGAGCACGATCGACTGGATTGGAAAGATCTTCCGGTCCACAGCCTCTCTGAAGGACAAAAGCAGTTGATCTGTATTTTCTCGGTACTCCTATTGAAGCCTAAAGTTATTGTCTTCGATGAACCCTTCTCTGCACTTGATCTACCCACTCGATATCAGCTTCAGAAAGTGATCAGCACTCTGTCCCAGCAGGTCATTATGATCAGTCACGAGCTAGACGGTTTTGACGGGTTTGATCGACTGGTATGGCTAGGTGATCAAGGGGTCGTAAAAGACGGTCCCACTGAAGAGGTGATCACTGACTATAAACAGCATGCTGTTAAGACCGCTGAGTCATGATGAGTCTCTACCTTGCACAAATATCCTGGCTGCACCGTCTGCCGGCCGGGCTAAAGCTCCTCTGTTTAGCCATCGCCACGGTACTGCTCTATCCTGTAAAAGAGGTAGGAATCATCTCATTAGCCGTTGCTGTAACGCTGGGGATTTACGTCAGCTTGGGCAGATCTGGCTTGGCGCAACTGAAACTATTGAAACCGCTGTTCTGGATGATGCTGGCAATCTTTGCCTTGCAGTATTGGACCATGGGGCTTGCCGAGGCTTGGATACTACTGGGTCGCATGTTGGTGCTTATCCTGCTGGCTAATGCCATCAGCATGACTACACGCATGGATGAGATGAACGCGGTTTTTCAATTTTTGCTAACGCCACTTCGATGGCTGGGTGTTCAGACCCAACGAATCGCGTTTGCACTCTCTTTACTGATACGGTTTGTTCCTGTGTTGGTCTCGTTTATGCATGCCCTGTTAGCGGCATGGCGAGCACGTGGTGGACAACGTCGCTATTGGCAAATTATAGCCCCATTAGTGGTACAGGCACTTAGAATGTCTGACCAGGTGGCTGAAGCGGTCGCCGCTCGTGGCGGCATACCAAAAATTAAAAACTAGAGAGCCATTTCGGCTTCAAGCAACTCAAAAGGAGTCACTGTGAGTGAAATAACGAAAGACAAACAGGTTGTTCAAATTGCAATCTTCGCGGCGCTGCTAGCAGCACTGGGCTTTATCCCGCCAATCCCATTTGCGACGGGTGTTCCTATCTCAGCTCAATCGCTGGGCGTTATGCTAGCGGGCACGATTTTGGGCGCACGTAATGGTGCTCTATCGATGATTCTGTTCCTAGTCGTCGTGGCTCTAGGTGCTAACCTTTTGGCTGGTGGTCGTGGCGGTCTTGGCGTCTTTGCAGGCCCTACTGCTGGCTTCCTATTTGCTTTCCCATTTGCTGCGTTCACAGCAGGCCTTCTGACACGCTCACTGTCAGGTAAATTCTCCCTCACCATTGCAGCAGGCATTGGTGCTCTGGTTGGCGGCATTGTCGTGATGTACCTCTTTGGTATTGCTGGATTCAAACTGGTCACTGGACGTACATGGCTTGAGTCACTGATGATCATGTGGGTCTACATTCCAGGTGACGCAGTGAAGGTCGTTCTTGCAGCGGTCGTAACAGGTGCAGTCGCTCGAGCGCTTCCGGGCACTTACGCCAACAAGTAACACCAACATTGAACACAAAAAAACCCGCTACTTGGCGGGTTTTTTTTACTTCTAGAAACGACTTACATTGAAGCAGGCTGAACAGGAATCGCTTTTTTCACACCGGTCAACTTGTTACGAGCGCGGATCTCTTCATCGGAGACTCCGTCTACCTCATCAAACTTAGCGCCTTCGAAATAGCAGAGCGTTGGTTGGAAGCCATCCAGTTCTGAACTATCTAGCTGGACGTAAGCGGCAATAATAAGCAGGTCGCCCTTGTTCGCTTTATGAGCCGCAGCACCGTTCACAGAGATTACACCGCTGCCACGCTCAGCACTGATAACGTAGGTCGAAAAACGTTCGCCGTTATTGATGTTATAGATCTCAATTTTCTCATACTCATGAATACCTGAAGCATCTAGAAGGTCCTGATCAATGGCGCAAGAGCCTTCGTAGTGCAGTTCAGCATGAGTGGCTGTCACGCGGTGCAGCTTCGCTTTTAAGAAAGTTTGTAGCATATCTATAACCCATGAATTGGTTGGGGATTCTATCCCTGAGTCGAACGAGGTCGCGATTTTACTCTTATCATCTAAATTTTGCACCTGCGTAATCGTTCTAACAATATTCAACGTCAATTCAGGTTAAACATGAGCTGATTTCAGTCAAAGATGAAATGCAATCAAAACCATTCCAATCAACTTGTTATAGAATATGCGCCTCAAAATTCGTTTAGATAAAAGGCGTGACAGCGTGCGTGACTATTCTGCAACAGATCAACTACTAAAACAGCTACTCAAAGAGCGCATCCTTATTCTGGATGGTGGCATGGGTACGATGATCCAGGGGTACAAGCTAGAAGAAGCCGACTACCGTGGTGAGCGCTTTGCAGATTGGCACTGTGACGTCAAAGGTAACAATGATCTATTGGTGTTAACGCAACCCAAGATCATCGAAGATATTCACTACGAGTACCTCAAAGCGGGCGCCGACATTATTGAAACCAACTCATTCAACGCGACCACCATCGCAATGGCCGACTATGAGATGGAATCGATCAACCACGAGATCAATGTCGAAGCGGCTAAAGTGGCACGTCGTGCTGCGGATCGCATGACGGCCGAGACACCGGACCGCCCTCGTTTTGTTGCAGGCGTGCTAGGCCCGACCAACCGCACCGCTACCATTTCACCCGATGTAAACGATCCCGGTTTTCGTAACATCACCTTTGATCAACTGGTTGAAGCGTACACCGAGTCGCTTGATGGTTTGATCACCGGTGGTGCAGACCTGATTCTGATCGAGACCATCTTCGATACCCTGAACGCTAAAGCGGCCGTTTTTGCCTGTGAACAGTACTTTGACGATCACAATTTAAGGCTCCCATTGATGATCAGTGGCACCATCACTGACGCTTCAGGCCGCACGCTCTCTGGCCAAACAACCGAGGCGTTCTGGAACTCTCTGCGTCACGCTAAACCACTCACCATCGGTTTGAACTGTGCCCTAGGCCCTAAAGAGTTACGCCAGTACGTAGAGGAGCTCTCGCGTATAGCGGATACTTTTGTCTCTGTTCACCCTAACGCGGGTCTACCTAACGCCTTTGGTGAATATGATGAATCGCCTGAAGAGATGCTGAGCGAAATTGCTGAATGGGTCGACTCTGGCTTCGTCAATGTCGTGGGTGGCTGTTGTGGCACAACCCCGGATCATATCCGTGTCATTCGCGAAGGGATCATCTCTAAAGCGCCACGTCAGATTCCAGATCTACCGATTGAGTGTCGCCTAGCCGGCCTAGAGCCTCTTAACATTGGGCCAGAGACTCTATTCGTTAACGTCGGTGAACGGACCAACGTTACCGGCTCTGCTCGTTTCCGCCGACTCATCAAAGAGGGTGACTACGAGACAGCACTCGAGGTCGCTCGTCAGCAGGTAGATAACGGTGCACAGATCATCGACATCAATATGGATGAGGGGATGCTGGATGCCGAAGCGGCCATGATCCGCTTCCTCAATCTGATTGCATCTGAGCCAGACATTTCTCGCGTGCCGATCATGCTCGACTCCTCAAAATGGGAGATCATCGAAGAGGGTCTAAAACGCATACAAGGTAAAGGCGTTGTTAACTCCATCTCACTCAAAGAGGGTGAAGAGAAGTTCATAGCTCAAGCCAAGCTGATTCGTCGCTACGGTGCTGCGGTGGTCGTGATGGCCTTTGATGAAGTGGGTCAAGCCGACACCTATGAGCGCAAGATTGAGATCTGTGAGCGCTCTTATCGCGTGCTGGTCGATACCGTAGGCTTCCCACCTGAAGATATCATTTTTGATCCGAACATCTTTGCCATTGCTACCGGCATCGAAGAGCACGACAACTACGCAGTCGACTTTATTGAGGCGACTGGTTGGATCAAAAAGAACCTACCGCACGCTATGATCTCGGGCGGTGTCTCCAACGTCTCGTTCTCGTTCCGTGGTAACGACAAGGTCCGCGAAGCGATCCACTGTGTATTCCTCTACCACGCCATCAAACAGGGCATGGACATGGGTATCGTCAATGCGGGTCAGTTGGCGATCTATGACGACCTACCTGAAGCGCTGCGTGAGCATGTTGAAGATATCGTACTTAACCGTCGCGAAGACGGTACCGAGCGAATGCTCGAGCACGCTGAACAGTATCGAGGTGATGCGGCCACTCAAGCGAACGGGGCTGATTTGGCATGGCGTGAACTGCCTGTCCAAGAGCGCCTATCGCACGCCCTAGTCAAAGGCATTGCCGATTACATCGATGAAGATACCGAAGAGTGTCGTCACCTGTACGATCGTCCACTGCACGTCATCGAAGGTCCATTAATGGATGGTATGGGCGTTGTAGGTGATCTGTTTGGCGCCGGTAAGATGTTCCTGCCTCAGGTGGTGAAATCGGCCCGCGTTATGAAGAAAGCGGTTGCCTATCTGATGCCTTACATTGAGGCGGAGAAAGATGGCAGCGAGTCGAGTTCAGCCGGCAAAGTGATCATGGCGACCGTAAAAGGTGACGTGCACGACATCGGTAAGAATATCGTTGGGGTGGTACTGCAGTGTAACAACTTTGAGATCATCGACCTCGGTGTCATGGTCCCTGCAGAGACCATTCTGAAAACAGCCCGCGAAGAGAACGCCGATATTATAGGTCTGTCTGGACTGATCACACCGTCACTGGATGAGATGGTGCATGTTGCTAAAGAGATGCAGCGCCAAGGCTTTGACATACCGCTGTTGATCGGTGGCGCAACCACGTCAAAAGCACACACTGCAGTTAAGATTGAACCTAGCTACCAGAACAACCAAGTGGTGCACGTAACCAACGCATCACGTTCGGTCGGTGTTGCCTCTGCCCTACTCTCGAAAGAGCGTAAAGAGCAGTTCATTGCCGACACTCGTGAAGAGTACCAGGCGGTTCGTGAGCGTCACCTGGCCCGTCAAAATGAGCAGCGTCGCGTCAACATCGATGCGGCTCGTGCGAATGCAGAACCGGTAAACTGGGAAGGCTACCTACCGCCAGTACCCAACAAACCTGGCATCCACACCCTCAATAATATTCCACTGGAATCACTGCTTGAGTTCATTGACTGGACACCCTTCTTCCAATCTTGGGAGCTGGCCGGCAAATACCCTCGTATCCTGACCGATGAGATTGTTGGCGAACAGGCAACTAAACTGTTTGAAGATGCCAAATCGATGCTAAATAAGATTATTTCGGAAAAACTGTTAGAGGCACGCGCTGTCGTTGGGCTATTCCCAGCTAACCGCGTCGGTGATGACATCGAACTCTACACAGATGACAGTCGCACAGAGCTATTAACGACGGTTCACCACTTACGTCAGCAGACGCAAAAGATTGAAGGTCGATACAACCACTGTCTGTCGGACTACATTACGAGTAAAGAGAGTGGTACACCGGACTATCTAGGCGCCTTTGCCGTCACGGCGGGCATTGGTGTTGACGAGATGGTGGCCGAGTTCGAAAAAGACCATGACGACTACCAGTCGATTATGGTTAAAGCCCTCGCTGACCGTCTTGCTGAAGCGCTTGCTGAGAAACTGCACGCAGATGTCCGCAGGGATTATTGGGGCTATGCTTCTGAAGAGTCTCTCGATAACGAAGCGTTGATTCGCGAAGAGTATGTTGGCATTCGCCCAGCACCTGGCTACCCAGCCTGCCCTGACCACACCGAAAAAGGGTTACTGTGGGAGCTTCTGGATGTCGAGCAGCAGGTCGGCATGACGCTGACTGATAGCTTTGCCATGCTACCCACCGCCGCTGTCAGCGGATGGTACTTCAGCCACCCTGAGGCGAAGTACTTTGGTGTTGCCAAGATCAGCGAAGACCAGGTAGAGGACTACGCTCATCGTAAAGGGATGGAGTTGTCAGAAGCTGAGCGCTGGTTGGCACCGAATCTAGGGTATGAGCCGGAGTCGTTGTAAAAGCACGTGATTTGAATGCGGTGACAGGCTGAAGGCCTGTCACCCGTACCTTGATCGGCACCATTATGATTATTCGCGGTTTTTCGCTTCGCTCAAATTCGCTCCTACAACACTGCCTTGTAGATAATCTGCTACAAAACCCGATTGTAGGATCGAATCCCCCGAAGGGGAAACCGCGAACCTAAGGCCTCTCAACGTTGTGATGAACTTACACCAAAGTGCCCGTGACTGGCTTTAGCCTGTCATCGGCATCACCAGCGTTTTCCAGAACCTCTGCGAACACCAGACAGCGGATGACAGGCTAAAGCCAGTCACCCGGTCTTAGCAAAACCTCTGGATAAACCACGCCAAACCACCTTATAACTTTCCCGACTTAACTTGATCCAAATCGACCTAGCACTCCTACACCTTAAGTCTTAGTCCCGCTCTGTAAAATAACTACACACCCCAGTATAATGCGCGCTGCGAAACTATCACCGCAGATTCCGAAGGAAATAAATTGAGGTCACAAACTTCAATTTGATGGAATCCTACCGTTAACATTTGGGGACTAGAATGGCTAAAAAACCAAGTACCATCGTCTACACACTCACTGACGAAGCACCAGCACTTGCGACAGCATCACTACTACCGATCGTACGTAAGTTTGCTAAAACCGCAGACATTAATGTTGAACTCTGCGACATCTCACTAGCAGGACGTATCCTCTCCTCTTTCCCCGAGTACCTTAACGATCAACAGAAGGTTGAAGACGGTCTAGCACAACTAGGTAACATGACCTCTGATCCAAACCTTAACCTGATCAAACTACCAAACATCTCAGCCTCTGTACCTCAGTTGAAAGCTGCAATTGCTGAACTTCAGGGCCAGGGCTACCACGTACCTGAATTCCCAGATGAGCCACGTAACGACAAAGAGATCGAGATCCGTGATCGTTACTCTAAGATTCTAGGTTCCGCTGTTAACCCTGTACTACGTCAGGGTAACTCAGACCGTCGTGCTCCAGCGGCTGTTAAAGCCTTTGCACGCAAGCACCCACACAGCATGGGTCAATGGAGCAAAGCGTCACGTACGCACGCTGACTACATGAACGGCGGCGACTTCTTCTCAAGCGAACAGTCTGTAACGATGGAGAAGGACACTAAGGTCCGTATCGAATTCATCTGTGGCGATGGCAACATCACTGTTAAGAAAGAGCTAGACCTTCAGAAAGGCGAAGTACTTGACGGCATGTTCATGAGCGCTAAAGCGCTACGCAACTTCTTCGAAGAGACACTTCAAGACTGTAAAGAGTCTGGTGTTATGTGGTCACTGCACGTGAAAGCGACCATGATGAAAGTCTCTCACCCAATCGTTTTCGGTCACGCAGTGACTGTCTTCTACAAAGAGGTATGGGACAAGTGGGGCGAGCTGTTTGAAGAGCTAGGTGTTAACCCTAACAACGGTATGGGTAACATTCTTGATAAGCTTGAAACACTGCCTAACTCTAAGCGTGAAGAGATCCTAGAAGATATCCACGCAGCTGCACTGCACCGCCCAGAAATGGCGATGGTTGATTCCGTTAAAGGCATCACTAACCTTCACGTACCTTCAGACGTTATCGTCGACGCCTCTATGCCTGCGATGATCCGTAACTCAGGTAAGATGTGGGGCCCTGACGGCAAGACTAAAGACACTAAAGCGGTCATGCCTGAATCGACTTACGCTCGTATCTACCAGGAGATGATCAACTTCTGTAAAACGCACGGTGCGTTCGATCCAACGACTATGGGTACCGTTCCAAACGTCGGTCTAATGGCGATGAAAGCGGAAGAGTACGGTTCGCACGATAAGACCTTCGAAATGGAAGAGGATGGCATCATGCGCGTCGTTGCTGAAGACGGCACTGTATTGATGGGCCACAAAGTTGAGAAAGGTGATATCTGGCGTGCGTGTCAGACCAAAGATGCTGCGATCCGTGACTGGGTTAAATTGGCTGTGACTCGTTCACGTCAATCAGACACTCCTGCGATCTTCTGGCTAGACGCTGAACGTGCCCACGACCGTGAACTTCGTAAGAAGGTAGAACTCTACCTACAAGAACACGACACTGAAGGTCTAGATCTTCGCATCATGTCTTACGTACGCGCGATGCGCTCTACTTGTGAGCGTCTAATCCGTGGCATGGATACCATCTCTGTTACCGGTAACGTACTTCGTGACTACCTAACCGACCTATTCCCAATCATGGAGCTAGGCACTTCTGCTAAGATGCTATCCGTTGTTCCAATGCTTGCGGGCGGCGGTATGTACGAAACAGGCGCTGGTGGTTCTGCACCTAAGCACGTACAGCAGGTTGTCGAAGAGAACCACCTACGTTGGGACTCTTTAGGTGAATTCCTTGCAATCGGTGTCTCACTAGAAGAGCTAGGCATCAAAGAGAACAAACCACGTGCTAAAGTTCTTGCAGCAGCACTCGATCGTGCAACTGAAACACTACTTGAGCGTGGTAAGTCACCCTCTCGTCGTACTGGTGAACTGGACAACCGCGGAAGCCACTTCTACCTAGGCCTTTACTGGGCACAGGAACTTGCACAGCAGGAAGAAGATAAAGAGCTAGCAGCAACCTTCGCTAAAGTTGCTGAAGATCTAAGCGCTAACGAAGCGAAAATCCTAGAAGAGCTAGCAGCCGTTCAAGGCAACCCAGTGGATCTTCAGGGTTACTACCATGCACCGCTAGACGTTGTAACTAAGGTTATGCGCCCAAGTGAGACTCTAAACAGCATCATCGATGCCTAAGGGTTAGCGTGAATAAAAAAACCGCGGCTTGCCGCGGTTTTTTTGTTGGAGCGATCTTGAAAAGGTCGCGAAAAAAGATCGCCTCATCTTCGATAAGGCTCCAACGTACTGGTGACAGGCTTTAGCCTGTCATCCGCTTTTAAATTACGTGCAGAGCTTGGCAGTAAACTAAAAGAGCGGGTGACAGGCTAAAGCCAGTCACCGGCAATCTGCCCAAACTAGGCTTTCGCTTTCAACGTCATCACCCCACCCAACACAATCAACCCCATACCGGCAATCGTTAAGGTTGCTAGAGTCTCATCCCACAACAACCAACCGACCAGACTGGCTATGATGACTGAGCTGTAGGTGAATGGCCCAAGATAACCAGCGGGGGCGCTATGGTATGCCTTAGTCATTGAGAGTTGCGCCAAGGTCGATAGCGCAGCGATTCCAATTACACCCGCCAACTCAAACCAGCCCAATGCTACCCACCCTTGCAGTGCAAAGGGTGCACTGAATAGGGACGCAAACAGCGAGAAGTAGAAGACTACCCTGCGAGAGGGTTCTGTATCTTTCATTTTACGCACGAAAATTTTTGCTTGAGCCCCCAGCACAGCACCAGCAAGGCCTATCAATACTGCCAGTTGCAAACCGGCATTGGCCGGATTAAGGACTAGTGCTACCCCAACAAACCCGATCGGTAGGGACCAAAAAAGAATGGGGTGGATCTTCTCTTTCAAGAACCAGAGCGCCAGCAGTGGCATGAACAGCGGTGCCGTCTGTTTTAATAGGGCTGCCGTACCCAGAGGAAGATGGGTCCAGCCATAGTAGAGACAGGACATAGCAGAGACACCAACCAGAGCCCTACCCAAATGAAGGTTGATGCGTGAGGTTTTCAGCGAGATACCCTTCGCACCCAACACCAATGGCAGCATAATGAGCAGACCAAAGGCGTTTCGTAAGAAGACCAACTGTGCAACCGAGAGCGCCTCAGCAACGGTTCGAATTAACACACCGGTAGCCACCAAGACAGCTTCTGCAAAAATAACTAACAGAACTCCTTTTAAGAGCTGGTTCGCCCCCTGCTCACTCACAACGAGAATCGCTGGTAGTCGTCAGAGAGAGTCTCTGCCGTTTTAGCGCTGGTCACAATCGCTTCATAGCCCTCTTCAGGGTTTGATAGATACTGATTAACGACGCGCTCAATATCACCTAAGGTGACAGCTAACACTCTTGAGCGATACTCCATGCGTTGTTCCGGTGTACGGCCAAAGAGCGCATTCAGGTGAGTCGCTTTAGCTTCGCCAGCCGGTGAACCCGGTTTATCGATCGAACTGATCACACCCAAGATTGCCTCTTCCAACTTTTCAGAATCCGCTCCACCGTCAAGCAACCAAGCCACTGATTGATCGAAATGGTTGATCGTCTCGATGCTGTTTGGATCACGGTAGCTGTAGAAACGGAATAGCCCGTCACCACTGTCTTGGCTAGCACCCGAACCGTAAGCACCACCCTGCTCTCGAATGGCACGATGCAGGTAACCGTTGCGGAGAATCTCACCAGCAACGGTCAACGCGGCGGCATCTGGATGCGCAACAGTAACGGTCCTGAAGACCTTGGCACAGAAGTTTACCTGTGTATTAACAATCCAAGCCTGCTGCTTCACTGGCGCTTCAGCCGATACTTGGAAAGGCTTATCGACCGAACCAGAGGATAGACGCGCGAACTCTTTTTCAAACTGGCGCAGACAGCTCTCTTTATGCTCTGAATCAGCCACTAACAGCGCTTTAGGGCTAGAGGCCATTATTGCTTGGTGAATGCCTCTAAGCTCTTCAGCCAGGGCGTTCAACTGGCTTTCATCACTGGATTGATCAGCCAACTCACGGGCCAATTTAATCGATGGCAAACCTCTAGAGGCGTGTGAGAAACCGGCCCCAGGTGCTAGACCTGCACTGGCGGCCAAAATCGCTAACGAGTGACCCTGCCCAGTAACAGACTGCTCTTTTCGAGACGCGTTCTGGTTTAGCAACTCAGCAATACGAGCCGTCTCATTAAAAGGTGCTGAAACCAACATATCGGCCATCAACTCAGAGAGTGCCGCTTGATTAACAACCAACCCTTTGCAGGATAAGATCAGGATAGCGCGCAGTTGTGTCGCATCATCGGTCGCCGCTCGCGCATTGATAGAAGCTGAGATTCCACCACTGATGGCACTCTCCAATGCCTGGTGCTCTTTGTAGGTTCGGCCAGCACTACCCAATTCCGTTAGACACTGAGTGTAGAGTGGTAGAAGGGTCTGCTGCCTTGCCGTTAGTTCTGGCAGATCAAACAGCAGCTGTTGGTAGACGATGCCATTGGTGCCGGCTGTAAACCAAGTAGTGGAATCATTGACCTGATCACCTACCGGGAAGTGACATTCAACAGGAACATCCTCTAAGGTCACTTTTGGCAGCAGTGAAGGGTCATCGGCTTGGGTTTGACGCTCTTCGAGCTGTTTAGCGAGCGCATCGATCGACTCTAACGCTTCACGACTCAAACTCTGTTTGTATTGGGCCAGACGATCCGCCTCAGCCTGATCTTTACGCTGACTCAATTCGGTATCAGGCCTTAGAGTGAGTAGCACACGGTGCGGGTTATCGAGCAACCAAGTTTTTACTAGATTCGGAATGAACTGAGGGTCTTTAATCTCCTCTCGTAGTTGATCCAGAACAGAGTCAATATTGAGGCTCGCAATGGCATCACCACGGTGAATCGCATTTGATAGGGAGGCTAGGATTAGCGACATACCAAAGGGGTAGTGATCACCAGTAATTTCTCGTTGTTGAAGCTCCAACTGGTGCAGTTGGGCGGCCACAACGGATGGATCAACACCCTGATCAACCACCTCTTGCAGCGTATCCAACACCAGCTGCTCAAACTGCGCCGCTCGCTCAGGCTCACTCCCCTCGATACCACAGAGGAATGACATTTCGCGATTAGAGTCCTCGATACCACAAAGCGGTGAAGGTGCAGCTCCTAAATCTGTTGACTCTAGAGCGGCTCGCAGGGGTGAACTGGAATTATCCAACAGAACGCGTGACAGAAGTTGCCCCTCAAGTTCTGCCTTAAGATCGATCGAAGGCTTGGTCAACCAACCGAGGACATGATGGGTCTTCCCCTCTGTCTCACCCTGATCCAGTGGGTAGGCCTCTTCCACCTTGATCGGGGCAAAGTAACGCTTCTCATCAGCCACACTCAATTCAGCATCGAGTCGTTCAAAACGATTAAACGCCTGCTCTTCAAAGCGACGCTGTAATTCGTCAACGGGAATATCACCAAAGGTCATGACAATGGCATTACTTGGGTGATAGTGGGTCTCATGAAAGGCTTTTAACTGATCGTAGGTCAGATCCGGAATATCCGCAGGTTCACCACCCGAGTTGTAGTGGTAGGTCGTCGTTGGAAACAGGTATTTAGATACCGTTTGCCACAGCACCGATGTGGTTGAGCTCATGGCCCCCTTCATCTCGTTGAATACGACTCCTTTAAAGAGCAGGTCCGACTCTGGATTACCCGCTTCCGCTAGCTCTACACGGTGTCCCTCTTGCGCAAAATCTAATGGGTCGAGACGCGGGAAAAATGCAGCATCAAGATAGACATCCAAGAGATTGAAAAAGTCTTTACGGTTTTGGCTGGCAAAGGGGTACGCAGTCCAATCGCTGCTGGTAAACGCGTTCATGAAGGTATTCAATGATCGACGCGTCATCATGAAGAAGGGGTCACGAACGGGAAAACGCTCACTACCACAAAGCGCTGTATGTTCGAGGATATGAGCCACCCCGGTTGAATCTTCAGGCATGGTTCTGAAGGCCACTAAAAAGACGTTTTCATCATAGTCAGTTGCAAGGTGGAAGTGCTTAGCCCCTGTCGCCTTGTGCTCATACTCACTCATCTCGATACCGAGCGAGTTGATCATTTCTGAACGGATAAATTGAAAACTCTCGTGTGCTTGTGCCAAACCGAACAACCCTTTAATAAAAATTTATTGCAGAATTGTACCGACATTGAAGCATTTAAGCATCCACTTCGAACCATTCGATATTACTTAAAAGCCCCATATTTACTGGGGGTTAAGGTTAAAAATCATAACTAAAAACTTGAAATCTTGAGTAAAATGCTCAACATTATAGATAGCTATAAAACTAAAGCGTTCAGGTTGAAATAAACCGAACCAAACCAGCAACGAGAAGAGGACATTATGGCCACTTACGACAGTATCAACACACAAGCACAGGGTGCCGTACGCGATACCAATAAAATGATTCGCAACACATACATGTTGCTTGCGATGACCATGGTATTCAGTACCGTCACTGCCGTTATCTCTATGGCGATCAACCCACCGTTTATCGTCTACCTAGGAAGCATCATTGTCAGCTTCATTATGCTTTTTGTCATCAACAAGAAGCAGAATACAGCCGCTGCACTTCCATTGACCTTCCTTTTCACAGGTCTAATGGGTTTTGGTCTAGGACCAATCCTTAACTCCTACCTAGCACTACCGAATGGCGGTCAAATTGTAGCGACGGCTCTGGGTATGACTGCTGTAACCTTCTTCGGTCTAACGGGCTACGTCATGTCTAGCCGCCGTGATTTTAGCTTCATGGGTGGATTCCTGGCTGCGGGCTCTATCGTACTGATCGTAGCAATGCTTGCGATGTTCATCCTGCCTCTCTTCGGTGTGGATGTATCAGGCATGCAGCTTGCTTTCTCTGCTGCGGTTGTTTTCCTAATGGCAGGCTTCCTTCTGTACGATACAAGCAACATCATCAACGGTACCTACACCAACTACATCATGGCGACGGTGGGTCTCTACCTAAACGTCTACAACTTGTTTGTTCACCTACTGAGCCTAGTGGGTGCGTTTAACGACGACTAATTTGTTGTTTTAGTTTCTTTAAAAATCCCCGCAATTGCGGGGATTTTTTGTTGGAGCTATATAGAAGATGTGGCGATCTTTTCGGTGGCAGTAATTTGCTCCTGCAATGACTGCATATAGACCATGCCTGGACTTAACTGGCCTTCAGCCTGTCAACCGCAGGTAGGCTTTATTACCAATCTGGAAAACACCGATATAGCAGATGACAGGCTAAAGCCAGTCACTGGTGCCGTTAGCTAAATTCACGTTAATACACATCGCGGCCTTTTCAAGACCGCTCCAACATTGCCAGATTCGAACTTCATGCCAGTCGTCCACGTCCGATCGAGAGTGCCAATGGCCAGCCTTTAGGCTGGGTATTCGCTTTTGATCTTCAATAACAAAACACCCACAAAGATGTGCCTATCAAAAATAAGTTGTTAGAATTCTCACCATGAAATACACCCTCATCATTCAATCCGCGCCGATCGATCATCAGAGCAGCCATACCGCTTTGCGCTTTGCTCGTACGCTTTTGCAGGCTGGTCATAGTATTGAGCGCCTCTTTTTTTATGGTGCAGGTGTACACAATGCGACGAGTCACAGTGTTGCTCCACAAGATGAGTTAAACCTGCCTGAGCAGTGGCAGCAGTTTGTCTCTCAACACTCTCTGGATGCTGTAGTCTGTATTGCCGCGGCAGTTCGGCGTGGGGTGATTAACTCAGCGGAGAGTAGCCGCTACAGCAAGACGGGTGACAATTTAGCGGACGGCTATGATCTATCGGGTCTTGGTCAGCTAGTCGCCAGTGCGGTGGAATCTGATCGTGTCATCACATTTGGGGCCGGTTCATGAAACAGTTTCTTGTGATCACCTCTTCAGCACCTTATGGAAGCGCTCAAGCCCGAGAGGCAACTGACCTTGCTTTGGCTACCGCTCTGTTTGACCAGAAGGTCTCTCTTCTGTTTCAGGGTGATGGCGTATTCCAGCTGATTCCGGATCAAAACCCAGCAGTGATAGAGCAGAAAAACCTTTCCGCCATGCAGCAAGCGCTTCCGCTCTATGATGTAGAGGATCTCTTCTATTGTGCTGACTCATTGCAGGAGAGAGGCATAGATCAAAACAGACTAGCTCTGCCGGCAAAAGCGTTGAGTCGTTCTGAGATCGCACTACTCATTCGCCAACAGGATCATATTTTCCATGTCTAGTTCCAACGACAAGATCAGAGGCACTCTCTACATTGTCAACACTCCGCCTAACAGTCCCAACCAGCTTCAGGCATGCCTCGAGCTACTGCAGGCTGATGATCATCTACTTCTTATCGAAAATGGCGTCTACTGGGCTTCTGAAGGCTTAAGCCGTTCATTACAAGAACTACCCTGCCCCGCGACGGTTTTAGAGTGCGATTGCCAGGCTCGTGGGGTCCTTAGTTCATTACCGACCTGTAGCGATGGTGGGTTTGTCGATCTGACGATTCAGTATCCGCGCTCTGTGAGTTGGTTCTAATGAGTGATCTGCTGGTTAACGGTGTTAGCTACCCATTGGATGCCGAAGGGTACCTAGAAAATTTAACTCAGTGGAATGTTGAGCTGGCTGAGTCCTTTGCAGAGAGCATTGATCTAGAGCTTACAGAAGCTCACTGGGAATTGATTGACCTGATGCGTCAGTTCTATCAAGAGTTTGAACTATCCCCTGCGATGCGTCCGTTCATCAAATACACCACACTGCATCTGGGGGCTGATAAAGGGAAAAGTATCTACCTAATGCAGCTCTTTCCTGGCGAGGGTAGCCCGGTAAAGCGTATTGCCCTGATTGCAGGACTGCCTAAACCGGACAACTGTCTGTAGGTTAGCTAAGCCTAAGCCGCTTTTTTGAACAAACGGTGGAAGTTAGCCGCTGAACGTTCAGCCACCTCTTCTACTCGTAGCCCTTTAAGATCAGCAACGCACTGTGCGACTTCTGCGACGTAACCTGGTTGGTTCGGTTTACCGCGATAAGGTACAGGCGCTAGATAGGGTGAATCGGTCTCAATGAGGAACTTATCCAGTGGGACCGCTTTAACGACCTCGCGAAGATCTGCGGCGTTCTTAAAGGTGATAATGCCTGAGAAAGAGATCATAAAGCCGAGCTCAATTGAGCGCATCGCCATCTCCATCGTCTCTGTAAAACAGTGCATCACCCCAGCAGTCTTTGGATCCGCATGCTCCTGCATCACCTCAAGCGTCTCTTCTCTCGCTTCACGTGTGTGAATGATGACGGGGAGATCCAACTCACTTCCCAGCTTTAAGTGGTTAGCAAAACTCTCTACCTGCTGCTCTTTGGTATCCGTCTTATAGAAGAAATCGAGTCCAGTCTCACCTAAGGCAACGACACGCTGATTAGCCGCAACCGCTTGGCGAATCTGAGCTTCATCCCAAGGACTCTCTTCGACGTGGCATGGGTGAATGCCAACCGAAGCGTAGACATCAGACTGTCCCTCTATCGCCTCCAACATCGCAGGGTAGAGATTCATATCGATACCGACACAGAGCATTTTAGATACACCGCGTTGACGCGCATCATTAAGCAGCTCAGTCAGTGAATCGTTATGTTTGGAGAGATCTAAACGGTCTAAGTGACAATGAGAATCGATGAACATGATTGTAAACTTTGAAAACGATGAAAATTAAATGGTAAGGGTTTGACGGCCCGATTCGTGTGCACCCGCAAGGTAGGTATCAATCTTCTTAAGCAGCTCAGTCTCGTCAGATGAGAGTTGAATGCCAATCCCCGGCACTTTACCGCCCTGCGCATTCTTGGGTGTTTGCCAAACCACTTTGCCGGTGACAGGGATCTTATCAGGCTCGCCCATTAGCGATAGCAGCAGGAAGATCTCTTCGCCTAGCTCGTACTGATCTTTGGTTGGTATAAACAGACCACCACGCTCTAAAAACGGCATGTAAGCACGATAGAGATCCTCTTTCGTATGTATAACGAGACCGAGGATGCCGTGATTTTCTGATTTAACTGTCTCAACCATTACTTAACACTCAACTCTTTCCAATCAAAAAACAGTTTCTCTAATAGTAGCTGCTTATTGGGGTTTAGGTGGCGTTGGATCGCGTTTAATTCAACTTGAACTGACTCATAGAGTTTCAGTACACGGCTTGCATTCGCCTGTTTTGCAACTGAATCCACCATCTTACGCATATCCAAGTTGATACGAGGCTGTTCATCCTGCGCCATCTGAATTCTAACAATATCACCCAACAGAGATTGCCACCAAATTAGAGGCAGACGCAGATCCTCTTTTTGGTATTTCTCTGCCAAGGCGACTGGGCTGACTCGTGCACGCAACAGATCGGCCAAGCCACCCAGAAAATTGGCACGAAGATCAATCGCACCGCCGGACTTCCATTCGTAAGCTGTTAATGGAGCTCCTTGCGCTAACCCCAAGTAACCTTTGGCTTTTTCCGGTGGTAGCTGAAGCTTTTCGGCCAACCAATCGGTCGCCAAACCGGCTTCAGGCAGGCTAAATTCAACTCTTTGACAACGACTACGAATGGTCGGCATCACTTGACCTAACTGGTGAACAATCAACAGAATGAGTGTGTTATTGCCAGGTTCTTCGAGGGTTTTCAACAGAGCATTGGCCGCAGAGATATTCATCTCTTCTGCAGGATCGATGATCAAGACGCGATAACCACCCTGCTGCGCAGTGCCGTGCAAGCGATCAATGGTTTCGCGCACCTGATCAACTTTGATCACCTTGCCGGCCTCTTCAGGTGAAAGGTGAAGCAGATCCGGATGCGTTTCGTGCTGAATCAGCTCACAGGTTTTACACTGACCACAGGGTTCTGAACCCCTAGGGTTATTACAGAGCAAGCGTTTAGCGAGGTGCTCAGCAAACGCACGTTTACCCACCCCTTTATGCCCAGCCAATAGCAGCGCATGAGGTAATTTATTATCAGCGATCAACTGATCAATACGCTGCCAATACTCTGCCTGCCAAGGAAGAATGCTCACAAGGCAACTCCAAACTCACGCAGCACCGCCGCAATTTGGGCTTGAACCTGAGGAATGGAAGGCTCTGCATCAATAATTCGAATGCGTCCGTTTGAAGCCGCTGCACGCTCTAGGTAACGATCGCGTACCCGACCAAAGAAGCTCATCTCCTCTTGTTCGAAGCGATCGAGCGCAGCTCGTGCACGCGCACGGCTCATACCTACCTCAACCGGTAGGTCTAGCAGTAGGGTTAAGTCGGGTTGAAGATCGGACAACACCAACGACTCTAGCTGATCAATAGTCGTTTGATTCATCGCTCGGCCACCACCCTGATAAGCATGAGTCGCATCGATAAAACGATCACAAAGCACCCATTTACCTTCAGCCAAAGCGGGTTTAATGAGGGTCTCAACATGCTGTGCTCGAGCAGCAAAGACAAGAAGGAGTTCTGTCATCTCGGACATCGATTCAGATCGCGGGGTCAAAAGCAGCTCACGAACCTGTTCAGCCAATTCAGTTCCACCCGGTTCACGTGTCACGACCAGATCGATACCCGACGATTCGAGACAGTCTTGAATGTAGTCTAAGTTGGTCGTTTTACCGACCCCTTCACCACCTTCGAGTGTAATGAACTTGCCTTGCATTAGTTGGCCTCTGGTGTAGAACGATAATCTTTGCGACGTTTCAATTGATACTCTCTTACGGCGCGATTGTGTTGCTCTAGTGTATCTGAAAACTGGTGCGAACCGTCACCTTTGGCGACAAAATAGAGCGCCTTACCAGGCTCAGGATTAAGCGCTGCGACAATCGCATCCTCCCCTACCAATGCAATTGGCGTAGGAGGGAGCGCTGGAATTCTATAAGTGTTATAGGGTGTCGACTCTTTTAAATGCTTACGTGTCAGATTGCCCTGATAACGCTCACCTAAGCCATAGATCACGGTTGGATCGGTCTGCAGTCGCATCCCCCGATTGAGACGACGAATGAAGACACCCGAGATCTGCCCCCGCTCACTACTCAAACCCGTCTCTTTCTCGATGATAGATGCCAGAATAAGGGCTTCGTAGGAACTCTCAAGCGGCAATGTTATATCACGACTCTGCCAATGCTTATCTAACACATCATTAAGCATTCTGTGTGCACGAAGCAGCAGTTCTTTGTCCGTTGTACCCCGCTCAAAATAGTAGGTCTCGGCTAAAAATAGGCCTTCAGATGAATCGACATTGAGGCCCAGTTCAGTCGACAAACTGGCGGCATCCGTAGCACTCAATGTTTTCTCAAGCAGTTCATTGTCTGCAAGAGAGGCCAGCATCTCTTTAACGGTTGCCCCCTCAATAAGGGTCACTCGATACTGCACAGATCGACCCGATATGAGACGATCAAGCAGGGTCTCTAGGGTATCACCCACCCTTACCTCATACTCGCCGCTGCGCAACTTGGTGAGTTCTGGCTGAAGCTTAAACAGTAACTTAAGTTTGAACGGCTCATCCAACCAGTGACGATCGGATAGCTCTTGAACCAAGCGTGAGGCCGTATAGCCAGTAGGAACCGTCAAGGTGGTTGGTTGCTGGAGCGCTAGACGCTGTTTAGGAAGATCAAGAACGGACTGATATTGGCTCCACCCAACAGAGGCAAGCACCATAAAAAAAGCAACAAATACTATGACTGTTCGTTTTAACAAACCTAAACCCAATGAGTATTAGCAATCAGTATGAGTCGGGGCCGATAGGCACCCGACTCAACGGTCGCTAGATCTTGTTAAAGACGAGTGTACCGTTGGTACCACCAAAGCCAAATGAGTTGGACATAGCGGCAAATAGCTTCGCCTCTTGGGCCGTGTGAGCCACATAGTTAAGGTCACAGCCTTCACTTGGGTTATCCAAGTTGATCGTAGGCGGCGCTACTTGATCACGAAGAGCCAGCACACAGAAGGCTGCTTCGACAGCACCTGCAGCCCCTAATAGGTGACCTATCATAGATTTAGTCGAGCTCATACGGACATCTGAAGCAGCGCTTCCCAACACCGCTTTAGCCGCATTGGATTCCGCAATATCACCCGCCGGAGTCGATGTGCCGTGTGCATTGATGTAGTTGATTTGATCGACGTTCAGACCGGAATCTTTAATCGCATTAGTCATCGACAGAGCAGCACCGGCACCATCCTCTGGTGGTGAAGTCATGTGGTAGGCGTCATCACTCATACCAAAGCCACTCAACTCACAGTAGATCTTCGCACCACGCGCTTTAGCATGCTCATAGGACTCAAGTACCAACATTCCGGCACCATCACCCAGCACAAACCCATCACGATCACGATCCCATGGACGACTTGCTGCTTGTGGATCGTCGTTACGACTCGACAAGGCACGCGCAGCGGCAAAACCACCCAAACCAAGTGGCGTTGTCGCCATCTCAGAGCCACCTGCGATCATCACATCAGCATCACCGTATTGAATCATGCGCATCGCATGACCAATGTTGTGGGTACCGGTTGTACAGGCGGTTGTGATCGCAATATTCGGTCCACGGAAGCCATATTTAATGGCTAGGTTACCGGCGATCATATTGATGATACTGCCAGGAACGAAAAATGGAGAGACTCGACGAGGGCCTGATTTATTCAGTATGTCGTGTGTGTTTTCAATCATTGGTAGACCACCGATGCCGGAGCCAATGGCACAACCAATGCGTGGTGCATTCTCTTCTGAGACTTCAATACCGGAATCTTCAACTGCTTGAATAGCAGCCACCATGCCGTATTGAATGAACAGATCCATCTTACGAGCCTCTTTAGGGTTGAGGTAAGGCTCTAGTTGAAAATCTTTAACAGATGATGAGAAACGTGTGCTGAAAGCCGAAGCATCAAAATGCTCAATTGGGCCTGCACCACTCTTTCCCGCAAGAATATTTGACCAAGTGTCATCGACCGTTTGACCAACAGGTGTTAATAGACCAAGACCTGTGACTACAACTCGATTGCGCGACATCTAAAACTCTCCGATGGGCTAATAAAAGAAAAGCCGCAACTACTCTAGGCAGGTGCGGCTTTTCGAACGTACGTAGAACCGATTACTGGTTAGCGTTAACGTAGTCGATTGCTAGCTGAACTGTAGTGATTTTCTCAGCTTCTTCATCAGGAATTTCAGTTTCGAATTCCTCTTCAAGAGCCATTACTAGTTCAACAGTGTCAAGTGAATCAGCACCGAGGTCTTCTACGAAAGAAGCTTCGTTAGTCACTTCTTCTTCTTTAACACCAAGTTGCTCGGCGATAATTTTCTTAACGCGATCTTCAATATTGCTCATATCGATTCCTATAATGTTTCAACGCCCACTGTATCTATACTGACACTTTGGGAATTTTAGAAAACCGCTGCTTACATAAAAGATAAGCAACAATTGTTAACTGGGTGCAATTATCCGCTATCTGATGGAAATTACAACCTTTTATACGGTAAAAAACCACACCTAAACGGGGGTTTTAACCCATGTACATACCACCGTTGACCTGGATCGTTTCACCGGTCACATAACCGCCAGATTCGCTGCATAAGAAACCAACGACTGCTGCGATCTCTTCAGGCTTACCTAGACGTGACAGTGATATCTGAGACTGCAGCATCTCTTTATGTGCTTCAGGTAGATCAGCCGTCATATCGGTATCGATGAAACCAGGCGCAACACAGTTGACCGTCACGTTACGACTACCTAATTCACGAGCCAATGCACGTGAGAAACCTTCCATACCTGCTTTAGCTGCTGCGTAGTTTGCTTGACCCGCGTTACCCATAGAGGCCACAACAGAGCTGACGCTGACCACACGACCCCAGCGCGCTTTTGTCATGCCGCGTAGAACACCTTTAACCATGCGGTAGACTGACGAAAGATTGGTATTCAGCACAGAATCCCACTCATCATCCTTCATACGCATCATCAGGTTGTCTTTAGTAATACCAGCATTGTTGACCAGAATGGTAACCGCACCGAACTCCTCTTGGATCTGTGCCAGTACCGCATCAACCGACTCTTTATCAGAGACGTTTAGTACATAACCTTTACCCGCATTACCGGCTGCAGCTAAGTATTCAGTGATTGCACTAGCACCACCTTCACTGGTCGCAGTTCCTAGAACGGTAGCGCCCTGTGCAGCGAGGTTCTCTGCGATCGCTTTACCGATACCGCGGGTAGCACCTGTTACTAGCGCAACTTTATTTTCTAAACTCATCTTTTAATCCTTAGCTATTTTGTGCTTCTAGGGCTTTTTCTAGACCCGCAGAATCACCAATATTCAAAACGGTTAGTGCGCGATCGACTTTCTTATTCAGACCCGACAGAACTTTACCTGGACCACACTCAACGGTGCGATCAACACCCAGTGCTAACATTGCTTGTACGCTCTCAGTCCAACGCACTGGACTGTACAGCTGCTGCACCAACAGATCACGCAATTCAGCAACATCTTCACAAGTCGATGCATTGACGTTGTGAATGAGTTTAATCGCTGGCAGTGTAATCTCAATCTTTGCCAATGCTTCAGCCAACTTCTCAGCTGCTGGCTGCATTAACGCACAGTGAGAAGGCACCGATACAGGTAGCTCTACTGCACGTTTTGCACCCGCCTCTTTACAGGCCTCAACTCCACGCTCAACCGCCGCTTTCTCACCGGCTATTACGACCTGACCGGGGCAGTTAAAGTTAACTGCAGAGACCACTGCACCTTGAGCGGCTTGCTCACAAGCAGCCACAACAGCCGCGTCATCAAGACCAAGAATTGCCGCCATCGCCCCAGTACCAGCAGGAACCGCAGCCTGCATCAACTCGCCACGAAGGCGAACCAGACGCACACCGTCAGCCAAGGAGATAGCACCAGCACAAACTAGCGCGGAGTATTCACCCAGTGAGTGACCTGCGACAACCGAGGGTGCTTCACCACCCTGCTGTTGCCATAAACGCCACAGAGCGACACTCGAAGTCAGCAGAACGGGTTGTGTATTCTCAGTGCTATTAAGAACCGCTTCAGGCCCATCTTGAGCAATAGCCCAAAGATCCTGACCTAAGGCTTCAGAAGCCTCTTTAAACGTATCCGTGATAATAGAGTGCTGTGCAGCTAGATCACTCAACATACCGAGTGATTGTGAACCTTGGCCTGGGAAGACCAATGCAAGTGATTGAGACATGTTGTCCTCGATTAACTGTCGGAGATTAACTCCATAAAAAAACCTAGTGCGGAGTTTACATCATATGAGGAATATCTGAACCCTTAAGGGGAACTGTTTAGATCCTGAGCAACCTGATCCGCCAACTGGTTAGGCAGATCGGCTTTAAGCATATTAAGAGTGTTTTCTAAAGCCGCCTTAAAGTCATTAGCGTTCGCAGCACCATGACTTTTAACGACCAGACCATTCAAACCTAAAAACAGTGCACCATTTCTTTGACCTGAATCGAGCGATTTAGTCAGGGCTGTCAGCATTGGGCTAGCCAGCCATGCGATGACTTTACTGTAGAGTGAACCTGCAAACACCTGGCGCAGTCGATGAGCTAGCAGCTTAGCGACCCCTTCGCTACTCTTTAGGGCCACGTTACCGACCAGACCATCACAGACGATCAAATCCGCTTCACCAACAAACAGATCAGCGCCTTCAACAAAGCCGATGTAGTTCACCTCTGGAAGTTCCGCTATCTGAGCACTCGCTTCACGAAGCGTCTCGTTGCCCTTGGTCTCTTCAGAGCCTACGTTAAGCAGACCAATTTTTGGATCTCTACCTGTTGTAACCCGCACCAAAGCGCGCCCCAACACAGCAAACTGCTTTAGCATCTCTGGGGATGAGTCTAAGTTAGCGCCCAAATCGACGACCTGACACTCGCCTTTCAAGGTCGGCATAGCTGCAGAGATAGCGGGACGATCGATCCCCTGAATCATTCCCAAGGTGCGTCTCGCAAGGGCCATCAAAGCCCCCGTATTGCCAGCACTCACAACGGCACAGGCCGAACCTGATGCGAGCTGATCCAGAGCTAACTGCATTGAGCTGTCCGAGCCTTCACGCAGAGCGGAAATTACCCTCATATCGGCCGTAATAACCGATGAAGCATGCACAAGGCTTAACTGTGAATTAGCGTCTTTAGGAAGATAGGGAGCGATCTGCTCTTGATCACCCACAAGGGTAATCGATAGATCAGGGTGATCTTTAAGAACTGCGAGGGAGGCCTCAACAGTAATACGGGGACCGAAGTCCCCGCCCATTGCATCAACAGCGATGCAATAACTGTGTTGCACGGCTAAGACTTACTCGTCGCCTTTTGCAACAACCTGACGACCGCGGTAGAAACCGTCAGCTGTCATGTGGTGACGACGGTGAGTCTCACCAGTAGTCTGTTCAACTGAAAGAGTTGGGTTGCTAAGTGCATCGTGTGAACGGCGCATATCGCGACGTGAACGAGACTTTTTGTTCTGCTGTACTGCCATGGTTTTTACTCCTGGATCTTACTTTACTAGCGCTACTTCTTAAGGCTCGCTAGCACACTAAATGGATTCGGTTTTTCAATCTGCTCCGCAGGTATCTCATCTTCGCCGAAGGACATTTTTACTGAACAGTCATCATGATAACAGACGGCTGGTAAACTCAGTATCAACTCTTCTCCGACCAAATCTGCAAGATTTACATCATCCTCTAACAGTAGAGGATCATAGTAACGGGGCAAATTCTTGGCCTGCTCTTCGTTTAACACAACGGCTAAACTGAACTCTGCTTCCAATTGCAATGTCACTGGCTCCAAGCAACGTTGACACTGTTGCTGAACTTCAACGTTCGCTTGTCCGGTCACAGTTCTTAGCTTCTGCTCATCAAGGGCAAAAGCCAGTTCTACATTGACATCACCACAGGGACTGACCAGCAAGGAGCAGAGGTGAGGCATAGATTGCAGTGCAATGGTGCCTGTTAAAACTGCTTCCCGCTCGGCAAGTTTCCGAGGGTCGACTTTTTTCGGAAGAGGGCCGTTCGACATAAGCGCGCAATTCTAGGGATCTGAAGCCCAACTGTAAAGGAATATATGCCATTAATTGAGGATATTTGTTAGGTTAGAGCCTCTTTAGCTAACAAAAGCCCAATCTGCACAAAATCGCAGCGGAATATCGATGAAAAGCCACCAATTACCGATCGTTTTAGCCTCAAGCTCAAAATATCGCCGCGAACTACTGTCTCGCATTTTAAATGAGTTTGAACACGCCTCTCCCGACATCGATGAGACGCCAATAGCCGGTGAGTCTCCAGAGGCTTGTGCGGCTCGTTTAGCCCAACTGAAAGCCAAGGCGTTAGCTAAAGAGTTCCCTGCACACTGGATTATAGGGTCTGATCAACTGGCTACGCTTGACCAGCTGATTCTTGGCAAACCTTTAACCAAAGAGAGAGCGATTACCCAGCTCTCTTTGTGCAGCGGTCGGCGTGTCAGCTTTCTAACCTCTTTGGCGCTTTTCAACAGCCAAACTGAGGAGACTAGAGAGTATCTAGAAGAGGTTGTCGTGACCTTTAGAGAACTGTCAGACGCAGAGATCACAGCTTACATTGATCGCGAGCAACCGCTGGACTGCGCAGGCAGTTTTAAATGCGAGGGGTTAGGTATCACTCTGTTTGAGTCGATTGAGAGCAGAGACCCTAATACTCTAATTGGCCTACCACTGATTGGGTTAAACCATCTATTACTAGAAGCGGGCATCAACCCGCTTCTAAAATAGACGCTATTAGCGATCTATTTGAACTGGATAGAGCTCGTTATACCGAGAGTGTTCATAACCTGACTGGCCACCCCAACACCTAGACGCTCTGCCAAGCGTTCAACCGCGTTTGGACGGTAGCTGTAATCAATTAGATGATCGGTATTAAACTGTTCGCGAGCAACAGAGCTAGCACTGCCTAACCCATCAATCAAACCCAATTCAACGGCCTGTTCACCTGTCCAGATTAGTCCAGAGAACAGCTCAGGGTTATCAGCAAGACGATCACCCCTACCCTGCTTCACAGCGTCAATAAACTGTTGGTGAGTAGTATCCAACACAGATTGCCAAAAGCGCTTCTGTTGATCCGAGAGCGGCTGGAAAGGGTCTAGCAGTGCTTTGCTGTCGCCTGCGGTAAGAGCACGGCGTTCAACCCCTAGCTTCTCCATCAAATCGACAAAACCAAATCCACTTGAAATGACCCCAATTGAACCGACCAGGCTGGCTTTATCCGCATAGATAGCGTCCGCGGCACTGGCTAGGTAATAACCGCCACTGGCGCCAATATCGGTAATAACGGCCATCACCGCCTTATCAGGATAGAGTGCACGGAGTCGAACAATCTCATCATAGACGTAACCGGCTTGAACAGGACTACCACCCGGGCTGTTAATACGCACAATAACACCGAGACTGTCAGATGCCTCAAACGCATCGCGCAGAGAGGTGATCAACAGATCAGCACTGGCTTCGCTGCTGTCTGAAATAACGCCACGCACTTGAACCACTGCCACATGTGGCTTAGAGATCTCCTCAATGGAGGCGAACTTCTCACTCCACAGAAAAAAGCCTGCGATACCAAACAGATAGATAAAGGTCAGAGACTTGAAGAAGATGCCCCAACGGCGAGATCGGCGCTGCTCACGGTTGACGTTATCAACCAGCTTTTCAAGCAAGCGCCAGCTTTTTTAATCGGTACTGTCTACAGCAGGCTGATCACTCTTCTCATTAGTTTGCACAACCGTTCCACTAGCCTGCTCAATACTCTCTTTTGAATCACTAGGCTTTTCACCCCAAGGATTGTGTTCCACATTAACTCCTTAACCAATCCACTAACTCATTAAAATGATCAAACACCTGCAACGGTTCAAAGGCATGCAGATCATCCACCTCATGCACCCCATAGCTCATAGCCACTCGATCAATACCCGCACTGCGCGCCATCTCCAAATCATAACTGGTGTCACCAATCATAAGGACTTCGCTAGCATCCAAACCTGTCTCTTCTAGGATCTCATGCAGCATCAAAGGATCTGGCTTGGATGCCGTCTCATCAGCACACTTGGTCAGTTCAAAATGGCCCGCCAACTCTGTATCAGACAGGACGCGATCCAAACCACGGCGGCTTTTTCCAGTCGCGACCGAGAGTCGATAGCCATGCTGTTTGAGTAGCCCCAGTCCATCAAATGCACCGTCAAATAGCGCCGTGGGTGTCTGATCAACCTCTAGATAGTGTTTACTGTAACCCTGCCGAATGAGCTCTCGCGTTGCGGCATCACATTCAGGCATGACTTTAAGAATAGCCTCTGGCAAGCCAAGGCCAATAATATCTCGCACTGACTCATCACTGGGGATTCTTAGACCTAGCTCACGCGTAGCGCCCTGAAAACTGGATACGATACGCGCTTGAGAATCGATTAAAGTTCCATCCCAATCGAAAATAAGTAGCCTATACTTCACGTAAACCTCAAAGTTTGAGCATTATGTATTTAAACAAGCGTCTAACACTGCTGTCGACACTGCTGATAGTCAGCTCAGTCTACAGCACCTCTGCGAAAAGTGAGAGTTCGCAGACCATCTATAAATTTCGCAACGAGTCAGGCGTGCTCTCGTTCAGCGATCGACGCCCTAAACAGACCACTCATTATGAAATACTCAAATTTGACTGTTATGCCTGCCGGTCAAACCCATCAATCGATTGGCACACTGTGCCTCTAAACACTCGAGACTTTCGCAGCATTACACAAATCGCCGCCAACCAAGTCAAGGTTGACGAATCTCTTATTCGCGCCGTGATTCATGCGGAGTCGGCATTCAAAAGCAACGCGCTCTCTTCACAAGGGGCAATGGGTTTGATGCAGCTAATGAAAAAGACAGCACTCTCCCTAGGTGTCGAGAACCGACAGGATCCTAGCGCGAACATCTTTGCCGGGAGCCAATACCTAAAAGAGCAGCTAGAGCAGTTTGGTGACACAAAATTGGCCCTAGCAGCCTACAACGCAGGGCCAACGGCTGTAAAACGTTACCAAGGCATACCACCCTATCCCGAGACAGAGCGCTACATCGAACGTGTAATGATTCTTAAAGCACGCTACGACAAAGCACTCTAGAAAGCATTTAGGCTTAGCTAAAATTTAGGCAATAAAAAACCGCAGGCCGGATAAAGGGGGAGTTCCAGGCTGCGGTCAGCAGTAATAACTGCTCATTTAGAGGCTTTCAAGCTGGTGATTTACCAAATAGGGCTTAAAAAATGCCCTGCTTGTAGAACAGTAGACCCTCTGTGAAGTCTTTTAGTTCCGTGAATCTGTAACTTTTTTTGAAAAAATTTTAAATCTGTTTAAAAACAACAACTTATAAAATAGAAAAAATTACAGCCGCTCAACTAAGAACGGGCTGTGGATAATAGACCTATGCTGGTCAATTTTCAATCAATCGTTAACTCTTTTTCGCTAACCAGCAGACCGTTGTTATCAGCGTAGAGATATTCACCCGGAATGAAATCAACACCGCCAAAACGAAGCGTGACATTTAATTCCCCCGCCCCTTTTTTCTCGGTCTTCAACGGGTGGCAGCCCAACGCTTGAACACCTAGGTCAAGATCACCAATGGCATTCACGTCACGGATACAGCCGTAGATAACAATACCCGACCAGCCATTCTTGACTGCTTTCTCAGCCAGCATGTCACCCAACATCGCGCGACGCATAGAGCCACCGCTATCAACTACCAGCACTCGACCTTCACCAGGTAGCGCAACTTGTTCACGAACCAAGGAGTTATCTTCAAACGCTTTGATCGTCACGATCTTTCCGCTAAAGCGTTCACGACCGCCAAAGTTACCAAACATCGGTTCAAGAATGCGCACATCATCTTCATAGCGATCGCACAGTTCGGGTAGTAGATCTTCCATCGATTTCTCCTGATAGATTTTAAGATTTTAGACGAAGGCCATCCGCTTCAATTTGGATCTTGCCCTCTTTCAACAGCTGACCAATCGCCATTTTGTAGGCTTTTTTACTGCAACCAAAACGGGCATTAATCGCTTCAGGCGGACTCTTATCACCCAGTGGACAGAAGCCGCTGTTCGCCTCCAACTCAGCCAACAGCTTATCGGCAACAGACCCGACTCGTTTATAACCAGGTGGCGTCAGCATAAGGTCAATCTGTCCATCCTCACGAACCTGCTTAACATAGCCCGTCAGACGCTGACCCAATTTCAAATGCTGAGTGAGGTCTTGACGATGGATAAGGCCTTCATAGCGATCATTGATGATGCAGAGCATGCCTAAGTCAGTCATACGCCAGGGCAGCATTTCAACCAGCATCTCTTTGTTTAGGTCGGTTGGGTTGGACTCAAGATAACGATCCGTTTTCATTGAGGCCGCGATACGGTTCGAGTTATCAATGTAGATGAAGACATTCACCCACAGACCTTCCGTCACATCACGCTGCTGCTCTGAGAAAGGCAGCAGCAGATCTTTAGATAGTCCCCAATCCAGGAAAGCACCTATCGGCGTGGTCTCTTTAACACGCAGTCGAGCGAATTGACCCACTTCCGCTTTGGGATGCGCCAAGGTCGCGATCTCTTGATCTTGGGAGTCAAGGTAGACAAACACACGCAGCTTATCGCCAGGCTTAGTACCTTCAGGCACTTCACTTCGAGGGAGCAGTATGCCGCCACCATCACCTGTCTCTAAATAGACACCGTATGGACTCTCTCGCAACACCGTTAATTGATTGCGCTTACCGAGTTCAAACACGCCTCTCTCCCAATATTAAAAACCCTATGATAACCGGTTAGGCCAGAACGAAAAACGGCCAGGGAGTGAATCCTGACCGTTTTTAAGGATTTAGCCTCTTTTAGGCTTTGTCATTCGCCAAGTAGAACCAGGTATCCATGACTGAATCAGGGTTGAGTGACACACTGTCGATACCCTGCTGCATCAACCAACGGGCAAGATCAGGGTGGTCCGAAGGTCCTTGTCCACAGATACCCACATATTTACCCTGCGCCTTACAGGCGGTAATCGCCATCTCAAGAAGACGCTTAACCGCTTCGTTTCGCTCATCGAACAGATGCGCAATAAGGCCCGAATCACGGTCCAAGCCGAGTGTCAGCTGAGTCAGGTCGTTCGAACCAATTGAGAAGCCGTCAAAGTACTCAAGGAACTGGTCAGCGAGTAGTGCGTTGGATGGGATTTCACACATCATGATCAACTTAAGACCGTTCTGTCCGCGCTGAAGCCCATTCTCCGCCAACAGATCTACGACCTGTTTTGCCTCGCCTGGTGTGCGTACGAACGGCACCATGATCTCAACATTGGTTAGACGCATCTCATCACGGACACGTTTCAATGCACGACACTCCAGCTCAAAACAGTCACGGAAGTCTTCAGAGATGTAGCGAGCAGCACCACGGAAACCTAGCATTGGGTTCTCTTCATGCGGTTCGAACGATTGACCACCGATCAGGTGACCGTACTCATTAGATTTGAAGTCCGACATACGAACGATCACTTTCTTAGGGTAGAAAGCGGCCGCAAGCGTTGAGATACCCTCAGTCAATTTATCAACGTAGAAATCAACAGGCGATTTGTAACCTGCGATGCGGCGTTCAATAACCTGACGCACATCACGTGGTTGCTCCTCTAGATTAATCAACGCTTTCGGGTGAACACCAATCATTCGGTTGATAATGAACTCTAAACGCGCCAGACCAACACCAGCATTCGGCAGTGATTGGAAGTCAAAGGCACGGTCTGGGTTACCCACGTTCATCATAATGTCGAACGGCAGCGATGGCATCTGTTCAACATTGTTTGTAGTGTGTTCAAAGTCTAGACAACCCGCGTAGACGTAGCCTGTATCACCTTCTGCACAGCTAACAGTCACCTCTTGGCCGTCAGTCAGTGCAGAGGTTGCATCACCACAGCCCACGATAGCAGGAATACCTAACTCACGTGCAATGATCGCCGCGTGACAGGTACGACCACCACGGTTCGTTACGATCGCTGATGCACGTTTCATAACCGGCTCCCAATCTGGGTCGGTCATATCCGTTACCAACACATCACCATCCTGAACGGTGTGCATCTCATCAAGTGACTTAACAAGACGAACAACACCGGCGCCAATTCGGTGACCAATCGAACGACCTTCAACGAGGACCTGACCCTTCTCTTTCATCAGGTAGCGTTCGATCACGGTTTTTTGTGTCTGACTGCGAACCGTTTCTGGACGAGCCTGAACGATGTAAAGCTGACCATCATCCCCATCACGAGCCCACTCGACATCCATTGGACGGCCGTAGTGGTTCTCAATGATGACGGCAATGCGCGCCAACTCTTCTACCTCTTCATCCGTCACACAGAAACGGTTGCGATCCGCATAAGAGACATCGACCGTCTCTACCGCCTTACCCGCACTGTGCTCATCCGTGTAGATCATCTTGATCGCTTTAGAGCCCATGGTACGACGAAGAATCGCAGGAGCGTTCTGCTTTAGAGTGGGTTTGTAGACGTAGAACTCATCAGGGTTAACTGCGCCCTGAACAACGGTTTCGCCCAAACCGTACGCGGCGGTGATGAAGACAACGTGCTGGAAACCTGATTCTGTGTCCAATGAGAAGAGAACGCCCGATGCGCCGGTCTCACTGCGAACCATGCGTTGAATACCCGCAGATAGCGCTACTTCAGCGTGAGTAAATCCTTTGTGAACTCGGTAAGAGATGGCGCGATCGTTATATAGGGAAGCAAACACCTCTTTGATCGCGTGTTTAACATTATCTAGGCCTTTAATATTTAGGAAGGTCTCTTGCTGGCCAGCAAAAGAGGCATCTGGCAAATCTTCTGCAGTCGCCGATGAGCGCACTGCGACACTGATCTCAGCTTGGCCATCCAACATCTCTGCGTAAGCTGTTTCGATCGCAGCATCCAATTCAGGTTGAAAATCCGCATCCATAATCCACTGACGAATCTGACCGCCAGTTTCCGCCAATGCACGCGTATCATCTGCATCCAGCTCATCAAGACGTGCATTAATACGATCCGCCAAACCACCATAGGCTAGGAACTCTCGATACGCTTCGGCAGTCGTGGCAAAGCCACCCGGTACACGCACACCGGCTTCACTCAATTGACTGATCATTTCACCAAGAGAGGCATTCTTACCACCTACTTTTTCCACATCGGTCATGCGCGCCTGATCAAGACGAATCACGTATTCTGTCAAAGCACTATCTCCTAAACTTTGGTCGTTAAACTGAGTATTTACTACCCAATACACGCCATACTAGAGGAAGAAAAGAGAAATAAAACCCCCTTTTAAAAATGTAATTTCGCTACAAAAACTCTAGTATAGGGCATTGAATTTAGTCGAATTGAGTATCCAAAATGAAGCGCACCGCTTTCTTTATATCGGACGGAACCGGCATCACAGCTGAAGTTCTTGGTAACAGTCTGCTTAGCCAATTTGAGTCGGTAGAGTTTGAAGAGATCACCCTTCCCTACATCGATACACCCGAAAAGGTCGAAGCCGTTATTCAACGCATTAACGAAACAGGCAAACAAGACGGACATCGTCCAATTGTGTTCGATACCTTTGTTAATGCAGAGTACCGCGCAATGATCGCTGATGCTGAGTCCTACAACATCGACATCTTCTCGACCTTTTTAAAACCGCTTGAATCCGAGCTCGATACCGCATCGACCTACACGGTTGGTAAATCACACGCGATTAACCAAATTGATCGCTACAAGGCCCGTATCGATTCGGTTAACTTTGCGTTGGATAACGATGACGGCGCCAGAACTCAGCAGTACAAAGAGGCTGACATTATCCTAGTAGGTGTCTCCCGTTGCGGTAAAACACCCACCTGCCTCTACATGGCACTGCAGTACGGTATTCGCGCCGCCAACTACCCACTGACCGAAGAGGATATGGGCGGTGAAGATCTACCCGATATTCTTAAGCAGCACCGTGAAAAGCTGTATGGATTGACCATCGATCCGTTCCAGCTTGCCGCGATTCGTAATGAGAGACGCCCAAACAGCCGATACTCGTCACTCGACCAATGCGATCTTGAGACTCGCACGGCTGAGCGCTATTTCCGCCAGAACAATATGCAATCGATCAATACCACCAACTTCTCGATTGAAGAGATCAGTACACGCATCATGGCCGATGCTAATCTCAATCGACGCATTGTTTAGGAGCCTATCATGCCACTACCCACACCGGCTGCGAGGACGCATCGCCATACACGACAGGTCACCTGCACTGGCTATCAGCGTGAAGATGGGCTTTGGGATATTGAAGGCCATCTCGTCGATACCAAAGCTGATGAGATGCCATTAAGTGAATTTATCTTAAAAGCGGGCGACCCACTGCACGATATGGCGATCCGCCTGACTGTTGATCTTGATCTGAACATACACGCCGTTGAAACCACGATGGATGCCACCCCCTACACAATGTGTCCAGGTATCGCACCGGTATATAAACAGTTAGAGGGAGAGTCGATTAGACCCGGCTTTACCAAAAAGGTGAGAGATCTGTTTGGCGGCATTCAAGGCTGTACACACCTGGTTGAGCTATTAGGTCCAGTAGCGACAACGGCCATACAAGTCACCTTTCAAGAGCGCCATCGATTAGCAAAAAGCACGGCTGAATCACCGGTTTCCGCGCAACTCAACAGCTGCCACACCTACGCTGAAGACTCGCCTGTCGTCGAACAATATTGGCCCGAACTCTATAAAGGTTAACCAGTATGGCACTGATCGACAGAGATAACTGCACGCTATTCGTAATTGATGTTCAGGGGAGGTTGCTACCGGCTGTGCAATCACCAGAACAGACCCTCGCTAATACCGTCGCACTGGTTGAGGTGGCGCAACTTCTTGAGATACCCATCGCCTACTCTGAACAGTATCCACAAGGTCTTGGAGCCACTGAAGAGTCGCTACTATCGCTTCTTGAAGGTAAGGCTGAGCGGTTCGAAAAACAGAGCTTTTCATGCGTAAGTGAACCACAGATAAAAACCGCGTTGAATCAGTGGGAGCGCAAACAGATCATCATTGCAGGCATGGAGACACATGTCTGTGTTCTTCAAACAGTCTTAGAACTTAGTGAAATGGGATTTCAGGTTTTTGTGGTCGAAGACGCTGTCAGTTCACGAAAGGCCGAGGATAAAGTGCTGGCTCTTAAGCGAATGCAACAAAACCAAGTGACCCTGGTTTCAAAAGAGATGGTGATGTTTGAGTGGTTAAAGCGTGCCGATCATCCTAAGTTTAAAGAGATCAGTAGAGAGTTCATTCGATAGATAGCTAGAAACAGAAGAGCCAGCTATTTGCTGGCTCTTTAGCAACTAAAATTAATGACTACTCTTGTGGGAACTTGTAGTAGGTCTTGTTGAGGTAAGCCGTAACATCGGCAACCTCTTCCGGGAACCAGCCGACATTCATCTTGTCGTTACAGCCCTGAACCCAGGCCTGTTCAAGATTTTTATAGCTCGAAGCCATACGGTCTGAACGAGTGTAAAAGGCAGGTTCGTGACAGGTTGCGCAGGTCACATCATCACGCATTTCGCCGTTAATCTCTCGCTCAAAATAGGTTTCATCATAAAGCTCCTTGCCGTTATCCGCGTCGGCAGCAAGTGCTACGACAGGGGTCAACAGAAGGGCTGCAAACAGAGTACTTTTTTTCATTTTCATCACTCCAAAGAGCAGGACAATTGTCTTGCCTAAGCTCAGTTATTGCTTAAAGTTGATTGCTCATTTGTAAAAACTGTTCTGGCGAGGGTACACCCACCAGAGTTAACTCTTTTCGATACTGACCAAGTCCATCATAAAAGATAAGCGTTGGCGGACCAAGTACTTCATAGCGCTTTGTAAGCTGCTTCGACGCTTCATCATTAGCCGTCACATCTACTTTTACCAGCAACATTTGCGCCATCCTGTTCTGAACGGCTGAGTCAGCGAAAGTGACGTAATCCAGCTCCTTACAGGAGACACACCAATCCGCGTAGTAATCCAGTAAAACAGCCTGTCCTCTCGATTTAGCCAGGCTCAATTGAGCGTCTAAATCGGTTGGATTGGTCACGGTTACAAACTCAATCTTCGCTGCAGTCGTGGCTTCACTTGTCGATACGAGGCCTTTCAATGGGTAGATCAAACTCTTACCACCGGACAGAAGTCCTAGAGTTAAAGAGGCACCGTAAACGAGCAGGATAACCCCTACCCCTTTGGCGATCTTCTTAACACCATGAACTTCTGAGGCGTGGCTTTCAAAGACACCCATAAAGACAGAGGTGATGATTAGGATCAGCGCGACCAATCCCATCGTCACCTCAACCGGCACGATGCGATCTAACATCCAAACCGCCATCAAAAGAAGAACGACACCAAAACCGGCTTTGACACTCTCCATCCAAAGACCCGCACGTGGCATGTACTTGGCTGCAGAGGTGCCGATCAATATCAGAGGAATACCCATACCAATCGACAGTGAGAATAGTGCTAACCCGCCAATAACAGGATCACCCGTTTGACCAATATAGATCAAAGCGCCCGCCAACGGAGCAGCCATACAGGGACCCACAATCAGTGCAGAGAGGAAGCCCATAACAGCCACACCAACATAACTGCCACCTTTCTGTTTATCAGAATTGCGACTCAACCAGGTTTGAACAGAGGACGGCATCTGCAGCTCGTAAAAGCCAAACATAGAGCCTGCCAACAGCACAAACAGAAGACTGAAGAGAGCAATTACTGCAGGAGCCTGAAGTGCCGCTTGCAGATTCGCTCCAAACACTCCTGCCAGCACCCCAGCGATTGTGTAGGTCACCGCCATAGCCAGCACATAGATGATCGACAAGGCTAAACCATGCTTGGCATTAGTGTTGTGACCATGACCGGCAATAATGCCCGACAGAATGGGAATCATCGGAAATACACAGGGCGTCAACGACAGAGCCAAACCCGCTAAAAAGAAGACGCCAATCAAAGTCCAAGAGGAGCTACCTGATAGGGTTTGTAAGAACTGATCCTGCTCACTGACAATCTCTGTCGTAGTTGCGTCAGCTGAAGCTGTTTTTGCAGCCTGTGAAGCCTCCGCTAGACCAGTATAGGCAACCACACCAGTCACCGGTGGATAACAGATCCCCCCTTCCCAGCAACCTTGGTAGCTGACATCAAATTGACCGTCAGCCGCTGCAGTGGTTTGACGCGCCAGCTCAACGGTCACCTCAGCGCGATCATGAAACACCTCTACAACACCAAAGACAGGATCCTCTTTAGTATCAGTCGCTGAATCCGTTCGGCTAACTTGGCTAACCCCTTCTGGAAGGGTTAGTTCGATTCGATCTTGGTAGAGGTAGTAACGAGGTTCAATATCCCATACCAATAGAAAGCGATTAGCATCTAGCTGCTGAGCACTGAATTTAAACGCCTGTTCAACCTCTAACGGCTCATCACTGTTACCACCAAACAGAGACGCATTAGCGCCTGACAGTGACAATATGAACGCCATTAACAGGCTGAGTGTGAATTTGATAGAACGCACAAAGTCCTCGCATTAAAACTTATCTATCGCAATAACGAAGATTTAAATTACACAGTTAGAGCTATTATTCCGTTTTGTCGGTCATAGATCACTAAAATTCGTATTTT
The DNA here is from genome assembly GCF_013283255.1 of Marinobacterium sp. xm-m-383. Taxonomy (NCBI): domain Bacteria; kingdom Pseudomonadati; phylum Pseudomonadota; class Gammaproteobacteria; order Oceanospirillales; family Oceanospirillaceae; genus Marinobacterium; species Marinobacterium sp. xm-m-383. The sequence goes on along the minus strand of NZ_WBYT01000001.1, from coordinate 93,055 downwards.
ATACTGACAGAGCCCTTAAACCTGACCATTGACTGTGTTACAAACGCTCTTCTTTCAAAGGATTATTCGGATTTAACCCATGAGCGATACTCGTATTGACGATTTAAACGTCGAATCAAATGACCCACTGGTCACGCCCAACCAGCTTAAAAAAGAGTTACCTCTGTCTGATAAAGCTGCCGCGAGCGTGATGGCCGGCCGCAACACCATCAAACAGATTCTTAAGCGCGAAGATAAGCGCCTGTTCATCGTGGTAGGTCCTTGCTCTATTCACGATCCAGAAGCCGCGATCGAATATGGTCGTCGCCTATTGAAGTTGCAAGAGCAGGTGAAAGATTCACTCTACCTAGTGATGCGAGTCTATTTTGAAAAACCACGTACCACCGTCGGTTGGAAAGGGTTGATCAACGACCCTCATATGAACGACAGCTTTGAGATTGAAGAGGGTCTTCGCATTGGTCGTAAGTTGCTGCTTGATCTAGCTGAGATGGGCCTTCCTCTGGCGACTGAAGCATTGGATCCAATCTCACCACAGTACATGCAGGACCTTATTACTTGGTCAGCCATTGGCGCGCGTACCACTGAATCGCAAACTCACCGTGAAATGTCCTCAGGCCTATCTGGCGCCGTTGGCTTTAAAAACGGAACTGACGGAAGCTTAGATGTTGCTATTAATGCGATGCAATCGGTCAGCCACCCTCACAGTTTCTTGGGGATCAACTCAGAAGGTCAGGTATCCATTGTCCGCACTCGTGGTAACCAATACAGTCATGTCGTACTTCGTGGTGGTGCGGGACGTGCCAACTACGACACCGTCAGCGTCAATCTAACAGAACAAGCGTTAGAGAAAGCGAAGCTGCCACAGAACATTATGATCGACTGTAGCCACGCTAACTCAAACAAAGATCACAACCGCCAGCCGCTAGTGGCTAAGGATGCAATGCATCAGATTGTTCAGGGTAACCGCTCAATCATCGGTCTTATGATCGAGTCGCACATTAATGAGGGCAACCAGTCGATCCCTTCAGATCTCAATGAATTGAAATACGGTGTCTCGGTGACGGATGCCTGTATCAACTGGGAGACGACCGAAAGCTCACTGATTGAGATGAATGATCAGCTTGCTGAGATTCTAAAAACTCGATAAGCATCGATCGGATACAAAAAAGGGAAGCCATTAGGCTTCCCTTTTTCAATTCAACGGATCAGTGATGATCGCTGCCACAACCACAGGATGACTCACCCCAGTACTTCAACTTACTGGTTTGACCAATACCTGCGTTGAATCCATTGGTTGGATCCAGACTGCGGTAGAACTCTTTAAGCGCCTCTTTCGCAGCGTATTCATGACCAACGTTATGTTCCGCTGGGTATTCAGCACCACGCGCATCAAAGGTATCCAAAATCTGGTTCTTAACCGCTTTGGCATCAACACCGGGCTTCATGATGTAGTTCTGGTGCATGACGTGACAGAAGAAGTGACCATAGTAGACCTTAACGGCAATTTGATCCGCTAGCTCTTGTGGCAGCGTTTCAAACCAGTCGCGCTCATTACGCGGGAAGGCCACATCGATGGTCATAACCGCACCTAGTTTGTCGCCTTCCATGATCTTGTTACGTCCAATCGCACCACCCGCGACAAAACGGTGCAGAATCGCCTGCTCTGCTTCGCGCTCAGTACACTCGAAATACTCACCCTCATTCGTTTTAAAGAACTCATTAAGGTAAGCGCGCATCTCATCGACACACTCATTGCCTGTTTCGAGAATCCAGTGGTGTTCAAAGCGATCACGATACTCTTCCATGCTAGCCGGCAGATGATTTGGCCATAGGTAGCTCATCCACTGCAGCATCTTGTCCGAGAAGTTTTTCGGTAAAAAGCCTAGCTTATTGGTCCAACGATCAACCGTGCGTTTAATCGCGAACATCTTAGGCATGTAGGAAGCACCGAGTTTGTCGATCACGATGAACGAATCTTTACCGTACTTCTTAGAGACGTCATAACAGGTACGGTGAATGTACTCACCGGCGATAGGCAGATTCTTAAAGGTCGACAAGATATCGCGACGCATCTGCTCCATAACCGCAGGGTCATTAGTACCAACGTAGAACACCTGCTGTTTCTTTGGAATCTCGAAGGTATCCATACGCACAGCAAAGACGGCCAATTTACCGGCACAACCAGACGCTTCGTGCAGACGACGACCATCATTGTTGTAGCGAGAGGGTGTCTCAGCATCAATATCACGAATACGATCGTTGTACTCGTTATCGGAACCCAGCAGATCTGGGTACTGGACATCATCAGCGCGATAACGCTCGTACTGAAGATTTTCGAGCATCTCCTCAGGTGTATCACCCAAGTTGATTCCTAGATTGTTCACCAACTCCAACTCACCGTCGGCATTGATCTGAGCAAAGATAGACATCTCTGTGTAAGCAGGACCACGCTGAACCAGCGCACCGCCAGAGTTGTTACAGATACCGCCAACAATTGACGCACCGATACAAGAGGAACCGATAACAGAGTGAGGCTCACGACCGTATGGACGCAGGCGATCTTCCAGACCAAAGAGCGTTGAACCCGCAAGACCAACAATCTGTTTGCCCTGATCAATCAGGTGAATAGAGTCGATGCGCATGGTGCTGATGATCACGATAGGACGATCGTAATCGTCACCATTGGGAGTAGAGCCACCGGTCAAACCGGTATTCGCGGCCTGCATAATGACAATCACATCCGCTTTGACACAGGCTTGCAGACAGTGCCAAACCTCAACCAAGGTTCCAGGACGAACGACAGCTAATGCACTACCACCACCCAGACGAAAACCGGTAGCGTAAGGCGCCACACGATCAGATTCGGTTATTGCGTACTTCTTACCAACAATGGTTTGTAACTGCGAAATAAGTGCCTGAGTCGACATTATTCAAAGCCTCTATCTTGAAATCAGATGCGGATTATAGCGGATCCTGCGGGGAATTAAATTTAGCTTTCGCAATGCACAAAAAAAGAGATCACTTTTATCTGCCCTCATTATGTAAAAACCAAAAAGTTGACATATCAACTTTTTGGATCTATTGTTCATTTCACAATAAATAACACCATCGGAGAGAAGCAATGAGTTCAATGGATACCGATCTAATTCATGACGATCAGCCTTACAAAAACCACCCATATCAAGGTAAACAGATCAAAACACTACCCCTGGCTTCATCGATGGGCGCCGAGGTGCTGGATGTTCAATTAAAAGATCTTGATGACGAAGCCTTTGAGGAGCTCAAAGAGGCGCTTTGGCACCACAAGATGATCTTCTTGCGTAAGCAGAATCTCTCCCCTGCTGATCAGTTGGAGTTTACAAAGCGCTTTGGCGAGTTAGGTACCGATGCTTACACCACAGGTCTTCCTGGCTTCCCAGATGTACAACCTGTTATCAAAGAGGCTGATACCAAATCTAAAATCATCTTTGGCGGTGGCCACCATACCGATTCAGCCTTTCTAGAAAGACCACCATCAATCAGTGTACTTCACGGCATCGAAATTCCACCCTATGGTGGTGATACCATCTGGTACAACTCAGTGATGGCGTATGAGAGCCTGTCTGCTGGCATGAAAAAGATGCTAGCGCCGCTAAAGGTTCATATGGCTGCTGACCGCGTTATAGGCTCGATGAAAAAAGTGGTTGAACAGACAAAGAATATGACTTCAATGACCGATATCGAGTTAGAAATTGATATCGACGCGATGATGCGCGGAAACTTCCATCCGATGGTTCGCAAGCATCCAGAATCTGGTCAAGTGTCACTCTATGTTGATGGTGTCTACTCAGTCAATATCGAGGGAATGGAGCGCCGCGAGTCAGAACCTCTGCTTAAATTCCTACACGAGCACGCAACGCAAGAGTTCTTCTGTTGTCGTTTACGCTGGGAAGAGGATACTGTCGCCATTTGGGACAACCGCATCTGTCTTCACCGCGCGTTTAATGATTACGATGGGTTCCGTCGTGAACTGCATCGCACAACAGTCATGGGCGAAAAACCTCAGGCTGCGTTTGAAAGTTAATGTCAGATAAATTGGACATTATTCGACACAGAGAGGGGCATGAAGTTCTCGACTATGATCGATACCTTCAACACCTTATCTCTGTGATCGCCAATAGGCTGACAAGCTACTCATCAAGCCAGTACCTATCGCAATTTGGTTTGGGCTCAGTTGAGATGCGGGTTCTCGCATCTCTGGCTTATCAGCCAAACCAAAAGGCAGCTGAAGTCTGCTCCCTGATCAGCATAGATAAGGCAGCGGCCAGTCGAGCCATGGCTAAACTGGACTCACAAAATCTGCTCATTGGTGAAACAGCCACACCCAAAGGCAAGCAAAAACGCTGGTCACTTAGTGAAAAGGGTTGGGCACTACATCAACGCTTCTTGGACGTGGTGCTTGATCGTCATGAGAGAGTCGTAAAAGAGATTGATGAGAGTGAATTAGTTCAATTTGTTGGGACCCTTCACAAATTGATTAAAAATATTGAAACGCTCGACACCGAATAAATAAAAGGACAGAACATGAGTAACGATCCAAGATTTCAGGTAGATCTACCCGATGCACCTGAAGGAATGAGTGACACTGAATGGCAAGCCCGCCTTCAACTCGCAGCGACCTACAGAATGGTTGATCACTTTGGCTGGACATTCATTGTCTACAACCATATCAGCCTGCGTATTCCTGGAACTGATGAGTTTTTAATCAACCCGTTCGGGGTTCGTTATGATGAAATGCGCGCATCAGACCTGATTAAGATCGATATTGATGGTAACGCCCTTTCTGAAAGTGAGTGGAACGTCAACAAAGCAGGCTACACCATTCACTCAACGATTCATAAAGCCCGCCCTGATCTGCACTGTATATTACATACACACGAGCCAGTTTCGCAGTCACTGTGCGCGCTGGATTCACCATTAATTCCTGTTACGCAAGAGGGTTGTCAGTTCTTCGAACGCACTGGCTATCATGACTTTGAAGGGATCGTTCTGGATGGCTCTGAGGGGCCGCGACTAGCGGCGGCAATGGGTGAAACCAACCACACGCTTGTTCTCAAGAACCACGGTCTTCTCACAGCAGGCCCAACTTGTACCTGGGCCTTTGTAAGACACTTTGCTTTCATTAGAAATGCAGAGGTGCAATTGGCTGCTATGGCAGCAGGCAACCTGAACCCAATTGATGAAGAGATCATTCGAAAAACTCGTCATCAGTTCGAAGGCGGCGAAGCTCAAGCCAATGCAAAAGTTAGACACCCTGAGTGGCCGGCGTTGATCCGTTTGATCGATCAGAAAGATCCTAGCTGGAAACTGTAAAAGAAAAAGCCCTCTGACAAGAGGGCTTTTAGTGGGCATAATTATATGCCACCCATACAGAGGTATTTAATCTCTAGGTAGTCATCCAGACCGTACTTAGACCCTTCTCGACCTTGGCCACTCTGTTTAACCCCACCAAAGGGTGCCATTTCTGAAGAGATAATCCCTTCATTGATGCCCACAATCCCAACATCCAGTGCTTCAGCAACACGCCAGACACGGCCAATATCGCGACTGTAGAAATAGGCTGCCAAGCCGAATTCTGTGTCATTTGCCAGTGCGATGGCCTCCTCTTCTGTTTCAAACTTGTAGATAGGTGCCACAGGACCAAAGGTCTCTTCGTAAGTCACACACATATCGGTTGTGATGTCAGCCAGTATGGTCGGCTCAAAGAAGGTGCCACCCAGTGCATGGGGCTTTCCACCTAATACAATCCGAGCCCCCTTCTCTACCGCGTCTTTGATGTGTCGTTCAACCTTGTCGACCGCAGCTTGGTTGATCAGAGGACCTTGAACAGCGTCGTCCACTTCAAGACCGTTACCCACTTTAAAGGCTGAAACACGCTCAGCGAGCTTTTGAAGGAATGACTCATAGATACCGCTTTGGACAATAATACGGTTGGCGCAGACACAGGTTTGGCCAGTGTTTCGATACTTAGATGCAATCACACCTTCGATAGCCGCATCCAAATCAGCATCATCAAAAACGACGAAGGGGGCATTTCCTCCCAGCTCCATACTGACTTTTTTGACGCTGTCGGCGGCTTGTTTCATTAGAATCTTGCCGACCTGCGTCGAACCAGTGAAGGAAATTTTACGAACTTTATCTGAACTCGTAAGCGCACTGCCTACGGCAGCCGCTTTAGCTCTCGAGCTTGTCACAATGTTGATAAGACCCGTAGGGATACCTGCTCGTGCTGCAAGTTCTGCCAGTGCGAGAGATGAAAGCGGTGTATCTTCTGCCGGTTTAGCAACCACTGGACATCCCGCTGCTAGCGCTGGTGCAATCTTGCGCGCAATCATGGCATTCGGGAAGTTCCAAGGAGTGATTGCACCCACTACACCGACTGGCTGCTTGATAACAACTAAACGCTTATCACCCGTAGCTGCAGGAATGGTATCACCATAAACACGCTTGGCCTCTTCAGCGAACCACTCGATGTAGCTCGCGCCGTAAGCGACCTCACCACGCGCTTCTGCAAGAGGCTTACCCTGTTCTGCTGTCATCAAACGCGCTAGATCTTCCTGATTCTCCATGACCAAATCAAACCAACGGCGGAGAAGATTAGCTTTCTGTTTACATGGAAGGGTTTTCCAATCGGCCCAAGCAGCATCGGCCGCGTCGATCGCTCGTTGAGTATCAACCTCATCCATATCGGGGACTTCAGCAAGTAACTCTCCAGTAGCGGGATTGATCACGGCAAATGTATCGCCGGAATGTGAGTCTACCCACTGACCATTAATAAATGCTTTAGAGATAAGAAGAGAGGTGTCGCTAAGTTGAAGTGGCATGATCGAAAGATCCCGTGATTTGATTATTAACATTATTCGTTACAAACAATACGTTAAACCTATGGAAAGGATCAATTCAATGCGGTTTTGCGGAGTGAAATTCACTTGTTTAGTGGTGAATAAAGAAAGGGCGGATGACAGGCTAAAGGCCTGTCACCTGGGTACTAACCCACTACGCAGTTACCGTGCCAGGCCTTCAGCCTGACATCGGCACTTTCAGCATTTTCCAGAGACTAAAAGGTATCCCCTGGAACATGCACAGAACCCGTCATTAGAAGACGCGCACTTCGGCTCATGATGGCGGCTTTAGCAGTCCACTCACCATTCACCTCTTCCGCTTTTGCACCGACACGCAAGGTACCCGATGGGTGACCAAAGCGAACGGCATCGCGCTCTCCGCCACCGGCAGCGAGGTTAACCAGCGTACCCGGTACTGCTGCTGCCGTTGCGATAGCAACTGCCGCTGTACCCATCATCGCGTGATGAAGTTTACCCATAGACAGTGCACGAACTAGAACATCTACATCATCCGTTGTGATCTCTTTACCACTAGACGCTGTGTAGTTCTTTGGTGGTGAGACAAAAGCAATTTTAGGGGTATGTTGACGCGTCTCAGCCTCTTTAAGATCCGTGATTAGACCCATCTTTAGCGCACCGTGGGCACGCATGGTTTCAAAACGCGCTAGCGCTTCAGGATCATTATTGATCGCTTCACGAAGCTCAGTACCTTGGTAACCAATCTCTTCTGCATTGAGGAAGATGGTTGGGATACCTGAGTTGATCATTGTCGCTTTAAAAGTACCCACACCAGGAACTTCAAGATCATCGACAAGATTACCTGTTGGGAACATAGAACCTTCGCCATCGGCTGGATCCATGAACGACACTTCAATCTCAGCTGCGGGGAAAGTGACACCATCAAGCTCGAAGTCACCTGTCTCTTGTACCTGACCATTAGTGATCTGGACTTTACCGATGATGGTCTTCTTGATGTTGGCCTGCCAAATTTTGACTTCGCAGATGCCGTTTTCAGGAATCTTAGCTGGGTCGATTAGCCCTTCATGAATAGCAAAAGGGCCAATAGCCGCCGATAGGTTACCGCAGTTACCTGACCAATCCATAAATGGACGATCGATCGCGACCTGACCAAAAAGGTAGTCAACATCATGATCTGGCATGGTGCTTTTTGAGACGATAACCGTCTTCGATGTCGATGAAGTCGCACCACCCATACCATCAATTTGAGCACCGTATGGATCTGGGCTACCAATGACACGCATTAACAACTTATCGCGCGCTTCACCTGGAACCTGACACGCATCTGGTAAATCCTTCAGATTGAAGAAAACACCCTTAGATGTACCGCCACGCATGTAGGTAGCGCGAACCTGAATTTGAGGAACAAATGCCATTTCAAACATCTCCCTTAATTTAAAAAAGGGCCGCGATGCGACCCCTTGTAGTTAGCCAATTGCTTATGCATTGCCCTCAAGAAAATCTTGAGCAAAGCGTTGCAACACACCACCAGCTTTATAGACACGAACTTCTGCAGCCGTATCAAGACGACAGGTCACTGGTACGCGAACCTGTTCACCGTTACGACGATTGATGATCAGCGTTAGATCTGCACGTGGCGCGATCTCACCTTCCACATCGTACGACTCAGTACCATCAATACCGTAAGTATGACGTGTTTCGCCCTCTTTGAATTGAAGAGGTAGTACGCCCATACCGACTAGGTTAGTACGGTGAATACGCTCGAAACCTTCAGCAACGATCGCTTCAACACCCGCTAGGCGAACACCTTTAGCCGCCCAGTCACGTGATGAGCCCTGACCGTAGTCAGCGCCAGCAACGATGATTAGGTTCTGCTTGCGCTCCATGTAAGTCTCAATCACTTCCCACATGCGCATCTGTTCACCCTGAGGTTCTAGACGAGCTAGAGAACCCTGAATGATCTCGCCGTTCTCATCACGACACATCTCATTCAACAGTTTCGGGTTAGCGAAGGTTGCGCGCTGTGCTGTTAGGTGGTCACCACGGTGAGTTGCGTATGAGTTGAAGTCCTCTTCTGGAAGACCCATCTTAGCAAGGTATTCACCCGCTGCAGACGACGCAAGAATCGCATTCGATGGCGATAGGTGGTCAGTTGTGATGTTGTCACCTAACACTGCCAATGGAAGCATACCTTTTAGCGTACGCTCACCTGCCAACGCACCTTCCCAGTATGGAGGGCGACGAATGTAGGTCGACATTTCACGCCAGTCGTAAAGTGGGCTTGGCGCTTTCTCAGCTTCACCTAGGTCAAACATAGGGATGTAGATCTGCTGGAACTGCTCTGGCTTAACGGCCTTAGCGACAATCGCATCGATCTCTTCATCTGATGGCCAGATATCTTTAAGCGTTACTGGGTTACCGTTGGTATCCGTACCCAATACATCGTTTTCGATATCAAAACGCATCGTACCGGCAATCGCGTAAGCAACGACAAGTGGTGGTGATGCTAGGAATGCCTGCTTAGCGTATGGGTGGATACGGCCGTCGAAGTTACGGTTACCCGATAGTACAGCTGTCGCGTAGAGGTCACGATCAATAATCTCTTGCTGAATCACAGGATCAAGCGCACCCGACATACCGTTACAGGTTGTACAAGCGTATGCCACGATACCGAAGCCCATCTTCTCAAGTTCTGGAAGAAGACCCGCCTCTTCTAGGTAAAGTTTTGCAACTTTTGAACCTGGAGCAAATGACGATTTAACCCAAGGCTTGCGCACAAGGCCAAGCTCGTTAGCACGTTTAGCAACAAGACCTGCAGCAACAACGTTGCGGGGGTTAGAGGTGTTGGTACACGAAGTGATCGCTGCGATGATCACTGCGCCATCTGGTAGCAGGCCATCAGCCTCTTCCGCTTTCGCTGCAGCCAATTTCGCTTCGTCAGCGATACCGCGATTGGTTAGATCCGAAGTTGGTAGACGACGGTGTGGGTTTGATGGACCTGCCATGTTACGGACAACAGTTGATAGATCAAACTCAAGAACTCGCTCGTATTCAGCCGTAACAAGATCGGTCGCCCATAGGCCAGTCTCTTTAGCGTACTGCTCAACCAGTGCAACCTGCTCTGGTTCACGACCCGTCAGTTTTAGGTAGTCGATCGTCTGGCCATCGATGTAGAACATCGCAGCCGTTGCACCAAACTCTGGAGTCATGTTCGAGATAGTCGCACGGTCACCAATCGATAGTGAATCAGCGCCTTCGCCGAAGAACTCAAGGTATGCACCAACGACACGCTCCTGACGTAGGAACTCAGTCAGAGCCAATACGATATCAGTCGCAGTGATTCCTGGATTACGTTTACCCGTTAGCTTCACACCCACGATGTCTGGAAGACGCATCATTGATGGGTGACCCAGCATAACAGTTTCAGCTTCAAGACCACCGACACCGATCGCGATAACACCCAGTGCATCAACGTGAGGCGTGTGCGAGTCAGTACCGACACAGGTATCAGGGTAGGCAACCCCATCACGCGCCTGAATAACCGGAGACATCTTCTCAAGGTTGATCTGGTGCATGATGCCGTTACCGGCTGGAATTACATCAACGTTTTCAAACGCAGTCTTGGTCCAGTCGATAAAGTGGAAACGGTCTTCGTTACGACGATCTTCAATCGCACGGTTCTTATCGAACGCTTCTGGATCAAAGCCTGGTGCCTCTACTGCCAACGAGTGGTCAACAATCAGCTGAGTTGGCACGACAGGGTTAACCTTAGATGGGTCACCACCCTGATCCGCAATCGCATCACGCAGACCTGCTAGGTCAACCAGTGCTGTTTGACCAAGAATGTCATGACAGACAACACGCGCTGGGTACCAAGGGAAATCGAGGTCACGCTTACGCTCGATTAGCTGTTTTAGCGAATCAGTTAGAGCGTCCGGCTCACAACGGCGAACCAACTGTTCTGCCAATACACGCGATGTGTAGGGAAGCTTCGCATAAGCGCCAGCTTCAATTGCTTCAACCGCTGCACGAGTATCGAAGTAGTCGAGCGTCGTGCCAGTTAAAGATTTACGGTATTGAGTATTCATCATTTCAAGTTCCTACTCTTAATTAGGCACGGTCTTCAATCGCAACCCACTCAGCCGACTCAGGGCCAGTGTAGTCTGCAGAAGGACGGATAATACGGTTGTTTGCACGCTGTTCGATGACGTGAGCAGTCCAACCCGCTACGCGCGAACAGACAAAGATCGGCGTGAACAGTTCAGTAGGGATACCCATGAAGTGGTAAGCCGATGCGTGGAAGAAGTCCGCGTTACAGAAGAGTTTCTTCTCACGCCACATGACCGCTTCAACACGCTCAGAAACAGCGTAAAGGTGCGTATCACCTACCTGTTTAGAGAGTTTTTCAGACCACTCTTTGATGATCGCGTTACGTGGATCTGACTCGCGGTAGATCGCGTGACCAAAGCCCATGATCTTATCTTTACGAGCCAACATACCCATGATCGCTTCCTCTGCTTCGTCAGCAGATTTCCAGTTTTCGATCATCGCCATCGCCGCTTCGTTAGCGCCGCCATGCAAAGGACCACGCAGTGAACCGATGGCACCGGTCACACAGCTGTGAATATCAGACAGCGTTGACGCACAGACACGAGCCGTAAAGGTTGAGGCATTGAACTCATGCTCTGCGTAAAGGATCAAAGAGGCGTGCATAACATCGACGTGCAGCGGCTCTGGTTTTTTATTGTGAAGCGTCCATAGGAACTGCTCTGCAATAGAGTCTGCGTCTGTCTCTGTCTCAACTCGGATGCCTTTGTGAGCAAAGTTGTACCAGTAGTTGATGATGCCAGGGAATACCGCCAGCATGCGATCGATGTGATCGTGCTGTTCGCTAAAGTCCATCTCTGTCTCAAGGTTACCCAACATAGAGACACCGGTACGCATCACATCCATTGGATGAGCATTTTTAGGGATGTTCTCTAGAACCGTTTTAAGCGCTGCTGGAAGTGCGCGCATGCCTTTCAGACGTGCTTTATAAGCATCCAGTTCCGCTTGGTTAGGCAGTTTGCCGTATAGAAGAAGGTAGGCAACCTCCTCAAACTGCGCATTGTCAGCCAACTCTTTAATATCGTAGCCGCGGTAAGTAAGACCAGCGCCCGATTTACCAACCGTACAGAGTGCCGTTTCACCCGCAGATTGACCACGCAGACCTGCACCACTTAATTTTTTTGCTTCAGCCATCTCTTTCTCCTTGAATGACATGGACCTGCGACAGAACAACAGATCCGAGAGTTAGGGATTAGTTACTTGTTTTTACCTTCTTGGAACAGAGCATCTAGCTTCTGTTCAAAGTCGTGGTAGTTCAAGAAATCGTAAAGATCCATGCGAGTCTGCATCGTATCCACAACGGCTTTCTGATCGCCATCACGCAGTAGCGCTTCGTAAACGTTCAAAGAGGCTTTGTTTGCTGCACGGAAACCAGACAGTGGGTAAAGAACCATCGTACAACCGTTCTCTGCCAACTCCTCTTTATTGAATAGAGGTGTCGCACCAAATTCAGTGATGTTCGCAAGTAGGTGTCCACCGTTAATACCCTGAGAGAAGGCTTTATAGTCTTCAAGCGTATGAACCGCTTCAGCGAAGATACCGTCAGCACCCGCTTCTAAACAGGCTTGTGCACGTTCAACGGCTGCGTTAAGACCTTCCATCTGGAATGCATCGGTACGGGCAATGATAAAGAAGTCATCGTCTGTTTTAGCATCAACGGCCGCTTTAACACGATCAACCATCTCTTCTAGAGAGACGATCTCTTTGTTTGGACGGTGACCACAACGCTTCTGAGCAACCTGGTCTTCAAGGTGACACGCCGCTGCGCCACCACGAATCATCTCTTTAACCGTACGTGCGATGTTGAATGCACCACCCCAACCTGTATCGATATCAACCATCAGAGGCGTATCACAGGCTGCTGTTACACGACGTACATCTTCCATCACATCGTTCAATGAGGTCATACCTAGATCAGGTAGGCCGTAAGAGGCGTTTGCAATACCACCACCAGAGAGATAGATCGCTTGGTGACCAACACGTGTTGCCATCATTGCGTTGTATGCGTTGAAAGTACCCACAACTTGAAGTGGCTTGTTATCGGCTAGTGCCTTACGGAACTTAGCGCCTGGGGACATCGACTGAGTCATCTCTATCTCTCCTTAGGGTTGATTTAATTTAGATTCGATATTGCGTCTTGATGCACTGATGTGACGACGCATTAAAAGTTCGGCCAGCTCTTCATCACGCGCTTCAATGGCATCCAATATTTGATGGTGCTCACGTAAAGCCATGGTGGGACGAGAACTGGAAAGACTGAATTGGAAACGATACATTCGCACCAAGTGGTATAGATCGGCCGCTAATAACTCTTGAAGTTTTGAGTTACCAGACGCCATCACAATTCGGTAGTGAAAATCGAGATCGCCCTCTTTCTGAAAGTAGGCCTGTCCCTCTTGCTCTTCGATACCTGACTGATGCTGATCTAGCAGAGCACGAAGCTGGTTGATCTCCTCTTGCGGCATAACGGTCGCGGCTAAACGGCACGCCATACCCTCTAGCGCTTCACGAACGCGATAGATTTCCAACAGCTCTTTGACACTTAACTGAACAACACGCGCGCCAATATGAGGCTTTCGCTCAACCAGACGCAGCCCCTCTAAACGACGTATCGCTTCACGAAGTGGGCCTCGCGAAATACCGTAGGTTTTAGCCAGTTCTGGTTCAGAAATTTTAGCGCCCGCTGGAATTTCACCCTTCACAATCGCAGTAATAATTTCATGACACACTCGGTCTGCAAGCGTGCTACTCTGTTGTGATTCTGAAGCGTAAAGCGGTTCAATGGTCATAAATATTGTCAACAATCTGATTGTGCAATGTAGAATAACCCGCTTTATATAGGCTGACAATCAACCAAAAGGCTAACATTGTCGACAATTTTGTTATCTCGACTGATCAGTCGGATATAAGCAGGAGTGAAATATGGATACCTACGCTGCAGCATTGATGCTCTTCTTAATCATGGATCCGTTGGGCAATATCCCTGTGGTGTTATCCATTCTTAAAAAGGTCGACCCCGCCAGACGTATCAAGGTACTACTCAGGGAGTTAGTGATCGCCTTAATCCTAATGCTGATCTTCTTATACAGCGGCTCGGCACTGTTAAAACTGTTATCGCTCTCTAAAGAGGCGGTCTCTATCTCTGGCGGTTTAGTACTACTGATTATTGCAATCCGAATGATCTTCCCATCCCGTGGTGGCGTTATGGGCGATGATGAGGATGATAGCGAACCGCTAGTGGTCCCCTTGGCTACGCCAATGATCGCAGGCCCTTCAATACTGGCCACTCTGGTACTTTTAGCAGAGAGCGAACCGAGTCGCAGTATAGACTGGTTAATCGCCCTTCTGATCAGCTGGGTGGCGACCGCTATTATTTTAATCGCAGGACAATCACTCTATAGAATACTCGGCAAACGTGGCTTGAAAGCGATAGAACGTCTGATGGGTATGATATTGATCTCGATCGCTGTTCAGATGCTAATCAATGGATTTTTAGCAATTCAGTAGCCTTTTAAATAGCGCTTTAACTCATCATTCATGATACGGGCGATCTGACGAGGCTTTTGATAAGGTAGGGAGTGATCTGTCCCTGCCACAAAATGGTAGTGCCAATTACGCATACTGTCTGACAGGTGCTGATGCAGTTGATGCATCGGCTCGACACTCAATCCACCTATAAAACTGCTGACATCCCCTTGAGCCGCTAGCAGTCTCTCTCGATCGATGAACAGGGCCGCATTGGTAACGGCGTCTAGAGAGTTAGCAAAACCCAGTCGACGCTCGCCCAAACGCTGCAAAGTCATTTTTTCAACCGCTTCACTCACCTTACGATTGGGCGAAATGGTATCAAGAAAGGTTCGAATCCCTTCATCACCCTCTGTATTGCGTAGGCTTTTAGCCGCGGCAGAGAAGGATTGACGAATGGAGACGGTCTCTTGCCAATCATGACGATCGAGCAGCGCACTCTCAAGCAGGAACTGTTTGCGCACCCGATCTCTGAGGTTCTGTTTTAACAACAGTGACACCAAGCCCCCAAGAGAATAGCCCGCTAGATCGAACTCATGCCAGCCTAAATGATCCACTAGGTGGGTCATATCCGACACCAGGTCATTGACACTGAAGGGGTGCTCTACTCCATCATCACTGACGGTCTCACCTGCCCCTCGTAAATCAGGTACAAGGATTTCACCCCAGCCTTCAAGAAAGTGCTGCATCGCTTCCCAAGTATATCGACCCGCCACACCAGCGCCGTGGATTAACAGTAGTCGGCGACCACCTTCAGATTCTGGGTGACGATAAATGCGATAAGCGTGCTGATAACCTGCATGGGCTAGAGTGTCTGAATGACAGTGACTATCTGATAGTCGACTCATGGTAAGCACTACTCGGGATAAGTAGGGGCAGCTAATGCTACCCCCAATAGGCAGTTTTAAAGGGAGAGATTGCGGTTACTTGCCGCTAGAAACTCTTTCTTAAGATCTTCGTAGGTGTGTACCGCTGGGAATTGCGGGAACTCTTCAATGACGTTCTGCGGAGCATGGAAAAGAATGCCCTGCTCAGCTTGAGCCAACATAGTCGTGTCGTTGTAAGAGTCGCCTGCAGCGATAACACGGTAATTAAGCAGCTGGAAAGCACGCACTGATTGACGCTTAGGGTCGCGCTGACGAAGCGTGTAGTCAGTTATACGACCGTTTTCGTCTGTCTCAAGTCGGTGACAAAGCAGCGTTGGGTAACCCAATTGAGCCATCAACGGTGCTGCAAACTCATAGAAGGTATCGGAAAGAATCACCAGCTGGAAACGCTCACGCAACCAATCGGTGAACTCTTTAGCGCCTGGAAGTGGGCTCAGCTTAGCAATGGTCTCTTGGATCTGAGGAAGGGTTAGACCGTGCTCATCAAGAATACGAAGGCGCTGCTTCATCAACACATCGTAATCAGGGATATCACGAGTCGTTGCTTTTAACTCCTCGATACCAGTCTCTTCGGCAAATGCGATCCAGATTTCAGGGATTAGGACCCCTTCAAGATCAAGACATGCTAGTTCCACGCTAGGCTCTCCTTTAAAAATTGAGAGGCTACTCTAGCGATTTAGTCGCCGCCTTTCAAACGAAAGACGACAATATTAGAGGTTCATTAGACCTATGGCCTTACATCGAAGGGATCTGTATATCCTGGAACAGCTCATCCACTTCAGCACGACCGCTACAGGCTTGAACTTTTTCAAGAACGTCGTGAGTAATGTGTGGAGCAAACTTCTGAATGAAGTCGAACATGTAACCGCGAAGGAAGGTGCCACGACGGAAACCGATTCGAGTGATAGAGGGCTCAAACATATGAGATGCATCGATCGCTACCAGATCCTGATCTAGCTGCTGATCGACCGCCATGCTGGCAATGATACCTACACCCAACCCTAGGCGAACGTAGGTTTTGATAACGTCCGAATCCACCGCAGTGAAGACCACTTTAGGATCGAGACCTTGCTCTTTAAACGCTTCATCCAACTTGCCACGACCGGTAAAACCAAAGGTATAGGTAACAATTGGATAAGAAGCTAACTTCTCTAGAGTTAACTCGCCACCTTGCGCAAGCGGGTGATCTTTAGGTACGACCACTGAACGGTTCCAGCTGTAGCAAGGCATCATAATTAGATCTGAGTAGCTGCCCATCGCTTCCGTCGCAATCGCGAAATCGACAGTACCATCGGCGGCCATCTCAGAAATTTGAGTAGGTGTACCCTGGTGCATATGAAGCGCAACTTCAGGATACATTTTGATGAATTCATTAATCACAGGAGGCAGAGCGTAACGTGCCTGTGTGTGAGTGGTGGCTACCGATAGGCTGCCTTTACGCTCATCGCTGAACTCTTGAGCAATCTGGCGAATAGAGTCCACTTTCTGGAGAATCTCTCCTGAGATCTCAAGAATCGCTTTACCAGCAGGTGTAACGCGCGTCAGGTGCTTACCACTACGAGCGAACACTTCAACACCCAGTTCATCTTCTAGTAGACGGATCTGCTTAGAGATACCTGGTTGCGATGTGTATAGGCTTTGTGCCGTAGCAGAGACATTGAGGTCGTGTTTAGAGACTTCCCAAATGTAACGCAGCTGCTGAAGTT
This sequence comes from Marinobacterium sp. xm-m-383, assembly GCF_013283255.1. Classification (NCBI taxonomy): domain Bacteria; kingdom Pseudomonadati; phylum Pseudomonadota; class Gammaproteobacteria; order Oceanospirillales; family Oceanospirillaceae; genus Marinobacterium; species Marinobacterium sp. xm-m-383. The sequence goes on along the minus strand of NZ_WBYT01000001.1, from coordinate 75,970 downwards.
TCATCTATTGCTCCAATTTATAGCCAATTATTAGCCAATTATTAGCCAATTATTAGCCAATCGCCCTTAGTCGGCGTTGATATCTATTAATAAGCCAAATATAACACTAGAGAATAAGCTAAAGCAAAAGGCTATATCCTTATACACGACTAAAGGCGAGCATTGAGTCGGCGAATCTGATCTTCCTGCTGAGTAATACGCTTCTCCAGTGAGTTCACTCGAGCGGTAGCGCGCGTCAGCGATTCATCTTTCTCTTTGAGCTGCTGACGAAGCACGCTTTCGCGCTTTGCAGCTTCCGTTGCTGCGACCGTCAACTTCTGATTCAGTACACGAACCTGATCATCGCGCTCTTTAATCTGAGCTTCCAAACGACGGTTGGCGTTAGTTTCACGCAGCAGCTTAGAGTTGATATTCGAGATATCACGACTGGCCGATGTCATGTTCTCTTTTAGTTCGTTCAGATCACGCTCCAGATCGCTGATGGTCTTCTCTTGCATCTCAAGACGTGCATCTTTCTTCGCTATCTGAGCCTGGTTTTCATGAACTGAACGCGTCAGCTCTGACTCTGTTCGAGTGCCCTCATCACGAAGCTTTTCAAGCGCATTACGATAGTGACGAGCTTCAACCTCAGCACGGGTAACGTTCTCCAATGCCTGCTGCTGCTCCGCTTTGATACGTGCATCAAAGGTTTTCTTGGCATCTTCGTGCATCTTACGAAGCTGGTTCAATTCGGTCTCTAGGTTAGTACGAACCTGTTCAGCCTTTTTACGTTGATTGATCTCACCGGCAATGTTGGCTTTAAGCACGCCCATTTCAGCTTCAATCGCTCGAAGAGCCTGCTCACTCTTATCCATCTGCTGAGTTTGCGCGCGGTATTTCACTTCCAAGTCACGATAGAGTGCTTCCGCGTCACGAACCATGTCGCGAGTCGCCTTGCGATCCTCTTCATCACCCGCTCGTTCACTCTGCAACTCAACTCGCAGCTCGGCCATCGCCTCTTGCAACGCAAGATCCCAGATCTGTTCAATGCCTTTACTCAGTGACTCGGGCACAGAGTTATGTAACTTTGCACTGGCATGCACCTCAGGCAGTCGGGCATAACTCAAACTCTGCGCCCACTGACTTAATGCCGCACTGGCTTCATCTCTAGAGAGACCCAGTCGTTCAGAGATCACAACCTCAGTCGGCAATTGGCCTTCGGCCAACAGCTCTTCTGCTAACTCAACTACTTTAAGATCTAACTCGCTCATCTTTACCTTTTCGTTCCACTGCAACGAACTACAAATTGTCCATCAATCTTAACAAACTATCATCTAACGGAGCACGCACTTCTAGCTCTTCGCCATCAGGCAGGATGAACCTGAGGCCGGCTGCATGAAGCATCAATCGTTTAAAACCCAGCTTTTTAAATTCAGCGTTGTTCTCATCCGAAGTGTACTTAACATCACCCACAATCGGATGACCCGTATATTGGGTGTGCACTCTAATCTGGTGAGTGCGACCCGTTTTAGGCCGAGCTTCCACTAGGGTGGCAAGATCACCAAATCGACGCAGCACTGAAAAGTTAGTAACCGACGGTTTGCCCTCAGGGGAGACGCGGACGGTTCGTTCACCTGATCGGTGCTCATCTCGCAGCAGAGGTGCATTGATCTGTTTGTGCTTAGCATCCCAACGACCCACAACCAGTGCCTGATAGATCTTATGCACTCGACGCTCCCTAAACGCATCGTGCATGTAACGTAACATCGAGCGTTTTTTAGCAATCATGATGCAACCTGAGGTGTCACGATCGATTCGGTGAATCAGCTCTAAAAAACGCGCATCTGGGCGCAATTTTCTAACCGCCTCAATCAGCCCTAATGAGACGCCGCTACCACCATGCACCGCTATACCCGAGGGTTTATTGATGATCAGCAGTGAGTCAGTCTCATAGACCACTGAACGCTCTAGCAATTCGAGCAACTGATCACTGACAGGGGCACTCTCCCCTTTTTCGGGCAGGCGAATCGGTGCGATGCGTATTTGATCCATCGCTTGAAGCTTATAGTCAGGTTTAGTGCGTTTTTTGTTAACTCGAATCTCACCCTTGCGCAACAGCCTGTAGATCAGCGTTTTTGGCGCCCCTTTAAGAAAGGTCCGCAAGAAATTATCGATACGCTGACCCGCTTGATCGGCATCGATATCAACAAACTGAACTTTATTCAAAGAGCCGGACTTAGGGGGATTTGAAGGCATGATGTGTGGGTAAAATAAATTGCTGAAAAACCAGTAAGTTGCTATATTCTACCGCTGCTGGATGAAGAAGGCTTCATTTTTATTTACACCCCACTAGAGCGAACAGTGATTCACTCACAATTTGGCGGTAGTTACCCAGCTTGAATAGCCATGTAATGGCTGAAGAAATTTATAAATAGCGACGTATTTTTCACGAGTGCTGAACAACAGCCCTCGGCTGAAGGATGGAGACGCACATCAACCAGGAACCTGCAGCCTCCCACTCCACGTTGAGTAAATTGGGCAGAGCAGCAGCCACAGCTAGAATCGATAACGATATTGGTTGATGTTTCCTTCATCGCTGAAGAGACCCTAATTATCCGGTGCAGAGCGTACTGGAGATTAGTTATTGCTTCGATAAAGCCAGGACACAGGTTTGTTGCCCGTCAAAGATGCGTTGCGTTAAGAGAACGTCAAAATGAAACGCATGTTAATCAACGCGACTCAACAAGAAGAGTTGCGTGTTGCGCTTGTCGATGGACAGCGCATGTTCGATTTGGATATTGAATCCAACTCCCGCGTGCAGAAGAAGGCAAACATCTACAAAGGCCGTATCAGCCGTGTAGAAGCCAGCCTTGAAGCTGCATTTGTCGATTACGGTGCCGAACGTCACGGTTTCCTACCCCTAAAAGAGATCGCTAAAGAGTACTTTGTCTCAACGCCTGAACGCGGCCAGCGTCCAAGCATCAAGGATCTTGTTAAAGAGGGTACCGAAGTCATCGTTCAGGTGGATAAAGAGGAGCGTGGCAATAAAGGCGCCGCTCTGACAACCTTTATCAGCCTTGCCGGTCGTTACATGGTTCTAATGCCTAACAACCCTCGTGCAGGTGGTATTTCGCGCCGCATCGAAGGTGATGAACGATCTGAACTGAAAGCAGCTATGAACGGCTTGGACATTCCGAAAGGCATGGGCGTTATCGTTCGTACCGCCGGTATTGGCCGTTCGACTGAAGAGCTGCAGTGGGATCTTAACTACCTAGCAACGGTTTGGACTGCGATTACTGAAGTTGATGATCGCCCTGCTCCATTCCTGATCTATCAAGAGAGCAACGTCGTTATTCGTGCTATTCGCGACTATCTGCGCGATGACATCGGTGAAGTGCTGATCGACGAGCCGAAAGTGTTTGAACAAGCTCAGCTGTTCGTTCGTCAGGTAATGCCGACTTACGAAAATCGTATCAAGCTTTACAAAGAGTCTGTGCCACTGTTCAACCGCTTCCAGATCGAGACACAGATCGAATCAGCATTTGAACGTGAAGTGAAGCTCCCTTCTGGCGGTTCGATTGTTATCGACCCAACAGAAGCTCTAGTTTCAATCGATATCAACTCCGCTCGCGCAACTAAGGGCGGTGATATTGAAGAGACCGCACTAAACACCAACCTTGAAGCGGCTGATGAGATTGCTCGCCAGCTTCGCCTTCGTGACATGGGCGGCCTAGTGGTTATCGACTTCATCGATATGACGCCAATCAAACACCAGCGCGAAGTTGAAAAACGCCTTAACGATGCACTCAAGCTTGACCGCGCACGCGTTCAGATGGGTCGCATCTCGCGCTTTGGTCTTCTAGAGATGTCACGTCAACGCCTGCGTCCATCGCTTGCAGAGAGTCGCGGTCACGTCTGTCCTCGCTGTAATGGCCAAGGCTACATTCGTGATATTGAATCACTGGCACTCTCTATTCTGCGTATTCTTGAAGAGGAAGCGTCTAAAGATCGCACCTCTCAAATTCGCGCGATTCTTCCAGTCAGCGTAGCGACCTTCCTGCTTAACGAGAAGCGTCATCAAGTGCACGCTGTTGAGCTGCGTCAAAACGTTCGTATCGTTGTGGTTCCTAATCCAAACATGGAAACACCACACTACGAAGTGGTTCGTTTGCGCGATGATCACACCATCACTACCGTGAATGATGCGAGCTACACGCTGCAACCAGAACAGCCAGTCGAAGATCCTACCGACAAACCACTTCCGGTCGCTCCTCGTGAGCAAGCGGCTGTGCAGGGGGTTCTTAACTCATCTGCGCCACCAGCACCTAAGAGCGAGAGCTCTGAACCAAAAGCAGAGCCAGCTCGCCAACAAAAACGTCAGCAGACTAGTCGTAAGCCTGTCGCTAACAAGTCATTGGGCGAGCGTATTATTGCAGCGATTAAAGGTCTGTTTGGTCTATCCGATTCTGCCAAAGAGGACGATAAAAAGAGCACTCGCCGTGATGACAAGAAAGGCTCTGACCGCGATGGCAACCGTAACAACCGTCGTCGTAACAATAACCGTAACGATCGTCGCCGTGGTAACAATCGCCGTAACGATCGTCGTGAGCGTCGTGATGCAGACGAAGTCATTACGGTTGAGACGGAGAACAACCTGCCGACCATAGGCGATAACGATAAGAGTTCATCGAATGACGAGCAGCGCTCTGGCCGTTCACGTCGTCGCCGTCGCGGTGGTCGTGATCGTCGCTCTGAAAACGGCAATGAAGAGTTCAACTCTGGAAACAATAGCGAAACGGAACTACCACCTCGCAGTAAAAACCGTGGACGTCGTCGTCGCGCCAATGATGAGCGCAGTGCTGAACGTAGCAATCCTATCCCAGAGGAGTTGCTCAATGCACCGCTAGAAGCCGTTTCAGAAGAAGTTGCTGCGGAAGCCTCAACTGAAGCTCCAAAAGCATCTGAAACAGCGACCACTACTGAAGCGCCAGCAGCTAACGAAGTGTCAGAAGCAACAGCAGAGCAAGCCGCGGCTACTGAAACAGAGAGCCAAGCTACTGAAGTGACTACCGAAGCTACTGCTGAAGAGTCTGCAGAAAATACACCGGTTGTTGAACAAGAGCCGGAAGTCGTTGTAGAAGAGTCAACTGAAAACACAGTAACTGAAGTTGAAGCTACGGCTGAAACAGTCACTGAGACACAGGTTGAGTTGGATCTGACTCCTGCTGTAGAGCCCTCAGCTAGTGAAGAGCCTTCAGCCAATGAAGAGCCTGCTGCAGAAGCAACTGAAGAACCTACTGCTACTGAAGAGACTGTTGAAGAAGCACCTGCTGAAGCAGAAGCGAGCGAAGAGGAAGCAAAACCTCGTCGCCGCCGTCGCGCTGCAAACGATCCTCGATTGAAGCGTCGTCAAGCAGAAGCGGCTGAATAACAGCGCACTTCCAATAGAAAAGCAGCCAATGGGCTGCTTTTTTTTGGTTTTAATTTCTGCTCAGGCTAGGGATAGGCGATCGGCTCTTGCTCTAGGCGAACCGAGAACCGATTAAACACGCTCTGTTTAATATCATCGGCTAGCTCATCAATATCCTGACGCGACCCACCCGCATGATTCACGATCACGAGTGCCTGATCTTTATGAACACCCACTCGTTCACGATAGAGACCTTTCCAACCGCACTGATCGATTAACCAACCCGCAGCAAGCTTTACTCCAGAAGCATCTGGGTAGTTGGGAATCTCTGGATAGATTTGCCGTAAACCCTCAAAGCAGTCGTTTGAGACAACAGGATTCTTAAAGAAACTACCCGCATTAGGGAGCACTTCAGGATTCGGCAGTTTAGATTGGCGCACAGCGACCACTGCGTCAAAAATCGCTTGAGCGCTCAGCTCTTTAATCCCTTGGGCATCTAACCAACCCTGAAGTGCCGCATAGGAACATTTAGCTTCAAATTGTTTTGAGAGATTGAATCGCACTGAAGTGATAATGAAACGGCCAGGGTTTCGCTTGAACAGCGAGTCACGGTAGGCGAACTGACAATCCGCTTTCTGCATGACGTCAAAGGTGTTGGATAGCGTATCAAACACCTCTACCTGATCGATCAGATCCGCTACTTCAACACCATAGGCTCCGATATTTTGTACAGGTGATGCACCAACCGAACCTGGTATCAGTGCGAGATTCTCTAAACCATACCAGCCATTTTCAAGACAGTGAGTCACTAGGCCGTGCCAGCTCTCTCCTGCAGCCACTTTAATCAAAACCGACTCTTCTGAGTCTGATTGGATCTCAATGCCTTTCGTTGCAATATGAACTACGCAACCTGGCACTTCATCTGCCAACACCAGGTTACTGCCACCGCCTATCCAAAGAGAAGGAAGATCCTGCTTAGCAATAAAATCGAGCAGTTCAGGAAGGTCATTTAAGTCAGATAACTCAGCAAAAAATTGAGCTTTAGCCGGCATCGCCAAAGTGTTGAACGCCGTTAAATCATGCCACGAGTGTATGGTGAGCATTAGGCGAGTCTCACCTCTAACTGCTTGATTAAGCCATCGGATGCCGCTTCAATCAGATCAACCACCTCATGAAAACCTGAGTCACCCTCACCATAATAGGGATCTGGTACTTCTGCCCCGCTCTTCCCTGAAAAATCGAGAAACAGGCTCAGGTGACCAGAGTAATGATTCGGCGCAATGGCCTGCAAGTTATCCAGATTGGCCTCATCCATTGCAAGGATATAGTCAAAGCGTTCAAAGTCAGCAGGTGTCGCTTGTCGTGCACGCAAAGGCGTTAGATCGTATCCACGCTCAGCCCCCACTCTGACCGAGCGAGGATCTGGCGGGTTACCCACATGCCATGCTGCGGTTCCCGCTGAATCGACTTCAACTCGATTGGCTAACCAAGGGTGATCATCCAATTTTTTTCGAAAAATAGCATCGGCTGATGGGGAGCGGCAGATATTACCTAAACAGACAAACAACACTCTTATCATTGCACACGACACTCTTATTACTGCAACCGACCTACTGGCCTTCCATTATCCGTTTAAGCCTTTCAAGGTCTTCAGGGGTATCAACGCCGGCTGGAGGAGCCTCGACGGCATTGGCTACATGAATCGAAACACCATTAAATAGAGCTCGCAGCTGTTCAAGGGATTCAGTCTTTTCAATAGGTGCAGGTGACCATTGAACATAAGCATTAAGAAAGCCTACACGGTAGGCGTAGATACCAATATGACGGCGCCAAGCAAATAGAGAAGGCAGAGTCTCAGGCAGCTCATCATTGGTCATCATATCTCGCGGCCAAGCGATCGGAGCTCGCGAAAAATAGAGCGCCATGCCGCGAATGTCCGTCACCACCTTGACCACATTTGGATTCAAAAGATCGGTTTTCGTCTCGATAGGCTCTGCTAATGTTGAGATGCCTGCATCTTGATGTGCCGCAAGGTTATCGGCGACTTGATCGATCAGCTTTGCTGGAATTAGAGGCTCATCACCCTGAACATTGACGACAATTTCATGATCCGCCAAACCAATCTTATTAACGACCTCTTGGAGTCTATCAGTGCCAGAAGGATGATCCGCAGAGGTCATACAGACCTCTGCACCAAAACCTTTGGCTACCGCCTCAATTCTTGGGTCATCGGTTGCGACAATGACACGACTAGCACCACTCTCTAGTGACCGTTCATAGACGTGTTGCACCATCGTTTTACCGGCCAGCTCAACCAAAGGTTTACCTGGGAAACGGGTAGATGCATAGCGCGCCGGAATAACAACAGTGAAACTCATCAAGCTTACTCCGGAAGGCGCTCTTCACTGGTTAAAGTGCGAGCTTCGCTCTCAAGCATCACAGGAATACCATCACGGATAGGATAGGCTAAACCACTGGTGCGACAGACTAACTCATTACTCTCCTTATCCCACTCCAATGGGGCTTTGCTGACAGGGCAAACAAGGATATCGAGTAGTTTAGGATCCATTTTATTCTCCGTTAGGGTTAACAACACGTTTCAGTAATTGGGCCAAATTCTCCGCCTCTTTGGGTGCAAATTCTGCCTCTACTGAAAGCGCCCAACAATTATCTGGGGCGATAGAGTGACATTTTACTGCATCTTTATCGGTCATCACCAATGGCAATGAGCGGTATTGATCGAGCAGCTCTTTAGTAATCGGTGCGTGATCTCTTAAAGGGATGGTTTTAAGCTCTAAGCCCAGCCCCATTAGGGTATCAAAAAACCGTGAAGGGTTACCGATACCGGCCAATGCATAGACTGTTTTGCTACCTAGCTCATCAATCTGAAGCGCTTTTTGTTCACCCGATGCTAGATGTCTAAACGCAGTAGGACGTAGACGATAGGTAAGCGCACCTGGATAGCTATAGGAGCCCTCACCATTCAACACAACCAGATCAACTTCATCTAAGCGCGACAGCTCTTCTCTTAAAGGCCCTTCCGGCATCAACTGTTGGTTACCTAACCCTCGCACAGAGTCGATCACCGCAATTTCGAACTGACGCCCCATTTGATAATGCTGCAGACCATCATCACTGAAGATGATATCGACCGGGTGTTGGTCAATTAGATGCTGGCATGCAGAGACTCGATTCGGATCAACGACGACAGGCACGCCTGTCTTCTCGAAGATCATCTGCGGCTCATCCCCCACCAACTCTGGCGAGGTCTGATTAGAAACGTGCATAGGATAACTTGTTGCCTGACCACCGTATCCACGACTGACCACACCGGGGTTGAACCCCAAGGATTTTGCTAGGGTTACCAAATAGATTAAGAGAGGTGTTTTACCGGTACCACCGACACTGATATTACCGACCACGACAACCGGCACATCCATTGTGACCGCCTGTTCGGTCAGAAGAGCACGGCGGCGTCTAGAGATGAAACCATATAGCAGTGATAAGGGACGCAGTAGAACTAGCCAGCCTGCTTTCTGATACCAAGCTTTCTCAATCAACTTAGTCGATCTCTCTGGTCGTAAGACTCAATTGAGAAAACCCTAAGTTTGCTGCTACATCCATGGCGGTAATGACCGCTTGATGAGGAGTCGATGCATCGGCGGAAATCTTTAGAGGTGTTGTAAGATCACCACTACTCTCTTTTAGCAGTGCCGCCCTAAGAGTTTTAGGCTGCGCATTGACCAATGCTTTATCGTTGATTGCGAAACTACCATCAGCCTTGATAATAATCTCAAGCATATCGACCTGAGCCACCTGGTCTGTCGTTGCTTGAGGGAGGTCCACTTTAAGCTGGGTCTCTTTAGTAAAGGTGGTCGACACCATAAAAAAGATCAGCAGCAGGAAGACAACATCAATCAACGGAGTTAGGTTGATGGATATCTCTTCCGATTGAGGTCTTGGAAAATTCACAGAGCGCCCTATTTCAGATCCACTTTGCGATCACCATGGATAATATCGACCAACTTGACCGACTCCTGCTCCATTGCCAACACCAGTGTCGATACACGACGTTGCAAGAAGCGGTGCGCTACCAACGCAGGGATGGCAACCGTCAAACCGGCTGCTGTTGTGATCAGGGCTTCGGAGATACCTCCGGCCAAAAGGTTAGCGTTGCCCGTGCCAGAAATCATGATCTGGGAGAATACTTTAATCATGCCGATCACTGTCCCTAACAGACCCAACAGAGGGGTAATGACTGCGACAGTCCCCAAAGCGTTTAAAAATCTCTCCATCTGATGGATGGCGTCACTGGCGGCATCGGTAATGGACTCTTTCATCACATCTCGACCTGAGCCTGCGTTACTCAATCCGGCGACAATCAGTGATCCTAATGCACTCGCCTCTCTTATCTCTTTAAGACGCTCGTTAGTTAGCTGCCCACCTTTATAGAGCCCCCAGACATCGGCCAGAAGACCCGGTGGCAAAATCCTATCAGCCCTCAGGGCCATTAAACGCTCAACCGTGATAGCAAGTGCAAGAATTGAACAGGCTAAAATCGGCAGCATCAACCAACCACCGGCGGAAATTAACTCTAACAACGAAAAACCTCAAAAAGACAGATTAACCAGCCAAGACGGCCTATAAAAAACCCATAGTATCGCAGCATTAATGAGTTCGCCAATAACGTGGATATAAGTTTGCAAAAGAGTCACTTAGACACTGATCTTGGGTCGCTGTTAATACTATTTCACCCTGCTCCGCTGTATCCAAAAGGGTGATACCTCGATCGGCCAAACGCTGTTTTACAGATTCATTAGGATGCCCAAAACGATTGTGCTTGCCTCTCGATGCGATCGCAGCCTCCGGCAAAAGTTGATCCAACCAGACACCTGAGGAGGAGCTATGGCTACCGTGGTGGGATAAGACCAACCAAGTCACGGGGGCTAATCGCTGCTGATTGAGCAACTCGATTTCTGCACGGCTGGACATATCTCCTGCAATCAATATTGAGCAACGACCATTTTCGACGTGCAGAACACAACTTTGATCATTATCGGATTGCTGGTTCTGTAGCGCGTAGAGCTGAAAATAGACCTCTCCTTTTTTCCAGCTTTGTGATGCACAGGCAGTGCCTCCCGTTAAAGAGGGCTGGCCTGAATAGAATCGCTTCACTAAAAACTGATCTAACGTTCTATCCAAGCCTCCACTGTGATCAACGTCTGAATGACTAACAACCAGATCTAACTCTCTATAGCCCAGTGCTCTGAGAGTTGGAAACAGAGTAGCTTGGGCTGCGATCCAACCGCTTCGACTTTTAGCCGCCAAATCATAGACCGTCACTCCCTCTCGAGTCTCAATCAAGATTGATAGACCCTGCCCCACATCCAGAAGACGAACGACATACTCACTTGCATCGGGCCGATTCTGTTTGGGTATGAGCAATGGCATTAGAAGCAGTAGACTCATCACTTTGAGGCGTCCAGGTAGAAACAGCATCACCAGAGCAACCAAGCTCACAAAAAGCCCAAACATCGCGGGGGTTTGCCACTGAGCATGCAAACCGATCACTGAATGAAAAGAGAGCCCATGCCAAAACCCTGAAGCCCAAATTTCATAGAACGCTAAGATCGGCTCAAAGACTCCAACCAGTGCTAGCGTGATGGGTAACAGCGCAACAAAGAGTGAGACATAGGGGATCGCCCAAAGGTTGGACAGTGCACCGCCTAAATTAAACTGTCCTAAGCCAAAGAGCAGAATTGGCAACATTAATAGGGTTAAAAAGAGCTGTACTGCGAAGATCTGTATCAGCCTTGAGTAGCCATTGCGCCAATTGGCGAACTGAATCAACAACCCTACCAGACTGAACGAAAGCCAAAAGCCGATCTCTAAAATCGATAGAGGCTCATAAACCAGTACCAAAAAAAGTGCAATTTTAAGTCGTTTCATGGGGTCTATTCGCCTTGCAAACAACTGCGGCAGCAACAAGCAGATCGCCATGATCCAAGCTCTCTGAAGCGGCACACCAAAGCCACCAAACCAGAGATAAAAAGAGGCTAAACTGATCGCACATAAAACGGGCAGGGTTTGTATTATCGAGTTGGGCCTAACACCCAAGTACTGGATCGTCACCACAACCAACCTACCCAATAGAAGGCCTGTTAAACACATCACCCCTAGATGTAATCCGCTAACAACCGCTAAATGGACGGTTCCACTGACCCTAAGAAGCTCCCACTGACTGTCATCTAGATCTCCTCTGTAACCCAAAACAAGGGCGGACATCAGAGCGGATGTCGATTGGCTCATATTATGATGTAGCCAATCATGTACCCGTTGCCGAATGGAACTATTCTGCTCATGTTTTATCAGCTGTTTGACATACCCTGACCCGCCGATCCCCTGTGCAAACTCTCTTCTGCGTCGATCCGGACTGAACTCATTTTGGTAGGCATTCAGTGGACCCACCTTGGCCAGCACTTTAATGCGATCGCCAGCCGCTATTCTCACCTCAGAGTCGTATAGCCCCAGTCGCACACTATCGATTCCCATCAACTGAACAGGCGCACTCTCTATATCCAACAGCAGTGATTGAAAGCCCTCAGGAGCCTGAGGCTGCAAGTTGATGACCTGTCCTTCAATCTCAAACTCATCTGGCACAACGCTCATTGATAGGGTTTTAGAGAGTCCATCAACTGCGTGCCAGTGGGCCACCATAAAACCTATTAGAGCAAACAGCAGATGAGATCTAAGTATAGGAGAGCCCCAACAAAGACCAAGCGTTCCTAGGGTTAGGATAATAAGAAAATAGGACCCCCAACTGATAGAGGGAAGAAAGGCGTGCCCGAGCACTGCTAAGAGAAAACTGATCATCCTTGATCCAAGCCAAACTATTTATTCAATCTAGCAGAAGTTTCAGTAATAGCAGGTTGGTTTATTAATAATCGAAGGGCATAATCTGACTTCCAGATAATTTGATAGGTCGTTCAGGGATGCCACGTAAGCTGTTAAAGCGTTACATGCCGAAACAGGATGCTTTAAAAAGTCATAAGCATCTTAAATGGCTTGGTGAACATCTGCACAACCCAGACCTATTCCATTTGACTCGAAAGTCCGCCGCCAAAGCCTTCTTAGTGGGTATTTTCTGCGCTTTTCTTCCCATTCCTGGTCAGATGCTTGTGGCCGCTTTCTTAGCACTCTGGATTGGCTCAAACCTACCCATTTCGATCGGGCTAGTTTGGTTAACCAACCCTATCACCATGCCACCTATTTTTTATACAACCTATAAAATTGGAGCTTGGATGTTAGGAACCCCGCCGATCAACATTAGTTGGGAGTTACACAACATCCATTCAGAGCTGGCAACGATCTGGTGGCCCCTACTGACGGGCTCTCTTCTCTGTGGAGTGCTATTTTCTGGAATCAGTTATCTAGCCATTAACCGCTTATGGATTTGGCAAGTGCGACGCCGTTGGCAGAAACGTTTACTAAAGGCTCGTGCTAGCAAACACCTCAACTAAACGCCCCTCTTTCAATTCAAGAACACGATCCATTCTTTTTGCCAGGTCATGATCATGAGTGACGACAATCTGTGCCACCCCCTGCTCCTGATTGAGCTTCAATAGATAGTGTTCAACATCTTCGGCGGTATGAGGATCAAGATTACCGGTCGGTTCATCCATCAAAACACAAGCGGGCGTGTTTGCCAGAGCACGGGCAATCGCGACACGTTGACGCTCTCCCCCACTCAACTTAGCGGGTTTATGTTGTGCACGTGACGAGAGACCGACCTGATCAAGAAGATAAGCAGCACGCTGCTGAGCGGCGTCAACAGACGCACCGCCCAGGAGTTGAGGTATGGCGATATTCTCTAATGCAGAAAACTCCGGCAGCAGGTGGTGAAACTGAAACACAAAACCTAGTTGCGAGTTACGCAGTTCAGCGCGGCGATTCTCCGATAGCTGACTGATCGATTCACCTGCGATAACCACCTCACCAGCGGTAGGCGTATCCAGCCCCGCTAATAGGTTGAGTAACGTACTCTTACCACTACCTGAGGAACCAATGATTGCCAGACGTTCACCGGCAGCTACAGATAGATTCAGATCATTAATGATGATCAACTGACGCTCCGCTTCATCAAAAGAGCGGCATAGCTGATTTGCAACCAAGACATTACTCATAACGAAGCGCCTCCGCAGGTTCAACCTTAGCCGCTCGCCATGCAGGATAGAGCGTGGCTAGGAAGCTCATCGCGAGAGTCACGCCAATCACCAGCGAGACATCCCCTAATTGAAGCTCAGAGGGTAGATAGCTGATGAAGTAGACCTCCGAAGAGAGGAATTGAATGCCTAACACCGACTCTATCCAGGCCACCAGATCAGAGACAGTTAGCGCTAACGTAATGCCTAAAATAGCCCCCAGCAGAGTTCCTAGTAACCCTATAAGGGAACCTTGAATCATAAAGATCCTCAATATCATTCCTGGCTTCGCACCTAGAGTGCGCAATATTGCGATGTCGGAGCGCTTATCGGTGACGACCATGACCAGCGTTGAGACGATGTTAAAGCCGGCAACAAAGACGATCAGGAACAGCAGCAGTCCGATCATTCGTTTCTCTAACTGAATTGCTTGAAATAGATTGCCATGGGTTCGAGTCCAGTCAGAGGTGTAGACAGGATGGTTCAACTCTCGAGCAAGTTCATAGACTCGAGTAGGCGCACTGAACAGGTCATTGAATTTAATTCTAAGCCCTTCAACAGCATCACCCTTAATTCGTTTCAAACGGGCTGCATCCTGTAGATGAACATAGGCTAAATTGGCATCCAACTCAGCACCAACTGAGAAAATACCGGACACAGTAAAGCGTTTTAAGCGTGGAATCACACCGGCCACACTCACCGACGCTTCAGGCAGAACCAGATTGACCTTATCACCAATCGATACGCCCAAAAACTTAGCGAGAAGCTCACCTAAAACAATCTGATACTCTCCTGCTTGCAGGGAGTTTAGATCACCCAGGGTCATCTGACCGGCAGCTATCGAAACACTCTCTTCCAGCATTGGGTCGATACCTGATACCAATACAGGTTGTACACGACCGGAGGCGGTCAGCATCCCTTGAGCCTGAACAAAGGGTGCCACCCCTTCGACGTCTGACGCAGTCAGAAGCGTTTCACGAAGCGGTTGCCAATTATCTAACGGAGCGTTGTATCCATTGATAGTAGCCTGCGGAACCATACCGAGAATCCGTTCTTTCAATTCACGGTCAAAGCCGTTCATGACACTCAGTACTAGAATCAATGCAGCCACACCGAGCATCAGTCCGAGTGTCGAAACCAAACTGATAAAGGATATGAAGTGATTTGAGCGGTTTGCTCGGGTGTAGCGCCAGCCAACAAAGAGAGAAAAGGGATTGAACATCGACTGGCGATTTCCTGGATAATGAATTGAAGCATAAGTTAACAATTCTGACCGCTTGAGTGAACCTAAATCAGGGAGTATTTCGCGATTAACATTTAAAATCGCCGATGAAACCTCTATTCTCAGCACAGCGTATCTTTGGGGTTCTGAAAAACATGCTCGACAATAAAAAACTTCATCACATTGGAATAGCTGTTGGCCTGATTGGTTTGGGCTGCTGGTATCTAGTTGCAGAGCGACTATCGTTATTCAGCTTGATTACGGAACAGTTCCCAGAATCTCATAAAGGCGCAGGCTTAATGGTCGCAATCATGGTAGTGATGACGCCTGGCTTTTTCATATGGAAACACTACAACCGTTGGTTAGAAAAGGTACTGGCCATCAAGGGGAGGTACTATGAAGATAGCTACTATCAGAATGACTCAGAAACCAAGCAGAAGTAATTAACCAAGCGAATTAGCTTCTCGCTATACTCTCCTTGGTAGGCTTAAACACTGACTCTGTAGTAAATTTTCTCATTAAATGAGCGGCTGAAATCGGCACAAAGCTGCCGTCTCTGCTAATCCCTCGAAAGGGCTCGCTTCAAGCCAAAACCTATAAATATTCCACCTGTCAGACGCTCAAGGCGGGATATTATCCTCGGACTGTTCATCCATTTGCTTAGTCTGCTAGGTGTCAAAAGAGGACATAAATAATCATATGCTTTATAGGTATATAGTAAACGGCAAATCAAACCGTCTTAGAATTGAAATGTTAGATGTCCATGTGCTCACAGTCTCTCCAAAAGAACAAGAGTGCACATTATTAAAGGGTTAGTTTACTCTATCGCAATATATATACATTGGAGCAAACCTTGAAAAACTGGTTGTTTTTATCCGCTGCTATTATTTGTGAAGTAATTGCAACATCTAGTCTGAAGTCGAGTGAAGGTTTTACTAAAATCGCCCCATCTATGCTTGTTATTATTGGTTATAGCGCAGCTTTCTATTTACTTTCACTTACTCTGAAATCAATCCCTGTTGGTATTGCATATGCAATTTGGTCAGGGCTTGGCATAGTTTTAGTTACTCTAGTCGCATGGTTTATGCACGGTCAAAAAATTGACCTTTGGGGATATGTTGGGATGGGGTTAATCGTTAGTGGCGTTGTTGTTCTCAACTTGCTTTCAAAAACTAGCGCACATTAATCCAGTGCATCTAACAAGTTACTCAAGTGTACTGCGTCAGCTATATCTGGCTAAGAGGGGCAGTTATAGCTACTTTGGGTCAGGCCACCTAGCAAGGCGTTAATGTCCGCTATGGGTCGTGAGCCGACGTCAGACATGAACCGAAACCAGCCAAAAAAGCATTACCACTTACGGAACACGAAGCTCCAGCTTTCCGTCGCTTTGAACAAGGTCTAGGTGTTTTAGAAAACTCATCCCTAACAGAACAATCTGACTATCTAGCTCAGGCACAATCATTGCAGGTACGTTACCCATGGAGAGCCCCCCTAAGCTAACCTCCTCTAACTGAGTTAAATCAACGGGTACTCGTCCATTAGCGGTTATCGCAAAGCTTTTGCCCTGACGGGGTAACGAGAGCTCATTGGCCAGGGCATCAGAAAGTGACACATAGGTCGCACCGGTATCAACCACAAAAGAGACGGGGTAACCATTGATGGTACCTGGTGCTCGATACTGCCCTTTTTGATCGGCAATAAGGCGAACCTGATCGGTGCCGTTCGCCAAAGATAGTTGTGAGTTGGGATAGTCGCGCTGCTCAAGATAGGCGTTAAAGCCATAGGTAAGCATCACCAGAATAAGAATCCAGGTCATATGCGCAGAAAAACGGGCCATTTTTCGCTGTGTACTCGGAACCTTATTCACACAAAACCTCTCTAGAAAAGCGCTCTCTGTTTATCTATCAGATCATTAAAGCTGGCACCAAGAAAGGGTAATACTGTGTCAGCGACCGGCTCTAACTGTTTAGAGACATAGTGTTGATAATCAATGATTGAACTACGACAGATGGTTGGTTCTGGACCGTTAACTGTTATGACGTACTCAATAGGGTCCCCTCGCCCTAGACGCAGGTTTAACCCCTGCTTCTCTAGGTATGATTGCATTTTTTTGGCCGCTTTCACATGCGGTGGATTACTGGCCTGATAGGCATCTAGAGGTCGTCTTAGTCGACGACGATAGGTCAATAGGTGATCCGCGTTGCCGCTGAGTAGTTGCTCAGTGGTTTCGACGACTAGGTCACGCCAAGACTCGTCATTGAATATTCTGGACAACAACTCTGTCTGGAATCTTTTCGCCAAAGGTGTCCAATCGGACCGAACCGTCTCCAACCCTTTAAAGAGCAATTGATCTTCACCACCCGATCTCTTAAGACCCGCATAGCGTTTCTTAGTGCCCTTCTCAGAGTGGCGCATGGTTGGCATCAAAAAGCGTTTGAAATGACTCTCATATTGCAGCTCAAGAGCACTCTCTACACCGTATTGCTGTTTAAGGTGATCTCGTAGCCATTGGTTGGCTTGATCTGCCAATTCAGCACCGTACTGCGCCATATCACTCTGTTGGCAATCATCGCCCAACCAGACAAAGACTGAATCGGTATCACCATAAATCACCTGATGACCCTGTTCAGATTCAAACCATTGTGCGGTTTTTTGCAGGAGCTCATGGCCCCTCAATGTAATTGCTCCCGATAGGTTCTGATCATAGAAGCGACACACATTGGACCCTAATACCCCGTAGCAGGCATTCATCTGTATTTTGATCGCTTGTGACAACGCAGAGTTACCTTGCGCCTTAGCTCGATCTCGGGCTAACCAAAGCTCTTTGATGATCGCGGGAAGAATCGCCACATCAGAATTGAACTGCGCACCAAAAAAGCCCGGTACTAATGACGCCTCTGAGGCCTCACCCGCCAGAGCGAGTGCTAAAGGGTCCACTGAGAAGGTACGAATGATACTGGGATAGAGGCTCTTAAAATCGAACACTAACACATCACGATAGAGACCGGGTTTAGACTCCATGACAAACCCACCAGGCACAGAGAGGTCACTGCGACCAGAGGCATAAGGAGGTGCAACATAGCCTGCGCGATGCAGCTTAGGCAGATAGAGATTATCGAATGCCGCTTGGGAACCACCCACTTTGTCCAAGGCCAAACCTGTAAGACGAGTGCGTTCGATCAAATACTCAAGCAACTCAGCTTTTTTGAAGATCTCTAACACCAATCGACAATCTTCAATGTTATAGGTTGCTAATGCTTGTTTATCCTCTCTAAAGAGCTGCTGAATCTTCTCGCCACGATCATAGGGGTTATCAATCGCTTTACCACGCCCCAAGAGTGACTGAGCGACACTCTCCAGGCTGAAACTATCAAATTGCCAGGTGGCCCCTTTTAAAGTCTCAATGCCGTCGATGGCAACACGACCAGCAATACGACTGAACCAACGACCATTTTGACCAACATCGACCTGCATTTCACTGCTATCGCGTCCAAGCTTGAGCCCTACACGATTGGCCTTAGCTCGCCGAGCGAGCACGCGCAAATCAAAGCCAATCAAATTCCAGCCGACGATCAAATCAGGATCCCACTCTGCCACTATCTCGACAAAACGCTGAAGCAGAGCTCGCTCATCCGAGCAGCCTTCACACCAGGTCAGATCGGGCGCCTCACCATTAAACAGCACGAGACTCTGATCGCCCTGCTGCAAGCCAATCGAGAGCAACTGATTAGCATTTAACGTGGTTTCAATATCTAATGAGAGAAGCTTTAAATCAGGTGTAAAGTCACAGGGGCGCAACTCTAGCCCTTTAACACTTTCTACCTGAACAGCCCCGGTGCGAATAAACCGTTCCATCAAATAGCGATCAACCGGCCTGATATCCTCTTCCATGAGAGCAATCTGCACCGCCTCGAGTCGCTTTAACACTTCCCAGTAAACTTTTAGGCTTTGGCAGTAGAGACCCATGACAGGTTTTAAGGAGAGGGATTTCAGTTCTAAATGACGCAGCGTCCAACCCGATATATCTTTCAGACAGGACTCAATAGCAGCTTGATCAGTGGCAAACACAAAACAGACCGCCTCTGCATTCGAGACAGTAACCGCATGAGCACCCTCCACCCCAGTCAACCAGAAGGTGTATTCAATGCCCTGCGGGCCATCGCGCTGGGTTCGGGTGAGAGGGAAGCCAGTGGTTGGCATAACCGCGCTAGACACCGAAAGGGGTGACTACCTCCAGTTCAGGGAAGTGAGTCAATAGGTCAGTTAAAGACTCTTTCTGGAAAAGAAGCTTCAAGTTAGGGCCTGCATCCATGGTGAAATAGACCTCCAACCCCTGCTCACGAAGGTGCCATACCTTGTGCATCGCCTCTAACGACTCTGGCTGCCAATAGACTAGCGGAGGCCAGCTCGAAGCAAAGGTGGCATGCATCGACATGGCGTTATGCTCCGCAGTAGAACCCAACAGGGTAAAGTCCTTATCTGAGATCGCCTGATGCAGTTTCGACAGATCGGCATTCGCTTGTGCAGGCCAACTGTTATAAAGGTGAGAGGTCTCTTTGGTGCGCTGCATCCCAGATCGGCTATCAACGGACTTCTCGCCGATATCCACTTTGACCAGACCGATTCGAAGATCATCCCAGGTCGCATCAATTGGATGAGCATGACTGTCCAAACCATCTTCGCGATGCCCCATATGCCACTCTACAAATCCATTAAAGATGGATCGACAGGCACTGCCACTTCCCATACGAGCAATCATTGATAGCGCTTCATTGGAAAGCTGCAGTGATAGTGCATCGTTCAGCGCCAACGTCAGTGCAGCAAAGCCGGAGGCTGAGGAAGCAAGACCTGCTGCAGTAGGAATGTTATTTCGAGTCTCCACTCTGAAAGCGAGGGACTTGCTACCACGAAAGAGATCGATGAACTGACTAACGCGACCTGCAAACTGTGAATCCTGGTGCATCTGTTGGCCGTTTAACCAAACCTCATCAATCGGCTGATCAATTGGCGTCACTCGAGTTCTAGAACCCAAATCATTCAATGAGACAGAGAGGGATGGGTTGATCGGCAAATTAAGCTCAGCATCACGCTTGCCCCAGTACTTACACAGAGCGATGTTACTCGGAGCAAAGTGTTCCGATGATGCAGAAACAGCCCCCAACTCGGGTAGCACTTTAGTCAGCACTTCTTGCTTAGTAATCACATTGACTCCTGTTTCAGACCTTCACTGTGTATCGAGACGGGCAGATGTTGATAAGGGATCTCTGAAGGATTGGTCAAACCTAACGAGATAACAGAGTCACCCAAACCAGACCCTGAAATCTTAGCACCCAGAACACCAGACTGCTGACGCATTCTAAATTGCAGGTCTGCCAAATTAGCATCACACACGCCTAGCGCATCCATTAGGCCTGAGTATTGATCCATCAATTGCCCTACTCGGATCCACTCTTGTGACTCTATCGCCTCTTCTGCTGCGCGAGTCACCTGCCCCATCAATTGATAGATCGAGGCGTATATAGCGGGATCGGCCTCAGCTCGCTGATTAACCAAGGCAATCATATCAGGCGTTTTCATCTTGTAACCGACATAAAAGAGATCAATGTCAGGAGTGCCTTTCAGTGGACGAACCTTGGCACCGTTCATTTCATAGGCGATCAAACCACCCCATATTGAAGCGGCCAAATCAGTGCCGGAACCACGACCAAATTGAACCCTGTGAACAGCCTCTAGAGCCAGCTTGAATACCTGATCATTGGTAACCGGCTCACCACAGAAGTTTAACAGACAAGCAAGGGTTGAAGCCGTGACTGCGGCAGATGAACCCAAACCAACTTGGTCAGAAAACTGGCTGGAGACTTTTAAATCAAACCCCTGTTTTAACTTCGACTGACACAGCTGAATTGCAGCGACCATAAAGCTAAACGTTGAATCGTCTGTTAACTCACTCAAAGCGCTCTGATAACGACCCAGTTCCGACTCGATAGTGACGACCTCATCCACTCGCGGGATCAAAGAGACAGACAGCCTGTTACCAACGGCCAGTGCAATAGCAGGTTGGCCATGCAAGATGGCATGCTCGCCCATTAACATCAGGTTACCGGGTGCCGAATAACAGATCATACATCGTCTCCGAGAGTGACACCCAAACCATCCGACTCAACTCGCCCCCAGCGCATCAAAGTCGGTAACTTCAAAGCATCCGGTGTTTGATTGGGCAGATACGCCAGCACAAGCCCACCGGTATCACCCGACACCGCACCAGCACCTGCGATTTTAGCCGCACCGCCTAACCTCTCGATCTGCTCAATCAATGCGGTGACTCGGGCGGGCACCACCCCGATACGGTTTAATAGGCGGTGGTTATCTTGAATCGCAGAGAAGAGCTGATCGAGATCGGTTTGAGCCGTTTCGATGCGGTTCGTCACCGCAGCAAACTCGCTCCATATATCCGACTGCTCAAACTGGGCGCGGACACGCTCGACACAGACACCGGTACTTGTAGCGGGAGTTCCAGTGAATATCCAATACCAATCCTGATTAAATATTTCCGGTAATTCCCCTAATCGACTCGCTTGATCTTGCTCGACTTTGACCAAACCACCCATAGTAACTGTAGCCGCATCAATCAAACTGCCACGACCGTGTTGTAACCGTTCACAGTGTCGCACTTGCTCAATCAAGGTTGGCAAATCTTCGTGTTTGGAGAAGAGTTTCAAAAGCGCCGCAAGCAGAGCGGCAGATGAGCCCATGCCCGCACCAACAGGAATATCCGATTGAATATCAAATTTGCCGCGTGGAATGCGTTCAAGGTTACCTAGTATGCGAGCCACATCAACGGTGTAGAAAATCAACTCTGCCGGTCGAGAGAAGATCTCGCTGATGGAGCGCTCACCTCGAAGGTAGCCATCAAACGCTGCGTCCAATTTGTGACGAAGAGTGGACAACTTCTCCAGCGCCATCTCATGTGCTCTGTCTGGAGCAAACCAGCTAAGACGCGGCAGTAGATCGGGAGTGAAGTTAACGGTTAAACGCTGTTTTACCGAGAATGCGAGAGCTGGGGCACCGTACACAACAGAGTGCTCACCACTTAAAATGATCTTTCCGGGAGCACTCGCAACCGACATGACTAGCGTTCTACGTACTCACGTTTGTGATCGCTAATCGCCGCCAAACGGAAGCGACCCTGTGTATCGGGCTCAATCACATGTTGCCCACCATCACGTGGATCTGGGTAACGGTAAAGGGTGAGATACTCTTCGTAGCTCAACTCAGTCCGATCCTTTAACAGTTCAGCGTGGCGGCCTGTATTCAACGCCGATTGGTAGCCAGACACCACCTTAGCGGTAAAGAACTCACTGACTGAACCCGATCCATAACTGAACAGCCCGATGCGTTTATCGGTTAAATCTTCGTTGAGTTGCTCAAGAAGGGAGCAGAGCCCAATATACATTGACGCTGTGTAACAGTTACCGATCAAACGGTTGTAGATGAGTGTTGGTTCAATCTGAGCAGCAAGCTCTTCCGGAGTTTGACCCGTCTTATTGACACGAGCTAACTGTGAGTGAGCTTTCTGTGCCATCTTGCCGAACGGCAGGTGGTAACAGAAATAGTCGATATCACCGTAGCGAACTGAACTCTCTTCACAGAAGTTTTCCCAGCTACGTTTTAACGATGTTAGGTAAATTTTGGTCGAGTATTTGCCATCAACCAGCGCCGTTGTTCGGTAGTTGGGACGCCAAAAATCCATCACATCTTCAGTATGAGTACCCGATTCTGGTTCAATCTCTAGAACTCTTGGATTTGCTTTAATCAGCATTGCAACCGCACCACAACCCTGGGTGGCTTCACCTGGAGAGTCCAGATCGTAACGGGCCACATCGGAGGCGATCACAAGCACCTGTTTACTTGGGTTACGAGCAACCAGTGCACAGGCCATTTGAACGGCCGCTGTTGCACTGTAACAAGCGTGTTTGAGCTCAACGACGCGGCAACGACTGTTCAATCCCAACAGACGATGTACATAGACTCCCGCCGCTTTGGATTGATCAATACCGGTTTCAGTCGCAAACAGAATCGTTGAGATAGCATCGGTTCCAATGCGCTCAACAATGGGAAGTGCAGCGTTCGCAGCAAGCGTGACGATATCCTCATCATGCGCCGCCATCGCCATCTTCTCTTGACCAATACCATCGTAATACTTGTTAGGATCAGTGCCTTGACGTTCAGCCAGCGTGCGCAAATCGAGGTAGTAGCTCGATGTATAAAAGCTGATTTCGTCGATACCTACGGACATACTTTGATCAAATCCTTAAAACTGTTCGATGATAAGCGCTCGCTGACCCTTAAGCGCTGTCGTACTGGGCACACCTAAAAGAAACAGTGCCGTTACATATTCACGTTTGATACGTTCAATTACGTCGACAACCGCTTCAGCGGATTGCATTGCCGGTTGCAGTAGAGGCGCTGCAAATCCCCCCAGCGAGGCGCCGAGTATAACAGACTTAGCTAGATCAATCCCATTGCGTAGACCACCACTGGCAATCAACGTACTCTTATCCTGCCAAGGCTGACATTGATCTAACGCCACTGGAGTTGGTAATCCCCAATCTTGAAATAACAGCCCAAGATCATCCTGATCACGACGATGATGTTCGATTCGACTCCAAGAGGTTCCACCACTGCCTGCCACATCGAAATAGCGAACACCTGCTCGGTAACCAAGCTCCACATCGGCGGCCGACAGGCCAGAACCCACCTCTTTCAACCAGACTGGAACGGACAAACCCTCGACAACCTGTTGGATCTGATCCGTCAGATTCGCGAAATTACGATCACCCTCTGGCTGAATAGCCTCCTGCAAAGGGTTCAAGTGAAGGTAGAGAGCATCAGCCTTAAGCAGGTCAACCGCAGCCTGACACTGCTCCAGTGAAAAACCATAGTTGAGCTGCACAGCACCAACATTGCCAATCAATAACGCATTGGGAGCAACCGATCGAAGATCAAAACTACTCTTAGCCGACTCATCACTGAACATCACTCGCTGCGAACCCACCGCCATCGCCACACCACAACGCTCGGCTGCTTCTGCAAGATTACGGTTAATGGTTCGGATCAACTCATGATCACCACCCGTCATCGATGAAATAAGCATCGGGAAGCTTAGCGATTTACCCAACAATTCAATGGACGGATCGATCTTTTCGAAATCGAGCTCTGGCAACGCCCTGTGCGTTAACTTGATACGATCGAAGTAGCGCGCATCACGATCGGTCTCTGCATCCTGCAGAATCGCATTGATGTGCTCAATTTTTCGATCGTTGGTCAGCTGACTCATTTGCGTTCCATTTGCAGGTGCGACTGCATCAGCTCACCTGGGTTAGTCTGCGCAGCAATCAGCGACAGCTCACCACACAGAACCGTAGCACCACAGATAGCCGCCAATCGACGTGCATTAGCACCCGGCTCACGATCATCTCGACAGCCAAGGCGTTCTAGGTTCTCTTCTACAAAGTCGATCCCTTTGCCGTTACCGACACTGCCGACGATTAGGTTGGGTAGCGTACAGCTGAAGTATAAATCGCCGTTGCGAACCTCAGCGTGAACCACACCTTGTGATCCCTCAATGATGTTGGCCGCATCCTGACCTGTCGCCAAGTAAAAGGCGAGCAGCATATTAGCGTAGTGCGCATTAGCACTGCGTAAACCGCCGGCAATCATTGTTCCGATCAGGTTTTTCTTGATGTTCAGATCAACAATTTTCTCTGGCGTAGAGTGAAGGCGGCGCTCAACGATATCCCGTGGAATCAGGATTTCACAAACCACATACTTACCACGACCAAGAATGCCATTAACGGCGGTCGCCTTTTTATCGGAGCAATAGTTACCGGATATAGAGCTGTACTGAAGGTGTGGATACTCTGTCAAAATCCAAGGGATCAGATGATCAGCAGCATTGGTCACCATATTGTGACCAGAAGCATCGCCCGTCGTAAACTCTAGGCGTAGGTAGATAAGGTTACCAACCACCTGAGAATTCAGATCAATTAACTTGGCGAAACGACTCGATTTTGCCACTACCTCATTGAGGTCATCCATTCGAGCTTTTAGAGACTGGATCGCTTGGTGCGCTGCATAGGCATCTTCCGCTTCAAGCAAAATCGAGCGGGTCATACGCTCATCAATCACACTGACTTTAATCCCCTCTTCACAGAGAGTAGAGATGCGTGCACCACGACCAACGGATGGCCACAGAGGGGTTTCGTAAGTGGCTAGAGGAACACTCAACTTCTCTTCAATCAGATGACCTGACAGTTTCATCGGACCGACCCAGCGCATTGGGATCGGAGCTTGAAGAATTTTGTGTGTTTTCATCCGCTGAAAATCCAATAAAAAAGGGTTGTAGCAACAACCCTTTAGGTTCAAAAACTAACTAAGAGCAATTTTATCGATCACATCTACCTGATGCAATTGATTGAACTCATAACAGAGCAACTGAGATCACTGAAAAAACAAAAAACCCGAGTCATCTTAACGATGATTCGGGCTTCGATTTAGCAAACTAGACTAGTTGACGATTAGTCGAACTTACGACCTTTGCTAGCAGCGATACGCATACGAAGTGCATTCAACTTAATGAAGCCAGCTGCGTCTTTCTGATCGTAAGAGCCTGCGTCATCTTCAAAGGTTGCAATGCTCTCGTCGAACAGACTCTCTTCAGAGCGACGACCAACAACCGTCACGTTACCTTTGTACAGCTTCACACGAACTTCACCGTTCACGTACTTCTGACTCTCGTCGATCATCGTTTGAAGCATCTTACGCTCTTCTGACCACCAGAAGCCGTTGTAGATGACTTTAGCGTAACGTGGCATCAACTCATCTTTTAGGTGAGCCGTTTCACGATCTAGAGTAATCGATTCAATCGCACGGTGTGCAGGCAGCATGATGGTTCCACCCGGTGTTTCGTAACAGCCACGTGACTTCATACCTACGAAACGGTTCTCTACGATATCAAGACGACCGATACCGTTTTCACCACCCACCTTGTTAAGGTAAGTCAATACGGTAGCTGGAGACATCTCTTCACCGTTGATCGCAACGATGTCACCCTGACGGTAGGTCAATTCAAGGTAAGTTGGCTGATCTGGAGCCTCCTCTGGAGAGACAGACCAACGCCACATATCGGCTTCAGCTTCTGCCCAAGGATCTTCAAGAATGCCGCCTTCGTATGAGATGTGAAGCAGGTTCGCATCCATAGAGTAAGGTGATTTTTTCTTTTTGTTAGAGAAATCGACTGGGATGTTGTGAGTTTCACAGTAAGCCATCAACTTCTCACGCGAGTTAAGATCCCATTCACGCCAAGGTGCAATGACGTGCACGCCCGGTTTCAGTGCGTAGGCACCCAATTCGAAACGTACCTGATCGTTACCTTTACCGGTCGCACCGTGTGAAATCGCATCAGCACCAGTCTCGTTAGCGATCTCAACCAGACGCTTAGCGATGAGTGGACGAGCGATTGAAGTACCCAGTAGGTATTCACCTTCGTAAATAGTGTTCGCACGGAACATTGGGAATACGTAGTCACGAACAAACTCTTCACGAAGATCTTCGATGTAGATCTCCTTGACGCCCAAGGCTTCAGCTTTAGCTCGCGCTGGCTCAACCTCTTCACCCTGACCGATGTCAGCAGTAAAGGTTACAACTTCGGCATTGTACTCATCTTGTAACCAACGAACGATTACAGAGGTATCCAAACCACCAGAATAAGCTAAAACGACTTTTTTAATGTCGGACATTGACGACTCCAACTCCATGCTCACCCGATCTGGGTAGAGGTTAATACGGCGCACTGAACTCATGAATCAGACAGCGCTAAAATTTATGGGGGGAAATTATAGCGAACATTTAAATAAATATCAGTAGATCTGAGTTTTAACTCTGCCCTTATCCTTTGGATTTGTTAAACTCCATAAAACCCCATCGAAGAGTAAGGATCTACTGTGCCAAATTCGAAACAGCGTCACCCAATGGCAGACCGTTTCCGTGGTTATCTTCCCGTTGTTGTTGATGTCGAAACGGCTGGATTCAATGCTCAAACCGATGCTCTCTTAGAGATTGCAGCGGTCACTCTGACCATGGATGAAGAGGGCTACCTGATCGTAGATCAGTCAATTGAGGCGCACGTAGAGCCTTTCGAAGGGGCAAACCTAGAACAATCGGCGTTGGATTTCACCGGCATCGACCCTTGGTCGCCGGATCGTGAGGCCGAGCCAGAACTCATGGCGATGGAGAAGATCTTCAAGCCTATCCGCAAAGCGGTTAAAGCGCATGACTGCAAACGAGCCATTTTGGTTGGACATAACGCCCACTTTGATCATAGCTTTGTATGCAATGCAGCTGATCGTTGTGACATCAAGCGCAATCCATTCCACCCATTCTCCACTTTTGATACCGCCACACTGGCGGGTCTAGCGTATGGCCATACGGTCCTCGCTAAGGCGTGCGATCTCGCCGGAATTAGCTTCGACAACAAACAGGCGCACTCCGCTCTCTACGACACAGAGAAAACGGCCGAGCTATTTTGCATGATTGTCAATCAGTGGAAAGAGATGGGGGGATGGGACATGATGCTCGCCCTCAGAGAAGAGAGCGAGCTGGACTAACAAGCGTCAGCGGGGATTAACCCTCAGCGTTGTCACCCTCTTCAGATTTAGCCGCTTCAGAGACCAATGTCTGTAGTTCACCGCTCGCTGCCATATCACAGATAATGTCACACCCGCCGACTAGCTCACCATTAACCCACAACTGAGGGAAGGTCGGCCAGTTAGCGTACTTTGGTAGTTCTGCACGAATGTCAGGGTTCTCAAGGATGTTTACGAAAGCAAAACGTTCGTTACACGACATCAACGCTTCAGATGCACGTGATGAAAAACCACACTGAGGAAAGCGAGGTGTGCCTTTCATGTAAAGAAGAATGGCATTGCTTTCGATCTGTTCTTTAATTGTCTCTAAAGTGCTCATTAACTCACCTCTTAAATCTCATTGAACGAATGGGCGCACTATACAGTAAATCTGAGTAAAAAACTCGGTTATAACCACTCTAAGATTGCTTATTTTGTAAGCACAAAATAATATTAGTCTCCAGCGACAGCCACGGCTGTCTTTTTGCGTTTTATGGAGAACACTTTCAATGACCATGACCCCTGTAATGCCCACCTACGCTCGGTTACCTGTTGCTTTCACCCACGGTGAAGGCGTTTGGTTGTACGACACTGAAGGGCGACGCTATCTGGATGCACTCTCTGGCATCGCAGTTACCGGTCTTGGTCACGCTCACCCTGCCGTCACTCAAGCACTCAGCGAACAAGCCGCTAAACTGATTCACACTTCCAACCTGTACGAGATCTCTCTGCAACAGCAGCTGGGTGAAAAGTTATGTACAGAGACCAATATGGAAGCGGTCTACTTCTGTAACTCCGGTGCGGAATCGAATGAGGCTGCAATCAAGATTGCTCGTAAATACGGTAACGACCGCGGCATCACTAACCCGTCTATCATTGTGATGGAGCAGAGTTTTCATGGCCGCACCATGGCAACGCTGTCAGCCACTGGAAATCGTGCCATTCAAGCCGGGTTCGAACCACTTCTGAGTGGCTTCGTGCGCGTGCCATACGATGATGTTGAAGCGATTAAGAAGGTCGCATCAAACAACCGGAGCATTGTAGCAATTCTTGTAGAGCCCGTTCAGGGTGAAGGTGGCGTGCACGTCCCTACCGACGGCTACCTAAAAGCACTGCGTGAGATTTGTGATGAGAATGAGTGGCTGCTCATGCTTGATGAGGTTCAAACAGGTAATGGACGTACTGGCAAATACTTTGCCTTCCAACATGAAGGTGTACAGCCTGACGTATTGACCACAGCAAAAGGTCTAGGCAACGGGGTTCCTATTGGTGCCTGCTTGGTTGCAAAACATGGCAACCATGTATTCGGTCCTGGTAACCACGGCTCAACCTACGGTGGTAATCCATTGGTATGTGCGGCGGCGCTTGCCGTTTACAACACCATCCAAAATGAAGAACTGATGGCCAATGCGATGGCTCGTGGCCAACAGATTCGTGATGGCTTGGCCTCTCGCTTTGCCGACCTTGAAGAATTTGTTGAGGTACGAGGCAAAGGGTTGATGATCGGTTGTCAGTTCAATACTGACATTGCTGGCTTAGCTAAACTTGCCTCTGACAATCAGCTATTGCTCAATGTGAATGGAGGAGGTAAGGTTATTCGATTGCTACCACCTCTAATCATCTCTGAGTCTGAAGCAGAGCAACTGATAGAGACTGTATCTGAGCTAGTTCATCAGCTACTTGCAAAGTAATCAAAACTAACTTTATTTAGGATATCGTCAGCCATGCATTTGGCTGACGTTTTAATTTTTATGGGAACAAGACACTTTCTAACTCTTCTAGACCTAACGCCTGAAGAGCTTAACAAACTGATCAATCGTGCGATTGAACTCAAACGCATGCGCAATGCGGGAGAGATCTACGAGCCACTCAAGAATCGCGTTATGGCGATGATCTTTGAAAAGTCGTCTACACGAACACGTGTCTCCTTCGAAGCAGGCATGGCACAGTTTGGTGGTCATGCGATGTTCCTATCCCCTCGCGACACCCAGCTGGGACGCGGTGAACCGATTGAAGACAGCGCTCGAGTCATCTCTAGCATGGTTGATGTAGTGATGATTCGCACCTTCAGCCACGAATTAGTTGAAACCTTTGCAGCCAACTCCAAGGTGCCGGTCATTAACGCGCTGACCGATGAGTTCCACCCCTGTCAGCTTCTTGCCGACATGCAGACCTATCAAGAGATCCGAGGTTCTATTAAAGGTAAGACCGTGGCATGGGTTGGTGATGGCAATAACATGTGCAGTAGCTACATCAATGCGGCTCGCCAGTTTGATTTCCATTTAAACGTCGCTTGTCCTAAAGGTTTTGAGCCAGATGCAGAGCTACTCGCCGCAAACCCTGGTCGTGTAACAATTACTCATGATCCTAAAGAAGCCGTTAAAGATAGCGACCTGGTTGTAACCGATGTTTGGGCATCAATGGGACAGGAGGAGGAAGAGGCTCTTCGTCTGAAGCGTTTTGATGGATTCCAAGTCAATACAGCATTGATGGATCTCGCTAAACAGGATGCTCTATTCATGCACTGCCTGCCGGCTCACCGCGGTGAAGAGGTCAGCGACGAAATGATGGACGACCCACGTTGCGTTGCATTTCAAGAAGCTGAAAACCGCCTACACGCCCAAAAAGCACTTCTGGAGTTCCTTCTAGTAGGCATTTAACCCTTTGAGTAAGCAGTCCATGGGCTGCTTACTTGTTATGGTCTATACTGGCCTCAATGCAATTAGCCGGAGTCAGCCATGATCGATCTTCGACATCTTAAAACTCTTGTGGCATTAAGAGATGCCGGTAGCCTTGTCGAAGCTGCAGAGCGGGTTCACTTAACCCAATCGGCCCTTTCACACCAAATCAAAGATCTCGAAGAGCGCCTAAACTGCTCGCTGTTCATCCGCAAAACCAAACCGATTAGTTTCACCTCTGCTGGTCAACGCATACTATCGTTGGCAGATGACATTCTACCGATGATCCGAACAGCCGAGCGTGATATTGCTCGCTTAGCGGGTGGTGAAGTTGGTCGTTTGAATATCTGTATTGAGTGTCATAGCTGTTTTGATTGGCTCATGCCAACCATCGACTCATTCCGCAAGAATTGGCCTGAAGTTGAGATGGATCTCTCAACCGGTTTTACATTCCAGCCACTGCCAGCACTGGCTCGTGGTGATATTGATCTTGTCATCACATCGGATCCAGAGCCAAGAAACGGCATTCACTACGTTCCACTGTTCAGTTACGAATCGATGCTCGCCCTAAGCCGCCAACATCGACTCAATGCTAAAAAGCAGATTGAGCCGTCAGATCTATCGGAGGAGACCTTGATCACCTACCCCGTCGATCAAAACCGTTTGGATCTGTTCACACGATTTTTAGACCCAGCAGGTATCGAACCTCAAGAAATTCGCACGGCGGAGTTAACCGTTATGATGGTGCAGCTGGTTGCTAGTGGTCGAGGCGTGGCTGCGCTGCCAAACTGGGCACTGCACGAGTATCTTGAAAAGCAGTTCATCGATGCCAAGTCTTTAGGTGAAGAGGGTTTGTGGTGCACACTCTATGCGGCTATCCGCGAAGAGCAGAAAGAGTCAGACTTCATGCTGGACTTCCTAAGCACCGCGCAAGAGATCAGCTTTAAACGACTCAACGGCATTAAAGCCGCGATCACCAAGTTCGAAAACAACGATGAGTAAAGCTCAAGCCGTTACACTCTCGATCGCAGCGATCAGAGATGAGATGGAGCGTTTATCCCTGTGGGAAGCATCGCCACCGTCCCAGGAAGCGTTAAGCAGCCAGCAACCCTTTTGCATCGACACGCTTGAGTTTACTCAGTGGTTGCAGTGGATTCTGATCCCTAGGCTTGAAGCTATTTTAAAAACCGACATTCCTCTGCCCGATTCCAGTGCCATCCACCCCTATGCCGAAGAGGCACTGAAGAGTCGTACAGAGAACGCCCAATTAATCGCTCAGATTCAACAACTCGATAGAGCACTCAGCGGGGATACTAATGGCTGAAAGCTACGGTCTATTTGAACAGATACTGCTTATTTTCATTGGTGCCGTTATTGCCACCACCCTGTTCAGACGTTTAAAACTGCCAGCCATTTTGGCCTACCTAGCTATGGGTGCCCTGATTGGCCCGTTTGCGCTTCAAGTTGCACACCCCGACCAGATGGCGCTTCTTTCAGAGCTTGGCGTTGTATTCCTTCTGTTCATGTTGGGTCTTGAGTTCTCATTGCCAAAAATGATTGCCATGCGCAAAACCGTTCTTGGCTTAGGTTCAGCCCAAGTCATTACTACCTCCGCTATTTTCATCGGCTTATCGCTACTAATGGGGATGGAGTTGGCACCCTCCATCGTTCTAGCCGGTGCGTTAGCCTTATCTTCTACAGCCATCGTGACCAAAGAGCTCATTCGACTCCAGCAGCTAGGACAACCGCATGGGCAGCTATCCTTCGGGATTCTGCTATTTCAAGATATTGCCGCGGTCGTCTTTCTGATCTTAGTTCCTGCGCTAGGAACCAGCACCGCTGAAGCTAGCGAATCAATCATCTGGCCACTACTGCAAGGCGCTGGATTGCTACTTTTACTTCTTATTCTTGGGCACAAAATTCTTCCCGCACTGTTTAATGAGATTGCCCGTGAACGCTCGGATGAGCTCTTTGTCCTAGTTGCACTGGTCACTGCTATGACGGCAGCTTGGATTACTCACGCAGCGGGCCTATCAATGGCTTTAGGTGGCTTCTTAGCGGGCATGATGTTGGGCGAGAGTCACTTTAAGCATCAACTTGAGAATGACATACGCCCATTTAGAGATGTGCTGCTTGGCCTCTTCTTCGTCACTGTGGGTATGCAGCTTGATCTGTCTGCGCTGGTTGAAAACATCCACTGGGTTATTCTAACGACTCTGATGCTGGTCACGGCGAAAACCCTCGTCATTTTGCTGCTAGGTCGTCTATTCGGTAATAACGCAAACACCTCCCTGAAAGCAGGCATCAGTCTAGCTCAAGGCGGTGAGTTTGGCTTTGCCCTACTCGCGGTTGCTCTGACCTATCACGTGATCGACAGTGACCTAAACGCTGTCTTAGTCTCCACCATTATCATTTCGATGGTCATTACACCTAGTCTATTAAATAAAGCCGATTGGATCGCAGAGCGCTTTTTCCCAACCGAAAACAGCACTGAGTCTGTGCCAGAGCACCAACATGCTGATGCCGCCAGCCAACATCACGAACTCGCCGACCATGTCATCATTTGTGGCTATGGTCGTGTTGGACAGATTGTGGCTCGTTTTCTGAAGCAGATGGGGATTCAATACGTAGCCATCGATCCGGACCCGATTCGCATTAAAGAGGCCTCTTCAGCCGGTGAGCCTGCCTATTACGGCGATGCCAAACGTGTCGATATTATGCGAGGCTTAGGAGCTGCGAAGGCTCGCCTTATTATTCTGACGCTGCCTAACCCCAAGTCGAGCCTTGAGACGTTAAAACAGATCAAGCGCGAATTCGGTGATATCCCAGTACTCGTTAGAACCCAGGATGATTATCACTTAGAGCAGTTTCAGATATACGGCGCAGCAGAGGTGGTACCTGAGGCCCTTGAAGGCAGCCTAATGTTGGTCTCTCACGTCCTCACACTGCTGGATGTTCCCGCAGATATCATCAAGGAGCGCATTCGTACCGTAAGATCACAACGTTACCGAATATTGCATGGTTTCGTGCACGGCGGACAATCCCTGAAAGCGGATTTAGACCCAAGCCGAGTGATTCAAAAGCACGCGGTTACTCTCTCTGAAAACGCCTATGCTTGTGGCAAAACCCTAGACGCCCTCGACCTAGAGTTGGAGATCAGCTCACTGATTCAACAGGGTGAGGAGATCGATAACCCATCGGGAACTCTGCTGCTTAATGAGGGTGACACTTTGATTCTGAACGGATCGCCTAGGGAGATTGAACAAGCAGAAGAGAGGATTCTGCTCGGCAACCTGTGATTCGCTCGCCGACATGGTAAAATCGCGCGCTTAGAAAATGGAGTCAGCGATGAGCGATCAACAGGTAACTTTAACCGCACTATTCAAACAGGCCGGAACCGCGATGCGTATCTACGATCTCGGCCGTCGTATCAGGGCATTCAGTGCTGACGAGTTTGAACGCATCGAGACTCAGGCCACCCCTTACCCTACTCCCTACCTGCAGCACGCTTGGATTGCGCTGCTACTTTGGAATCCTAAGTCTGCTGATGAGAATGCCGTCTGGTTTTTGAAGTTACCGCTTGATGAGCAAGGGTTTCTGCTCAGCGCTGTGCGTGATGATATCGTCAATCGCCTACTGCAAAACGTTCAATCCAGTATCGACGGTGTTCCAACAGAAGACAGCCTCAAAGAGAATCCTTTTGCGTTTAAACCAAGCGATGAAAAGATGGCACTATTTCATGCCAAAGCAGCACTGGATAACCAACAAGCAGCATCAGCCTATTACGAGCCTGTGCAGCAATTTATCAGCCAACCCAACCTTGATACTGGCTGGGAGAACTTGTCACTTCAAGGCTTGGCTGATTTTGTTGTAAGACTTGAACAGTCCGGTAACGAAGCCACTCTTGTGAACGCACTGAATCAGCTTCCAGAAGGCTTACACGCACAAGTTCTTGGGTTGCTTGAACACGCAAAGCCTAGCAGCGACCTATCCGAAAAGCTGTTGCATCAGCTAACAGAGGCATTAAGCGAAAACAGAGACCCTGTGCTTATCTCGCTTCTTATCCGTGCGCTCTCTAGTGCTAAAACAGAAAGCCATACGCATCAGGCGATTGAAGCTGTTCTCAATAGCAGAGCAGCACAGAGTGCTGAGCTGCTCGCTGCGATCGCTACCCGTTGTGAAAATGCGCTGCTTGAGCCAACACTTCTAACTCTGTTTTTAGAGGCTCTAGCTAAGTGTGATGCCGGGCAGAACGCCTTCAGTCGTATCCTAGCAGACTTGATGTACCTGCCGGTGCATCGAGTCTTGATGGTTCAAGCGCTTCGCTCATCCTCGGTGTCCGATGCACTGAAACAGGCAACCGATCAAATGTTCGGCCCACACTTTCGCCAACCACAATAGGCTCTTGCAATGAACAGTGTTCGCGCTATCGCTCACCGATTAACTCGTCAAACTGGTGATCAGTCATTTCACCTAAAAGAGCAACCTATTGGGTCAGAACTGAATGCCCGAAAACTGCTGAACGAAATCGATCAAGTATTCACACGCAGGGCCACCAAGCGTTATGGCCGTTTTGCGGATGAGGCAACGAGCTTCAAAGGACTCCTGCTGAACTGGCAAGAGAAGGGTCTGGACCTGACTCAATTCAGTTCCAAAGTGATCGAGCTGTTAGCGGTGATGTTTGAGAGTGAGGATTTAGAGACGGATGGTTACTGGGCGTTCATCGAGCAAGATGAAACTGACCTGCACGAACTCTGGATAGCTCAATTAAAACAGTCCGACGGATGGTGTTTTGATGAGAGCAATGAGCTGATTGAATCAGAACAGCTTGAGTTTTCAAAAATGGGGCTCTGTTGCTGCATCGATCTAAAGCGCCTGTTTGACCCTAGTGCCAGTCGCTACCTAACCTTAGGCTTCGGTTTTGGTGACCGCTCCGCCACTCGAGCTTTGGCTGAGTTTATTGGCTTCTTCGATACTGTAGATACTCAAGCTGACACAGAACGCTTCATGGAGGTGGTTCGTGACTACAGTGCCAATATGCCGGAAGAGTCTGGTAAACGTTATCAGAAAGAGGTCGCCGAGTTCTGTATAGAACAATCCAAAGCGGGTGAGTCCGTAAGTTATCGTGACCTAACTGCCTCTGTTGAAAGTGACCAAGAGGTTGGGTTTGATCAATACATCGCCTCTGAAGCCCCAGAACTTAAAGAGCAGTTCATTCCCGATCGCGCCAGTCTGAAAAAATACGTTCGCTACACCGGCAGAACGCGTGAGGTATCGATCAGCTTCAGCAACGAATCCCTCGGGAAATCGATCTCTTTCGATCCAAACAGTGAAACTTTGACAGTAAAGGATCTACCTGCGAACCTGATCAAGCAGCTCAAAGAGCAACTCGAGCCAGAGACTAAGGAGTAACCGATGCACTTTTTCATCATCATCGCGGGGGTCGCTTTCTTCATCTATTGGAAGTTTTTTAGACCACGCCAATTAGAAGTATTTATCGTTTCGGTCATTGCCACAATGATCACCATGACGCTGGTCGCGATTGTATTTGATGATGTGAAATTGGGCTTTCTCTTTTCAGTATCGATTCTGGGGTGGAGTAAACTGTTTGACCAACTGATCAGCGATCAAAATGCCTCGAAAATGTCGAAGCACCTTAAACGCTTTCTTGGAAGAAAATAGTTCTCTTGAATCTGACTATTGAGTAGTCGGCAGCGTCCAACCACGATCTTGAGCCGTTGCTAAACTCTGCTGGTACTGTCGCGAACGGACATTAGAGCCCTCAGGCAAGGTCAAGTAATAGAGCAATTTGCAGGCTTCAGCCTCATCGATCTGATGGGTTTTAGCAAACTCGAGCATGGTGGTTGCATGCGTCACTTCGCTTTTGGCTTCAATCGCAACAGGCACTGGTTGATCAATCGTCTCACCAGCACGCACCCGCTTTGAAATCATATCGTAGTAGTATCGAAAACGTGGGTAGATATTGGCTTCCGCCTCCCCTCGAATCTCATACCAACCGGTCTGCTTGGCCGCCTCATAGACAGCAGGGTGAGACCAATCGTGATGATGATCGCCCGCGTATCGACAAGCCTCTTGGTAAGCTTCATAACTGCTAGGAAGACCAAAGTCTGCTCCAACCTCTTTTAGTATGTTGAGGAACTCTGAGATGGATGGCATCCAAGCTAAGGTCTCTTTACAACGATTAATAGCCGCTACCAGTTCATTTTCACCATAGCCAGAGATGCTCATTGCCCACTCACGTTTGGCAATCATAATCTCCTGCTCGGTTTCAAAAGCACTTTTGAATTTATGGCCATAGATCGCCATGAAACGAGCAAACACCATGTTGACCATCGCTTTGGTCTCTTGGCTGATCAGCTCGCGTTGCGGCGCCTCATGTTCCGGCGTACTGAGTGAGCGATTACCAGTCGAGGTTTTTGAGGTCCATGACGGCTGCGGTAACCCGTTTTCGGTTTTCCCGAGTATCTCGTCGACTTTTTTCATGCTGCCCACCGGCTTGTGAAGATTCGTTAAAACGTTCAGCTTTAGCCGAACGGCTCTCTTGATCACGAACGGCACGTTTTACCCAGGCTAAGAATTTCTGGTTCCAAACGCTCTGGTGATCAAGTTTATCCAGATAGTAGAGTGTAAATTCATCAAGATGCGATTCCGCAAATCGAGCTTCAATACCATGCTGCTGAAGCAACTGATAGAAACTCTCATCAGGCCTCCAAGAGACATCCATACGAATTTGAAGTTTGCGTTTTTGTTCAGCCGCTTCGAAAATTTCGTCCAACTCATTGGTTGATCGACGCCAGCCACCACCAAAACTGGGCGGCACGTTCCGTCTAGAGTTTGGCAAACGATGAGTTTGAGGTCGAGCAGCTGTCGCCTGGATGGCTGCAGGCGCTTGTTTTGTCGCAGGCGTTGCTACGGATTGAGAAGCTCCCTTTTCAAAACTAATCAGCAGTTGATCATCAGATACTTGCAGACCAAACAGGGATTCAGATGCCAGCGTGTAAAGATGCTCAAGCAACTGTGCCTCACTCCAGAAGGGGCAGCGCTCCTGCAACGCAGACAATGAGAGAGTTAACTCATCTGCTTTGACAATAAGGCGGTACTGTTCAATCAGACCCAACAGCAGCGCACCATCCACACCATACTTGGATGCTAGGGATGGGGAGACAGATAGAGGCTGTTCGGGTAGATCGTTCATCAATACACTCTCAAAGTTGATCAATTATTTTAACAGCGCCGATTGATCCATAACAGTAGAAACCTCATTACTGTTTGAACTCTTGTGGAAAGTATCCCGTTTTTAAGTAGACTGAATTTAGTCTTAGTATAAGAGTGACCTATGTTTCCAGAGAAAATGAATCCCTTAAGGGCACGCCGTTTAGGGATTGATACACACCACGAACCCAACATCTACCTTCGTTCAGACAGTTCTGTCTGCAAATCGGAAGGGTTTAACAGCCTAACGCGCGTCCTCGTCTCGACAGAACAGAATCACATGATCGCCACGTTGAATATCGTGACGGGAGACCTAATTGACGAGGGGGAGATCGGACTCTCTGAATCGGCTTGGGAGAAACTTAAACTGATAGGACATGAGTCCATATGGCTGTCTCACCCAAGGCCTGTTCATTCGCTGTCGCATGTGCGATCAAAGGTCTATGGCCATAAATTAAATGAAGAGCAGTTTAGCGAAATTATTAATGACATCGTTGATGAACGTTACGCTGATGTTTACTTAGCCGCCTTTATTACCGCCTGTGGTGACGACAAGTTAGATGATGAAGAGATCACCTCTCTCACGCGCGCAATGATCAATGCTGGAAGCACTATTGATTGGGGGCTGGATCAGGTCCTAGACAAACACTGTGTGGGTGGTTTACCCGGCAACCGCACCACGCCCATTGTGGTCTCCATATTAACGGCTGCAGGCTTAACCATTCCCAAAACCTCTTCACGAGCAATCACCTCGCCGGCCGGTACCGCTGACACCATGGAGACGCTCACAGATGTCAGTCTCACCTTAGATCAGATGCGAGAGGTCGTTCACTCGGAAGGAGGTTGTTTAGCCTGGGGAGGGTCCGTGAGGCTGAGCCCTGCTGACGATCTACTCATTCAAGTAGAACGCGCACTCGATATCGACAGTGAAGGACAGCTGATCGCCTCTGTTTTATCAAAAAAAGTAGCCGCAGGCGCGACCCACGTTTTGATCGACATTCCAGTAGGGCCAACCGCTAAAGTTAGAGATGATGAAGCCGCCGATAAGCTAGCAAACAGTTTTAAACGAGTGGCTGATAACTTAGGTGTCACCTTAGCCATTGTTAAGACAGACGGGACTCAACCGGTCGGTGAAGGAATTGGACCCGCTCTTGAAGCGCGAGATATTGTCCGAGTTTTAAAATGTGATGAGCAAGCACCTCAGGATCTGCTAAATCGCGCGGTCTACCTTGCCGGTGCAATGCTCGATTTAAGCGGTAAAGTATCACCTGGCGAAGGTGAAAAGCTCGCCAGAGAGTTGGTTACAACGGGGAAAGCTTGGGAGAAATTTGTTGCCATCTGTCAGGCGCAAGGCGCTTTTAAAGAGCCACCTATAGCCCACTATCGTTACGAAATGTTAGCGGAGAAGGATGGCACTCTCGCCACTGTTGATAATCGTATCCTAGCCAAAGTCGCCAAGTTGGCCGGTGCGCCAGCTGATGCGGCGGCGGGGGTTGATCTACACGTTAAAGTAGGCGATCTGATTAAACGTGGACAACCCATGCTAACGATTCATGCTGAGCACATTGGCGAGCTCAACTACGCAGTTGATTACCTGCAATCACATCTACAAATTTTAACCTTTGGTGAATAGGTGACTTATGAAAAACTCCATTCTATTTAATCTATCTCCAAGCCACCCTATTCCGGAAAAACTCGCTGAAACCACCGGTCTACCCTTGGGTCAATTTGAAATCCGTCACTTCCCTGATGGGGAGACGTTTCTCAGGGTTGATACCGACGTAGCACAATCCAACGTGGTTATTTTCTGCGACCTATACCAACCCAATGAGAAACTGTTTCCACTACTCAGTTTTGCAGAAAATGCGCGCGAGCTAGGCGCTAGCAATATCTGTCTGATCACACCCTATCTTCCGTATATGCGGCAAGATAAACGTTTTCATACGGGCGAATCGATCACCTCTAGACACTTTGCTAAGCACCTATCCCTCGCCTTTGATGCACTGATAACGGTCGATCCACACCTACATCGTTATCCAACACTGGATGCGGTTTATACACTCAACGGAATGGTCTGCACGGCGCAAACGGTGATTACCGAGTTCCTAAAAACGCAAACCGACAACTTATTATTGATCGGCCCTGATGAAGAGAGTGAACAGTGGGTAGCTGCCATCGCCAACGCATCTAATCGACCCTATCAGATCCTGTTGAAAGAGCGATCAGGTGATTACGATGTCTCTGTGACAGAGCCTGAACTGGCCCAATACATAGGCTATCGTCCTGTATTAGTCGATGACATCATCTCCAGCGGAAGAACCATGCTAGCGACCATTGAACACTTGGAGTCAGCGGAGATGGGTAAACCTTTGATCATCGGAGTCCATGGTATTTTCGCTAAAGATGCATATGCACTATTGAAAGGTATTGCCGAAATTCACAGCTGCAACAGCATCGTCCATGAGACAAATTCCTTAGATCTGACACCGGTCATAGCCGATCAACTGCTAAGATATCTTAAACAACTGTAATGAGTAGTCGTTTGAACGCTGAGCTGATCGAAGGTTTTCTCAGTTCGACTGAAGCAGATGAGTTGCTCATGGAGCTCACAAACACCTTAGAGTGGCGCCAAGAGAGTATTACCCTTTATGGAAAAAGCCACCCTATTCCAAGACTGCAGTGCTTTGTAGCATCAAAAGGTGTTGGTTATCGCTATTCTAATCTGACGATGGAGGGTAGCGGCTTTCCGAACATTCTCGAATCCATTAAAGACAAAATCGAGTCAACGGCCAACCACACATTTAATGCCGTTCTTTGTAACCTCTATCGAGATGGGCATGACAGTATGGGGTGGCACAGTGATAACGAGCCAGAACTGGGCGAACAGCCTGTCATCGCGTCACTGTCACTAGGGAGCTCTCGCACCTTTCGATTTAGAGATCTAAAGAGTAGAAAAGAGACCGTCGACTTTGAACTCAGCCACGGCTCTCTGCTGATCATGAACCCTGGAGTTCAAGAGTATTGGGAGCACTCAGTGCCAAAACGTCTTCGCGTTAAACAACCGAGAATCAATCTAACCTTTCGACTAATCGATCCAGCTCGCTAGCCAACGCATAACAGGTTCTGCTGGCTCAGGATCTTTATTGGCATCAACATAGAGCGGCTCAACCAACGATTGAGCCTTCAGATTTGAAAACACTTCAAACAGTCGTTTGGCCGCCCCGTTGAAATAGTCATAACTTGAATCCCCTAACCCTACCAATGCAAATCGCTGATGGGTTAAATTGGGCTCTTCATCTAATAGATCACAGTAGAGCGGCATCAAACCGTCTGGGATGTCTCCCATTCCTGTCGATGCCGTCATAATCAGCAGGGAAGCTGATGGATCAAGATCAGAGAGCTCGGGTGTATCTAGCCATTCACACTGATGTCCCTGAGTGGTCAGAAATTCCTGACACTCATCAGCCAATTCAATAGTTGAACCATAAACGGTACCGACGATGACTTGAAACTTAGACATCCAATAACCCTGCTGGAGAGCCGCTTATATTAGCAAAGTTAATAAATAACCAAGAGATCTATAACCAAACTAGTTAAGAAAAACTTAACCTAAGCAGCATCTATTATTAACGCTTATACCTAGCCTATTATTAGGAACAGTTAATATAAAAACAATAGAGGATCACTGATGAGAAACCCACTGTTTCACCCAATGAGTTACGACATGGTCAACGACAATGTTGTTAGAACACGTGCCGCTTTTCTGTTCTTAGTACCCGTCTCTATATTAGTCATCTTCTACAACACGATCAATGGTTCGGCTTTCATTGTTGATCCCAGCACACTGGAAGATACTTGGGATACCAACATGGCTGGGCAGATCATCTACTCCGCTGAGGTCGTTCGCCAGGTCTACGACTGGACCCCACAAACTTACCTATTGCTCTATGTCCTTTGGGAGATGGTGCTAAGTCAAAGCAAACGCACCGCCTGGCTCTGCCCCCTGTTCTGGATTGCCGGTGCTATGAACCGTCACCACAAGCCAGTCTACCGCCCATACCAGCCTAAGAAGTTTGCTTGGAAGATTGGTACCGCACTGGTTGCCGCCTGCCTGCTGTTCTTCAACCCGGTACCGGTTGCCGAATTTGTAAACAGCCTCACAGGAAGTGAACTGCTGACAACTACTCAGAACTGGATGCCTCGCTGGACCCCTCTGGTGACCATTCCTCTCTGTCTAACCTTCATGTGGCTTGAAGCCGCTGCAGGTTGGTGTGCAGGCTGTTGGTTCCACTCGGTGCTGGTAAAAGTTGGTATCTTCAAAGAGCACTGTGACACCTGTGTTGACAGCAGCAACGACTAAAAGACGATAGCTAGTTCACTCAAAACCTTATAAATTGTGAGGATCTTATACGATCTATACGGTCCTCACTGACATGCCACATCGATCACGTTTTAATTCGGTACTCCCTTTCACTGCTCTGCGTGAGGTCTTTAAAGAGGGGTACCGTTTTGATCATTTCATCAAAGACCTACTCGCCGGTTTAACTGTCGGTATCATCGCCATTCCGCTCTCTATGGCACTCGCCATTGCCAGCGGTGTACCTCCACAGTACGGTCTCTATACAGCGATCATTGCCGGTATATTGATCCCTTTAACCGGTGGCTCTAGATACAGCGTTTCAGGCCCAACGGCTGCATTCGTAGTCATACTCTATCCAGTTGCTCAAAGTTACGGCTTGAATGGACTTCTGCTAGCTACGCTTCTGGCCGGTTTGATCATGCTCACGCTCGCTTTCGCGAGGTTAGGTCGGTTGATTGAGTATATACCCGAACCGGTGACTCTCGGCTTCACCAGTGGCATTGCCGTCGTTATCGCAGTATTGCAACTCAATGATTTCCTAGGCCTTCATATAGCTGAAATGCCTGAATTCTTCTTTGCCAAGCTTGTCACCCTGTTTGACCATCTTCCTGCCATTCACACCGGGGAGCTCGTTGTCGGGGTGGTGACACTAGCCTCATTGATCATTTGGCCAAAATTTAAAACGCCCATCCCAACCTATCTTCCAGCAGCCATTGTCGGAACCCTAGCGGCTTTTCTCTGGGGCTTTAACGAGATAGAGACTATTGGCACCCGTTTTCACTATCTATTACCGGATGGCACCTCTGGAGCCGGCATACCTCCTGTTTTACCCAGCCTAACTTGGCCATGGCAGCAACCTGGCCCTAATGGCGTCCCTCTTGATTGGAACTTATCGCTGGTCATTGAGCTACTGCCAGCGGCGTTCTCAATCGCTATGTTAGGTGCTATTGAGTCACTGCTCTGCGCTGTCGTGCTGGATGGCATGAGTCAAAAAAGACACCACTCCAACGGAGAGTTACTGGGTCAAGGGATCGGCAACCTAGTAACGCCTTGGTTTGGCGGCATTACAGCAACCGCT
This sequence comes from Marinobacterium sp. xm-m-383, assembly GCF_013283255.1. Lineage (NCBI taxonomy): Bacteria > Pseudomonadati > Pseudomonadota > Gammaproteobacteria > Oceanospirillales > Oceanospirillaceae > Marinobacterium > Marinobacterium sp. xm-m-383. Next base: position 33,126 of record NZ_WBYT01000001.1, on the reverse strand, counting down.
GCCCTGGCTCGATCGGCCACTAACTATCGAGTTGGGGCGGTCTCCCCGATTGCGGCCATAATCCACTCGCTGGTCGTATTGGCAGCTATCCTATTGCTCGCCCCTTGGTTAGCGAAGATTCCTATGGCTACCATGGCCGCAATGCTCCTTCTGGTTGCTTGGAACGTGAGTGAAGCGCCCAAAGCGATTAAGTTAGTACGACAGGCCAATTTGGGTGATGTATTGGTTCTGCTTAGCTGCTTCTCGCTGACCGTCATCTTTGACATGGTGATCGCCATTTGCGTGGGCGTCGTGCTAGCGGCACTGCTCTTCATGCGAGACATAGCACAGATGACCCAAGTAAAAGATATCAGTGGCGTGCGTAAACATGTCCCTAGGCCGCTCTCTGAAAGAACCGCCGTATACAAAATCAACGGTCCGCTTTTCTTTGCTGCCGCTGATCGAGTTTTTGACCAACTGGAGCACCTAAGCCAAGGAAAACAAAAAATCATCTTATACCTAGATGGTGTATCGATACTGGATGCCGGCGGGCTGTCGGCACTTGAACGTTTCATTGAACGTCGAATTCAGGATGGCTGTGAAATCGTTTTGGCAGATCTGCAGTTTCAACCGTTAAAAACTGTCTCTCGATCTGACCTGACACCTCTACCGAACCATTTAAGTTTTACCGCCACCTTAGCAGAAGCGCTAGAGTAGATCTGATAGAATACACAACATAACCATTTCGAGAGAGACTATGGCCACCGCATCTGCAGTACACATTTTGGTAAAGACCAAAGAGGAAGCTTTGGCGATATTAGCTGAGCTTAAAAAGGGCAAGAAGTTCGATCAGCTCGCTAAAAAACACTCTATCTGCCCATCAGGCAAGAGAGGCGGTAGCCTCGGTGAGTTTCATCGTGGCGATATGGTCAAAGCCTTCGATGATGTGGTCTTTAAGCGCCCGATCTTAAAGGTACACGGCCCTATCAAAACCCGTTTTGGCTACCATCTAATTAAGACCCTTTACCGTAACTAAGGTCAAAGCCTATCTAACCAACCAGAAACAGTGTCGACCAACTCAGATTTATGTGTTTTGAAGTAGTGCTCTGCCCCTTCAACAACCAGCTGTGCCGACTTTGGATTACCTGCTTTTTCCAGCATAGCCAGACGCTCTGGCGCTTTTCTGATAACAGCCGGGAAATCTTCACTGCCATAAAGGTCTAAGACTGGCATTGGCATTTTATCGAGCTGAAAAGGTTCTACCATCGGTTGTTTGTAATCGGTGGCTCCCATCCCGATTCCGACATAGGCATCAAATGAGGCTAAGCTCGCTTCAGGTTGATTCTTAATCCAGCGCTGCGCCATGTGTGAACCACAACTGTGAGCGAGCAAAACAACTTGACCACCCTGCTCCTTAGCAAACTCAGTCGCAGCCTGGAAACGTGGGGCAGCTTCATCAAAGATATCGACGTAGTCAAAATACTTAGCGCTCTTTTCCAAAACCGGAAGTTGAATGCTGAGGGTATTCCAACCCGCTTCAACCAAACCCACTCGCAAAGGGTTTACAACGCTCTCCCAGTCGGCGTGATAACCACGTCCATGAGCGATGATCACTGTCCCTTTTGGCTCGTCGGCCTCCATAAAGATCGCTAGAAACTCCCGATCACCGTCACTGAGTTCTATAGGGTCGCCATCAAAGATGACATCAACTATTTCATCCACCATCCGTTGTTCACGCTCAAGATCAGGGACTCGTTGAGCATGAGCGACAGTGGCAAGCATCGATACCCACAGTGTAAATGCTAACGGGAAGGTAGATAGGCGCATGACAAACTCCTAAGATGAATCAGACAGATTAACTGTATTAAAGCAGAATACGAAAAGGTGTAAATATTGAGTCACTTTTAAAATAAATTAATAACTTAGGGAACTTTTCAGGAAAACCTGTCTCTATATAGATAAGTGTCACAATGTTCATTAATGGTACAAAAGCAAAGTCAAATGAGAATCATCGCAACCTCTTTAATCTGCTCAACACTGCTGGTAAGTGGATGCTCAAGCGTGAGTTACGACACGGCTCATAAGCTACGTATCAATGGCGATGTAGTCACTGCCCAATGTGAATCATCCATGTCAACGGTCACAGAGCATGAGAAGTTAAAATGGGGACGTAACATTGCAACGCCTATTTTGACGGTAGCGACCGTGGGTTTGGCACCCATCATCATCGGTGCCAATGCAGCCTTGGACTATGTCGATCGCAAAAATGCTTCCAATATGTTGGAGAGTTGTGGCAAGAATCCACTCAATGAAGAGCAGATACTTGCGGATGTTGGCACTAACGCCATGGTAAACGTCGCATTAGGCGCGGTTGATGTGGGTGGTGTGCTATCACCTGTTAGCTCAAACGCCGCGAACTAAGTTTCTACTCTGTGCCCAATCGATACGCATCGTGGCAGGCTACACACTGCGACGTAAGATCGGCCATTTTCAGAAAAATCTCCTGACTATCTTCAGTAATCTCCGAATCCCTGAGCGTCGTCGCTAACGCGTTCGCTTTTGTGTGCATCCCGTGACCCAACATCTGCATTCCAGGAGGCATGTACTCTCGAGCCGAATGCAGACCATTGGCGCCGTGACTGTTGCCAAAACCAAGGTGCTGCTCAATCGCTTCTGCAGCCTTAACATAGTCTCCAGAGGCCACATTTATTAGGGCTAGGTTTACCCCCCTCAGGTGGTCTCGCATGTTCTGCAAAGTGAGATGGTATTCAGCTTCAGGAAACAATACGAGTTCTCTCTGGTCATTGACGACAGGTGTAGCCTCCTCTTCAGATATGCCGAGATGCTTCATCATCATCTCGTGATCATGTTGAGTCATTTTGCTGTGATCAACGGACATCTCTGCCATTGAGTGACTAGAAGCCGTCATCAAAAACAGGGCTAATGAGAGTGGAGTCAGTTTTTTCATGCCAGGACCTACGAAGTAATTATTCGATCAAAGAATAATAGCAGAGGTTAAAAATTAATAAGACTTTTCCAAAGCAGAAGAGGATAATGGTAATAAGACTCTTGTTTATGGTTATAAAAAGTAAGAGTCGCTATTAACACTGAGGAAAGATCATGAAAAAGCTTTTAAGCATCGCTACCGCTGCAGTATTTGCGGGTACCACATTAACTGCAATCGCCAGCGACGAAAACATCCAGCTATGGGACAAAATGAACGCGTATACCGTTGAACTTGAAGACGGTCCAATGGAGATCACTCGAGTTAAAACTCCACCTGCGTTGATTAAGGGTTACCTACAACCTATGGTTCCAGCAGAAGGTGTCACGCCAGTTGGTGAGATCGATGTAATCGAAGCGATTGGTAAAGAGAACAACATGATCGTTGATATGCGAATGAAAGATCACGTTCTTCAACTAGGTACCATCCCTGGATCTATCAACATTCCATACACTGAAGTTGCCATGAACATGGATCAATTCGGTTGTGAGAAAGAGGGTGAGGGTTGGAGCTGTGCAGACGTTACAACTAAGATCTACGCTTTCTGTAACTCAAGCACCTGTCCACAAAGCCCAAGCGGCATTCGTGCCATGATCCGTGAAGGCTACCCAGCAGAACTGATCTACTACTACCGTGGTGGCTACCAAGATTGGACCATTCATGGACTTACAACGGTTGAGGGTGAACTCTAATCGACAGAGTGAGCTGATAAATATTCTAAAGAGGCCTTAGGGCCTCTTTTTTTATTCCTGTTCAATGAATAAAATAGGCTAAATTTTGATCAGGAACATGAATTGAAAAACTACTCTCTAAAAGCCCTTATTATCTCAGCCGTGTTATTGGCCAGCGGCGCTCTCAAAGCCGATGATTCTGCTAGAGCCTTCTACCAACTTGCCGAGAGACCGGTCACACTGATTGATATGGGCTTTTACAGACTCAACCTTGATCTAGATAAGCAGTTAATCCCGAATATTGCTGATCTTCTTAATACCCGAGACGAGCAGATTGGCATGCGCGCCTACCTCTCATCTTCTCCTGAAACCGATATTATTTTAATCGTTGAGACACGCCTTAAGGGTGCGTTTGATGATTCCCGAAGCACGCGCAAAGCAAAAGCACTGTGCGACAAAATTACCGCTGAATCCGCACTCTATTTCTTTAGAAATCCTTTAATCGATTACTTTCAGACATTTGACCCATTTGAAGAGCCACTACCTAAGGAGTTAGCGGGTCATCTTGAAAGCGCACTTCGCCTCAGTGCGATTGTACCCACCAAAGAGGGGTTACCTGAGTATCGTTGCATGCGCCCGCTTAAACTTCGTTAAAGCTCAACGATTCGGCGCTTAACACCGCTCAACGTAAACGCATCACGATCGGCGGCCGCCGGGAAGCGAGATCGATATTCCATAAGATCGTCTTTATTCAGCGAAACAGATTCGATCGTTACTTGAAACGGTTCACTCTCTTTTAACAGCTCCCCATCAAACGAGATCACCTGGCTGTCGCCAGAATACTCTAGTCCATTTCCGTCCGTACCGACTCGATTGACTCCAACAACATAGGCTAGGTTTTCCACGGCTCGCGCCTGAAGCAGAGAGCGCCACGCGACTCTTCTAGCAGCCGGCCAGTTAGCCACATAGAGAAGCAGATCATACTCATCACAATTTCTTGACCATACTGGGAAACGAAGGTCATAACAGACCAGTGGCATAATTCGCCACCCTTTATAGTGAATAATGACGCGCTCTTCACCGGCCGTGTAGTGATTGGGCTCATCACCCATAGTGAACAGATGGCGTTTGTCGTATTTAGCGACACGCCCCTCAGGGGTGATAAATAGGAAGCGATTTCGAAACTCCCCTGCCACAGAGACGGAGAGACTGCCTGCCAGAGCTTTCCCGCTTTGAGACGCGAGTTCAATCAGCCATTGTAAGTTCTTACCATCAATCGGTTCTGCACAGGTTTCAGGTGACATGGTAAAACCTGTCAAAAACATCTCAGGCAGAACGACTATATCGCAACTATCTAAAGCTAATATCTGCTCATCGATAGCCTTACGGTTGGCCTGAGAGTCCTCCCAAGCAAGATCGATCTGAAAATAGCTCAGCGTTAAATTCGACATAGGCGTTCAATCGCTTTATCAAGGGTGTCATCAGCTTTGGCGAAGCAGAGACGAATACAACCTGTCTGCTCACCGTTTGAGTAGAACGGAGAAAGAGGAATGGCTGCGACACCCACCTCATCAATCAAACGCAGTACGAATTGATCATCAGGCTCATCGCTGATCTCAGTGTAATCAACCAACTGAAAATAGGTACCACTCGAGTTGAGCAGTTTAAAACGGCTGTTTTGCAGCCCCTTAGCCAATCGATCGCGTTTTTGCGTAAAGAAATCCGGCAGTGTTCGTGGGTAGTCTGGCTCTTCAACCATAAAGTCCGCTATCGCATGTTGAATCGGGGTGTGGCTAGTGAATGTAACGTACTGGTGAACCTTGCGCAGCTCTTTGGTTAATGGCGCAGGTGCAACACAATACCCAGTGCGCCAGCCTGTGACGTGATAGGTTTTGCCGAACGAGGAGACAATGAACGAACGCTCAATCAACTCTGGATGAGTATTCACACTTTGATGCACCTGTCCGTCATAGACCAGGTGCTCGTAGACCTCATCACTGATGATCAATATGTCGGTGCCCCTGACAACGTCTGCCAGCGCATCTAAATCGGATCGCTGCCAAATAGATCCCGTCGGATTATGTGGCGTGTTAATGATGATCATACGGGTTTTAGAGGTGATGGCTGCTCTTACCTCGTCCCACTGCACCGAAAAGTTGGGCGGTAGCAACTTAATGTGAACCGGCACTCCACCATTAATCTCAATGGCAGGATGATAGCTATCATAGGCGGGATCAAAGACGATCACCTCATCACCGGGCTGAATCACGGAGGTAATCGCTGAGTAGATCGCCTCTGTAGCACCTGGCGTTACAGTCACTTCATTGGCCACATCCAAATCACGACCATAATAGTTTTTCACTTTGAGTTTAATCTGTTCCAACAGTTTGGGAACACCGGCCAAAGGGGCGTATTGATTGTTGCCTGAGGTAATCGCACGACCAACACCGTCTAGTAACTTCTGTGGGCCTAGGTAATCTGGAAAGCCCTGTGACAGGTTGATTGCCTGTTTTTCAGCCGCTAATGCAGACATTGTTGTGAAGATGGTTTCACCGACAGAAGGCAGTTTAGTTTTGGGGTAGTTCAGCACGTTTGGCTCCTAAAACTCTCGTATTGTGGGCTCTTTTTTTATCGCTTTTTTTAACCGTTCGAGAACCTCTGCAATGCGCTCTCGACCTTTTCGATCATATAGATAGTTGGCGAGACCTTCACTCGCTTTTTGTTCGCCATCAAGTCCTTCATGTATCCTGAGGCAATCAATCCTTGCCTCTTCCAGTAGTGGATCTGACTGTATTGGCAAGCCTAGAAAGAGATCCCACTCGGTCACTTTGGCTTCCCCAGAGAGCACACGTTCAAGTAGATTGATCACCGATCCTCTTGTTGGACGATAACTGGGTGTTCTGCCAAAGGTCAGTGCCGCGACCAACAGTAGAGTTGCCAGCAGAGTAAAGATAAATACTGGCAGTATGGACATCAGTGCACCCTATGCATCTCATGATCAATCAGACGTTGAGCCGCGGCGTGGATTCTTTCTTGGCATTCAGCCTCCACTTTCAGCATCTCCATCTGAAATTTTCGCTGTGACTGTTTATCCAAGGCTTTCCAATCTTGAAGGATAGGAATGTGGGAGGTTTTACCATAGACCTCTTCGATCACTTGGTAGTCAGGGTCTTGATGCAGCGATGCGTCATAATTATCAATCATCACTTTTAGACGCATGCACCCCTCTGTCAAAGTGATCTTGTCATCGTGCAGTATGGCATTAGAGATGATACGAATACTCTCTGTTAGGTAACGTCGATTGGCTGCTGCCTCTACCGCCAATTTCTCCTCTTGCTCGGCTAACTGACGCGTTATCTCTCGCTGTTCACGCAACTGTTTGGTGATAAACCAGGCCAGCAGTGCTATGGCTATCACACCAAGTAAAATCAGGGTGTATACTAGACTCTCGTTCATGTTCACAAATCCATTACCATGTTAATTCTCGATTCAAACGCACAGCTGGGAACTCTTATTGAAGAGCTCTACTTAAAACCAACCGGGATGACTGCAGAGCAAGCTGCTGAGTTATGCGGTCTCGATACGAAAGAATTTAGCGCTATTCTAGCCGGTGAGCTGCCAATGAACCACAAAAGAGCACTCGCTCTTTCTCGTGGTTTTAATACTCATATCAGTTTTTTTCAGAACTACATCCCTAGCAAATCCGATCAATAACTCAAAACCGGCCGACCACCGACAAACGGCTTGAAAGCTGATAAAATTGCGGACTTTCGTTTTTCAATACCCTGAAGGTCCCAATGAGCCCATCACTACACTACAACTGGTTCTCTAACGTACGTGGCGACATCCTCTCTGGTTTGGTTGTTGCTTTGGCTTTGATTCCAGAAGCGATCGCCTTCTCGATCATTGCAGGCGTTGACCCAAAAGTCGGCCTATACGCCTCTTTCTGTATCGCTGTCATCACCGCATTTGCCGGTGGACGCCCGGGCATGATCTCGGCCGCCACGGGGGCCATGGCCCTACTGATGGTCACCTTGGTGAAAGAGCACGGCCTTGAATACCTCCTGGCAGCAACCCTCTTAACAGGTGTTATTCAGATTGGTGCCGGTTATCTTCGCTTAGGCTCGTTGATGCGTTTTGTATCACGCTCGGTAGTGACTGGGTTTGTAAACGCTCTGGCGATCTTGATTTTTATGGCGCAGTTACCTGAGCTGATTGATGTCACTTGGCACGTCTATGCAATGACAGCAGCAGGCTTGGTGATTATCTACACCTTCCCCTACCTAACCACTAAAATCCCATCACCACTTGTCTGCATCCTTGTTTTGACCGCGGTTTCAATGGCACTGGGACTGGATATTCGTACGGTAGGCGATATGGGTGAACTGCCTGACACACTTCCTATTTTCTTATGGCCAGATGTGCCTCTGACACTAGAAACACTGTGGATCATCCTTCCCTACTCACTACCTCTTGCAGTCGTAGGTCTTCTTGAGTCTCTTATGACCGCCACCATCGTTGATGATCTTACTGACACGTCAAGCGATAAAAACCGTGAGTGCAAAGGCCAAGGCCTTGCCAACATCGGTGCTGGCCTGTTTGGTGGCATGGCAGGCTGTGCGATGATCGGCCAGTCAGTGATCAACGTGAAATCAGGTGGTCGAACACGCCTATCAACACTGATCGCAGGTGTGGTTCTGCTAATACTCGTTGTTTTCCTAGATGAGTGGGTCTCGCAGATTCCTATGGCGGCACTGGTGGCCGTGATGATCATGGTCTCTATTGGAACCTTCTCTTGGGAGTCGATCTTTAACCTACGCAAACACCCAATGTCGACCAACATCGTCATGTTGACGACGGTCGCCGTCGTTGTGGCGACTCACAACCTAGCCTTTGGCGTCTTTGCCGGTGTGCTGTTAGCGGCCCTATTCTTTGCCAACAAAATTGGTCAATTCCTCTACATTGGCAAAGAGGATGGCGAGGGCGAAAACCATCGTGTCTATCGTGTTGTCGGCCAGGTATTCTTCAGTTCAAGTGATAAGTTCACCGCTGCGTTTGATTTCAAAGAGGACACAGATCGTGTCACCATTGATCTATCACGTGCACACTTCTGGGATTTAACTGCCGTCGGCGCACTGGATAAGGTGATTCTTAAATTCCGTCGTGAAGGGATTGCGGTTGATACCGTTGGTTTGAACGAGGCGAGCGCGACCATCGTGGATAAATTCGCCGTACACGACAAACCTGATCAGATCGATGAGCTGATGGGACACTAAGGAGTATTTATGACTCAAGTTGTAGCCTGTATTGATGGCATCGGTGAACGCTCAGAAGCCGTGTGTGACACGGCCGCTTGGGCGAGCCGAGTTCTTCAAGCACCTCTTAAGCTTCTGCACGTTCTAGATAAACGTGAATTCCCAACGGAAGAGAAGAGTCAACTCAGTGGCACCATTGGGCTCGGTGCCCGCGAGTCTCTTCTAGAAGAGCTCGCCTCTCTTGATGAGCAGCGTGGTCGCATTGCCCGTGAACAGGGTCGTGTCATGTTGAATGCCGCTCTAGAGAGAGCCAACCAAGACCGCGCATTCGAACCCTCAACCTCACAACGTCATGGCGACCTGCAGCAGACCCTTGAAGAGGAGCAGTCAGATACTCGTCTGCTCGTGTTAGGCAAAGGCGCGCATGGGGATGCAATGGGGGTTCATATCGAACCGATCATTCGCGCACTGCATCGCCCTATTCTGATTACAGATACAGCACTGGTTGAACCCAAGCGTTTTATGATCGCTTACGATGGTAGCAAAACCGCTCGTAAAGCTCTGGATATGGTTGCCAAAAGCCCACTGTTAAAAGAGGCTGATTGTGAGCTATTAATGGTAGGGCCAGCGACATTCGACTTTAAACAGGAGTTGGAGATCGCTGAAAAGGTCCTAGTGGAGGCTGGCTTTAATGTGAATGCCACATTAGCGGCAGGTGAAGCAGAAGAAGTTATTCTGGAGCATGAGTCTAAGACGGGTTCAGAGCTGCTGGTAATGGGCGCTTACGGACACTCGCGTATCCGCCAGATGCTGGTTGGCAGTACCACTACCTCACTTCTAAGACGAACACCGACGCCCGTCCTTCTGTTGCGTTAGTCTTATCTGTTTTTGATAGCATTGCCTAGGAGGTTTAATACCCTCTTAGGCAATGTACATAATTACTTTTGAGCTTGATACTGCTCGAACGCCTCGATTGCTTGTGCACCATAGACCATTGAAGGTCCACCGCCCATCAACATAGCAACCCCAATCATATCGTCAAGCTCTTCTCGAGTAACACCAGCGTTGGTCGCGGCATTCATATGGTAGGCGATACAGCCATCACAACGGATCGCAATTGCAATGCCCAGCGCAATAAGCTCTTTCGTTTTAACATCCAACACCCCCTCTTTCATGGTGCCTTGATGCAACGCAGCAAAGCCTTTTCGCGCACCGTTCGGCAGCTTAGCGGCAAATTCATTAAGGTGATCGCGATATTCTGGGTAGTTATGACTCATAGCCTGCTCCTAAATTAAGTTAGAAGCAGAATAGAGAAGTGGGTAGGAAAGGTATTGAGATAGGTCAGTTAAATTAGAATTCCCTAAATTAAGTGCATAGATTCTAATAGGGCTTCAACTAAACCGATCAGGGCCAGACCAATAAAGAGTCCCGTTATCCGTTTAATCGACTCTTCACTAAAACGTGAAAAGAGCTTAGAGGCCAACGGCAAAGAGACCACACAGCCGACCATCAAGGAGGCCACCAGTGCATAATCCATGACACCGCGGCTACCAAAGGTGATTGAGACTGCCAGTGATAGAATCAGTCCAACAGGAATCGACGTCGCTACGGCAGATTTTACAGAGAGCCCGCCAGATGAAGAGAGTGCTGGAACCACTAGGACTCCGCCACCCACACCCGTAAGACCCATCAAAAAACCAGTGATACCACTGAGCCAAGAGAGGCTGAGTCTGCTTAAATATTCTTTAATCCGTTTAGTAAACATCGAAGCGAGAGAGAGCAGGCCAGCAAGAAGAACGAGTAGCATCAGCACTCGATCCACTGTCACTCTCATCTCTGGATCCGAAACGAGTGTTAAGCTCAAGGCACTGAGGATGGTGACCGGCAAGCATAGGTAGAGAAACTTTCGACCAACCGTCCAGTTAACCCCACCCTGCTTCGCATGACCAACTGTCATCAACACCTTCGCTAAAAAGGCAAAGAATGAGCCACTGGCAACCGCCAATGTTGGATCCAGATTAAACAGAACAATCAGGGAGGGAACCACCAGAACGCCAGCGCCAACACCCGATAAAAAGATCAGCATCGAGAAGAAGAATCCTGCCACAATTGCATAAGGATCCAGACTACTGAAGAGAGAGAGTTCCATCACATTGTCCTAAATTAAAAACCGCAGCTTATCGCTGCGGCATATCTGCTCGACCATAACCCAAACTAACAGAAGCATCGTCAGGGATGCTTGGAATAGTATCATTCCAATCCATCCAAACTTGACGCATCTCAGCCAGTTTATCTGGATAGTTCTTAGCTTGGTTCGCACGTTCGCGTGCATCGTTGACGACATTGAATAGATACTCATGCTCATCAACTTTCAGGTATTTCCAATCGCCCATACGGTAGGCACGCTGATCACGGTGATTCATACGCCAGAAGAGAGGACGTTCAAAGCTCTCAACTTGACCCGTTAGAACAGGTGTCAAATCTACTCCGTCCGTTGCGTAGCTTGGGTCCGCTTCGCCGCCACCGATCTTCATCAGAGTGTATGACCAATCCATTGTCATACAGTGCTGAGTCGTTTTCTGGCCAGCCTTAATGCCCTTAGGCCAACGAACCACCCAAGGGACACGAATACCGCCCTCTGTTAGGTCCATTTTACCGCCGACCAGAGGCCAGTTATCGGAGAAACGCTCACCACCGTTGTCGCTGGTAAAGACGATCAAGGTATCCTCTGTTAGGCCCTGCTCTTCAAGCGCAGCCATGATGTTCCCGATCCCCTCATCCATGTGGTGAATCATACGTTGATAGGTATGAATGTTACCGCCATCAAGATGGAAAAGATTGGTGATGTTTTTAGAGACCTCTTCGTCGTCGCGCGTCTCCCAAGGCCAGTGTGGCGCCGTGTAGTGAAGACTTAGGAAGAAAGGTTTACCGTTTTTCGCATCATCAGCTTTACGGTTTACAAACTGAACCGCACGCTCTGACAATAGATCCGTCAAATAACCCGGCTCATGGTGCTCCTCTTCATCAATGTAGAGGTCATGGTCACCCTTACCACTGACATGGCTAAAGTAATCTACACCACCCGCCATAATGCCATAGAACTCATCATAGCCCGATTTGAGTGGGCTGAAATGAGGTGGGTAGCCAAGGTGCCACTTGCCGATTAGACCCGTGTTGTAACCCGCTTTTTTTAGCTGTGAAGGCAAGGTTGGGATTTCTGGTGGTAAGCCTAAACGGGGGTCACCTTTTGATCGACTGTTGATTGGCTCTTCCAATGCACCGCGCAAGCGGTACTGATAAGCCATAGTCATTAAGGCAAATCGTGTGGGTGAACAGACGGGGGAGTTCGCATAACCGTCGGTAAAGATCATACCCTCTTCTGCCAAGCGATCGATGTTTGGAGAGATCATGCCAAACTGTGCTTCACGACCACCGTAACAGCCTAGATCTGCATAACCCAGATCATCAGCAACAATGTAAATAATATTGGTCATAGTGCCCCACCTTCCTTAATAAGGCTGTTAAATCCAAGAATACGACGGTGAGCAAGCAGGATAAGAACCGCTCCACCAAGACCGACTAGATCCCAGTAACCGTCAGGAACAAACATCAACACGACACAGTTGATGCGCAGTGCAATTTCGAAGATATTCAGTTTTGATTTATCAAAACCGATCAGTGCACTTGAAAGAACTGGAATGCTGACAATCAGTTTCAACATCAACCAGGCCCAAGGCAGCCAAGCGAACTGAATATTCTCTTGATCGACACTCAACATCATAGGGTTGTAAGCAAACATGAAAGGTATCAAGAAGATCATGATACCGATTCGAGAGGCATCAACGGATGTCTTAATCGGTTTACCCCCTGAGATGGTGGCTGCAGCATAGGCCGCTATTGCAACGGGTGGGGTGATGGCTGAACCCACTGCGATCATGAACACAAACATGTGAGCCTTTAGCGTGTCCAAACCGAGCATCTGCATCGCTGGAATCGCGATTGTTGCTACCGTTACATAAGCGGGTAGCGTTGGCATACCCATACCCAAGATCACACACCCGACTGCCGCAACAATCAACGAAATCATCAATGAATCGGTCACCACTGAGTTTAGAAGTACCCCAAATTTGACCGGCACACCCGTTGCTGAAAGCGCTGAGATAACAATTGAGACCGCCGCAATCGCCATTAAAAGGCCTGCGAAGGTGGATCCACCATCCGACAGACACTTAATCAAACGAGCAGGCTGTTTACGAATCTCAGGGTTAATGAAACTCAATGGGAATAGCAGTGCTAGAGCGGTAATCGAAGCGCCCGATGGTGACATACCTCGAATCAGTAGAACAACGATCACAAGCAGCGGGCCAAAAATCATTAGAAGATTAAGGTAGTCCTGTCTCTCTGGAACTGGAGTATTGGCAATATCCTCTTCGTTAGGCTGAATTCCCAAACGCTTAGTCTCGAAGTAGATCATCGTGCAGACACTGACGTAATAAGCTACAGCTGGTACTAATACAGCTACGATAACCGTCAGGTAGCCAACACCTGCAAAGTCCGCCATGACCAGTGCAGCGGCACCCATGATAGGTGGCATAATCTGACCACCAGAAGAAGCCGATGCCTCTACAGCGCCAGCAAAACTTTTCGTGAAGCCACGACGCATGATCATTGGGATGGTCACGACACCGGTGCCGACAACATTAGCTACTGCACTGCCCGACACGGTACCAAACAGGCCCGATGACATGACCGCTGCATAGGCAGGGCCACCCGCAGTGCGACGCATCCAGTAGAATGCGATGCGAATCATCGACTCACCGGCACCAACGCCCTCTAAAACGGCACCTAGAATGATGAATGGGAATACTGTTGTAATAACGATTGAGAAGGTACTTCCCATAATGCCTGTATCAAGCGAGAAGAGTAGATTCTGCGCCAACATCTCTTCGATACCGCTGTTAACAGTACGTAAAGGCCCCGGCCAAAGGTGCCCTGTCCACATATACGCAATTCCGATCACCCCAAGGATTGCAACCGGAATGCCCCAAATACGCCAACAGAAAAATAGAGCACCTGCAGCCGAGCAAACTGCGACCCACATCTCGTATGAGCCAAATAGGAACATTGCATCATCAATATCGCGCGCGACGAAATAGAACTCGAAGCTACCCCAGAAGAGGCCAGCAGTAGCTGCCAATCCTGTAAGAAGAACCCACCATGGCGTTTTCTTGCTTGAATCAGCCAGATCAACCAACACCATCGCTACACAAAGTGCGAAGAAGGTAGGTCGGAACCAGTGCATAGGGAAAGGCCCTAAACGGAAATCACCAATAGCTGGAAGGATATTTGCAAGGCCGTAGAAGGCCACCACAATACCCAAAACAAAAGCGATCGACTTTTGCACAGTAGCTGCGAGAGAAGTATTCATAATTAAGACTCTAAATAAGCGAGGCAAAGCTGCCCCGCTTTATAGGTAACGAGTAACTGAATAATTACTTAAGGTTTGCAGGAACTTCAATACCCTGCTCTTCGTAGTACTTGATAGCACCAGGGTGAAGTGGAGCAGTTACACCTGTAAATGGGCTGTACTTAACTAGGTGGTTAAGTAGACGGTTGTCTTTACCCATCTGCTCACGTGACTCCATGTAAACCTTAGTCATTGTGTAGGCAAGATCATCAGACATCTTCTCGTTCACACCGATAAACATCAGTGTTAGGAATGCGCCTGAATCAGTCTCATTAGCTTGATCTGGGTAGGTACCCGCAGGAACGACAGAAGCTTCCATACCCAATCCAGCTTTAGGCTGTGTACCTTCAGGAATTCCTAGGATCCGAATTGGACGCTTAAGGCTTAGCTCAGCAACAACCTGCGAGCCTACTGGGAAAGAACCTACGTAAACGTCAAACTGGCCATCCTGGAAAGCCTGAGCTGCAGCACCCCAAGGTGCTTTGATGCCCTCGTATGCATCTTTAGCTAGGCCACCCGCTGCTGCAAGAGAGGTGATCTGAGCGTTAGCAGCACCCGCTGGTGGACCGATGTATACGCGTTTGCCGGCTGCATCCTTCCACTCGTTGATGCCGTTATCAGCCCAAGTGATCGCGTGGTAAGTACTGCCAGGGAAGCCGTAGAGTGCACGCACAGTTTTAGCCATTTCAGCGCCTTTCTCAGCGCCCATCTTCTTGTAAGGGCCTTTACCTACTGTTAAGGCTTTAAAAGCGCCTGGTGGAATAACGGCTGAATCTAGTTTGCCCGTAGCTACTTTTAGTAGTGACTTAGTCAGTGTCTGACCCATCGCTAGCTGAACATTGACATCCTTATCAGCAAGGTAAGAGGCCATAGTCTGAGGCATTAGACCGACAACAGACTGAGCAGTTGCTGCTTCCATACTGATATCTGCTGCTTGTGCAGTAACTGACGCGAGGCCTAATGTAGTCGCAAGGACAGTTTTACGAAGTGCGTTCTTGAACATCATTTAACTCCAAGGGTTATTATTTTTAGAACTTAGCCAGTCTAGTAGATTGCTTATAAATGTGTAAAATGCATTTTTTAAATAGCCAAATTAAAAAAAACGTATGGATCCAAAACACCTCTATTATCTATCGGTGGTCCTTGAGAAGGGCTCTTTGACAGAAGCCGCTAAACATTTAGCACTGACTCAGCCAACCCTGACTCGCACCATGGCGACACTGGAGATGCAGGCTGGAACACAGCTGTTCAGCCGAAGTCGATACGGCGTTAAAGGAACTCCCGTTGGTGTCGCCTTGGCTCGTGAGGGTCGAACGATCAATCGAAGCATGGAGGCGGCACGATTTCATGCATCGCGTTACAGAATTGGTTTGGACAAAGAGATTCGCATTGGCATTGGTCCACTACTGTCGGCAACCATCATGCCAGACGCCATGAACTCACTGTTAGAGCGGCACCCTAAGGCCTCATTGACGATTGAAGTCTCTCGCCCAACGGCTGTCATTGATCATCTAATCGATAATCAACTGGATATTGCGATTGCACCCTCTGCGTCTGACAAAATGATACCTGGCTGTGACCGACAGCTCCTCTTTAATGATGAAATCGCCATCTACTGCAGTAAAAACCACCCTTTAGCCGACAAATCGGATTTAACGATTGAGGATTTAGCGGCAGCGAATTGGTTAAGTCTTGGCCACGGGTCACCTTTTGAACGTGAGGTGATGGAACTGCTTAAAGAGTCTGGTCTAGCAAAAATACGTACTCAGATTGTCTTTCGTAATGAGGGGTATCTTCTGTTAGAGACTCTTCGTCAAGGGAAGCATCTGGCGGTATTGCCCAACGTGCCGATGCAGGTATTTAAAGATTCTGAAGAGTTTAAGCGGATAGAGTTCAAACGAGAGCTATCTCAACCGAGAAATATCTATCTTTGGGCGCGTGAAGAGATGCTGGAGAATAGCATCTATGAAAGTATTAAAGAGGTGATGCTGGCACAAGCAAAGACACTCATCGCCAGCACTCAGTAGGATTAATTAGCCTACCTTTTCACCTTTGGCTTGTAGGTCAGCATGGTAAGATGAGCGGACCAATGGTCCACTGGCAACATGACTAAAGCCCATCTCTTTTGCCAACGCCTCAAACTCTGCAAACTCATCAGGTGTGACAAATCGATCAACCGGAAGGTGATCACGGCTTGGCTGTAGGTACTGCCCAATCGTAATCATGTTGACGTCATGTGCACGAAGATCCTTCATCACCTCAACAATCTCTTCGTTCGTTTCGCCGACGCCGACCATCAAACCAGACTTGGTACGCACTTCTGGACGCAGTACTTTGTAGCGTTTTAGAAGCTCCAATGACCAAGCATAATCAGCCCCTGGGCGAACCTGTTTGTAGAGACGAGGCACTGTTTCTAGGTTGTGGTTAAAGACATCGGGCGGAGTATCTTTAAGGATCTCCAATGCGATATCCATGCGGCCACGAAAGTCAGGCACCAGGGTCTCTATTTGAATAGAGGGCAGACGTTCACGGGTTTCACGAATACAGTCAGCAAAGTGCTGTGCGCCACCGTCACGTAGGTCGTCTCGGTCTACAGAGGTAATGACCACGTAACGAAGACGCATATCCGCAATCGCTGTGGCTAACTCAATAGGCTCGTCTGGCGATAAGGCATTAGGACGGCCATGTGCAACGTCACAGAACGGACAACGGCGAGTACAGATATCGCCCATGATCATGAAGGTCGCTGTACCATGAGTAAAACACTCACCTAGGTTTGGGCAGCTCGCCTCTTCACAGACCGACGCAAGTTTATGCTTACGCAGGGTATCTTTGATGCGCTTAACTTCAGCATTAGAGCCCATGCGGACACGAAGCCAATCAGGCTTACGTGGCATATCCTCTTTTTCAGTCGGTATTACCTTAACCGGAATACGTGCTAACTTTTCAGCGCCACGCAGCTTAACTCCCTGCTCCGCTACACCCTTAGGTTTGATTGTCTCTTCACTCATTCGCTATCCCATCCATGAATAGTGTGCCACTCTGCGTAGCCAATTGCGTTTGCCAGATATTGTACTAGTTCAGACCCAACCTTTTCTACTTTAGTCGCAGAAGGATCAAACCTTGATAACTGTGTCATCTGAAGCCCTGCATAGCCACAGGGATTAATTCGTAAGAAAGGCTCAAGATCCATATCGATATTGAGCGCTAAACCGTGAAAGCTACGACTCTTGCGTACGCGCAGTCCCAGTGAACAGATCTTGTCTCCATCGACATAAACACCCGGCGCATCTGGTTTTGCGGCGGCTATGACTCGATAATCCGCTAACAGAGAGACAACCGAATCCTCCATCAGTGTGACCAGATCTCTAACACCCAACTTATTACGTTTTAAATCAAGCAGTAGATAGATCACCAGTTGACCCGGCCCGTGGTAGGTAACCTGACCCCCTCGATCGACTTGGACGACAGGTATATCACCGGTGCCCAACAAATGCTCCGCTTTACCTGCCTGCCCCTGGGTAAAAACAGGCTCATGCTCTAACACCCAGAGCTCATCCGCTGTGTCTGCTGTCCGCTCATTAGTAAAAGCCTGCATCCTATCAAAGGCTTCTAGATAAGGCTGACGCCCTAAATAGCGAACGTTTAGAGGTAGATCAGATACCACTAAAGCACCATTTTGACACGACCTGACGCCTTCAGATCGGTATGAATCTGCGCCAACTGCTCTTCACTGGTTGCAGTGATCAATACACGAACTGAGGTAAAGCGTCCTTTACTACTAGCATTGATCTCAACTTTAGACTCATCCAAATCCGGGTCGTAAAGTTTCATGGTATTAACCACGAAATCTCTATAGTCCGGTGCACTGTCACCGACCACCATGATTTTGTAGTCAGGACAAGGAAACTCAATTTTAGGAGGTGTAGGTTCGCTCATAGGTACCTCTAAAGTGAACGAAAGGTGGCTCAATCAGTGACTAACCGAACAACCCTTGGAAAAATAGAACAATGCTGTGCCAGATCGCTTTCACGAAGCCTGCCTCTTCAACAGACTGAAGCGCAAGCAAGGGCTCACGAGCAACCTCTTCACCCTCTAGTGTGACTAAAAGATGACCTACCACTTCACCCGCTGCCAAAGGTGCTTCAATAACCTCTGGAAGGTCTAAGGTCGCGGCTAACTGATTCTCACTGCCGCGAGGAATAGTTAACGACAGATCACCACCCAAGCCGAGAGAAACTGAATCGGTTACACCCTTCCAGACTTTTGGCTTGTTGAGCTCTTGTCCCGCTTTGTAGAGAGGGTAATTTCTGAAGAAACGAAAACCGTAAGCCAACAGCTTTTGACTCTCTTGGGCACGAGCTTGATCAGACGTCGTTCCTAGAACCACAGAGATCAGACGCATATCATCACGCACGGCTGACGATACCAGGCAGTATCCCGCCTCTTCCGTATGACCCGTCTTGATACCATCGACCGTTGGATCGCGCCACAACAGACGGTTACGGTTAGGCTGTTTGATATCGTTGTAGGTAAAGTACTTCTCTTTGTAGATAGCGTACTGTTCAGGGAAGTCCTGAATCAACGCACGACCAATCAACGCTAGATCTCGTGGTGAAGAGTAGTGACCCTCAGCAGGTAAACCGGTCGCATTTTTAAAGTGGGTATTGGTTAGACCCAAACGCTCAGCATGCTGGTTCATCAAATCAGCAAAGGCCTCTTCACTCCCGGCCACATACTCAGCCAAAGCAACCGACGCATCATTCCCTGACTGGATAATGACTCCACGAAGCAGATCCTCTAAACGAACTTGGGTCCCTTCACGAACAAACATACGTGACCCTTCCGTTTTCCAAGCTTTAACGCTGATTGGCACCAGGTCGTTAAAGCTGATGTTACCCTCAGACACTTCGTGCTCAACAATGTAGCTGGTCATCATTTTAGTCAAACTCGCTGGTGCAAACTGACCATCTGCACCTGACTCAGCAATAATGTCACCCGTCGAGGCATCCATTAAGACATAAGCTGTTGCCGCTAATTGAGGTGGTGGAGGCAGAACGGCTGCCTGAATTTGAACCGTCGCAACCGCGACAAACAGTAGAACTAGGGAACGAATCTTTGAGTGCATCTTTACAACTTTTAAATAGGTTAAAACAGTTTAGGGGGATTTTATCAGCAATGGCGATGAATAGCCCATCGACTCCAAACTTTGCACCATTGAGTCAATCGATAGTGTGTCAGTCAGCGGTCCAACGAGCACTCGATGAAACTCTGCATCACCCTGGCGAACTCTCTTGATGACAGCTTGGACGCCATCCATCGCTGAGAGTCGACGTTGAACCGATAGTGCCGAACTCTCTTTACCAAAGGATCCTACTTGCAGGAATGCACCGGTCTCGTCAGGTTTTGGCTGTTGAAGAGACGCAACAGGTTGAGGCGTTTTCTCTACTGTTTCAGTGGTATCAGCAAGATTTCGAGCATCAATGGCCTCGACCCTAACTCGACCGGTACCCTGCTTCAAAATTTCCAAACGCGCCGCAGCTGAGTAACTTAGATCGATCAAACGATTTTCATGGAAGGGGCCGCGATCGTTAACGCGCACAACAACCGACTTACCGTTATCCAGATTAGTCACTTTTGCGAAGCTGGGAATGGGCAGGCTCTTATGTGCAGCAGACATCTTGTAGATGTCGTAGATCTCACCGTTAGAGGTTTTGTGACCATGAAACTTCAGGCCGTACCAAGAGGCGATACCCTCTGCTCTGTAACCAATGTGCGAAGGGAGCACATTATAGCTTTTACCCCAGACCTCGTAGGTCGAACGATTGCCCCCACGACTATAAGGTATATCGACAGGAATAGCATCGGCCACATTGGAAACATCCGGTGGATTATCAGGAGCAAAGTCTTTGCGAACTTTATATCGACCGCCTGCCGTTTCACGATCGTAGGTAGGCGTGGAACTACAACCCACCAGAGCCAGGGCGAATAGAGCTACGATTGCTTTCAGCGTGAACCTTGTCACCAGTTAACCCTTGTTGATCTCAAGACGAATGGCTTCGCTAAGTTCACGAACCGCATTGGCATAGAGACGACTGTGATTGTAGCGAGTGATGACATAGAAGTTATGCAGCCCGAGAAGATATTGATCGCCTTGATCGCTGCTCATACGCATCAGTGTTGCTAGTTGATCGTCTGCAACCTCGCTCTTGGCAATCACTCCACGTCGACGCCACTCACCCAGTGTAAGCTCTGGTTTAAGGCCCTTGTTAAACCACTCTGAATCAACACTGCCGTTCAAAAGGACGTCACTGACAATAGGCTCACCCGCACGCCAGCCATGACGAGCAAAGTAGTTCGCCACACTACCAATCGCATCAACAGGGTTACCCCAAATATCGCGCTGTTGATCGCCGTCAAAATCGACGGCATAAGCTAAGAAGCTTGAAGGAATGAATTGACCATAACCCATGGCGCCAGCGTAAGAGCCTTTCAAAACACCGGGTTCAACACCCTCTTGGCGTGCTAAGCGAAAGTAGTCACCCAACTGCCCTAGGAAGAAGTCGGCACGTTTAGGGTAGTCAAAACCCAAGGTCGACAGCGCATCCAAAACTCGATAATTGCCAGTGATACGCCCAAAGCGTGTCTCCACACCCATGATCGCTAAAACTATCTCAGGCGGAACGCCATAAACTTCTTCAGCCCTTAACAGGGTCTCTTTGTGCTCTTTCCAGAACTGAATGGCTTGGTTGATACGACGCTGCTCAATAAAAATCGCTCGGTACTCGCCCCAATTTAGGCGGCGCTCTGCTGGACGGCTGATCGCATCAATAATGCTCTGCTGATACTTTGCTCGACCTAACACATCACGAATGTAACTCTCTTCGAAACCGTCAGCCTTCAGATCATCAATCAATATCTGAGCTCGTGGATGGGCCTCATAACCAGCAAAAGAGGCTGTTGATACCGCTAAACAACCCGCTAACACCATCGTTTTAAAACGTTTAAGCATGCTTATCTCCAAGCAGTCATCTTATTATTCTAGCGTCGCAACATCGATTTATGGGTATGAATCGACATCAGAATTCCGAAACCTATCATCAACGTCACGATAGAGGTACCACCATAGCTCACCATTGGTAGAGGGACCCCTACGACCGGCAGAATACCACTGACCATGCCGATGTTGACAAAGACATAGACAAAGAATGTCAGCGTGATACTTGCAGCTAGCATACGGGAAAAACTGTCAGGTGCCTTAACAGCGATCATTAAGCCACGACCTACAATTAAAAGGTATAGAGCGAGTAGCACCAATACCCCTTTCATTCCCAGCTCTTCGCCGATTACTGCAATGATAAAGTCTGTATGAGATTCAGGAAGAAAGTCCAGTTGAGACTGAGTACCACTCAAGAAGCCTTTACCTGAGAGGCCACCCGAACCGATCGCCGTTTTAGACTGTATGATGTTCCAGCCCGAGCCAAGAGGGTCGCTCTCTGGATCTAAAAATGTCAGCACCCTCTGTTTCTGATAATCCTTCATGATCATCCAGAGCCCAGGCAGTGAAGCCGCTACAATCCCAGCACTCAGAAAGATCCAGCGCCAGTAGATTCCCGAAAAGAGCAAAATAAATACACCAGAGGCACCGATCAGCAGCGAGGTACCAAGGTCCGGTTGCTTCATAATCAGTGCAAATGGGATCGCAATTAAGATCAAACTCACTATGATCGCTTTGAAGTTGGGTGGCAGTGTGTAGCGAGCGATGTAACCCGCCACCACAATAGGTAGTACCAGTTTCATTAACTCTGAAGGCTGAAAACGAAAACCGGGCAGCGCCAACCAACGTTGAGCCCCTTTAGCACCGACCCCAAACAAGATAACGCCAACCAACAAGGCCACTCCTAGTAGGTAGAGCCAGGGCCCTACCCTCATAATCACCCTTGGAGGGACTTGCGCGAGAAAAATCAACGCGGCAAATCCTGCAGCCATGCGGATGGCCTGACGCTCAACATAGGCCCAGTCTTGCCCTGATGCACTGTAAAGAATGACCAGCCCTGCTATACAGAGCGCCAGCAATAGTAGAAGCAAGGGTAAATCTAGGTGAGTGTAACTCCACAACGAGCGCTGCTTGCGAAGTCCTGACTGATCTGGCGAGACGGAGCGGTGGAAATCTTTAGACATTAATCATCTCCCAACTCACTGGTGTAATCGCCCAGTAACCAAGCATCAATCACTTCACGCGCGACCGGTGCTGCAGCTCTAGAACCACCCTCGCCGTTCTCGACGACTACCGCCACTGCAATTTTAGGATCATCAGCCGGTGCAAAGGCAACAAAGAGTGCGTGGTCTCGCTGACGTTCTAGCAGAGCCTCTGAGTCATATTCAGCATCTTGAGCAATGCCGACCACTTGGGCCGTACCTGTTTTTCCTGCCATGGTATAAGGCGCTCCCGCACCGGCTTTTCGAGCCGTACCGTAGGGAGCATTCACCACATTCACCATACCCTCAATTACCTTTTCAAAGTACTCGGGGTGATTGAGTTCAACATCGGGTAGTGTCGGCTTCTGTTGTAGCTGTTGGATAATCTCTGTCTGTTCCGCCGTTAGCTCATTTTCAGCGATGAAGCTCTTGATCATCTGTGGACGCACCCACTTACCTCGATTGGCTAACACTGCAGTGGCGGTCGCGAGCTGCAGTGGCGTAGCTATCATATAACCCTGCCCAATACTTAGATTGAGTGAATCACCGGGGTACCAAGGCTGTTTCTCGCGACGCTTCTTCCACTCATTGGATGGGAGAATAGCTCGGCCCGCTTCAGGCAGATCCAGACTGGTGACCTGTCCAAAACCGAAACGCCCTAAATAGTCACTGTAAACATCAATCGATGTTTTAGAAGCCGTATCATAAAACCAGACATCACAAGACTCAGCCAATGCGTGATTCAGATCGACTCGACCGTGACCAGATTTCTTCCAATCTCGCCATTTCCGACCATTTTCAGAGAGTTGATAGAAACCTGGATCCCAAACTTTGTGATCAATCGGTACCGATTTAGAATCAACTGAGGCAAGCGCTGTGAAGGGCTTTAGCGTTGATCCCGGTGGGTAGGCTCCACGGATGGCCCGATTATAAAGAGGCTGGTCTTTATCATCGCGAAGCGCATTGTAGTTGTCGAACGATATACCTGTTACAAACTCATTGGGGTCGTAAGAGGGGTTGCTCACCAATGACAAGATTTCACCGGTTTGGGGTTCAATCGCTACAACCGCAGCTCGCTTACCCTCCAACAGTTTCGCTGTAAACTGCTGCAGCTTTAAATCGAGACTTAACTGGATATCCAAACCTGGGGTTGGGTCCTCTTGCTCCAAAACACGCATGACTCGGCCGCGCACATTGGTTTCAACACGCTGCAAACCGACCTGTCCATGCAGTAGCGGCTCGTAATATTTCTCAACCCCAAGTTTGCCAATATAGTGTGTTGCAGCATAGTTATTAGGGTCTAAGGTTTTGAGTTCACGCTCATTAACACGCCCAACATAACCAATGGCATGCACCAGTGAATCAGGGTGAGGATAGTAACGAACAAGATCAGCTTCAATCTGTAGCCCCGGTAGACGATAGAAGTTCACTGAGAGCTTAGCGATCTCCTCTTCGGTTAAGCGAGATTTGAGAGGAACGGTGGAGTGTGGACGACGACGGTGCTTAAGGCGCTTTTTAAAGCCTTCTACCTCTGCCGCAGAGAGCTCTACTAGAGAGGCGACATCCTCTAATAGCGAATCCACATCATCGACCTCCTCTTTAAGGAGCGTCAAACTGAAGCTAGGGCGGTTTTCTGCCAACAGTTCGCCATTACGATCGTAGATAAGACCTCGTCTGGGGGCGACTGGCTGAAGTTTAATGCGATTGTTTTCTGATAACAGAGAGAATCGATCGTGCTCAACGACCTGCAAGAAGTAGATTCGACTGACCAGAATGGCCATCAGCACTAAAACGAAAAGAAACGCGACGACTGCTCGGTTAACAAAGAACCGATTCTCTTTCTGGTAGTCGTTAAATCGTCTCTGATCCATCTAACTCACTTATGGTAGGGATGACCTTGAAGTAAGGTCCAAGCTCGATATATCTGCTCAGCAAGAATAATGCGAACCAGCGGGTGCGGTAAAGTCAGCGCTGATAGCGACCACTTTTGATCGGCAGCGGCGATGCATCTTGGATCAAGACCATCGGGACCACCCACCAAAAGCGTTATATTATTTCCTTCCATCCGCCAGTTTTCAGCCTGTTCTGCAAGCTTTTCTGTCGACCAGTTCTTGCCATCAACACAGAGAGCGATCACTCGATCCCCTTTTGGGATGGCCGCCAACATGGCGTCACCTTCAGAGCGCATAGCCCGTTGGATATCAGCCCCTTTGCCACGATGGCCAGGCTGTAATTCAACCAGTTCTAGCTGAAAATCAGAGGGAAGACGCTTGCAGTACTCTTGGTAGCCGTCCGTGACCCATTTTGGCATCTTAGTGCCGACTGCAAGCAATCGTATGCGCATAAGGCTTAGGCGTCGCCTACTGACCAGAGGCGTTCAATGTCATAGAAATCACGAGCATCTGGCATCATCACGTGCACAATGATGCTACCAAGATCGACCAATACCCAGTCACCAACCGTTTGACCTTCAATACCCATAGGCAAAAGACCCTGCTCTTTCACCTTGTCGATCACCTCTTGAGCAGCGGCTGCTACTTGACGCTTAGATGTACCACTTGCAACCATCATGTAGTCAGTGACGGTGGAGCGGCCACGAACATCGATTAGGTTGATATCTTTTGCTTTCATTCCCTCAAGCGCATCTTGCACTAGGGCGATCAATTGATCATCTTGCATGTAAATTAAATTACCTTTCATTGGCGTCATAGAGACGCTCATTTCTAATAAAATTCCAAACGCTGTCTGGAATTAAAAATCTGGGGTTTGAGCCCCGCTTAATAATCTTTCTAACCTGAGTCGCAGAGACATTCATCGGAGTCAACTGATGCATCGCCAAATGACCTGAAGGACGAAGGCTTAACGCTTCTAAATCCTCAACCCTATGCTGATCAATAAAGCACTGAAGCTCTGAATCAAACTCAGGTTCATAACCGGGTCGAGCAACGATCAACAAGTGACCGAAATCCGTTAACTGCTGCCAATGGGACCAACTCTTAATGCCCAGCAGAGAGTCCATCCCCATCACCATTATTATGGGCAAATCCTCACCCACTTCGGCACGTTTTTTCATCAACGTGTTGATGGTGTAGCAAGGCTCATCACTGATCAATTCACAATCATCAGCAACCAGTGCAGGCTCCGATTCTACCGCTAGCCGAACCATCTCAAACCGCTGCACGGCAGAGCCGCCGGTTGATGCTTTATGGACTGGCTCACCGGTTGGGACCAGATTAATGTGAGGCACATTGAGCACCTCCTGAAGTTCTAGCGCAGTTCTGAGATGTCCATAGTGAATAGGATCAAAGGTACCACCAAAAAGAACCAGAGGAGGTTTCTGCATTACTTACGAACCTGCCCTTCTCCGTAAACAATGTATTTCTGAGACGTCAGCCCCTCTAGACCGACCGGCCCACGAGCGTGAATCTTATCCGTAGATATACCGATTTCAGCACCTAGGCCGTATTCAAAGCCATCGGCAAATCGAGTAGAGGCGTTGATCATGACAGAGCTGGAGTCGACCTCACGCAAAAATTGACGCGACAGCGTGTAGTTTTCAGTAATGATCGCGTCGGTATGGTGAGAGCCGTAGTGATTGATGTGCTCAATTGCACGATCAATACCCTCAACAATTTTGATTGAGAGTATCGGTGCCAAGTACTCCGTCGCCCAATCCTCTTCAGTCGCTCCATTAGCTTGAATAATGGCACATGTCTTGTCACATCCACGAAGTTCTACACCCGCCTCAGCGTAGGCTTCAGCTAGCTCTCTAAGAACCTCATCAGCAACCGATTCATGAACCAGCAGTGTCTCCATGGTGTTACAGGTACCGTAGCGATGAGTCTTGGCATTGATGGCAATATTGACAGCCTTAGCTAGATCAGCCTCTGCATCAATATAGACATGACAAATACCGTCGAGGTGTTTAATAACAGGCACGCGCGCATCGTTCGTGATACGCTCGATCAACCCCTTACCGCCACGAGGCACGATAACATCCACAAACTCTGGCATAGTAATCAACTGACCAACGGCTTCACGATCCGTGGTTTCCACCACCTGGACAGCCGTTTCAGGCAAACCAGCCTGTTTTAGGCCCGCCATAATCGATTTAGCAATCGCCTGATTAGAGTGAATTGCCTCAGAACCACCGCGAAGAATCGTAGCGTTACCCGACTTTAGACAGAGACTGGCGGCTTCCATTGTGACATTCGGGCGTGACTCATAGATGATGCCTATTACGCCTAGAGGAACACGCATCTTACCTAGCTGAATTCCGGATGGCAGAAAACGCATGTCGGATACATCACCGACAGGGTCTGGTAGAGCGGCAACCTGACGAAGACCCTCGATCATGCCATCGATACGCTCTGGAGTTAGCGCTAGACGATCCAGCATCGCATCATCAAGCCCACGAGCCTTTCCAGCCTCAAGGTCTTTCTGGTTAGCTTGAGTGATCGCATCGCGATCGGCATCAATAAGTTCAGCCATTGCAAGCAATGCACTGTTTTTCTGTTCTGTATTAGCACGTGCTACGACACGTGAAGCTTCGCGCGCATTCGCACCAAGCGTCTGCATGTAATCCGCTACATTCATCAGGTCTTTACCGATCAATTTATTGAGAATTCTAGTATAGCGTGACAGCGATCAAGAACCCACCAATAACAAGAAATTACGCCAGCAAAAATTGCTTTTAATGCCTATGAAATAGTTACAAATTTTAGGAACCAACTGGTCGATCGGTCGAAGACAGACTGGTATTATGAAACTCTTATTTTGTGTACTGGAAACAAAGGCATGCTTGAACAAGACGGCGAACAATACAAAGGTTACCTACGTTGGTACCAACGCCCTGCCTTTGCTGCAGCCATCGCTCTGGTTTTGCTCTTCTCTTCGACCTTGGTTGGCTCCTATCTGTTGGCCAAAAATGCCGCAGAAAACGAAGCACTAAAACAGGCCAAAATTTGGAGTAACAGCGCCTCCATGCTGGTTGCCCCTCTGATTCTCTCTAAGGATTTGGTCAGCCTTAACTTTGTCACTAACCAGATTGCAGACGACCCCTTCGTAGCAGGCATTCAAATCACCGATAGCCAGACCATGCGGTTAGCCGCGGCTGGCAAGCAAGAGGGTGTCCACACAGCAAAATCTATCGCACCTAATAACGAAACCATTGCTCAATTAGAGGTCTGGATCGACCCAACTCCCGTTCAGCAACAACTCAATTACCAGACGGGACTAATCAGCAGCGGCGCTATTATCGCTTTTCTGTTATCACTGTTTATCTATCGCCGGCAGAGCAAACTTCTTGAAGAGGAAGTGGCTTATATTGAACAAATTGAGCAACATTTTGACGATCAAATCACAGACTCAACGGAAGCTCAGGAAACAATCGACGACAGCGATGAAGAGGTTTATGAAGACGGTGTTGAGGCAGAAGCGCTAATCGAACAAGAACCAGAGCTAGACTATCAAGAACAGGACACTGAGTTCAACTCCCTAGATAACCACCTTGGATCCGAGGCGGAGACAGAGATTGAATCGACTATTGAGACTGAAGTGGACACCGAAGTAGATTACGATGACATAGGCAATTTCGGATCCGCGTACGATGACCCGATTGTTGAAAACAGCACTTCAGATGAGCCTAGCGAACCTAACTTTGAAGAAGTTCACGAGCCAAACACTGATGAGGCAGACATTCCGCCTTGGGAACCTAGCGAAAATGAGACGATGGTAGAGACCAATGAACCTACCAACATTGAACCGCCAATCGTCAAAATGCAGATAGATGAGACCGATAAGGATGAGATCGATCTGGTTGAACTTCTAAAACCAGAGAGACGCGAACCGAGCGTACCGCCCTTCAAGCCTCTATCAAAAGAGCCCGAACAAGAGCGTGAAGAGCCCAGCTTTGAAACGTTGATGTTTGATACAACGCCAGAGCGCCAAGAGCCCGTGAAGAAACTGGCGCGCAAACTGCCTATCATCAATGAAGAACAGCTCGATCTATACACCATTGAACAGGAGCTTGATCTGTTAACACCAGCCAGTGAAGCGGCCTACGTTGTCCTGATCGACTTTACCAGCCCCCACTCGGCGCTGATCTCCAATGAAGAGCAGTTACAGATCAAACGCACTTACCGAACACTGGCGAACTCCGTTGCCAATATTTACGAAGGCGAGGTCTCCGCACTTGGCGAAGACATACTGATTCAGTTTGATAATGCCAGCGAGGATGACGAGCATGGCGTTAATGCGGCTTGTGCAGCCATGCTATTTGCCCAACTTGCCCGTTCGTACAATAGAAGTCGTTCAGATCAGCAGGAGCCGATACTGAACGTCCACACCGCAATTGTAAGAGGTCAACAGGGTCGTCAGGATAGAATGGCCGACGAAGCCCGCTTCTTAACTCGCTCAACCAAAACAGATCGATTGATTAGCCATACAGCACTCTCAGAGGCACCCGATCTAAAAAGCGGTGTTCTATCAACCGCTGAGATCAAACGCGAAGATGAGGACAAGGTGCTGATCCTATCGTTGAGTAAAAGCTATCAAGATCTGTTAGAAAAACAGGGGCGTTATCTTCTGGCAAAACTGGCACAGCAGGCCGCACAGTAATCTGCATAAACCGCACATTATTGATTCAACAAAAAAGGGAGCCAGTGGCTCCCTTTTGATATTTAGGTAGTCATTACTCTACCGATAGATGGCTCACTCGCTGATAGCCCCTTGGCAGTTTATTGCCTCGACGACCGCGCTCTCCACGGTAGTGTTCTAGATCGGCTTTGGTCATTTTTAGGTACTGCTTACCCGCATGAACCAGAAGTTCCTGATCTTCATTAAGAACAGCCACAGCAACCATCAACTCTTCACGAGCTTGAGCCCTTGCCGACGGGATGTTAATGATCTTATTACCTTTACCTCGTCCCAATACAGGCAGCTCAGAGACTGGGAACACCAGTAGACGCCCTTCAGAAGTTACGGCAGCGATCAAACCATTTTCGCTATCAGAAATGGAATCAGGCGCTACGATATTGGCCCCTTTGGGTAGCGTCAGTACCGCTTTACCGTTTTTCGTCTTACTGGTCATATCACCTATCGACGTGACAAAGCCATAACCAGCATCTGAAGAGAGAAGAACCTTATCACTCTCTTTACCCGCGGTTAGTGCCTCTATCGAAGCACCCTTTTGCAGACTAATGCTACCGGTAACAGGCTCGCCTTGCCCCCGAGCTGAAGGCAGGTTATGAGTCTCTAATGTATAACTGCGCCCCATACTGTCTAGCAGGATCGTCGGCTGGTTCATGCGTCCAGCAATCGAGAGTTTATAACCATCACTCGCTTTGTAATTCAGAGTAGCCGGATCAATGTCATGCCCTTTAGCAGCACGGATCCACCCCTGTTTAGAGAGGACGACGGTAACAGGATCAGAGGTAAGCAGATCTTTATCACTGAACGCTTGAGACTCTTCACGCTCAACCAGAGGAGAGCGGCGATCATCGCCAAACTCTTCAGCAGCCTGTTCAATCTCCTCTTTAATGAGATTACGCATCAACTCATCAGAACCAAGAATAGATTCAAGTTTTTTACGCTCTTCATCTAACTCAGACTGCTCTGCACGGATCTGAAACTCTTCCAGTTTCGCCAAATGACGAAGTTTGAGATCGAGGATGGCGTTAGCTTGGACATCCGTTAGACCGAAGCGCTCCATCATAACCGTTTTAGGCTCATCCTCGTTGCGGATGATTGCGATCACTTCATCGATATTAAGATAAGCAATGATCAAACCATCGAGGATATGCAGTCGATCTAATACTTTCTGCAAACGGAATTCGAGACGGCGTCGAACAACCTGGGTACGCCAAGTAAGCCACTCCGTTAAGATCTGACGAAGATCTTTAACCTGTGGACGGCCGTCAATGCCGATCATGTTGAAGTTAACTCGGTAGCTTCGCTCTAGATCGGTGGTTGCAAACAGGTGAGCC
Organism: Marinobacterium sp. xm-m-383; assembly: GCF_013283255.1. NCBI lineage: Bacteria > Pseudomonadati > Pseudomonadota > Gammaproteobacteria > Oceanospirillales > Oceanospirillaceae > Marinobacterium > Marinobacterium sp. xm-m-383. The sequence continues at coordinate 2,566 of NZ_WBYT01000001.1, read as the reverse complement.
ATCAACTGCTCAATATCGATACGATTTGAGCGTGGCACAATCACGAACCGAGTCGGATTCTCATGGTCTGACTCATCACGCAAATCGCTAACCATTGGCAATTTTTTCTGCTGCATTTGAGCTGCAATCTGCTCAAGCACCTTAGCACCAGATACCTGATATGGAAGAGCCGTAATGACAACGTCACCATCCTCAATTTCATAAATAGCACGTGCTTTTACAGAACCACGACCGGTCTCATAGATCTTTTTAAGATCAGCCGTCGGTGTAATGATCTCAGCAGCGGTTGGGAAATCAGGGCCTTTTACTTTCTGACAAAGACGCGCAACACTGGCATCAGGATTGTCGAGCAGATAAGTACAAGCCCGAGCGACTTCGCGAAGGTTATGGGGAAGAATATCAGTCGCCATACCAACGGCGATACCCGTAGAACCATTCAAGAGTACGTTAGGTAGACGCGCTGGCAGAACCTCAGGCTCATCCATCGTGCCATCAAAGTTAGGTACCCATTCAACCGTTCCTTGACCTAACTCTTTTAACAACACCTCGGCATATTTAGAGAGTCGCGCTTCAGTGTATCGCATTGCTGCGAAAGATTTAGGGTCGTCAGCAGAACCCCAGTTGCCTTGACCATCTACAAGTGGATAGCGATAACTGAAAGGCTGTGCCATAAGCACCATAGCCTCATAACAGGCCGAATCACCGTGCGGATGAAACTTACCTAAAACGTCACCTACCGTACGTGCTGACTTTTTAAATTTGGCGCTCGCCTTTAGTCCAAGCTCAGACATTGCATAAACAATACGGCGTTGTACTGGCTTCATACCATCGCCTAGATGAGGCAATGCACGGTCAAGAATGACGTACATTGAGTAATCTAAGTAGGCTTTCTCTGTAAAGGTCTTTAAAGGAAGGGTTTCGACCCCTTCATCGATCAGATTTTCCACAAATAGTGTTCCCAGACGGGTTAGCATTTACAAAAACAGTTGTTTACGAGTATGCCACCATAGACACGCGCTTGCATCTGAAAAGCACCAAGATAGGATCAAATGCGTAGAGTGAAAACGAGTATCAACAAAAAGACACGGACAAGATGAACCTGTTAAAAGCTGTTTCTATTTCAATTCTATTTGGCATATCAGCCGTATCAGCAGCTGAGTGGCAAACTGATATAAAAAGTAATAATCCCATTGTTGGAAAAATATGGGATAACGCAAACCAGCGTTTCATAACTCAACAGCAATTACTGGATCAAATGAGTGAGATAGATTGGATATTGTTGGGTGAAAATCATGAAACGGATATTCATCACGAACTTCAAACAGAGATACTAGAGCTACTGTCCCAAAAGAAGATACTCGGTAATGTTGCCTTTGAAATGGCGAATACAGATCAACAGAGTGCACTAGACAGCGCATTAGGGGAGCCGTCGAATCCAGAACAACTCAACTGGCAAAAAGGCTGGCCTTGGGAGTGGTATGAATCACCCGTGAACTTAGCTTTAACGAAAGCAAACAGAGTACTCAGCACAGACCTAACTCGACAACAACAGATGCAAGCCTACATGGATGAATCAATAGATCATCCTAACGAACACTACAAAAACTTTATGCTCGACATACTCTATGAAAGCCACTGCGGCAAGCTACCCAAATCACAACTGGGCAATATGTTAAGAGTTCAAATAGCCCGTGATCGACAGATGGGTAGAGTACTTAAAGAGAACAGCACCGATAAAGTCGATCTATACATTGCAGGCAACATGCATGTCAGAAAAGATGCCGGCGTCCCCTTTCATAATGAGCTGAATAGCTTATCGATCATGATGCTATCCGTTGGTGACAGCAGAGACCCCTTTGAAATCATACCAGACAGCTATCAGGATGAAGCGATAGCTGATTATGTGATATTCACACCGGAAGTAGAGCAGAGGGATCACTGTTCGCAGATTGAAGGGTAGTAGTTAGCTGTTGGAGCGGTCTTGCGAAGGCCGTGAAGGTTGGGCGCGTAATTAGAGAGCAGGTGACAGGCTAAAGCCAGTCACTGGTGTGCTTAACTCGCTACGAAGCTAGGGTGACTGGCCTTCAGCCTGTCATCCGCTATTGACGTTGGCAGAGATCTTTTACGAAGTCCGACTGTAGGAGCGAACTGCCGCGTAGCGGCAGACCGCGATCACCGCGAAGCGGTGTATCAATGATTATGGACTGGTGCCGGATTTATCTAACGGAGTGCCGGTGACTGGCCTTCAGCCTGTCATCCGCTGTTGACGTTGGCAGAGATCTTTATTAAAACCGTTGGAGCGGTCTTGCAAAGGCCGCGATGGATTTGGCAGAGATCCTTTACGAAGCTCTCAATGACCTACAATAGGTGCCGAGCGTTGCTCGTCATCGCTTCGCGACGCTTGCAGCGCCTCAACCCCGCCCCGTTGGGGCATGGGTTGTCACATGGGCATTCGCTCAGAAGTCTCCTTGCTCCAAACATAAAAAAAGGGCCATCCGAACGGATGACCCTTTTTCTATGTTAGGTGCCTGGCAATGACCTACTCTCACATGGGGAAACCCCACAC
>NZ_WBYT01000015.1:0-1236 GCF_013283255.1 Marinobacterium sp. xm-m-383 | reverse complement strand
TGGCAAGGCCCTAGTTTCCTAGACAGCTGCCAGCTTTCGTAAATACTGCTCTTCATATTGAACTGGAGACATCCCATTATTGTTGCCGTGGCGACGTGATGAGTTGTAGAACAGCTCGATGTAATTAAAGATATCCGCTCTTGCTTCATTCCGTGTTGGGTAGATTTTGCGCTTGATTCGCTCGGTTTTGAGGTTCGAGAAGAAGCTCTCGGCGACGGCGTTATCATGGCAGTTTCCACGCCGACTCATGCTGGCTTCTAAACCGTGGCCCTTTAAGAAGGTACGCCAGTCGCTGCTGGTGTATTGAACACCCTGGTCGGAGTGGATTAGTACATCTCCCTTGGGTTGCCGGCGCCAAAGTGCCATCATAAGCGCATCGATGACCAGCTCTGCCCGAGGGTTGTTCTTCATACTCCAGCCGACTACCTGACGGTTAAATAGGTCGATGACAACAGCGAGATACAACCAACCCTCGTGAGTTCGGATATAAGTGAAGTCGGTCACCCAAGCCTTATCAGGAGCGTCAACATCAAACGCTCGAGCCAATGTATTGGGCACCACTAGACTAAGATCGCCGCCACTGAAACCTCTGTGTTTCTTATAGCCCCGGTGAGAGGAGATGTCGTTCTGTCGCATGATTCGATGCACTCGGTTTTTCCCGACCTGCTCGTTATCGTCCTTCAGATCTTTCGTTATATTTCGGTAGCCGTACACAAATCCACTTTCAGCCCAAAATTGCCTGATCTTCGTTAATAAACGCTTATCTTCCAGAGCGCGCTTCGACTCAGGTTGCTTGAACCAGGCGTAAAAACCGCTGCGTTCAACCTCGAGCACTCTGCACATCACTGCGATTGGGAACTGATCGAGTCGTGACTTTATGAACGCGTACTTCTCTTTGACTCGGCTGCAAAGTACGCTGCGGCCTCCTTTAATATGTCTCGTTCTTCAGTGACACGTCTAAGTTCAGCCTTGAGTTTTCGAAGCTCCTCCTGCTGATCATTAATCGTATGGTGCTGAGAACTAGTGGAGCCGTATTTCTTAATCCAGTTGCGAAGAGTCGGCTCTGAAACGCCTAATCTCGCAGCGACTTCACTGAGCCGGTAGTTGCGTTCCGTGACCTGTTTAGTCGCTTCGATTTTGAACTCTTCGGTGTAACGTTTTGCACTCATTGGTGATCACCTCTTGTTAGGCGTTATTGTAACGCTAACAGGTGTCTACAATACTAGGGCCTTGCCA
>NZ_WBYT01000014.1:0-1321 GCF_013283255.1 Marinobacterium sp. xm-m-383 | reverse complement strand
ACGTATGTGCGAACTGCAAACGGAAACATCGGACGAGTGAGCTTGTAGTTCTTCGCTCGTATCATGTCGTCTCGCTGCTTTGCCCACTCGTAGAACTGAACAGCCGTCTGCTTCACACGACCCCGCTTGTCATAGTCAGCATTGTCCAACCAGATACGATACAGACGAAGCATGAAGTTCGCTCTGTCCATGTATTTGAGAAACGCCTTCTCATAGCCCTCTGACAGCTTGAACTTGCCTTGAGCTACTGTGTTCAGCTTTGTGCCTGCGCCATGCTGTTCCAGAAGCTGCTGAACATCTCGCAGCGTCTCTTTGATATCTTTGCTCAATGATAGCCGCACAACGATTGCTGTGTCGTCATTCTGAATGCCCTCACTCTCATCCAGAACACGAACAGCCGTATCAACAGCGAAGAGCGTCCGCCAAGTTGCACCTGCCCACCAGTCGCTGAACGACTTGTCCCAGAAGTTCCCCCAGTCAGCGTAGAACTCGTAGTCTACCTCAATGTCCTTATCCCGATGCGCCTGCTTCAAGAACTCAAACCACAAGCGATATGCCTCAACACTTCGTGCCGCCAGATAATACCTGCCATCGCCTGACCACTTCTCACTCATTGTCACCTCGTTTCTATGTAGAAATGAACAAGACCAGACAGCCCCGCTGCGCCTTCGTCTTGTCACAAGTAAATTACTCCTGAACAGCTTATATTATTATTGTCAGTGAGCGAAACGAATGAGCGTTTCAGACACTGACAAATCTTCCAATCTCAAATCAAAGAAAGAGAAAACTATGACCGCATATGAATTTGTTGAAGCACATCTATTTGGAAACCTTGACAGCGAGTGTATTCGCTATCTGCTTGTTGAAGCCGTTGAAGACGATGAAGAACTACAGCACCTCATTGACTACATAGATGCGCAAGAAGAAGCAGCATAAAGCTGCGTCTTCAAACACTGACAAATCTTCAAATCTCAAAACAAAGAAAGTGAGAACTATTATGAAAGCACCAGCTTTGAATATTGATGCCGCATTCAACAATCTGAACGATGTAATGGAAGCGATGACAACATCAGGTCAAAAAGACCTAAACATCTATGAAAAATCATCTGATATGTTGAAAATTACTAAATTTGGAATGCTCGTAGAGATGCGCAATAGCGATGGAAACGCATTTTCAGTGCTTGTAATGGACAGCGCAGATATCAATGTTTTTCGTAAGCGTATCGTTGCTTCTGCAAAAGCGTTGAAGAAGCGTTGATGCATCAACGCTTCTTGCGAGCTTTCGCTGCGAGCATGTGACCAGCAACATCTACAGCCACAC
>NZ_WBYT01000012.1:0-1723 GCF_013283255.1 Marinobacterium sp. xm-m-383 | reverse complement strand
GAGGGCGGTCGAGAGCATGAACTGCATCGCGAACCCGGCTTTGCCGTAGGAGGCCTCACGCTCGATCAGGTCAGCATCGTCAAAACGCTTGGGATCGGTAGGCTGTCCTTCGTCATACGGGAGTTGCTTGATGTATTCGGCCAGAGTGTCACCGTACATCTCCCGCATCTTCTCGTTTGGCATCCGAGCGGGCCAGATTTGGACCTTATAGCCACGATCAGGCAGCTTGGAGTACAGCGAGTCCTCGGTCTGAGGGGTCCCTAGAAAGACCACACGGGAGCCGGAGAGTGGCTTGAGGATAGCGTCGAACTCCTTAACGCTCTCTGACAGCTTGTCACGGGCAGATTGGGTGAATGCGTTGTTCAGAACCTCGATGTCGTCTGCAACAATCAGGTCTGCACGGCTACCGGTAAGCTGGCCGGTGATACCCACGGACTTCACCGAGGGAGATTGGTCGGCCACTGCTGGGCCAACGTCGAATGAAATCTTCGATTGACGCTGTTCTGGACGTGGACGGAGGTATTCCAGCCCCTCCATCTCCCAGATCAGCCGCTGGGTGAACGTCGAGAAGGCGTCAGCGCGATCCTTAGAGGCCGATACGACCATGATCTTGGTCTGAGGGTCACAGATAAGCCGCCAGACGACGTATGCCGCCGTGATGTGGGACTTACCGACACCTCGGAAGGCCTGAATACAGGATCGCTTGGGTCCATATTGCAGGAAGTCCGCAATGTCGTACTGCAAGGGTGTCGGTTCGGGCAGTCCGAGGTACTTGTGGACGTACCAGAGGAACACCTTGAAGTCGGATCGGATCTTCCGATGGAACTCTGTATTGGGGATGTTGGCCATGGGGCCTCCATTGGCTTACGGAGCGCCTACGAGAGCGCAATCCTTACGATTTGGTAGTGGTAGGTGCCCAGAAAGCTACCGCCTCTCAGCGGCGCTCTCAGAGGCTCCTAGAGTGTGGTGTTCAGTTACCACATGCTGACTCGAACCGCTCAACGAAGAGGTCGAGTTCGATCAGGTTCTCCGTAGAGATGCCTGAGGCGTCCAGATTGGGACGTGGGATTTCGCAGATGGCGCTATCAGAGCCAACCACGAGATCGCAGGCGCTCAACAGCAGCATCGCGATCAGCAGAAGGTTCCACTTCATCGATGATCTCCTTGGTTTTCTCGTGTCTCACGAAGTCACGTATGCGCTGTGCGTCCCGTTCTTTCTTTGTGCCGTACCGGATAGCCGCAAAGAGGACACCGAGCATGACGGCAATGCCTATGAAGAAGTCACGAAGGTGTTTCAAAGGACCGACCTCCCTGCTTGAACACTGCGTCGATGGCGAATGCGCCAGCAGCAAATGCGAACACAGGCATTGTGAGATACTCAGCGGCCTGCATGGCCCGCTCGTTGAAGACACCCCAGATGAACACCCCGGCCAGCGCCAGGAGCATCGCTACGGCGACCTCTCGCTTGTAGGTCTTGGGTTTCATTTGTCTGTTCCTTCCAGAAAGAGTGCGCGTTCTTCTTCGCGCCGTTTGGTCAGTCCTCGCAGGACCACCATCTGGCCCCCTTGGCGTTGTTTGTTCCACCGAAGGAACTCGTCTGCAGCCCCTACGTAATCGTAAGCATTCAGCTTTCTGAGAAGCGTAGAAGTGCGGAAGTTGGCCCCTCCAAGGTTGAAGATGAAGCTGGCCAGAGCGTCGTACTGAGGCTGCGTTAGAGGTACCT
>NZ_WBYT01000011.1:0-3390 GCF_013283255.1 Marinobacterium sp. xm-m-383 | reverse complement strand
TATCTTTTAAAGCTTTTAACTTCTTGGAAGTTATTCGTTTTAACGCTCTTTAACAATTTGGAAACTGTAAGATAAAGATTGTCTTGTATTGTTTAATACAAGCGCCAACCGGCGAAATCGATCGTTACGAGAACCATTCAGTTGATCAGACACCTTTGGGTTATATGGTCAAGTGAATAAGCGTGCACGGTGGATGCCTTGGCAGTCAGAGGCGATGAAGGACGTTGTAACCTGCGATAAGGTACGGGGAGCTGGTAAACAAGCTTTGATCCGTACATTTCCGAATGGGGAAACCCACCACGTAAGTGGTATCTCTTTACTGAATATATAGGTTTAGAGAGGCGAACTCGGGGAACTGAAACATCTAAGTACCCGAAGGAAAAGAAATCAACCGAGATTCCCTTAGTAGCGGCGAGCGAACGGGGACCAGCCCTTAAGCTGGATTTGGGTTAGAAGAACAAGCTGGAAAGCTTGGCCATAGTGGGTGATAGCCCCGTATTCGAAAACCCTTTTTCAGTGAAATCGAGTAGGACGGGACACGTGTTATCCTGTCTGAACATGGGGGGACCATCCTCCAAGGCTAAATACTCCTGACTGACCGATAGTGAACCAGTACCGTGAGGGAAAGGCGAAAAGAACCCCTGTGAGGGGAGTGAAATAGACCCTGAAACCGTGTACGTACAAGCAGTGGGAGCCGACTTAGTTCGGTGACTGCGTACCTTTTGTATAATGGGTCAACGACTTACTTTCAGTAGCAAGCTTAACCGTTTAGGGGAGGCGTAGGGAAACCGAGTCTTAATAGGGCGCATAGTTGCTGGGAGTAGACCCGAAACCGGGCGATCTATCCATGGGCAGGTTGAAGGTTGAGTAACATCAACTGGAGGACCGAACCGACTACCGTTGAAAAGTTAGCGGATGACCTGTGGATCGGAGTGAAAGGCTAATCAAGCTCGGAGATAGCTGGTTCTCCTCGAAAGCTATTTAGGTAGCGCCTCATGTCTCACCTTGGGGGGTAGAGCACTGTTTCGGCTAGGGGGTCATCCCGACTTACCAACCCGATGCAAACTCCGAATACCCAAGAGTGCAATCATGGGAGACACACGGCGGGTGCTAACGTCCGTCGTGAAAAGGGAAACAACCCAGACCGCCAGCTAAGGTCCCAAACTTCTAGTTAAGTGGGAAACGATGTGGGAAGGCTCAGACAGCTAGGAGGTTGGCTTAGAAGCAGCCATCCTTTAAAGAAAGCGTAATAGCTCACTAGTCGAGTCGGCCTGCGCGGAAGATATAACGGGGCTCAAACTAGAGACCGAAGCTGCGGATGCGTTTATACGCATGGTAGAGGAGCGTTCTGTAAGCTGTTGAAGCGGAAGCTGTAAGGCACCGTGGAGGTATCAGAAGTGCGAATGTTGACATAAGTAACGATAAAGGGAGTGAAAAACTCCCTCGCCGGAAGACCAAGGGTTCCTATCCAACGTTAATCGGGGTAGGGTGAGTCGACCCCTAAGATGAGGCTGAAAAGCGTAATCGATGGGAAGCAGGTTAATATTCCTGCACCTCGCATAACTGCGACGGGGGGACGGAGAAGGCTAGGCTAGCGCGGCGTTGGTTGTCCGCGTTTAAGGATGTAGGTTTAGGACTTAGGCAAATCCGGGTCCTTCTATGACTGAGATCTGATGACGAGCTCCTATATGGAGTGAAGTAGTTGATGCCCGGCTTCCAGGAAAATCCTCTAAGCTTCAGGTTATGTGGGATCGTACCCCAAACCGACACAGGTGGTCAGGTTGAGAATACCAAGGCGCTTGAGAGAACTCGGGTGAAGGAACTAGGCAAAATGGCACCGTAACTTCGGGAGAAGGTGCGCCGGTTTTGGTGATGGGACTTGCTCCCTAAGCTGAGGCCGGTCGAAGATACCAGGTGGCTGCGACTGTTTATTAAAAACACAGCACTCTGCAAACACGAAAGTGGACGTATAGGGTGTGACGCCTGCCCGGTGCTTGAAGGTTAATTGATGGGGTTAGCTCCGGCGAAGCTCTTGATCGAAGCCCAAGTAAACGGCGGCCGTAACTATAACGGTCCTAAGGTAGCGAAATTCCTTGTCGGGTAAGTTCCGACCTGCACGAATGGCGTAACGATGGCCACACTGTCTCCACCCGAGACTCAGTGAAATTGAACTCGCTGTGAAGATGCAGCGTACCCGCGGCTAGACGGAAAGACCCCGTGAACCTTTACTATAGCTTCACACTGGACTTTGACCTTACTTGTGTAGGATAGCTGGGAGGCTTTGAAACTTGGACGCCAGTTCAAGTGGAGCCGATCTTGAAATACCAGCCTGGTAACGTTGAAGTCCTAACTCAGGTCCCTTATCGGGATCGAGGACAGTGTGTGGTGGGTAGTTTGACTGGGGCGGTCTCCTCCCAAAGAGTAACGGAGGAGCACGAAGGTACCCTCAGCATGGTCGGAAATCATGCATTGAGCGCAAGAGTAAAAGGGTGCTTGACTGCGACACAGACACGTGGAGCAGGTACGAAAGTAGGTTCTAGTGATCCGGTGGTTCTGTATGGAAGGGCCATCGCTCAACGGATAAAAGGTACTCCGGGGATAACAGGCTGATACCGCCCAAGAGTTCACATCGACGGCGGTGTTTGGCACCTCGATGTCGGCTCATCACATCCTGGGGCTGAAGCCGGTCCCAAGGGTATGGCTGTTCGCCATTTAAAGTGGTACGCGAGCTGGGTTTAGAACGTCGTGAGACAGTTCGGTCCCTATCTGCCGTGGGCGTTTGAGATTTGAGAAGAGTTGCTCCTAGTACGAGAGGACCGGAGTGAACGAACCTCTGGTGTTCCGGTTGTCACGCCAGTGGCATTGCCGGGTAGCTATGTTCGGACGGGATAACCGCTGAAAGCATCTAAGCGGGAAGCCCCCTTCAAGATGAGATCTCACTGGACCTTTAAGGTCCCTAAAGAGCCGTTCAAGACTAGGACGTTGATAGGCTGGGTGTGTAAGCGTTGTGAGGCGTTGAGCTAACCAGTACTAATTGCTCGTGAGGCTTGACCATATAACGCCAAAGCTGTCTGAGAGCGAGAGCTTCAGATGAACAGCTGAGTGGTTTAATGATTGATTTAACGGTTGTAGCTTGTATAAACAACCAAGACGCATCTTACAGTATCCAATGCGTTAACCAGTTTTGCCTGGTGACAATAGAGACGTGGAACCACCTGATCCCTTACCGAACTCAGTCGTGAAACGCGTCATCGCCGATGGTAGTGTGGGGTTTCCCCATGTGAGAGTAGGTCATTGCCAGGCACCTAACATAGAAAAAGGGTCATCCGTTCGGATGGCCCTTTTTTTATGTTTGGAGCAAGGAGACTTCTGAGCGAATGCCCATGTGAC
>NZ_WBYT01000010.1:0-7842 GCF_013283255.1 Marinobacterium sp. xm-m-383 | reverse complement strand
TAATTACATCGAGCTGTTCTACAACTCATCACGTCGCCACGGCAACAATAATGGGATGTCTCCAGTTCAATATGAAGAGCAGTATTTACGAAAGCTGGCAGCTGTCTAGGAAACTAGGGCCTTGCCAATCTACTTGCTAATTAGTGCTTGCGATTTTTGATAGGGTGAAGGGGGGTTACTCATTATCCGATTCAATTGATGAGTGTCTTAAAGATTTTCGGTGAATTTAGCTCAGAAAGAGAGTTAGAGCGTCCTACGGGTAAAGGGACTTATCCGTAGACAAAACCGTAGACACAAAAAGGTCTCTTGAGGGTGAACCTAAGGTATGTAAGTATATGTTTTGCAAGGAAAGGTGGTGTACTTGGGCAGTCTCTAAGTCCGACCATCGGTACCATTTATTTGGTATAGATTACAGAGAGACACTTTAGAAACCTTGAGATCCCTTAAGGTATCCCATTGTTTTCCTTGCGAATCCTCATGATCCGCGTCCAAGGAGTAGACAATGGGTCCCCAAAGGTAGCTAGTGTTACTTGCCCAATATTTTCCTAGTTACTAGCGTGATATAAAGATGAACCAAGCTCTTCAAATTTACCTGACATCTCTTTCATACCATGTGCTTTGATATCAGCATATTCTTTTACTTCCTGGCTGATCTTCATTGAACAGAATTTAGGACCACACATTGAGCAAAAATGGGCTACCTTTGCTGCGGGTGCAGGCATCGTTTCATCATGAAACTCTCTAGCCCTGTATGGATCAAGCGAGAGATTAAATTGATCTTCCCAGCGAAACTCAAATCGAGCTTTTGACAGGGCGTTATCTCTAACCTGTGCGCCAGGGAAGCCTTTAGCGAGATCAGCGGCGTGAGCTGCAATTTTATATGTTATCAGCCCGTCCTTCACATCCTCCTTGTTAGGTAGACCTAGGTGTTCTTTCGGGGTCACGTAACAGAGCATAGCGCATCCATACCAACCAATTTGAGCTGCACCAATCCCTGAAGTGAAGTGGTCGTAACCAGGTGCTATATCCTGAGTCAGAGGTCCTAGAGTATAAAACGGTGCTTCATGGCAATGTTCTAACTCTTCAGTCATATTTTCCTGAATTCGCTGCATCGGAACATGACCAGGACCTTCGATCATGACCTGAACATCATATTCCCAAGCAATTTTCGTCAACTCACCGAGTGTTCGAAGCTCACTAAATTGAGCCTCATCGTTCGAGTCCATGATTGAGCCTGGACGCAGCCCGTCACCGAGAGATAATGCTACGTCGTAGGCGGCACAGATCTCACATATCTCCCGAAAGTGAGTGTAAAGGAAGTTTTCTTGATGATGAAAGAGACACCATTTAGCCATAATGGAACCACCGCGAGAGACAATCCCTGTTAAACGATTGGCAGTCATAGGTACGTATTCAAGAAGCACCCCTGCGTGGACCGTAAAGTAATCTACGCCCTGTTCTGCTTGTTCAATAAGCGTATCTTTTATGACTTCCCAACTAAGGTTCTCTGTAATCCCGTCAACTTTTTCTAGTGCCTGATAAATGGGTACTGTTCCGATGGGTATGGGTGAATTACGAATAATCCATTCACGCGTCTGATGGATGTCATCGCCAGTTGATAGATCCATCAATGTATCCGCACCCCATCGAGTTGACCATACAAGCTTTTCTACCTCCTCTTCTATTGAAGAAGTAACTGCTGAATTACCAATGTTAGAGTTCACTTTTACTAGGAAGTTGCGCCCAATAATCATAGGTTCAGACTCAGGATGGTTGATGTTAGAGGGTATAATAGCCCTGCCTTCTGCAACTTCTGTACGCACAAACTCTGCTGTTATTTTTTCAGGAATATTGGCTCCGAAGCTCTCACCTGGATGTTGTTTACGTAGCAGCTCGCTTTTTATCGCTTCCAGGTTTTGATTTTCACGGATAGCGATAAACTCCATTTCTGGGGTGATGATCCCTTTTCGCGCATAGTGCATTTGAGTAACACATTTGCTCTTCAAGGCTTTGCGAATACGAACTCGTTTTTGAAAACGCTTTGCTTCTCCTCGAATATCTATCTGTTGTAAGCGAGCATATTCAGAACTTAAAACATCTAAGACCTCTGTGTCTCCACGCTCAGTGATCCATCCCTCACGAAGAGGCTCAAGCCCTTCTGTAACGTCTATGTGCTTATTGGGGTCCGAGTATGCACCCGCTGTTTCGTAAACATAGATAGGTTCGTTCTGCTCCCAATTTGAGGCATCTTTCTCATCAGCTATCGGTGTTGGATTACAACTAATTTTTCGCATGGGAACTTGTATGTCCGCTCGAGATCCTTGGACATAGATTCTCTCCGAACCCGGCAAAGGGTTAGATGATAGTGAGTAGATAAAGTCTCTCGCAGACTCTTGAGCTGTTTGTGAGCTGGTAGGTTTTGTATTTTCTGACATAAGCACTCCTGAACTAACTGGATTGCTTGTCGAGTGGTATCGAATAGATACGTGGCGACCCAAGATAAGGGTGACTGCAGAATCAAGAAATCTTGTTCCCTACGCGGGTTCTAACCCGTTCAGGTTCTGCGGATCCCGCACAATGTGCGATCTCAGCCAATAAGGCACTCCGACAAGTTTTTTTAAAATAAACACAAAAATGAAACAAATCAACAGAGATCTATTTACAAATGCGAGCGTAAAAAATACATTGAAAAAAGACAGGGGCGCCAAAAGGCTGAGAAGCACCCTTAGTACCTGAACCAGATAATGCTGGCGTAGGGAGTCGAGAATCCACTAGTCATAAAGCTAGGATTCCCCGTCTCTCTGTGGCCTTGGAGAGACCATGGAAAATATCGGACACTACCTTGATCAGATGCGTTCTGCATCACCACTAGTTCACAACATCACTAATTTTGTAGCCATGAACAGTATGGCAAATGTTTTGCTGTCTGCTGGTGCATCACCAGCTATGGTGCATAGCCTAGAAGAAGTTGAAGACTTTGCCGCAATTTCAAATGCACTGACTGTGAATATTGGAACCCTGGAGCCTGCTTGGTTGGAAGCTATGTGTAAAGCAGCCAAGCAGATGAATTCTCAGAGTAAGCCCTGGGTATTTGACCCTGTAGGCGTTGGTGCAACCAAGTATAGACAACAAGCCTCTAAACAATTACTGGCTTTAAAACCAACCGTAATACGTGGTAATGCGTCTGAAATCATGGCTCTCGCTGGTCTTGAAAGTTCGGGCCAAGGCGTTGATGGGCGAGATTCAGTAGAGTCAGCTATTGATGCAGCATGCACCCTAGCTAATCAGCTCGGATCTGTTGTCGCAGTTACGGGGGCGATTGATGTCGTCACTGATGGTGAGCGAACTGTAGAGATCCCTCATGGCAGCTATTACATGAGTAAAGTAACGACTATGGGCTGCTCTTTGAATGGCGTTATTGCTGCGTTCTGTATTGGTCAACCATCATTTGAAGCTACTGTTTCAGCTTTAACGTACTTCGGTATAGCGGGTGAGATTGCAGAGAATAAATGTAAAGGCCCTGGTTCGTTCTGGGTAGAGTTCATAGATACACTTGCATCTCTGTCTGGGGAGGCAGTGACTAGTCGTTCACAGGTTACATTGTGAACAGACTTGGCCCTATTTATGTCATCACCGATACTGAATCACCCTGGTCTATTAGAGATCAGGTTAACTTTGCGGCTGAAGGCGGTGCGCATTTAATTCAGTATCGTGACAAACATATCAGTGATGCTGGCTATTTCAGTAAAGCAGTTCTGCTTATGAAAGACCTCAAGGGATATGATTGTGAGCTAATTCTGAATGACCGAGTAAACGTGGCTAAAGAGTTGCCTCAGTGCGGACTTCATGTAGGTCAGAGTGATGGTGAATTAGCTGCTATCAAAGCATCACTTGCCCCAACTCAAATTTTGGGTCTGTCCATTGAGCATAGTTCTCAAATCAATGAAGCGAATCAGCAGATTGCTGATTACTTCGGTATAGGCCCTATCAGAGCAACTCAAACAAAGTCAGATCATGCTCCACCTATTGGGTTTGATGGTTTGAAAGATGCTGTCAAGCAGTCATCTATTCCAACATATGCGATAGGAGGAATGTCATCATCTGATATCCCTATTCTTAAATCTATTGGAGTTTCAGGTATAGCAGTTGTATCAACAGTTACACGTTCGGATGACCCAAAACAATCGGTAGAAAACCTTAGAAAAGAATGGAGCAAAACATGATCAAGAACATTCTTACTATTGCTGGCTCAGACTCATCAGGTGGGGCGGGCATTCAAGCAGATATTAAAACTATCTCTGCATTAGGTGGTTACGCAATGTCGGTTATCACAGCAGTGACTGCACAGAACACCTCTGGGGTTAAGGCTGTAAAGTTGATAGAAGCTAGTTTAATCAAAGCTCAGCTAGATGCTATTTTTGATGATATTCGTGTGGATGCCATAAAAATTGGAATGCTGGGATCAACCGAAATAATTACAACTGTCGCAGAATGTTTGAAAACCAAAAATGTTCCTATCGTTTTAGATCCTGTGATGGTCGCCAAAAGTGGTGATCCTTTGTTGGATTCAAATGCCGTAAATGCACTAAAAAATTCTCTTCTACCACTAGCCACTTTAATAACGCCAAATCTTCCGGAGGCTGCTGTGCTTCTGGGTCAAAAAGAAGCTATTAGTAGAGCTGAAATGGAAGCTCAAGCCAAAGACCTTTTGAATCAAGGAGTAGAATCCATTTTACTTAAGGGAGGGCATCTAAAGGGTAAAGACAGTCCAGACCTTTTAGCAACCGACGGCAGTCTGATATGGTTTGAGGAAAAGCGTTTTGAAACGAAAAACACTCATGGAACAGGATGCACTCTTAGTTCAGCACTAGCCACCCTTATTGGTAAGAATTACTCGATCCAAGAAGCCATTTTAGAGTCTAAAGGTTATATTACCAACGCTATTAAAGCAGCAGATAGGCTTTGCGTAGGCAATGGTCATGGCCCCACTAATCACTTTTGGAGTCTTGCAGAATAATAGTTTGAACCTAACTTAGTTACTTCAACATAGCAGTTGTCTGTATTCGACCCATAAGAGACACTTCGCGTAAACTCTGCAGCTCAGTCAAAAGGAGAAGCTAGTTATTCTTCAAGTGTAACTATTGATGTTTTTATATCGCCTTTCAATCTAATGACAGGTTTAGGTTGCATGATTTGATGGAAGTTATCTTGAAGGTAAAAGTAATGCGGAAAAAATCACTTAGACTTACCTTGGCCAGTGTTTTATTTGTTGCTGCATTTGCTGCTCATGCACACTCTGGTGCAACTGGAGTTGTTAAGGAGCGAATGGATAATTTTAAGCAGGCTAAGAAATCCATGAAAACCATCAAGCAGGCGATTAAAGCTCCTGATTTTCAAACAATCACTTTAGAGTCGGAGAAGTTGGTAAAGTGGGGGAATGAAATGCTTAACTATTTCCCAGTGGGTTCAAACCAAAAGCCATCTGAAGCTATGCCATTAATTTGGCAAGAGTGGAGTAGATTTGATGCGCATCGTCAAACTTACCTATTAAATTCAATTACCCTAGTAGAATCCGCCACATTGCAAGATCTCGATGCTGTTAGGGATGCATATGGTGAATTAGCGAAGTCCTGTAAGGCTTGTCATGACAGGTACAAAGATTAAATAACTATGTTCCAAATTAAGAGTTTGAATCACACTGTAGTCATCGTTATCAGTGCCTTACTTGCAGTGTCACTATTTCTATATTTCAGCTTCCAGCAACCAGATGAGCGTATCCCCTACAAAGATGCAGAGGCTGTAGCGAAGGGAAAAGCAATTTACTTCGCTGAGTGTGCTTCCTGCCACGGCTCCAGTCTGGAGGGCCAAGTTAATTGGAAACAACGTGATTTAAAGGGCTACTTACCCGCTCCACCGCATGATGAGTCAGGACACACTTGGCATCACGATGATCAGCTTTTGTTTAAGCTTACTAAATTTGGTGTACAGGCAATTGCAGGCAAAGAGTACAAATCAAATATGCCAGCGTTCAAGAAAAAGCTAACAGATGAGCAAATTTGGCATGTTTTAGCTTATATTAAATCTGAGTGGCCTAAGGACTTGGCTCAACGACATACAGAGATGGTTAACAATAAATAACGTAGAGGAAATTACTATGAATAACATTAAATTGTATGTTGAAGGGATGAACTGCGGAGGGTGCGTATCATCAATTCAGGAAGCATTGGCTGCAGATACTGCAATCAGTGAGGTCAGTGTAGATCTTGATAGTAAAACAGTTTCACTGGCGACAGAAAAACCCATAAATGAAGTTCTAAGTCTACTCCAAGATGCAGGCTATGAATCTGAAGTGGTAAATCAGTGATAAATAAAAGTTTAAAAATGCTTCTTTGTTCTTCGTTTGTTCTGGGGTTAAGTGTTCCAGTACACGCAGGTCATAAAGAGAATCACGTCGATGTTAAAACTGGTGCGCTGAGCGATAGAGCCAAGTTTGGCGCCAAAGTATTCAAGGATAACTGTGCGCAATGCCATGGTGAAAATGGATCAGGTAGTGATAAGGGACCTCCTTTAATTCACTCAATTTACAATCCAGGGCATCATTCAAATCAGTCTATTGTGAGTGCTATTAAAAACGGTACACGGCAACATCACTGGCCATTTGGTGATATGCCTGCACAAGAACAGATTACATTCATGCAAGTTCCTGCAATCATTCAATATATACGTGAAATGCAGGAGATAAATGGAATCAAAACGGTTCCACATAAGATGTAAAAAGATTGTCTGGGCGTGGCTCATGGTTATTTTTTGTGAGCCACAACTGAATATTCTTTAGCTGACGACTGTTTATGACCTTCAGACGTCACTACAAATTAATTGGTTTGCCACAGTCGAAAAGTACGAAGTTAGGCTCAGAAATAATTAGCGCCTAAAGTGCTAATAAACTTATACCCTGCAAAGCCACCAAACATTAAAAAAAGAACTCCACCTGCTCTGTGCAGCCAATGAAGCGGGATTTTTCTAACAAGAGCTTTACCCGCCCAAATTCCTAATACGGATATCGCAATCAAACCTAGGCTACCGCCAATCCAAACGGATAGAGCATCCATAGTGGTTGATAATGCCGCTACAGCTATTTGGGTTTTATCACCAAACTCTGAAACTAAAATCATTAAAAAGGTTGTTATGAAGATACCATGACTCGCTTTCTCTTCTAGCTCAATATCTTCCTCATCTTCGGTAGCTCTAAGTGCCAACACACCAAAAACGATAAACATTACTGCTACAGTCGCTAAAATTATTGATTCAGGTACCAACGCCGCTATGGTTGAACCAAAAATAACAGCTAGCAAGTTTAAGACTAGAAATGCTATTGCTGCACCCCAAAATACTGGCCAATGACGGTAGCGTGTAGCAAGCGCCATACAGACCAACAGACTTTTATCGCCAATTTCTGCTAGTGAAACTAAAGAAAATGTAGAGACCAAAGTTGTAACAAACTCAGACTGAATCACAATAGGAGCCTTATGGAGTTTTAAAGATTCTAATCTTTTCAAAAGAAACTTTTTAGTTAATTCGTTACATTAAATTGATCTTCATAATATGGCTACTTTGTGCCGTTAGTCGTCATCATTAACGCGCATAGCTCTGGTCATCCAGTTGTGCAAGGTTTTAAGTGGGTAGCCATTACCATAGCCTTGCCCAACACTTTGAACTGGCAAGGCCCTAGTTTCCTAGACAGCTGCCAGCTTTCGTAAATACTGCTCTTCATATTGAACTGGAGACATCCCATTATTGTTGCCGTGGCGACGTGATGAGTTGTAGAACAGCTCGATGTAATTA